>DASZOV010000048.1:0-3498 GCA_035550595.1 Vicinamibacterales bacterium
ACCTGCCGATCGACGAGGTTGATGGTCATCGACGCGGCCAGCAGGCCGACGATGGTCCAGCGAGTGCTGGACGACAGTCCGATTTCGTTCTCGCTCATAGGGACATCCTGACGACGAAACGCGCGGAGTATGTCACTCGGCTGCGACGGGCGTCCACTGGCCGGAGGCGGCCGATCGCTGCATGGCGTCGAGCACCTCCTGCACGGCGAGACCGTCGGCGAAGTTCGGGTGGAAGTCCTCGCCGCGCGCCAGGCAGTCGAGGAAGGCGGCGAGCGACGCGATGAACGTGTGCTCGTAGCCGATGATGTGTCCGGGCCGCCAGAAATTGCCGAACACGGGATGCTTGAGGTCGGTCACGAGCAGATCGCGCAGGCCCTGCTCGGTCGACGGCGCCATCGCGTCGAAGAACTCGAGGTGATTGAGCCGTTCGAGGTTGAAACGCAGCATGCCGCCCGATCCGTGGATCTGGAACATCTGCGCGTTGCGGTACCCGATGCCGAAGCGCGTGGCCTCGAACATCCCGGCGCTCGCGTTCTGAAACCGCACGAGGGCCATGAAGGCATCGTCGACCGTGCGGCCGGACGCGAGCGTGCGTGCGGCGGCCGTCGTGTCGGCAATCGGTCCGTTCAGATAGAGCGCCGTGTCGATGCAGTGCGTGAGCAGGTCGCCGGCCGCGCCCGATCCGGCGAGCGCCGGATTCATGCGCCACGTGGCGGCGCGTCCCGTGTCGGCGCCCCACTGCTGCATGTACGCCGCGTTGTAGTGGAAGACCGTGCCGAGCCGGCCCTCGTCGATGAGCTGGCGCGCGAAGGCAATCGCCGGCAGCCGACGGTAGTTGTACCAGACCTTGGTCGGCACGTTCCGCGCGGCTTCGACCATGGCGCGCGCCTCGTCGAGCGAGAGCGCGAGCGGTTTCTCGCACAGCACGATCTTGCCGGCCTGGGCCGCGGCGATGGCGGCCGGGCCGTGCAGGTGATTGGGCAGCGCGATGTCGACCGCGTCGATGTCGTCGCGCTCGATCGCCGCGCGCCAATCGGTGGCCGTCTCTTCCCACTCCCAGCGGGCGGCCATCGCGGCGAGCGCCGTCTCGTCGACGTCACAGAGCAGCTTGCGGCGGATGCGGTACGGAACGTCGAAGAAGTGGCCGACCTGGCAGTAGGCGTTCGAGTGGGCCTTGCCCATGAAGCCGGTGCCGAGCAGGGCGATGCGGAGTTCTTTCGTCATGGATCGATGACTGGCCGAGCCGGCCGCGCGGAGCCGGACCTGTAACAGCGCGGGCCGTGCAAAGGCGGAACTCTTTGCACGGCCCGCGAGTCGAACATCGTGAACGCGGCGTTAGACCGGCTTGCTGGCCCGTCCCGACGCGTCCCACCCGAGCACCTTGCCGCCGGCCGCGAGTGACTCGAGCGCGAGCAGGCATGGCAGCGCCGAGTGATAGCCGATCGGCAGCGAAGCGTTCGTCTGCCGGTTACGCGACTTCACGCAGTCGAGGAAGTTGTGCGTGTGCGCGTCGAGCGGGTAATCCTCTTCGACGCCGCCGCGCGGGTTGACGTAGACCTTCGGCTCGAGCGCCGGCTCGTTGCCAGCCGCGCCACGGCCTCGCCCACCGCGTCCACCTCGGCCACCGCGTCCGCCACGGCCCATCTGCGGGCCGTTCGACGAGATCGCCGTGCCGCCCGCACCGAGCGTGACGCCGCCGGCGGTCGGCGGCGGTGGCGGTCCCTGTTTGCGGACGACGTGCGCGACGATGCCACGGACGACATAGCCCTGCCGATTGACCTGCAGCGAGCCGCGCGTGCCGATGAAGAACACGCCCCAGTTCTCGATGGGGTTCTCCTTGGCCGGATCCATGTACACCTCCGCGTTGGCGAAGGTCATGATGAAGTTGTCGTATTGCCACGCGATCGAGAAGGTGTCGGGCACCATCTCGGGATCGGCGTTCGGCACGGTGTAGAACCCGCCGAGCGCGGTCGTCTTCTCGGGCACCTTGTTGTCGGCGTTCATGAACCAGTGCGCCACGTCGACGTGATGCGCGCCCCAGTCACCGACCAGGCCGCTGCCGTACTGGTACCACGAGCGGAAGCTGAGCCGGCTGGGCTTGTAGTCACGCTCCTGGACGAACGGATCGAGGTGGAGCATCTGCCACATGTTCCAGTCGAGTCCGGCCGGTACCGGCTGCACGTCTTCCTTCGGGCGCGCGTAGGTGCCCGGCTGGACGATGACGACGTGCGAGATGGTCCCGAGCTGGCCGCTGTCGACGATCTTCTTGGCCTCGATGAAGTGATCCCAACTGCGCTGGTGCGTGCCGACCTGCACGACGCGATCGCTCTTGGTGAACGCGTCGAGCATCGCGTTGACGCGCGGCACGGAATTCGAAATGGGCTTCTCGGTGTAGACGTCCTTCCCCGCCGCGATCGCGTCGACGAAGATCTTGCTGTGCGAGAAGTCCGGCGTGCCGATGAGCACGGCATCGATGTCCTGCCGGTCGAGGACGCGGCGGTAGTCGGTCTCCATCGCGAGCTTGAAGGTCTGCCGTGCCGGCGTCATGAACTGGGCGAGCTTGTCGTGATTCACTTCCGCGCCGGCGACCCACTGGACCTGCTCGGTACGCGCGAACGAATCGAACACGCGCGCCGCGCGGTTGCCACAGCCGATGACGGCCATGCGCAGGCGGTTGTTGGCGCCTTGCACGCGTGCCGCCGACCGAGCGGTCGTCGCGAACAAGGGCTTCGCCGCCGCCACGGCCAGTACACCGGCCGAGGCCTTCAGAAATTCCCGTCTGTTGTCCATCGATGCTCTCCTTGCCGTCTTTCGCTGCGGTCGCGCCACGCCCCCGTGTTGCCATCTCCCGCGTGACGCCGCGAAAAGAACCCGAAATCGGCCGGAGTCTACACCTGATTGCAGCATCACGCAAGGAAATGGTATCTTGCACGTCTGCGCCTGCCTGCTCGGCGGCCGTCGTTCGGCGCGATGGTCAACGAGTGCTCGTTCCCGGTCGTAATTCCAGAAGACCTTCTTTCACACGGACGAATACCCAATGAACATCACAGTGCTGGGCGGCGACGGCTATTGCGGATGGGCCACGGCCCTCTATCTCTCGAAGCAGGGGCACACCGTCTCGATTGTCGACAGTTTCGCGCGCCGCCAATGGGATCACGAGATCGGCGCGGCCACGCTCACGCCGATTCGGCCGCTCGCCGATCGCGTCCGTGTCTGGCAACGGCTCACCGGCCGCGAGATCGAGACGTTCGCGGGCGACATCACCGACTACGACTTCCTCGCCTCGGTCATCGCTCAGGTCAAGCCCGACGCCGTCGTGCACTTCGCCGAGCAGCGCGCCGCGCCCTACTCGATGATCGATCGCAAGCACGCCGTCTTCACGCAGGTGAACAACGTCGTCGGCACGCTCAACCTGCTGTTCGCGATCCGCGAGTTCGTGCCCGACTGCCACCTGGTCAAGCTCGGCACGATGGGCGAGTACGGCACGCCGAACATCGA
>DASZOV010000049.1:0-2761 GCA_035550595.1 Vicinamibacterales bacterium
TGTTCGAGCTGCTCGTCAAGCAGTACCCCAACTCGACAGCCGCCATCATGGCCAATCAGAAGCTGAAGGCCATGGGCACCGTCAAGAACTGAGACAAGGACTCCCCATGGGCAGCGTGAACAAGGCAATCCTCGTTGGCAATCTCGGCCGCGACGCCGAGATGCGCTTCACCGCCGGCGGCACGCCGGTCGCCACCGTCAGCCTCGCGACGACCGAACGGTATACCGATCGCGAAGGCCAGAAGCGCGAAGACACGCAGTGGCATCGGGTCGTCATCTGGGGCAAGACCGCGGAGTCGCTCCACGAGTACCTGACGAAGGGCAAGCAGATCTACGTCGAAGGTCGCATCCAGACGCGCGAGTGGACGGACAAGGAAGGCAAGGCGGCCAAGACCACCGAGATCCGCGCCGACCGCGTCGTGCTCCTGAGCAGCGGCGGCGGCATGGGTGGGCCGCGTCCTGGCGGCCGTGATCGCTACGCGTCCGAGCCTTCGGAGAGCGCACCGGCCGACATGCACGTCGACGCGCCGAACGACGACGACATTCCGTTCTGAGAAAAGCCGAATCAAGTTAGAAGTTCGAAGCCAGAAGTATTGAACGAGATGCGCCGGAGGCGCCACGTCAACTTCTAACTTCTGGCTTCGAACTTCTGACTTTTAGGTCCCGGCGCGGCCGTAGCGGTCTTCGAGGCGCACGACGTCGTCGAGCTCGGGCGTCGAGACTTCGTAGATGTCGCAGTCCTCGATGGCCGTCATCCGGTGGACGGTCTTCGGCGAGACGTGGACCGACTCGCCGGGCGCCAGGCGGCGCTCGACGAGCTTGCCGTCGACTTCGATCTCGAACAGCAGATCGCCCGACGCGAGGTACACGGTCTCGTCCTTGATGTTGTGGTACTGCAGGCTGAGTGCGTGGCCCTTGTCGACGTGGATCAGCTTGCCGACATAGCGATCCGTCTTCGCCCAATGGAGCTCGTAGCCCCAGGGTTTGTCCACTCGTCTCACGCCGGCCGGGCCGGCTTTCTGCGCGTCGTTCGTCTCCACGGTCCTACTCCTCCATCACGTCCCGGTGCCGCACGCGCACGCGGATGCCCTCGATGCGCCGCAGCCGCACGGCCAGCGCCTCGGCAATCGCCACCGATCGGTGCCGTCCGCCCGTGCACCCGATGGCAATCGTCAGATACGTCTTGCCTTCCTCGACATAGCGCGGCACGAGAAATTCCAGCAGCGCCGTCGTGAGCGTCATGAACCGCGCGGCGACCTTCGTCCGCAGCACGTAGCGCGCCACGCGCGCGTTGCGCCCGCTCCACCGACGCAGGCCCGGCACGAAGTGTGGGTTCGGAAGAAACCGCACGTCGAGCACGAGATCGGCGTCCTCGGGCACGCCGCGCCTGAAGCCGAAGCTCAGGACCGTCACCGAAAGCGGCGCCGCTGGGGCACCGCCGGTCGTCTCGAGAATGCGCCGCCGCAGTTCGTGGACGGTCAGCGCGCTCGTATCGATGACCTCGTCGGCGAGCTGCCGGATCGGCTCGAGCAAACGCCGCTCTTCGGCCAGGCCTTCGGCGATCGTCCGGCCACCGCCGAGCGGATGCGGCCGCCGCGTCTCGCTGAAACGCCGCAGCAGCACGCTGTCGGCCGACTCGAGGAAGATGAGCCGCACGCCGCGCCCTGCGCGCTTCTTCAGCCGCCGGTAGACGGCTGGAAAGCGCGACAGTCCCGTCCCCTCGCGAATGTCGACGACCACGGCGGCACGACGCACGCCGTCGCGGTCGCGAAGCGGCAGATCCGCGAACGTCGGGATGAGTGCAATGGGCAGGTTGTCGACGCAGGAGTAGCCGAGATCTTCGAGCGCGCGGATGGCGTGCGACTTCCCCGCGCCCGACAACCCGGTCACGACGACGAAGGGGGCGGCTGCTGGCGACCGTCGGGGAGCGACCCGCGCCATGCGCTAGACCTCGGGCTCGACCAGTCCGAGCCGACCGTCGGCGCGGCGATAGAGCACGGTGAGCCTATCCGAACCGGCTTCGCGAAACACGAGGATCCCTTCGCCGCCGTCGTCCAACGCCAGGGCCGCATCCTCGACCGTCATCGGCCGAGGCTCGTAGCCGGCGATCCGGACGATCCGAAGTGGCGCCGGCTCGGTGGCGTCGACGGCATCGCCGGTGTCAGCCATTCCCGCCTCTCCAGCGGCCACGAGGCGCGGCGACACGGACGCGCCGATCTTACGTCGCGTCTTGCGCCGATCGATGAGCTTCTGCGCTTGCTGCGCGACGCGCGTCACGGCCATCGCCACCGCGGTGCCCAGCCGCGCATGGCGACCGACGGCAACGAGCCGCTGGTCGCGCCGCGCATGGACGGTCACCTCGCACACGTACTGGCCGCGCTCGCGCGACACGATGCACTGGCCCGTCAGGGCCGCGTCGCCCAGCAGCCGGTCGAGCCGTCCGATCTTCTTCGTGATGTCGGCGCGAGCCGCGGCGTCGACGACGACGCGACGGCCGGTAACGGTGAGCCTCATGCATTCCCCACGGCCGCGGGCGATCGGGCAGCCCCGCGGATCAGTACAGCACCTTGCGCTGGTTCGACGTCGGGATGCGCAGTTCCTCGCGGTACTTGGCGATCGTACGGCGGGCGAGCACGAGCCCTTCCTTCTGGAGGATGCTCATGATCTTCGAGTCGCTGAGCGGCCGGCGCTGATCCTCGGCCTCGATGATCTTGCGGATGCGCTGCTTGATCGTCACCGACGACACGCTTTCGCCGTACGAG
>DASZOV010000050.1:0-7119 GCA_035550595.1 Vicinamibacterales bacterium
TAAGGGAGGTTCGCTCGTGCCACGCGAGATGTTTGGCGATGTCGTTGATCCCTCGATCAAGGTGGGGACGAAGAAGTGGTACACCGTCCCGCTGTCGATCCTGGCGCACGTCGTGGTTCTCGGGGCGCTGATCGTGATCCCCTTGATGGCGACCAACGTCCTGCCGACGCCGCAGTCGGTCATGGCGTTCGCGGCCGTGCCACCGCCACCCCCGCCGCCACCTCCACCGCCCCCGCCGCCGTCGGCCGCTCCACCGCCGCCGCCCCCGCCGGTGCAGGTGGACGTGAACCCCATCGCGGCGCCGATTGAGCCGCCCAAGCAGATCATGCCGGAGCCGCCGCCCCGGGTGATGTCGGTCGTGAAGAACATCCCGGCGGCTGCGCCGGTCGCGGCTGCGCCGGCGGCCATCGCGCCGCCACCGCCCCCGCCGCCGGTGCGGGTGGGCGGCAACATCAAGGAACCGAAGCTGCTCCATCAGGTGAAGCCGATCTATCCGCCGATCGCCCGCGCCGCGAAGGTTCAGGGGATGGTCATCATCCAGGCGACGATCGACAAGGAAGGCAACGTGAAGGACCTGCAGATCCTCAAGCATCAGCCGATGCTCGATCAGGCGGCCCTTGACGCGGTGTCGCAGTGGAAGTACTCGCCGACGACGCTGGGTGGGCAGCCGGTCGACGTCATCATGACCGTGACCGTGAACTTCACGCTGAACTAGAAGGACGCGCGATCGGCGGACTTGCAAATCACAGGCGGGCCCGGCGGGCACGAGAAGACGCCCGGCCCATCATTTGGAACAACGCAGTAGCAACGACGTCAGGTTTCGGAGGCTGGAATGGATGTAATGCACATGTTGGCTTCGATGGGCACCGTCGCCAGGTGCGTGGCGGTCGTGCTGGTGTTCATGTCGATGTGGTCGTTTGGCGTGGCCATCGAGCGCTTCTACACGTTCTCGCAGGCACGCAAGCAGTCGAAGCTCTACGCGCCGCAGGTGGCGAAGCACCTGAAGGAAACGCGCCTGAAGGACGCACTGACGGTCTCGCAGTCGAAGACCTATCAGTACAGCCATCTGGCCAAGGTGGTCCTCGCCGGCTTGCAGGAATACCAGTTCCAGCACGACGCGGGCGGCGCGATGAACCGCGACGATGTGGTCGACACCGTGCGCCGGGCGATTCAGCGTGCGACGGCGCTCACCTCGAACGACCTGAAGAAGGGCATTCCGTCGCTCGCCACGATCGGCGCGACGGCGCCGTTCGTCGGGCTGCTCGGCACGGTCGTCGGCATCATCAGCGCGTTCCAGGGCATCGCGGCCAGCGGGTCCGGCGGTCTGGGCGCCGTCTCGGCCGGTATCTCGGAAGCGCTCGTCGAGACCGCGCTCGGCCTCGTCGTCGCCATCCCGGCGGTGTGGATGTACAACTACTTCACCGGCCGGCTCGAGTACTTCAACGTCGAGATGGACAATTCATCCTCGGAGCTCGTGGACTACTTCATCAAGAAGACGGCGTAACGCCCGTTCGACTGGCGGCTCGATTGCGCGGGGCGGCCCGAGGGCGCCTCGCGTCGAGCCCGGGGCACTGAACCCGGCAGCCACAGGTTAGGAGTTTTTGCCATGGCAATGGATGTTGGCGGCGCGAAAGGTGGCGTCAAGTCCGACATCAACGTCACGCCGCTCGTCGACGTGATGCTGGTGCTGCTCATCATCATGATGCTCATCGCGCCCCTCCTGCAGAAGGGCGTCGACCTCACGATGCCGACCGCCATAAACACGGCTGAGAAGCCCGATACGTCCGACCAGACCGTCGTCTACGTCGACGCGAACAGCAATCTCTACATCAACGCCATCCCGGTCACCGAGGCGCAGCTCGTGCCGCAGTTGCAGTCGATCCTCGACGAGAAGGCGGAGAAGACGGTCTACCTGAAGGGCGACAAGGACGCGCCGTACAGCGCCATCATGAAGATGATGGACGGCCTGCGCGGCGCCAAGATCGACTCGGTCGCCCTCATCACCGAGACGCCGCCGGGCGCACACCCGGCGTCCGCTCTGGGAGGCGAATAATGGCGCACGCGCACATGCACCACGGCGCGGAGAAGGTCGTCAAGGCGGCCGCGCCGTCCGTCTCGGCGGACATGAACGTCACGCCGCTCATCGACGTCCTGCTCGTGCTGCTCATCATCTTCATGGCGGCTCTGCCGCTCACGCAGCGCGGCGTGGACATCAACCTGCCGCTCGAGACCAACAACAACGCCAAGGCGGCGGAGGTCCTGGGCCAGGTCGTGGCCGAGTACACCGCCGATCACCGGTTGACCATCAACCAGCAGCCGGTGACCATCCAGACGGCCGAGGCCAAGTTCCGCGAGATCTACGAAACGCGCAAGGACAAGACGCTGTTCCTGCGCGGCGCGGGCACGGTCCGGTACGGCGAGATCATGGCCGTCATCGACGCCGCCATGGGTGGCGGGGTCGACAAGATCGGCGTGGTCACCGAAGGGATGATCCGCGACGCTGGCGGAGCCGTGGCCCAGTAAAACCGTAGCGACTCGGTTTCACGTGCAACCCAACGGCCCGGCCGGGCGCATGCCCGGCCGGGCCGTTTCACGTCTGGAGCGGGTTCCCAGGCCACGCGCGCGTGGCCTGGGAGCCCGCGTGCGCTGGTGACTTCAGCAGGACCGAGCCTTGCTAGCCAAAGGCGCGAAAGGGGCGGGTGTGGAGGTGTGACGCGGGTGCTCACGCCCGCGTCACACCTTCTCGCTCGAACACGAGCCGCGGCCCCGGGTTGGCCGCCGGAGAGACGCCTCTCGCCGTCCAATTCCCACAGTGATGTGCCGGCGACATCCGCGGATCCGGACACGCGTTGGAGACATCGCGAACGTGCGGCGGAGCCAGCAGCCGGCCGCAGCACCACGGCCGCCAGGCGGCGGATAGGCAAGTGGCTGCGGGCATCGCCGGCCCGCAGCGCGGGCGGCGATGCCCGCCAGAGACAGGACGGGCCCGGCGATGCGCCGCGCGCACCGCCGGGCCCGTGTCTTCGATCGGAGGAACGGCGCCTACTTGGTCGCCTGACCGCCCTTCGCGGCCGCGCCCTGCTGTTCCTTGTGCAGCGCTTCGGACCGCGCGGCGAGCTCTTCAGCCTGCGCGAGCAGGGCCTTCTGTTTGGCCGGGTTCTTCTCGAGGTTGGCGGAGAGCTTGAGCAACATGCTCTTGAAGGTGATGGCCTCGTAGTAGTCGTTGTTGAGGGCCAGCGCCTTGTCTTCGACCTCGATGCCCTTCTGGACGTAGGCCGTGGCCTGGGCGTTCGTCAGCCGCTTGTCACGGAGCGCCTCGTCGTAATAGTAGGTCCCCATCGTGTGCCAGGCTTCGGGGTTGTTCGGCTCCATGTCCGCCCGCTTCTGGAAGGCGTCGATCATTTTCTGGAACTCGCCCTGGTCGTTGTAGAAGGCCGCCAGGAGCTGATAGCCGACCGGATCGTTGGGTTTGACGTCGATCGACTTCTGCAGCATCGCCTCCGCGTCGTCGAACCGGCCCTGGTCGGTGTAGAGGCGGGCGAGCGCCTGATAGTTGCCCGGGTTGTCCGGCTCGGCCGCGATGAGTTCCTTGGCTGTCGCCTCCGCCTTGGGGAAGTCGTTCAGCCGGTCGGCGCCATAGGCCGCGATCAGGTACTCATAGGACAGCTTGCGGAACTGCGGGGCCTTGGCCTCGGTCGAGTTCGAGAGCTTGTCGATGGCCGCGCGGTAGTTCTCGACCGCTTTGGGCAGATAGGCGTCGTTTTCGGGGTCGCCCTTCTTGGCCGGCTTGTACAGCTTGTCGTAGCTGTTGCCCAGGTAGAAATAGGAGAAGCCCCAGTCCGGGTTGAGCTGGATGGCGTGCTCGAAGTCCTCGCTCGCGCCCCGGTAGTCGGCCTTCTGGTAGAGCTCGATGCCGTCGTTGAACGCCTTCAGCGATCGAATGTTGCTGATCGAGTACTTGCCGCAACCGGCGGCAGCGAAGCCGAGCCCTGCGACGAGCACGACCATCCGGGTGAATCGCAACTGCATCTAGTTCCCCTTTCGTGGACGCCGAGGGCTCACCTGGGCGGTTCGCGCCGTGTCGAGAACCGCGCCAGTATAGTGAACCGGAAAAAACGGCGTCAAGCGCGTCCGTCGTGCTCTGTGGCCGGTTTTCGGCCAGAATTCAGCAGTCCTCGCCGGTTCCGGTATCATGACGTACGGAGCGGCACGGCCCGTGGGCCGAGATCGCCTGCCTTCGTCATATTTTGACACCGGCTTCCATGATCCGGTTCGAGGACCTCGCCGACAAAGTCCGGACGTTCAACCCGGACGCCGACATCGAGCTGCTCCGCCGCGCCTACGAGTTCTCGGCCTTCGAGCATCAGGGCCAGACGCGCCGCTCGGGCGAGCCGTACCTCGTCCATCCGCTGGGCGTGGCGATGATCCTCGCCGATCTTCGGCTGGACGTCGTCGCCATTGCCGCGGGTCTTCTGCACGACATCGTCGAGGACACGCCGAACACGATCGAGAAGGTCCGCGAGCTCTTCGGCGAGCGCGTCGCCCACGTCGTCGAGGGCGTCACGAAGCTGTCCGGACTGCAGTTCGCGTCGAGCGAGGAGCGGCAGGCCGAGAGCTTCCGCAAGATGCTCATGGCGATGGTCGACGACATCCGCGTCATCCTCGTCAAGCTCGCCGACCGGCTGCACAACATGCGGACGCTGCAGCACCTGCCCGAGGAGCGGCGTGCGCGGATCGCCCAGGAGACGCGCGACATCTACGCGCCGATCGCGAACCGCCTCGGCATGAGCAAGCTCAAGAACGAGCTCGAGGACCTCGCGTTCAAGTACCTCGAGAGCGCGAGCTACGAGACGCTCCGCGCCGAGGTCGAGACGCTGCGCGAGGCCACCGAGGGCCTGATCGAGGATCTCGCGCGGCAGCTTCGCGCCAAGCTCGACGAAGCGCAGATTCCCGTCGTCGCCATCGACGGCCGCATCAAGCGCCTCTGGTCGATCCACCAGAAGCTGCAGCGGCAGCGGATCGCCCTCGACCAGGTCTACGACTTCATCGCGCTACGCGTCGTCACGCGGTCGATCAAGGACTGCTACGGCGTGCTCGGGATCATCCATCAGATGTGGTCGCCGGTGACCGGCCGGTTCAAGGACTTCATCGCGATGCCGCGGCCGAACGGCTACCAGTCGCTGCACACGTCGGTCGTCGGCGAACAGGGGTTGCCATTCGAGGTCCAGATCCGGACCGAAGAGATGCACCGCGTGGCCGAGGAAGGGATTGCCGCGCACTGGAAGTACAAGGAAGGCCGCGTCGGCGCCGATCGCGACGAGCAGTACTTCGCCTGGCTGCGGCGCCTGCTCGAGCTCCAGCAGGAAGTCCGCGATCCCCAGGAGTTCATGCAGAACCTCCGGATCGAGCTGTATCCGGAGGAGGTCTACATCTTCACGCCGAAGGGCGAGGTCAAGTCGTTGCCGCGGGGATCGACGCCCGTGGACTTCGCCTACCTCGTCCACACCGACGTCGGCCATCAGTGTACCGGCGCGCGCGTCAATGGCCGGATGGTGCCGCTGCGCACGCGGCTCTCGAACGGCGACATCGTCGAGATCGTGACGCAGGCCGGCCACACGCCGAGCCGCGACTGGCTCAACTTCGCGGCGACGTCGCGTGCCCGCAACAAGATCCGGCACTTCATCCACGCCGAGGAGAAGAAGCGCAGCGTGGAGCTCGGTCGCCGCGTGTTCGACAAGGAACTGCGCCGCTACGGCGTCGACCGCGCGACGGTGAGCGACGACGTCCTGGGACGCATCGCGCCGGAGTTCAGCGTGCCGCGCGCCGACGACCTCTACGCCGCGATCGGATACGGCAAGGTCACGGCCCGCGCCGTGCTCGCGCGCGCCGTCGGGCCGGATACGCTCCGCGAGAAGGCCGCTGACGGACAGCCCACTCCGGTCCGCCGGCCGACGACCGCTGCCGCCGACGACCAGAAGATCAAGGTTCGCGGCATCGACGACCTGATGGTCTTCCGCGCGCGCTGTTGCAATCCGATCCGCGGCGAAAAAATCGTCGGCTACATCACGCGCGGCAAGGGCGTCTCGGTCCACGCGGTCTCGTGTCCGAACGTGGTGAACCTGCTCTTCGATCCTGAACGCCGCATCGAGGTCGAATGGGACACCGGCCACGACGCGCTGCCGTACATCGTTCGCCTCAAAATCAGCGTCGAGGACCGCCGCGGCATCCTGGCCGACGTGAGCTCGCGGATTGCCGACATCGACACCAACATCAAGGATGTCGAGGCGACGGCCGGCACCGATCACCGCGGGTCGATCCGGATGACGGTCGAAATCAGCGACCTCAAGCACCTCGAGCGGGTGATGAAGTCGATTCAGAAAGTGGAAGGAGTGCTGGCCGTCGAACGCGCGAGCCGTTGATCGCGCGCCGGTCTTCGGTGGTTCTATCCGCCCGCCGCGTTCAGGGCGCGGCGGCGATGAGTTCGATTTCGACGCGCGCCCCTCGTGGCAAGGCCGTCACTTCGACCGTGGCGCGCGCGGGCGCCGGATCCGGGAAGTACTCCGCGTACATCGCGTTCATCGTCGCGAAATCCGCCAGATCACAAAGATAGACGGTCGTCTTGAGGACGCGGGCGAACGACGAGCCAGCGGCCTCGAGCACGGCGCCCAGGTTCTTCAAAACCTGGCGCGTCTCGGCGGCGACACCGCCCGGGACGAGCGCGCCCGTGGCCGGGTCGATGGCGATCTGTCCGGAGAGGAAGACTAGGCCAGACGAGGCGATGGCCTGACTGTACGGCCCGATGGCCGCCGGCGCGGCCGGCGTGGCGACGGCCTGTCGATCGGCGGGCGTCATGGGCCGTCGGATCGTCAGGCGGCCTTGACGACCTTATTGGAGCGGATGCAACGCGTGCAGACGCGGATCCGGCGGACGGCGCCGTTGACGACGGCGCGGACGCGCTGGAGATTGGGCTCGAAGCGACGTGCCCGGACGTTGTGCGCGTGACTGAGCGTCCGGCCCACGACCGGCGTCTTGCCACAGACCTCACAGTGCTTAGCCATGTTGGGTAGTCCTACAACCGACGCCCAGAACGCGTCGCGAAACGTCCAAGTATAGCAAACC
>DASZOV010000051.1:0-28716 GCA_035550595.1 Vicinamibacterales bacterium
CGAACCCGAGGCGGGCGTTCATGCCCGACGAGTAGCGCTTGACCTGCGTGTCGATGAAGTCGCTGACGCCGGCGAACTCGACGATCTCGTCGAAGCGCGCCTTGATCTCGGCGCGCTTCATGCCCATGATCGCGCCCTGCAGGTACACGTTGTCGCGGCCGCTGAGATCCTGATGGAATCCTGCGGCGATTTCGATGAGTGCGCCGATGCGACCACGTACGGCGGCCGCGCCCCGTGTGGGCTTGAGGATCTTCGTCAGAAGCTTGAGCGTCGTGGACTTGCCCGAGCCGTTCGGTCCGATGATGCCGAGCGCCTCGCCGGGTCGCACACGGAACGACACGTCGCGAACCGCCCAGAACTCGCTCGGCTGCAGGTCGTCGGCGACCGGTCCGCGTCCGATCAGCCGCCGCGCGGTGGCGGGGATGAGATCCCGCAGGCTGTCATGGTGCTGGCCGAGGCGGAACTTCTTCCACACGGCATCGAAGATGATGCCCGGCTCACTCATGCGGCGCCTCGTTTCCGGACCAGCCCTCGCGGGGCGCGAGCCTGCACACATCCATACATGTCGTCCTCGGCGCTTCGAGTATAGCAATCACCGGGCCATGGCCGCGGCCGCCTCGCCCGGCGCTCCGAAGCCGCTGCTATACTGCCGCAAGGCCATGCTTCCAGCCTCTCTGGTGCGCCGGCCGCTCCTGGCTGCAGGCTTCTGCGTCGTTCTCATGGGCGCCGTCCTCGCGGGTCGGGGCCGGGCCGATCTGCCTCGCATTGCCGCCGGCGATTTCACCTACCTCGGAGCCTTCCGTCTGCCTTCTGCCCAGGGCGATCGGAATTCCTTCGACTACGGCGGGACCGCTCTGGCGTTCGACCCGCAGGATCAGGCGTTGTGGCTCGTCGGGCATGACTGGTACCAGCGCGTCGCCGAAGTCTCGATTCCCGTGCCCGCGATGGCGGCCACCATCGACTCGCTGCCGCGCGCGACCCTCCGACGGCCGTTCGCCGACGTCCTCGCCGGCAAGCTCGGCAGCATCGGTTCGGGTACCGCCAAGATCGGCGGCATCCTGCCGGCCGGCACTGACCTGATCGTCAGCGCGTATCTCTACTACGACGGCAGCCACGTGCAGGTGCGGTCGCACTTCCGCGTCACGTCGTCAGGCGTAACCGGACCGTTCCAGGTTGGCGACGCCGGCGCCGGTTTCGTCTCCGGCTACATGACGTCGATTCCCATGGACTGGCAGGCCGCGCTCGGTGGCACGGCGCTGACGGGCCAGTGCTGCGTGCCCATCGTCAGCCGCACGAGCCTCGGGCCGGCGGCGTCGGTCTTCAACGCGGCGGATGTCGGCGCGCGCGACCCCATTCCGGCAACGGCAGTCGTCGGCTATCCGCTCGAACATCCCACCATCGGCGGCTACGACTCGAACGGCCAGCTCTTCAATGGCGCGACCTCGGTGGCTGGCGTCGTCTTTCCGAGCGGCACGCGCAGCGTGCTCTTCATCGGACGCCAGTCGAGCAACTTCTGCTACGGCGAGGGGACGGGCGACTCGCGCCTCGACCGGCAGCCGGTCCCCGGCGAGAACGGGGTGATCTACTGCTACGATCCGACGTCGCCCTACAAGGGGACGCACGGCTATCCGTACAAACCATTCGTCTGGGCCTACGACGCCAACGATCTCGTCGCCGTCAGGAACGGCACCAAGCAGCCGTGGGAGATCACGCCCTACGCCGCGTGGACGTTCGACATGCCGTTCGAATCGAGCGCCCGACAAATCGGCGGTGTCGCCTACGACGCGGCGTCGCGCCGGCTCTATCTGTCCGGTACGTTCGAGGATGGCGAGGCCCCGTTGATTCACGTCTTCGAGATCACGGCGGCGGCCACCGAGACGTCGTCGGGATCGCGCCGCCGTAATCGTCCGGATGATGGCGAGGGATACGCCGTGCCACGGCTGGCGCCGCCACAGGGGCGCTGATCGTCAACCGTCCATCACACCATCGTGCTTCGCACTGCGTTCGTCCTCGTCATCCTGGCCATCGGCGCCTGGTACTCTCTGCGCGGGCCGTTCCAGATTCTCCTTTTCTATCTGTGGGTCGCCTACTTCCGACCCGACCAGTGGTTGTGGTTCAACTTCACGGGCGGCCTTTCGTCGCTGATCGCCCTCGTCCTGGTCGTGGCGACGGTCGGCTCCGGCGCGCGTCCGCGCATCGGCGGCGCGCTCCTGTTCGTCCTCCTGCTCGCGCACAGTCTGTTCTCGACGCTCGTGTCTCCGGTCGAGAGCTACGCGCTGCCCTTCTGGATCGAGTTCGCGAAGGTCATCGTGATCTGCTGCCTCATCCTCGCGCTCGTGACGACCGAAGAGCGGCTGCGCTGGGTGTTCGTGATCATGGCGCTGTCGCTCGGATTCGAGGGCGCACGGCAGGGCTGGGCGCAGTTGCTGACATCGCCCGGCACGCGCAATCTGAACATCTGGGCGCTCCTTGGCGACAGCAACGGCGTGGCCGTCGGCATGCTGATGCTCGTGCCCGTGCTCGTCGCGCTCCTCAGGACCACGGCGAAACCGTACGAGCGATGGACGCTCCGCGCGCTCCTCATCGGCGTCATCTATCGAGCGCTGTCCACGTATTCGCGGGGCGCGTTCCTGGCGGCCATCGGACTCGTGGCGCACATACTCGTGCACTCGCGACGACGCGTGGTCGCCGTGCTCGTCACGGTCGTCATCGTCTGCGGCGCGCTCGTCGTGCTGCCGTCGTCCTACTGGGATCGCATCAACACGCTCCGCGCTCCCTCTGACGACTCCGCGATGAGCCGTCTCTACTTCTGGGGCGTCGCCTGGCGCATGGCCAACGACCGCCCGCTCGTGGGGTACGGACACAACGCGTTCGAAGCCGTCTACGACAACTACGACGTGCTCCACGGCGCGTATGGAGAAAACCGGGCAGTGCACAGCGCGTGGTTCGGCATGCTCGCCGAACTCGGCTATCCCGGCCTGCTCCTGTTCCTCTTGATCTTTGGACGATCGCTGCTCGTCGGACGACACGTGCGACGGCTGGCTCGACAACACCCCGGCTTGCAGACCCTGGCGATCTATGCCACGGCCTGCGAAGCGCAGCTCGTCGTCTACGCCATCGGCGCGACGTTCCTGCCGCTGCAATACAACGAACTCCTCTGGCACGTGCTGGCCATTGGCGTGGCCATTCGCAACATCGCCAACACCCGTGCACGTGAGGCCGCTGGCGCGCCCGCGAGCGCTTCGCGCGAGCCGGCGCCCGTAGCGGTGCGCCTCAACATCCCGCCGCGTGCCGCGTCGAGCCGTCCAGCGCTGCTGTCCGCCGGACGATGAGCCGACCGGTCACCACAGCAGCCACACCGTTACCGCCACGGCCACGGCGCCAGCTATCGCGAGCGCGATCCGCTTGGCCCGGCCGATCGCTCGCGCTCGTTGCGGTACGAACGGCGACGGTGGGGGGAAGGCCACGGTCGGCCCGGTCACCGGCGCCGGAAGATCCGCGGCGTGGCGCGCGAACCATCCGTAACGCACGCCCTGTCCGAGCACGAGGACGAGCGGCCGCGTGAACGTGCGCGTCGGCGACTCGGTCAACGTGCGAATCGACTCGTCGAAAAAACCGCGCGCCGCCTCGAGATAGGTCCGCCGCTCGGTTCCACCGGTGAGGAGCGCGGCCCACAGAAAGACATCCGCCTTCCGCAAGTCCTGCGCGGCCCACGTTTCGGTTGGATATTCGAGGATCTCCGGATGCGAGAGATACGGCCGCTCCTCGCGCGCCATCCATTCCGCATAGCGAAGCAGGCTCGCGCGGGCATATACGTACCGGGCGTCGATCTCGCCACTCTCCGCTTTGACTTGAAGATACGTGCCGACAGCCTGGAGGAATGCCGTGTACGACCAACGACGTTCGGCATCCAGCAACCCCAGCGCACCGACGTCGTCGGACGGATGGACACTGCGCGCGATGAGGGTCTCGGCCTTCTCGAGGAATCGGCGCTCGCCGCTCAGCCGATACGCCGCCAGGCACGCCAGGATGGAATGTCCGCCGCCGCGGCCCGGCCCGTAGAAATCGACCGTGAAGCTCGCGAGCCCGGTCGCGCCTCTGGCGAGCCAGCGGAACGGCGACCGTCGGCCATCGTCCATGTCGATGACCCATTGGCCGAGGCCGATGGCCGCCTCGCGCGACGCGCGGCTGCCGGTCAGGAAATAGTGCAGCATCAGGCCGGCGTTGTAATTGTGCTCTGCTGATGGACCACCGCCTGCCGTCCCACGCGGATACGTGCGGTGCGTCGAGAGTCCCGCATCGACGTAATGTGCCGTGTGCCAAAACAGTCCACCGTTGTAGGCCGCCTTGTCCTCATCGGTCCGGTAGATGTCGATGTCGCGCACGTGCCGCGCGAGGTCGTCCATCAACTGCCACCACCGCGCGTCGCCGGTTCGGAGAAAGTGGATGCCGAAGGCCGCGATCGCGTCGTACTGGTTGTTGTAGTGCGACACGAATGGCTGATCGGGCGGCTGGAAGGCGGACTCGTGATCCGCCGGCAGATCGCCGAAGTCGCGCCATCCATATTCGTCGGCCGCCTCGCGCTTGGCGACGAATCCAGTCGCCGGATCGATCGCGAGACCGGCCAACGCGAGATACGAGGGGCTCGGGTCTTCGCTCGCCTCGATGAGAAACGGGATCGCGCCCGTTTCGGCGACGTACGCCGGATCGACCGTGAGCGGCAGCGGCGCGTGTATCCAGGCGAGCGGGGGATCCGACACGGTGTCGGCACCGAAGGCGGCGACGACGCGATGCGTTTTCTGCTCGCCGCCCTGCAGCTCGACGGGTTCGGGCGCGTCGGCTGGACACAGTCCCACGGTGATGGCGCCATCGTCGACGACGAGCGACCGGGGAAAGTTCTGCCAGAAGCCTGGAACAGCAATGACCATCTGGCCATTGGCAGTCTCGACCGAGACGGTTGGGTCGGCTCTGAGTCCGAACTGCTCGTCCGTCCCCGAACGGCGACGATACCCACGAAAGCGCAGCGGCACCGTGCCGGAGGCCGAGCGATGGGTCGGCGCGTCCCACCGAGCGCCGCCGCTCGATTCCTGGAACACCTCGAAGGGCCGACCGACCGCCTGCAGCGCTTCGCCCGGGGCAAGTGCACACGACACCGACAGGATGGGAGATGTCGGCGCCAGCACCCAGGCCGCTTCTTGAATCAGCAGCGATCCGCGGTCGCCGAGCTCCCAATGGCCAGATGGATGCTGCGCGCGGCGCCGGTTGCGGAGCGTGATGTCGACCCGGACGACCGGCGTGTCGGCGAACAGCTCGATGCGCGCGGAGACGTCGAGCGGAACGCCGCGGTCGGCCGTCGCCGCGGTCACCTCGATCTCGGCTCGTATCGGACCGGCGGCTCGCACGACGACGGTCTGCAGTCGGACATCGAGTGGTCGCCCCTCGACCACGAGACGCAGGCCAGATCGTGTCGTGTCCAGAATGCGACGGCCATCAGCCGTCACGGAGGAAAACGGAAAGGCCCCGCCCGGTTCGAATTGGAACTCGACGCCGCCCGCGATGACGTCCGTGCGTCCTCCGCCGGTCGAGACCCGAAGGTTCGACGACGCTGCGGCGTCAACCGCTACATCGCCGATCTCGAGGACTCCGCCGGGCCAACCGTCGGCCGTGCCGTCGACTGGCACGTCGACGAGGAGCCATCGGACGGATCCATCGGGCCAGTTGTCGAGCGCACGTGTCTGCGCGGCCTGCGTTCGTCCATCCGCTCCGCGGTACGTGCAGCCGTCGTAGGCATGCACGTGACCGCGCGGGCACGGCACGCCGAGGGTCGCCGGTTCGCCGCGGCGCACGACGCCCCTCGCGGGCGCGGCGGGATCTCCGGTCGCCAGCCTGATCGGCACGGTGAACGGTGTGCGGTCAGTCGTCGACGAGGAAGAAGCGCCCATGTTGGCGCCTATTGTCGCATTGCGGCGCAGAGCCACCCGTCATTTCCATCGGCACGGACGAGAGACGCTCGGGAAACGGCAGGTTTGGGGCTACGATTTCTGGGACCGACCGACGCCCGATGAACACACGCACTGCCATCCTCGAGCTCCGAAGCGTCTGGGGAACCGGCGGCGGCCCCGAGAAGACGATTCTCATGGGCGCCGAACGCCGCGACCGCGATCGTTTCGACGTGACGGTCTGCTACATCCGCGACGCGCGCGACCGCATTTTCGGCATCGGCGCACGGGCGGGTCACCTCGACATCGACTACCTCGAGGCGCGCGAGCGTCACTCGTTCGACGTGCGGCTCTGGCGCGCACTCCGGGACATCATCCGCGAGCGGGCGATCGACATCGTGCACGCGCACGACTACAAGACGGATGTCCTGGCCTGGCTGCTCGGCCGGCGAACCGGCATCACGCCGCTCGCGACGGCCCACGGCTGGACCGGGCACACGACACGCGAGCGCCGCGTGTACTATCCCATCGACAAGCGCGTGCTCGCCCGGTTTCCCCGCGTCATCGCCGTCTCGAGTGAGATCGCCCGCGAGCTCGTCAGGACGGGCTCGCATGCCGATCGTGTGACCGTCATCCTGAACGGCATCGATCCCCTGGCGTTTCGCCGCGATCCGTCGCGCCGCCCTGATGCCCGCCGCCGGCTCGGCTTCGGTGACGACGAGATCGTCATCGGCAGCGTGGGCCGGCTGGAGACGCAGAAGCGCTTCGATTTGCTCATCGACGCGTTCGCCATCGTCGCGCGCGCGCGGCCGCGGCTGCGACTGGCCATCGCGGGTGACGGCAGCCTCCGCGAGGCGCTCGACGCACAGATCGCCCGCCTCGGCCTTCGGGACGTCTGCCATCTCCTCGGCCATCAGACGGACATCGTCGCGCTGCACGAAGCATTCGACCTGTTCGTCCAGTCGTCGGAGTACGAAGGCACGCCGAACGTGGTGCTGGAGGCCATGGCCATGGAGACGCCGCTCGTGGCCACCGACGTCGGCGGCACGCGCGAACTCGCCGCTGACGGCGAACAGGCGCTCATCGTGCCGCCGCACGACACGGCCGCTCTCGCGCAGGCGATGGCAACGGTCATCGACGAGCCGGAGACCGCCCGCACGCGGGTTGCCGCGGCACGCCACCGTGTCGAAACAGATCTTTCGTTCGACGTGCGCACACGACGGCTCGAGGCCATTTATGACGCGCTGGCCGGTGCGCGTCGCATGAAGCCGAACGCCGGCTCGGCGTCGCTGCGGGTGCCTCATGCGTAGTGCGGCCAAAGCCCTCGCGCGAGCCCTCGCCTTCGTCCTGGCCTCGCCGGCCATCCTGTCGTTCGTAATCCGCCGCGCGTTCCTCGGTGCCGACCGGGCCCTCGAAGGCTCGACGCAGGCGCTCGCGCTCGTACCGGGGCTCGTGGGCCGATACGTCCGCGGCGCGTTCCTGCGCGTGGCGCTCGCGGGATGTGCTGCGTCGGCCACGGTGGAATTCGGCACGCTGTTCAGCCAGGCCGGGGCGAAGCTCGATGACGACGTGTACGTCGGCCCGCGCTGCCATCTGGGTCTCGTTCACCTCGAACGGGACGTCCTGCTCGGCGCGGGCGTTCACGTGCCGAGCGGCGGCGCCACGCACGCGACCGACGATCTCGATCGGCCGATTCGCGAACAGGACGGCGCGCGGACGCTCGTCACGATCGGCGAGGGCACGTGGGTCGGCAGCGCGGCGGTCGTCATGGCGGACGTCGGCCGGCACTGCGTCGTCGGCGCGGGCGCGGTCGTCACGCGTCCCCTGCCCGACTACGTCGTCGCGGCGGGTGTACCAGCGCGCGTCATCCGGCAGCGGCGCAGTGAGCCCGGCCGCGCATGAGGATCCTGTTCCTCACGCACCGGCTGCCCTACGCGCCGAATCGCGGCGATCGCATCCGCGCGTACTACCTCCTGCGGCAGATGTCGCGGTTTGCGTCGGTCTCCCTCTTCTCGCTGATTCATGACGATGCGGAAGCGGCGGAAGTAACGCGCACGCCGTTCGCAGCGCGCATCGCGACGGCGCGCGTCCATCGCGTCGCCAATCTCGCGCGCGGGGCGCTCAGCCTGCCATCGAATCGGCCACTCACGCATGCGCTCCTCGACGGCGCGGGGGCCAGACACGCCATTGAGACCTTGATTCGCCCGGCGCCGGACGTCGTCGTCGCGTTCTGTTCGGGGATGGCGCGATTCGCGTTGGCGCCGCCGCTCGACGAGCTGCCGTTCGTCCTCGACATGGTCGACGTCGACTCAGCGAAGTGGCAGGCGATGGGCGCCACGGCCGGGCCGCGCGGCTGGATCTACCGGCGCGAGGCGCGCACGCTCGCCGCGTTCGAAGCGCGTGCGGCGCGGCGCGCCGCACTGACCCTCGTCGTGAACGACCGGGAGTGCGAGACGCTTCGCGCGCTCGCGCCCGATGCGCCGGTGACGGTACTGCCCAACGGCATCGATCTCGAAGCCTATCGCCCGCACGATCCGCCGGCGGCTGCGCCCGAAGTGATTTTCTGCGGCGTGATGAGTTATGCGCCGAACGAGGCGGCCGTGCAATGGTTCGCCGCCGAGGTCTGGCCGCTCGTGCGCCGCGCGGTTGGCGGCGCGCGGTTCACGATTGTCGGATCGGAGCCGACGGCCGGCGTTCGGCGGCTCGCCGCGATCGATCCGTCGATTCGCGTCGTCGGCGCGGTCCCAGCCGTGCAGCCCTACTTGTGGGCGTCGGCCGTCTCGGTCGCGCCACTGCAACTCGCGCGCGGCGTGCAGAACAAAGCGCTCGAAGCCATCGCGGCGGGCGTGCCGGTGGTCGCCACGACGACCGTCGTCGACGGACTACCGACAGACGTGCGGCCCGCGTGTATCACGGCGGATACGGCCGAAGCCTTCGCGCAGGCGGTGCAGTCGCTCCTGGCACTCACGCCCGAGCAACGGCGCGCGCGCGCCACGCACGCGGCGATTGCGGATCTCGGCTGGGATGCGCGTCTGGCGCCCCTCGAAGATCTGCTGCTACAAGCGATCGGACGCGGGTGATGCGGCCGTGAAGGCTCGCAACCCGTCGCCCGCGTGTCGTTCTTTCCTACACGCCACGTAGTTCTTTCCCGCGGACGTCGAACCCGTATGGGGCAGACTTAGTTCTGCCCGTCTATCCGTATTGGCAGCATCTTTGCCAGTAGAGGGCCGCGCTCGATTTCGATCCCTCCTGGGTCGAGCTTCTCGACCTTTTTTTCACTCGCACTTTTCGACGTCAGACGTTCGTTTCGATGATGACTTCAGGGTCAGGGCGTGCCGCGTGTGTGCCGAACCACACCGGCCAGCAATCTTCACAACTCTCGTCAGACGCGGTCGTGGCCCGCAAGGACACGTGGCCGCAGTAATGTGTCCGGCCGCACGGATCTGTCGGCGGTCCGTCACGTCCGCCGACAGCGAACAGGAGGCTTCCCCCTGCATCTACCTGCAAACACTCAGGATTTTCGTCCGCTCGGTCCGCCGGGCGGCCGGTACCTCACTTGCCCTGCCTGTCCCGCGAAGGGAGCTCTCATGCGTTGTCTGACCGTGGCACGCCGCGCTGCCACACGCCTGCGCCTTCCAATCTGGGTTGCCGTCGCCCTTGGCGCACTCGTGACCTTCCCCTCGTCGTTGATCGTCACCGCCCAGACGCCTAGCGCCGAGCCTCTCGTTCAGGCGTCGAATTTCGTCTATCAGGGTGCGTTCCGCCTGCCGGCGGGCGGCGACGACCAACACACGTTCAACTATGGCGGCACGGCATTGGCTTTCGACAGCCGCGACGGCGGTCTGTGGATCGTCGGCCATGCTCAACAGCAGCGCGCCGCCGAAGTCACCATCCCGGCGCCCAGTTCGTCGACGACTCTGACGTCGCTCCCGCTGGCCTCGCTCAAGACGAACTTCAGCGATCTGCTCGCAGGCAAGCTGGGCACGATTGGATCGGACGAATCGCGGATCGGCGGGATCCTGCCGTGGGGCAGCGGGCTCATCGTGAGCGCGTACATCTACTACGACGGCGCCCACGTCCAGCAGCGCTCGCACTTCAGCGTGCAGAACGGCTCGGTGAGCGGCCCGTACCAGGTCGGATCGGCGGGTGCGGGCTTCGTCTCCGGGTACATGACGGCCATTCCGCCCGAATGGCAAGGTCCGCTTGGCGGGCCGGCGCTCACGGGCCAGTGCTGCATTCCCATCATCAGCCGGACGAGTCTCGGCCCGGCGGCGACCGTATTCGATCCGTCGGCACTGTCGAACCAGTCGAAGGCCGTGCAGGTCGTCGGTTACCCCATCGACCATCCGACGCTCGGGACGTACGAGGACACCAATCCCAACAACCTGTTCCTCATGGCCACGGCGATGAGCGGCATCGTCTTCCCCTCGGGCACGCGAAGCGTCCTCTTCATCGGCACGCAGCCGACGACGGCCTGCTACGGTGAAGGCACGTCGGATGCGAGCAAGAATCGCCTGGCGGTTCCGGGCGAGTCGGGGATCGTCTACTGCTACGATCCGACGAGCGAGTACAAAGGCAATCACGGCTACCCGTACAAAGGGTTCGTCTGGGCGTACGACGCGAACGACCTGGCCGCCGTCAAGAGTGGGAAGAAGTCGCCCTGGCAGGTCACGCCGTACGCCACGTGGCAGCTCAATGCGCCGTTCATGTCGAAGGCGTCGGACGCCATTCTCGGCGCGGCTTATGACCCTGCCACCCGGCGCGTCTTCGTCTCGCTGGGATCGGCCAACGGCGAGGCCCCTGTCATCGCGGTCTACGCGCTCACGAACGCGACGGCGTCGGCGGACTCGACGCCGCCGTCGGTCGCCATGACCAGCCCGAGCAATGGCGCCACGGTCAGTGGAACCGTGACGCTGTCGGCCTCGGCGTCCGACAACGTCGGCGTCTCGAGCGTCTGGTTCACCGTCGACAACATCAACGTCGGGTCGGAAGACGGCTCGGCTCCGTACCAGACGACGTGGAATACGGCGAGCGCGGGCAACGGCACGCATACGATTCGTGCGGCCGCCCGCGACTCGTCGGGCAATGCCCGGACGTCATCGCCCGTGACGGTCACCGTCGCGGGCTCCACGGCCCAAAGCACCGCCTGCACGACGCCGAAACCCGTGGCGAACTGGGTTTGCGTCGGAACCGGATGGCTGCCGCCCGATCATCCGCTCGCCATCGCCGCGGGCCTCGGCAATCTCCCGTCCGTCACACCGCCGCCGGCGCAGATGGCGTCCTCGTCTTCATCGTCGTCGATCTCGTCAGGGACCTACGTCTCTCCGATTCCGTGCACGACGCAGAAACCCGTCTCGAACTGGGTCTGCGTGGAGGGTGGCTGGCTGCCGCCCGATCATCCGCTGGCGATCGCGGCCCTGGGCGGCGGCTCGTCGAGCAGCGGCACGGGCAGCAGCGGATCGAGCACGAGCAACGGCGGTTCCAGCAATCCGGGCAACAGCGTCGTGTCCAATCTTCCCTATTGCTCCTTCGGCGGTTCTCCGGTTGCCGGCTGGGTCTACGTTTCAGGCGGCTGGGTGCCCCCCGACCATCCCCTCGCCGTTCTCGGGACGTGCCGCGCGCACTAGGCGCGGAACGCTCACGGGCCGCTCGTCGATAGCCGGCGGTCACTCGACCGTCGGTGGTTGTTGGAACCCGGACAACCGGAATTTCATGAAGCCCAACTGGGAGCGGAGATAGGACAACCGCTCGCGCGTGATCGCCGTCCAGGAGACGGGATCGGCGGACGCATCGGGCGGCTCGATGCCGAACGTCTCGTAGAAGCTCCGCGTGGCGGGAAGCCCCACAGCGCGCTTGCGGACGCCCACGAGGTTCTCTCCCGTACCGAGCACCCAGACGCTCGCCGCGAAGGGAAGCGGCTCGAGCGCGTGTCCGCATGCAGCGAAGAATCCCGGCACGAACGGATGATCGCCGAAGATCCGCGTAACGATGGTCGGCGTCACGCGCGCCCGAATGTCGTCCTGAGAACTCTCCCGTGTGAGCGGAGGGCCGACGCCGGTCAGCTCGGTGAGCAGTCGCGTGTTCAGCACGAGCGCCGTTCCGCAGTACCGCACCATTCCCGCACGACGCTGCACGTGGTGATTCGCCAGATCGAGCGTGTAGCCGAGGTTCACGTACCAGCCCGCCCGTCCCGGGCGTGCGGCCGCGAATGCCGCGAGCTCACGGCTGACCAGATCGTCGCAATCGAAGAACACGACGTACTCGGGCTTGAAGGCACGGGCGGCAAGAAAGCCGACTATCTGCTTCGTGCCCTTGTCGACGCGCGCCATCTCTTCCGGGATACTCGCCCGCCTCGCCTCGGACGGTGGCGGAAAGTCCACGATGTGGTACTCGATGCGCGAGTCCGCGACGCGAACGTTCGGCCGCTGATTACAGACGACGATGACGCGGATCTCCGGGTCGGTTTGCGCGCTGACGGATCGCAGTGAGCGGTCCAGAAGCGCTTCGACACGTTGGAATGATGTGGCGTTGAGCGGATGACGCACCGATGTGATGAACGTCACCATGGCTGAGGTCCTGGCGCTATGGCAGGTGTCGCGCGAGCGGCGGGCCGAGGCGGTTGGCCAGCCACAACGGCAGCGACTTCCATGCGTTCACGGCACGTGTGAACCGCGGGTTGGACGGTCCCTGGTTGGGCGGCGTCTCGCGGGTGATGAGCACGTACTCCCACGAGAGCGGCGTCTCACGCGCGCCCCACTGCGTCTTGAAGTGATGCGTGCCGCCGCCCGGTGACGATCGGCCGAAGTCGAACGTTTGCGCCCCGCCCGCAATCGCGTCTTCGAGCATCGCCCAGTACACGAGCATGTTGGGGCACAAGTGCCGGAACTCTCGCAACGAGGACGCCCACGGCACGAGGCGCATGTCGCGAAACCGTATCGTCACCGAGCCAGCGATCGGCCGGCCGTCGTGCATCACGACGAACACGCGCGCGCGATCAGGAAAACGGCGCAGCGTCTCGCTGAACAGCCGGCGTGAGTAGACTGGCGTGCCCAGGTCGCGCATGTTGTGCGCGAACACGGGATAGAAGGCGTCGACGAGCTCGCCGCCGCCCGATCGCACCTCCAAGCCTTCCTTCTGCGCCTTGCGAACCTGATTGCGAATCTTGCGATCGACCGTCTTCCACAACTCGTCGGCGGAAGCAGGAAGCGGCAGCGATAAGCCGATCTTGTGCTGTCGCATGGGCAGATCCGGCCGCTGACGCTCGCGATGGCGGAGTTCGACGTGTGACGCGCCAAATGCCTTTGCACGAACTGTCGCTTCCTCGATGAGCGCCGCGGCCGCGCCGTCGTCGTCGGTCAGCAAACCGCCGTAGTTCAGGAACGGCACCGACACGGCGAAGCGGCCGAACAGGCGCGATCGAAACAGCACGATCGGCAGCACGCCGACGACCGTGCCGGCACGCTTTGCCACGAGATAGGCGGACGACTGGCCGAAGACGGATTGGAACACGTCCTGCCAGCCGAAGAGATGGTCGGCAGTCGCCTCCGGGTGCGACTCGACGTATGCGTCCCACTCGCCGGCGTCGGTGGCCGTCGAGACGATCGTAGGTGCCGTGGCGGTCGGAACCGCCGACGTGGCGGCTGCAATGGGTTCGGTGGCGGACGTCGTCATGCGCGAACTACCAAGCGTACGGCAGAGGCGGCGTCACCGTCGCATCAGCCGGCACCGCGGCACGCCGCACCGTATCGACGACCGACGCGATCGTGTCGAAATGGAAGTCCGTGAGCAACCGCCGGAGCCGCGCCTCGGTCTCTTCCAGGTGCCGATAGTGCCGGAATCGGCCGAGCCGTCCCGCCGCGAGGCGCGGCTGGCCCGGGTCGATCTCCCAGGGATGAAGGTAGAAGACGACGGGTCGCCGCTCGATGCGGTTGACGCGCGAGATGCCCCACTGCGCCCACCAGTACGGCAGCAGGCGGAAATAGCCGCCGCCGGCCACCGGAAGGTTCAGCGGGCCGATGCGCGTCGTCGATCCGGGAACTTCGACGAGCGCACCACACCGCCGCTCGATGCGATAGGGCTTGCGTCCTGACACCGGAATGCCGTACCGGTCGTGCCGGATCGGAAAAATGCTCGAGTCGTACTGATAGCCCTCCTCGACGAGCACGTCGAGCGCCCAGAGCGACCGCGGCGTGATCGAATAACTCGGCGCGCGATAACCGGCCACCGGGCACCCGGCCGCGTCCTCGATGATCGCTTTCGCCCGACGGACGTCGTCGCGGAACGCGGCCGGCGTCTGGTCGTAGATCAAGCGATGGGCGTAGCCGTGTGAGGCGACTTCGTGGCCGGCGGCCGCGATCGTCCTGACGAGCTGCGGGTGACGTTCGGCCACCCAGCCGAGGACGAAGAAGGTGGATCGCACGCGAAACTCGTCGAAAATCGCCAGCATCCGTTCGGTGTTGGCGACGACGCGGCTCTCCATGCGGTCCCACATGGACCGCGGCACGATGCCGTCGAACACGCTGACGTGAAAGTAGTCCTCGACGTCGATGCTCATCGCATTGACGACGGAAGCGTCCGATTCGACCATCGTCTACGTTCCCTTCCGGAGGACGACGGTCTTGATGGTCTCGAAGACGATGTAGAGGTCGAGCGGAATCGAAAAGTTCTTGATGTAATACAAGTCGTACTGAAGCTTCTGCAGCGCGTCTTCCGTGCTCGCGCCGTAGGTGTAGCGGACCTGCGCCCATCCGGTGAGTCCCGGCCGCATGACGTGACGCTGCCCGTAGTACGGGATCTGCTGCGTCAGATCGGTGACGAACTCCGGCCGTTCGGGCCGCGGGCCGACCAGGCTCATGTCGCCTTTGAGGATGTTCCACAACTGGGGCAGCTCGTCGAGTCGCGTCCGTCGCAGCAGGCCGCCGACCGCCGTGATGCGCGGATCGCCGGCGCGAGACGCCCAGACGGGTCCCGTCTTGGCCTCGGCATCGGCGACCATCGTCCGGAACTTCCAGACCGTGAAAATCTTCCCGCGCAGCCCGACGCGGCGCTGGCTGTAGAAGACCGGCCCGGGCGACGACAGCTTGACTCCGAGCGCCACGATGGCGCCCACTGGCGCAGCGATGACGAGCCCGATGGCGGCGGCGACAACATCCATCGCGCGTTTGCAGAACGCCAGGAACCGGCTCTTGCGGAAGCCCTCGGAGAAGATGAGCCAGCTCGGCCGCAGGTTGTCGACGGCAATCTTACCCGTGTACTCCTCGTAGACCGACGGCAGGTGATCGAACGTGACGCCGTCGAGCTTCATCTCGAGCAGCTTGTCCATCGGCAGCTTGCCGCGTGCGTCCGAGAGGCTCACGACGACGCGGTCGACGCTGCGCGCGCGGACGATGGAGGGAATGTCCTCAATCGTGCCGATGACGCCAGGATTGATGACCGGCGCTCCAACACGGGTGGGATCGGGATCGACGAATCCCACGATTTCGACGCCCAGATCCTGATGACGTTCGTACAGCTCGCGCGCCAGCTCCACGGCGCCTGGGCTCGTGCCGACGAGCAGCAGCCGTTCGCGTGGCCCGACTCTCCGGGCCACCCATTCGAAGGCAATCCGCCAACCGAGCACGGCCGAGATCACGAGGACCGCGGCGATGCCGATCACCCCTCGGCCGATGACCAGGCCCGGGAACCAGTAGTAGATCGCCGCCAGCGCGAACGAGGCTGCGGCGAGCGCCTGCAGCATCCGGATGAACAGCTCGCGACGGTCGGAAACGAGACGCAGATTGTAGAGATCGGCGTAATAGAGGCACGCCTGCAAGACGCCGGTCACGATGAGGATGCGGGCGACGCCGTGCCGCTCGGTAATCGTCGGCCACACCTCGCTTCCGAGGCGCAGGTAGGCCGCCGCCACGATGGCCGCCGCGACCAGGGCGGCCTCGAAGACCACGAGCGTCAACCCGCGCAGGGTGGGACCGCGCATCAGTCCACCGTCTCACGCGCCGGCGAGGCCACCGCCGAGTAATAGCCCGTGTAGTCGTACTTGGAGGTCGACACGTCGGCGAGCGTCCGGTTCAGCACGACGCCGAGCACGCGATCGCGGCCGAGCGCGTCGACCGCGCGCCGCACGAGCGGATACGGAGTGTCCTCCGCCTTGATCACGAGGAGCGCGCCGTCCGACATGCCGGCGAGCAGGTTCGCGTCGGCAATCAGTCCGACCGGCGGCGTGTCGATGATGACCCAATCGAACACCTCGCGCGCTTCGGCGATGAGGCGGCGCATGCGCTCCGATGTCAGCGCGTTCATCGGATTCGCGGTCGGCCGTCCCGCGGGCAGCACGGTGAGGTGCGCCGACACGTGACGCAGCGCGAGTGGCTGGTCCTCGTCAGCGGTCAGGCCCTCGCCGAGTCCGATCGATCCGTCGATGTCGAAGATCTCGTGCAGCGACGGACGTCGCAGATCGGCGTCGATGAGCAGCACGCGCCGGTGGTACGACTCGCTGAACGTCAAGGCCAGGTTCGACGCCGTGAGCGTCTTGCCCTCGCCAGGCAGCGCGCTCGTGAGCATGATGACCTTGAGGCCGTGCTCGGCCTGGCCCTGATGCAGCGTGGCGGCCAGGCGCCGGTACTGTTCGCGCGATCGCGGCAGCATGTGCGGATCGACGACGACCTTGCCCGTCAGGCGCGCGCACAGCCCGTCGCGCACGGCACCGAACATCGGCGAAGGCGCTGGGGTCGCCTCGCGCGCGCTCCGGCCGGGCCCGCGATACACCTCACGCAGGCGGACATCGACCGCCGCTTCGGCCGCGGCCACGGCCGCCGTGGACCGTGGGGCCTCGGACCGGATCGCTTCGGTCCCGGCTCCCGCAGGTCCACCGGCTGCCCGCTCGGCGGCACGACGCATCGCTTCATCTACGCGACCCATGCTCGGGACTCCTCAGTTCCAGAAAAAGGAAAACCGCCGGCGCTTCGGCGTGAACGTATCGAACATATCCCCCTCGGGGGTCGTCGCGGCCGCGTCGGGCGCGGGCACAGGTGCCTCGACCGGGAGCAGCCGAGCCGTGCCCGGCGCAACCGTCGAAGCAGCCGCCGGGCGCGCAGGCGAAGCGGACGGGGCCGACAGCGGGATGTCGAAGTCGCGGCACACTTCCCTGACGATGGCGCCATCGACCGGACGTCGTCCGGCGGCGAACCCACCGAGCAGCGCGTTGTCGGCGATGACGTTGATCGTCCGCGGCAGGCCGCGCGCGCCCTCGTGCAAGAGTGCCATGGCCTCGGCCGTGAAGACGTCCGCTCCCGATCCACCAGCCGCCTGAATGCGTCCACGAATATAGGTCTCCGTCTCGGCGCGGCTGAGCGATCCCAGCGTGCAGCGCAGCGACACGCGCTGCTTGAACTGGCGAAGCGCCTGCTCGTTCAGCCGATCGGCGAGTTCCGGCTGGCCCGCGATGATGACCGACAGCAGCTTCTCGTCGTCGGTCTCGATGTTCGAAAGCAGCCGGATTTCCTCGAGCAGCTCGAGCGGCAGGCTCTGCGCTTCGTCGACGATGAGGACCGTGGTCTCACCGGCCGTACGGCGCGCCATGAGGAGCGCCTCGAGCTCGACGAGCATGCGCGTCTTCGATGCGGCGGCCTCGGCGGAGAGTCCGAACTTCGCCGTCAACATCTCGACGAACTCCTCGCGCGACAGCGTCGGATTGTTCAAGTGCACGCAGTGCACGCGGACCGGCTGCGTCTCGATGGCGGCGCGAATCACGGTCGTCTTGCCCGACCCAGCCTCACCGACGAGCAGCGTGATGCCCTTGCGGCTCGCGATGCCGTACTCCAGATTGCGGAGCGCCTCGCGGTGCGCGTCCGTCAGGACGAGGAACCGCGGCGTCGGCGTCAGGTCGAAGGGCCGCTCGCGCAGCCCGAAGAACGGTTCGTACATGCGATCCTCAGCGGACGAGCGTGTAGGCGACCACCGCCAGGCCCGCGAGCACGGTCGTGCCGAGCAGCGTGCCGATGGCGAGCCGCTGCCAGACGTGACGCCGGCGGTCGGCGTCCGATTGCATCAGCGGCACGACGGCGACGACCGGCAGATCGAGCACGGCCCGGGCGTCGTCATCGGTCTTGAGCGTCTGGTCACGGTACTCGAGCAGCAGAATCAGCGCCGCACCGAACGTCAGGCCGGCGCCCAGTCCGGCCGCGTTCAGTTTGAGCCGGTTCGGGCTGTAGGGGCGCTCGGGCACCTGCGCGGGATCGAGCAGGCGGAACGTCTCGCCGATCTGCCGGCTCTCGAGGTTCGCCGCGAGCTGCGCATCCTCCTTCTTCGACAACAGGCTCGAATAGCGATCCGACCAGTTCTTGTAGTCGCGCGTCAGCTCGGTGAGCTCGGCCTCGCGGTTCGGCGCGGCGTCGACCCGGCGCTGGTACTCGGCAGCCGACGCGCGGAGCTGGTCCTGATCGGCGCGCTTGCGCGCCATCTGCCGGTCGAGCTCGTCGATCGACGCCTGGAGGTTGCTGATCTGCCGCTGACGTTCGGCTTCGGCCGGTGACAGGATCGGCGCAGCGCCGGGCTGTGCCGCCGCGGCGGCCTCGTCGCGGGCTTTCTGCTCGAGATCGCGCACCGCGCGACGCGCGGCTTCGAGGTCCGGATGACCGGGCTTGTAGCGCGCCTCATAATCGGCCAGTTGCGCGCGCGCCACAGCCAACTGCTGAGCAGTCGACGTCGGCGCGGCAGTGCCAGGCACGGGCACGGTCACGATGGGCGCACGGGCCTGGGCGAGCTGGCGCGCGAGCTCGATTCGCATGTCCTGATCGCGATTGAGCGAGTCGGCGAGCTGCTGTTGCTGCAGTTGGGCGTTCTGCACCTGCTGCAGGTTCGCGTTGAGCTGCGATGGCAGCTCTCCGGCATGCGCCTGGTTGTACGCCGCGAGCCGGGTCTCGATCTGCTGGAGCTGCTCGTGCGCGTTGGTGAGCTGCTGCTCGAGGAAATCGTTGGTTCCCTCGGACAGGTTCTTCCGGTCCTGCAGACTCTCGCCGATGAAGAGCGACGCGAGGCGTGCCGTTACCTTGGCCACCGTGTTCGGATCGCTGCCGATGTAGCTGATCCGGAACGAGTCGCCGTTGACGACGTCGATCCGGATGTCGTGTTCGCGCATCCGTTCGACGATGTCTTCCATGATGCCGGTCCGGCGCTGCTCGGGATAGAGATTGAACTCGGTGATGAGCTGCTCGAGGCGCGTCCGGCTGAGAATCTGCTGCCGGATGCTCTGCAGCCGATCCTCGATGCTCGTCGTGACGACCGGGCGCACGTAGGAGTCCGGCACGCGCTGCGGCACGATCTGTACGAGCGTCTCCGACCGGTACATGTCGGGGAGCTGCCGCACGACGCCCGCGACGCCCGCGGCGACCACCGCGAACGGCACGAGCAGCCACCAGATGCGGCGGCGTAGGATCCCCAGGACGTCATCGACCGTATAGGCCTTACCGGGCAGCATGAGGTCTCCTCACACGATGCAGAAGCGGTGCCCAGAGCTGCAGGCCGGCCTGCACGCTCTGGCGGTCGAGCTGGCGGAACACGGCGCCCGACAGCGGCGCGCCGGTATCGAACGTGTAACGGTAGTAGTTGTAGCTCGCGCTCATGGCCAGATTGCGGGACAGCGCAATCGTCAACTGCGCGGTGCCGTCGTAGGCATCGAAGCCCGTGGCCGCATCCCCCTGGTTGAAGCCCAGATGGCCCACCGTGGCCGCGATCTGGGTGCGCAGCTCGACTCTCCGGCCGATGAGGCCGCCAACGGCCATGGCCAGACTATCGGAGAACGTGGGTTCCACGAGCGTCTTGATGAATCCCACGTCGCGGCTGTAGGTGAGCGCGGCGTCCCAGGTGCGGCCGATCTGGCGATCGAGCGTCGCATGACCGATGATGCGAAACAGGGTCGTGTCACCGTCCGAAATCGCCGTCGTCCCCGTCGAGAACGCGAGCGACGTGTGCCGCGAGATCGACAACGCGTGGCTGTAGTCGATGCCTGCGTCGATCGAGTCGTTGCGGATCGTCCGGCTGCCGTCGGCCAGGTCGTACGTCCCGAGACGGCGGGCATAGCCGATTTTCACACCGAGGTCGCGAGTGAGCTGGCGATGGATCGAAGCGCCGGCTCCGCGCAACGTCTGGTTCCGGTGCTCGTCGCCAAGCTCTCCACGTGAGTCCTCGTAGTAGAGCTCGGCTCCCGTGCGTTCGCTGAGTGCGTAGTCGAGCGCGGCCGTGCCGTCCACGCTGCGATACGCGCCGCTCGCGACGTCCTGCGTGTAGTCGATGGGCGAGATCGTGCCGGGATCCGCGGCGATGGCGTCGGGAAAGAGCGTCAACCCGTAGAGCGGCTGGACGACACCCGTGAGATTGCCGCTGAGGGTCAGCCGGCGCGTGAGCAACGCCGATCCGCCGGCCGCTGCCGAATAGCCGGGCAGGACGTCGTGCCTCGACTCGTAGTACCGCGCCGAGGCGCCCGCCGACGCGTTGAACGTCACGCGATCGCGATCGAGCGCGTAGCTCACGTCACCCGAGGCCGCGCTGAACGGACCGGTAAACGTCGGCGGCAGCCCGCCCGTCGTCTCGCCCACGGGCCGCGAGAGCCGGTCGTTCGAATAGCCACCGCCGAGCGAGATCGACGTCGTGAGTAGCTGGCCCGCATCGTCCACGCCGCTGCGGAAGATGCCGCGGTACGGCCGCTCCGTGCGAACGTTGTCAGGCGCGGTCTGCGGGGGCGCGGCGTCGCCTGCCGCCGCATCCGGCGCGCCGGCGGGTGCCTGCGCGCGCACCGGCTGGCCGAAGGCCGTCAGCACCACGCCGCACACGATCGCGATCATCAGGATCGTCCTCACGCGCCCTCAGGGAACGACGACGCTGTCGCCGGGCTTCAGCAGGATGTTCTGTTTGAGGCTGCCGGCCTTTCGCTTCGCGACGTCCTTGTAGTTGAAGCGGTAGCTCACCGGCTGGCCGTTCTCGACACGGATGACCGTGATGTTGTCCGAGTCGGCGTACTCGAGCAGGCCGCCCGCCGTCGCGATGAGCTGGATCACGGTCGTCGGCACGAGCAGCGGATAGGGCCCGGGCTTGGCCACCTCCCCGGTGATGAACACCTGGCGACTGTTGATGGCCTTGACGCTCACGAGGACCGTCGGCGTCTCCTGGAAGAACTTGCTCGCCGCCGTCGTGATCTTCTCCCGGAGCTGCTCAGGCGTCAGTCCGGCGGCCTGAATGTCGTTGATCAGCCAGAACGAGATCCGGCCGTCGGGACGGACCGTCACGTCGCTCGTGAGCGTCGCGTCCTTCCAGAAGCTGATCTGCAGCACGTCGGCCGGCCCGATGACGTAGTCGACGGGCAACGGGACACCGCCATCAATCTGAGCCGTGCCGGGCGCAGACGGCGCCGGCATGGGGCCCGGCGCGGCGGCTGGCGGCGTCTGCGCCCAGACGCTGCCCGCCACGACACTGCACACGGCCATCATTCCCACGGTTCGAAGTACGCGCATATGCCACCAAGTCGTCATTCGGGTCCTATCGATATTCCTTGAAGGGAAGCTGGCAGTCGTGCTTTCGCAGGAAATTCAGGAAACGCTTGTAGTCGGACGGATCCATGTTGAAGAGGCGCAGGACGATCTTGTAGTTGCCCCGCGCCTCTTCGAGTCCCTTGTGCACGAGATCGCGCACGTTGCTGCGCGTGATTTCACGGTTCATGTACAGCGGATAAACAGCCGTCCAGAACGACTCGCGATCTTCGACGAGCCGCTTGAAGAGGTCATCGGCGACCGTCCGCCGCCGTTCGCGGCGCGGCCGCGCGAACTGCCCCGGCGTGCGGATGTCCGGCGACAGATCGTCGAGCTGGATGACTTCGCGACGTCCGGTCACGACCAGCCGCTCGACGACGTTCTCGACCTGGCGGACGTTGCCGGGCCAGGCGTAGGAACTGAGCGCCGCCATCGCATCGGGCGCAATCGCGCGCACCGGGCTGTGATGGCCGCTCCCGTTGCCGTTGACGGGCGTGGTGAAGCGGCGCAGGAAGTGATCGACGAGCAGCGGAATGTCCTCGCGGCGCTCTCTGAGCGGCGGCACGATGAGATGGATGACGTTGATGCGGTAGAACAGGTCCTCGCGGAACAACGCCTGGCTGATGAGATCCTGCAGGTTCCTATTGGTCGCCGCCATGACCCGGACGTTGGTCGCCTTGGCCAGCCGCTCGGCGCCGACTTTCTGAATCTCGCCGGTCTCGAGGAACCGGAGGAGCAGCCCCTGCATCCGCAACGTCATCTCCCCGATCTCGTCGAGGAAGATGGTGCCGTTGTCGGCCATCTCGAGTTTACCGGGCTTGTCGCGATAGGCGCCGGTGAAACTGCCCTTGACGTGGCCGAAGAGCTCGGACTCGAGGAGTGTCTCGGGGATGCCGGCGCAATTGACCGGGACGAACGTCTGGGCGCGCGTGCTGGCGGCGTTGATGGCGCGTGCCACGACCTCCTTGCCGGTCCCACTCTCGCCGGTGATGAGGACCTTGGCATCCGAGCGGGCAACGCGCTCGATCTCCGCCTTCAGGTCCGCCATCACCTGGCTGGTACCAATCATCTGCACGTGGCCGTTGTATCTCATCGCTGCGCGTGTCCCTGCACCGGGCCGCGCGCACGACATCGCGCCGACCCCTGGTCGCCGTTCTCTATTGCAAAGGTGCCTCCCGCCTGGAACGACCACGGGATGATGGCTTTCAAACCATTGATAGATTGCAGCTTACCGTGCCAAGCGGCCCAGGACGCGCGTGGCGTCAAAGACCGAAGAAGTGCCGGACTGATCAGATTCCACGCGAAGAAAGTCTTCGCCAGAAGAGACTTTTACACGTCATCAGGACGCCCAAAGGCTGCCGCCTGGCGTCACGGCCCGCCGGGTAACGTTTCATAAATGTCTGTGATTCATGTGGTTGCATGCAATTCAATGGCTCGGCCATTGACGCCCCACGGAAGTCCCGATAGTATTCCTATTCCCGGATAAAAGTCGCGTTCTCCCCGCGACGATGGGAAGGAATCCCCACTTTGTCAGTTGCTCCGAGGCTCCAGGAAGTTCATCTCGTCGGTCAGAGCGCCGCGATCAAGTCGATCGAGGCGGAGATGGACTGCGCCGCGAAGTCCGACGCCAAGGTGCTCGTCACCGGCGAGACGGGTGTCGGCAAGGAAGTCGTCGCGCGGTTGATCCATCATCGGAGCCTGCGCGCCTCGGCGCCGCTCGTCACGCTCAACTGCGCGGGACTCCCCGATTCGCTGCTCGAATCGGAACTCTTCGGCCACGTCCGCGGGAGCTTCACCGGCGCGTACCGCGACAAGCCGGGCCTGCTCGAGATGGCCCCGAACGGCACGGTCTTCCTCGACGAAGTCGGTGAGATGAGCACGCGCATGCAGGTCGTCCTGCTGCGCTTCCTCGAATCAGGTGAAATCCAGCGCATCGGCGCGGACCGCTCACACACGCGCGTCAACGTCCGGCTCATCACGGCGACCAATCGCGATCTGCAGGCGCAGATCGCCTCCGGCGCGTTTCGTGAGGATCTGTACTTCCGCCTCAACGTCATCCACCTGCACATCCCGCCGCTGCGCGAGCGGGCGGGAGATATCCCACTGCTCGTCGCGCACTACGTCGAGTCGTACAGCCGCATCCACCGCGTGCCGGCCCCCGAGATCGCGTCCGACGCGCTCGACTCGCTCATGGGCTACCGGTGGCCCGGCAACATCCGCGAGCTCAAGAACGTCGTCGAACGCATCGTGCTGAAGGCCAACGGACAGCCGGTCAAGCACCGCGACCTGCCGAGCGACGTCCTGCGCGCGCTCGCGACGTCGGTCCCTGCGGCGCCTTCGGCGAGCGCGCCGCCACCCTCGCTCGCCGATGACCTGGCGTCGCTGATGCTCGACCGTGGCCAGTCCTTCTGGTCGGCGGTCTATCCCCTGTTCATCGCGCGCGATATCACGCGTGCGGACCTGCGGCGCATCATCGAGATGGGGCTCGAGACGACCAATGGCAACTACCGGTCGCTCGTGAGCCTGTTCAACATGCCGCCCGACGACTACAAGCGCTTCCTGAGCTTCCTGCGCAAGCACGACTGCCATCTGCCGTTCCAACGCTTCCGCGCGGCGCCGGTCCGCGTGACCGCTGCGCCGCTTCGCGCGGCGGTGAACGGCAAGTCGTAGCTCGCGCGGCCGACGGCGTCGGTCCGCCTTCAATTTCCGACGTCTAAATCTCCCGCAATGCGGACGCCGGTGCGTCGATCAACTGGAAGCCCGGCTGACTCGCCTGCTCGATGTCGCGCACGAGCAGGCGCTGCACGCGGGCGCGTGACGGGTGTCCAGCGCAGCGACTCGTCCGACGCAGCAGGTAGTACATGTGCCACGGCGCGCCATCGCCCGTCGGATCGACGGTACGGTCGAACAGACGACGGAAGACGTCCGGATCGTTCACGACCGGCAGCGCGGCAGCCGGCGCGAGCTGCCGGAGCGACAACAACAGACCGATTTCGTCCTGCAGCGGCATGTATGTCTCGCCGAACTCATCGAAGTCGATGATGCGGGCGCACTCCCCGGCGTCGACGAGCAGGTTGGCCAGACAGAAGTCGCCATGTTGAGCCTGGGACAAAAGGGTGCCGAGGCCGTCGAGCGCCTGCGCCAGGTCAGCCACTCGGGCAATGGCACGATCGGACAGCGCCACACCTCCTCGCTGGCACCGCTCGAGTTCGATGCGTAGCTCGTCACCAGGCGTAACGGGCGCCGTCCATGACGGCTGAGCGCCCACGACGGCGCGGAACTCCATGAGTGCGTCGATCGAGGCGCGCACGATTGCCTGCCACGGGGCGAGGGTCCGATACACGACCGAGAGCCGGAACCAGGGCCATCCGGGCACGCCGCGCAACACCGACAGCGACCTTCCGTCTTGCAGTCGATCGAGCACGAGCGGCTCCGGAACCCGCGTCGGCATCGCGGCATAGAGCCGGGTGAGGATGTCGTGCACCGCGGACAGGTGTTCGCCAACGCCGATCTGCGCCACGCACAACGGCCGCGTGGCATCTGCTCCGAACACGAGACACTTGGGATACGTCGTCCGAATCAGGACGGTGCTGACCGGTCCACCCGAAAACAACTCGGGCAGGCGACGGCGCAAGTGCGCCTCCATACCCAGCATCATTGGTGCTCTCCAACGACGAGGATCGCGCCTGCGTCGGGATCGCAGCCACTGACCAGTCTGGCCAGACGCCGGAGGATCCCCGCGCCGCCGAGCGTCAGGCGATCCGCGGCGTATCGCTCCGCACTGGTTCCGAGTTCGTAGACGAGAAACGGTGCGACGAGTCCAGGCAGGACGGCGAAGCGCCGTGTTCGATGGACACCGCGCTCCCGCAGACGCCGCGCCGCGCGGTGACACGCCAGTCGGAGCCACAGGAGACGCCACGCGCGTGCCCGGATGGGTCCATCGATGACGATGCGCACGACGATGCAGGTCGGCTCGTGCCCATCGGCGCCAAACTCGGCGCCCGGTTCAGCGAGGATCCCGGTCAAGTCCTCGGTCGCTGGACTCGTCGCGCCATCACCGTGCAATTCGTAGAGAGTCACGAGAACGTTGTCAGACGCGCCGGCCTTTGAGGCGCCGGAGTGCGGCGTTGCCGGGACCGCCGATCAGACAGCGGCCGGCATTCGCCAACGCGTGTACGCGCGAGCGGAGCGGACCGGCGCCCAAGCCGCGCAGGTAGGCGCCGAGCGCTGTCCGGTAATGGCCCACGGCAAAGGCGCGATCGGCGCGCGCGCGGTGCAGCTTCGCCAGCGCCGCGCGTTTCAGCCGCCGCATCGATGCATCGAGAGATCCGCCGCCGAAATGCGCGTCGATCAATCGCACGTGCTCGGCGTCCATCAGGTCCGGGCGGCTCGTCAACGCGTCGGGATGCTTGCGGTAGTGATAGAGCACCTCGTCGACGAAGAACACAGGACCGAGTTTCGAGAGTTTGAGCCGAACGTCCAGGTTCTCGGCCCCCCGCAGGGCTTCATCGAACAGTCCCACACGGGCCAGCATCTCGCGCGCGACCATGAGCGTGGTGCCCAGGATTTCGTTGTCTTCGAGCCAGAGCCGGCGGTGGATGTCGCCCTGCCAGCGTGACTCCGGCCGAACGGTTCGTATCGGGCGACCCTCGGCGTCGACGAGCAGGTAGCCCGTGTAGATGAACGCGGCATCGGGATGCGCCTTGAACGCCGCCACCTGGCGATCGAGCTTGTCGGGCACCCACAGGTCATCGCTGTCGAGGAAGGCGATATATCGACCGCGGGCGCGCCGGATTGCCGTATTGCGCGCCACGGTCACGCCGCTGTTCGGCTGGCGGATCACCTGGATGCGCGAGGCATCACGTTCGGCATACCGGTCTGCGATCGCGGCCGTCCCGTCGCGCGATCCGTCATCGACGATGAGCAATTCCCAGGAGGTGAACGTCTGGGCGAGGACCGAGTCAATCGCCGCGGCAATGAACCGTTCGCGATTGAACGCCGGCATGACGATCGATACGACCGGGTCTGGTCCGGGCGTCATGGCGCATCGGCTCGCTCGGACATGAGGCCACATCCCGCGTGCGCGTACGGCGCCGCCATCATCGTCCGGTGGTTGAAGTGAAAGAGGTGGTGCGCCCTGCAGGACTCGAACCTGCGACCTCCTGGTTCGTAGCCAGACGCTCTATCCAACTGAGCTAAGGGCGCACACAAAGGACCGATTATACCGAAAACCGGCCGCTCTCTATAATCGATCGATGCCGGGGCCGAGTCATCGCGCCAGCCCAGCGACTGCCGTCCGCACGGCCGTCGTCACCGTCAGCGACACGCGAACGACCGAGACGGACACGAGCGGCCGCGCGATCGCCGACGCGCTGCTCGCGGTCGGACACGACGTCGCCGCGCGTGACCTCGTGCCCGACGATGCGGTGGCCATTGCCGCGGTCGTCGAGCGACATGCCCGCAGCGGTGACGTCCGCGTGGTCATCGTCACCGGCGGCACGGGACTCTCGCCGCGTGACGTGACCGTCGACGCGCTCGCACCGCTGTTCGACAAACCGCTCGTCGGCTTCGGCGAGCTCTTCCGCCGGCTGAGCTTCGACGAGATCGGTCCCGCCGCCATGCTGTCGCGCGCCACGGCCGGCGTCGTCGGCACGTGCGCGGTGTTCGTGCTGCCAGGATCCGAACACGCCGTGCGCCTCGCCATGACGCGCCTCATCCTGCCCGAGCTCGGCCACGTCGCCGCCGAACTGATCAAGCGATGATGCGACCTTTCGCGATCACCATCTCTTTTCAGGACGCGGTCGCGCGCGTGCTGGATGCGGCGCGACCCATCGCGCGGACCGAGACCATCGCGCTCGACGATGCCGACGGCCGCGTCCTCGCCGAAGACGTGACGGCCTCGCTCGACGTACCGGCATTCGACCGTGCCGCCATGGACGGCTACGCGATCCGTGCGGAAGACACGCGCGACGTGCGTGCGGACGCGCCGGCATCGCTCACCTGCGTCGGCATCGTCGCCGCCGGCACGATGACCGCGCGCGCGGTCGACCGTGGCGAGTGCATCGAAGTCGCGACAGGGGCGCCCCTCCCGCCAGGGGCGACCGCCGTCGTCATGGTCGAACACACGTCGCGCCAGGGCGACATCGTCCAGGTGCGCATCGCAGCAGCTCCCGGACAACATGTCGGGCGGCGGGGCGCGGACATCACGTCCGGCGACGTCGTCGCTCGAACTGGCAACGTGCTGACGCCCGCGCGCATCGGCGCGCTCGCGGCGATCGGCTGTTCGAACGTGCACGTAGCCGCGCGGCCGTCGGTCCTCATCTGCCCGACGGGCGACGAAGTCGTCGCGCAGGGTGAGCCGCTGGGCGCGGGCCAGGTCTACGACGTCAACCGGTTCACGCTCGCCGCGGTCGTCAAACGGCACGGCGGCGTCGCCGTCACGCACACGCCAGCCGGCGACACGATCGACGCACTCGCCGCCGTGCTCGACGCCGGTCGTGCGCACGATCTGATGGTGTTCTCTGGCGGCAGTTCGGTGGGACGGCGTGATCTGCTCGTTGACGCGGTCCGCGCGCGCGGCGAGATCCTCTTCCACGGCGTGGCGGTCAAACCCGGCAAGCCAACGCTCTTCGGCCGCGTCGGGGACGTGCCCGTGCTCGGTCTCTCCGGCTATCCCACGTCGTGCCTGTCGAATGCGTACGGGCTGCTCGTTCCGCTTCTGCGGAGAACGGCGCGGCTGCCACCCTGGGAGCCGCGAGTCGAGCGATTGCCGCTCACGCGCGCCGTGCGGTCGACCGCCGACCGGCACCAAATCTACCCGGTCGCGATTATCGAAGGCCGCGCCGAACCGGCGTTCAAGTCATCCGGCGACATCACGAGCCTTGCACGTGCCGACGGCTTCTTCGAGATTCCCGCCGGCGTCGCCGAGCTCGCGGCCGGCACCGTCGTCGACGTCAGGCGGTTCTGACGTCGGCGAAGGTGCGGCGCGAATGCGCGTTCAGCGCAGGCGCTTGTTGACTTCGTCCCAGTTGATGACGTTCCACCAGGCGGCGAGGTAATCGGGCCGGCGGTTCTGGTACTTCAGGTAGTAGGCGTGCTCCCAGACGTCGATGCCGAGGACCGGCTTCTTGCCGTCCATGAGCGGATTGTCCTGGTTGGGCGTGCTCTCGATCGCGAACTTGCCGCCGGCTTCCACGAGCCAGGCCCAGCCGCTGCCGAAGCGCGCGCCGCCGGCCTTGTTCACCTGCTCCTTGAAGCTGTCG
>DASZOV010000052.1:0-26098 GCA_035550595.1 Vicinamibacterales bacterium
GATCGCGTTCGTCAAGAACACGCCGCTCTCGGACGGACAGGTCGCGGCCATCCGGCAGGGGCTTTTGCGCAACTTCCAGCAGAACAGCCAGGACAACGCGTACGTGCTGAATCAGATCGCGCGCCGGTACGAGGACGGCGACGGCGCGGACGTGGCATCGGTCGTCAACCTGCCCGCGCGCATTGCCGTGCTCAGCGGCGAGGAGATCCGCGCGGCGGCGCAGACGTACCTGAACACGGACCGCTACGTGCAGGTGACGCTGATGCCGGAAGTGCCTTGAGAAGTTAGAAGTTGGAAGCCAGAAGCCAGAAGGGCAAGTTCGAAGTGGGAAGCCAGAAGTGAGGGAGGGGAGTGGGCGATGAAGTCACTGGCGGTGTTCGCCGTTTCCATGGCCATGGTGCCGGTCGCTGCATTCGCGCAGGCGCCGGCGACGACGACGATTCCCGCGACAGGCGGTGACATCGTGATCACCGCCATTCAGCACGCGAGCGTGCAGATCGAACACGGCGGAAAGGTCATTCAGGTCGATCCGGCGCAGGGCGACTTTTCGCACGCCAAGGCGGCCGACCTCGTTCTGGTCACCGACATCCACGGCGATCACTTGAATCCCGATGACATCGCCAAGGTCCGCAAGCCCGGCGCGCCCGTCGTCATGCCGGCGGCGGTCCAGCAGCAGGCCGGCGACAAAATTCCGGCGCCCATCGAGGTGATGGCGAACGGCGCGACGAAGACGGTCGCGGGCGTGAGCATCGAGGCGCTGCCGATGTACAACCTCCAGCGCGGTCCCGCGCCCGGTCAGCTCTTTCACACGAAAGGGCGGGGCAACGGCTACATCCTGACGCTCGGCGGCAAACGCGTGTATCTCGCGGGCGACACCGAGTGCACGCCGGAGATGAAGGCAGTCAAGAACATCGACGTCGCGTTCATCCCGATGAACCTGCCCTACACGATGACGCCGGCCGAAGCCGCCGCGTGCGCGAAGATCTTCAAGCCCGCCGTGGCGATTCCGTATCACTACATGGGACAGAACCCGCAGGAGTTCGCCGACGCACTGAAGGGCACCGGCATCGACGTGAGGCTCTTGAACTGGTATCCGGGACAAGCGCGGTAGAGAGCATTCTTAAACTTCGAACTTCAAAGTTCGAAGTTCGAAGTTCGAAGTTCGAAGTTCGAATGGACGAGTCGTCTGCGGCGCGTCTAGTCGTCGCGTCGCGACCTTGCGGGCGGACAACGCTTGCTCGTCTCGCCGGCGCTACCGTAGCGCGAGACCGGCGGTATCTCCTGCCGCTGGCCGACGAGGGGAGCGAGGCGTATGTACGGCGTCCTGCTGTTGCTGCACGTGCTCGGCGCTACGGTGTGGACGGGCGGGCACCTGATCCTGGCGCTGACGATCCTTCCAAAGGTGCTGCGCGAGAAGTCGCCGGCGGATCTGCTGCGCTTCGAGTCGGCGTACGAGCGCATCGGCATGCCGGCGCTCGGACTGCAGGTCCTGACCGGTGTGTGGTTCGCGTATCGTCGCATCCCCGACGTCAGCGCGTGGTTCGCGTTCGACAACCCGGTCGCGCGGCTGATTGCCTTCAAACTCATCCTGCTCGGCCTGACCGTCGCACTCGCGATCGACGCGCGGCTGCGCGTCATTCCGAAGCTCTCGCCCGACAACCTGACCGACCTCGCCTGGCACGTCATCCCGGTGACGATCCTCGCCGTGCTGTTCGTGTTCGTCGGCGTCTCGTTCAGGACAGGGTGGGCATACTAAAAAAGATGACACCGCGAGCCCCCGAACGAAGTGAGGGTGGCGAAGCGCCGTAAGCGCGGGGGTGGGGCCCCGCGCGACTGCAAAAAAGATGACAGGGGCGAAAGTTCACTCGCCGCGTCGCATCACGGTCGATGGGGTGACCGGCTGGCGCGTCGTGCCGGAAGCCAGCTCGCGATCGAGGCCACGGCGAGGATCGCGACAGGCGTGCCGATGAGCGCCGGTAGATCGCGGACGCCGCCGCGAACCGCGTGCAGATCGATCATCACGACGATCGCCATGGCGGCGGCGACGCCGAGTGTCACCACGCCCATCGTATCGGCGACCATCATGCGCACGATCTGCGCGGGACGCGCGCCGAGCGCCAGGCGGACGCCGACCTCCGCGGCCCGGCGCGAGACGTCGTGGTCCACGACCGCGAAGACGCCAAAGGCCGCGAGGAACAAGAGCAGAGGGCCCAACACGAGAAACATCTGCGCGGGAATGCGTCGCAGCACGAGATTCGTCGCGATGTGCTGTTCGAGCGTGCGGATGTTGAAGATCGGCACCGTGGGATCCAGCGCGCGAAACACACGCTGCAAGCTCGACGACATCCCGGCTTCCATGCCGGGCGTCGTTCTCAGATGGATCTCGGCCGATGACCCCGGTCTCGCGCCGAATCCGTAGAGCACGAGCGGCGCCGGTGTCTCGCCGAACGCGTCGGAGACCGTCGTCGTGGCCACGCCGATGATCGTGTACGTCACGCCTCCCGACTGAAGGCGCCGTCCGAGTACGACTTCGCCAGGGAGATAGCGATCGACGAACGCTTGATTGACGATCGCTTCAGCCGGCCCGCCGTCGTCGAGCGGGCTGAAGTCGCGTCCCTGCAGCAGTGTGATGCCCATTGCGGCGAGATACCCGTCGCTCACGGTGTTTGCCAGCGCTCGATCACTCTCACCATCGGCCCGTGCGCGACCATCGATCGTGAACGATCGAGAAGGCAAGCCGTGGATGTCGAGCGGCACGGACGTCGCCAGCGCCGCCGCCGTGACGCCCGGCATGGCGCGAACGGCGTCGAGTGCGCGCGCGGCGAACGTCCGATTCCGGCTGGCGTCCATGCCGCGGCCGGTCAGATCGTAGGCGGCCAAGAGGACGCCGTCCGTCTTGAAGCCGGGATCGATGTCACGTGTCTCCTGAAATCGCCCGACGAACAGCGCGGCCGTCGCGAGCACGAGCGAGGCCAGCGCGACCTGCAGGCCCATCAATGTCTGCCGTCCAGTGCCCCGCTTTGCGTCGCGTCCACCTTGGCGGACGAGGTGGTGCGGCTGCAGCCGAAGCAGAAACCAGATGGGCGCACTGGCGATGAGTAACGTCGCGAACACTCCCGCGATCGCAGCGACCGTCAATCCCCAGGCGTCGACGTCCGTCTGAAATCGGACGGGGATGGCGATCGCCAGTTGCCCGACCTGGAGCGTCGCGACGCCCCACAGTGCCAGAAGCACGCCACCGACGGTGCCACCCAGTGCGAGCACGCCCGCCTCCGCCAGCACGAGCCGCGCGGTGCGCGTGCGCGACGCGCCGAGCGCCAGCCGTATGCCGAATTCTCGCTGGCGCGCGCTGACTTTGGCGACGACGAGGCTTGCGACGTTGCTGCAGACCGCCACGAGGACGAGCAGCATCAGACCCTGGAGAAACGCGAGCGCGCTGTTGACCATGCGCAGCGGTCCACGCGGTGGATTCGTGAACGGCATGAGCTCCGCGCGGATGGTCCGGTTGGTCCGCGGATACGCCACGGCGAGTTCGTGCATGGCGCGATCGAGATCCTGTTGGGCCGCTACCTGCGACGTCGTCGTTCGCAGGCGGCCGAAGACGGTATATCCGCGTTCTCCGCGGTCGTCGATCTCGCGAGACCCTTTGATGACGACGGGCGCCATCGTCGCCGGGATCCACAGGTCGAACGCCAATCCCAGCGTCGTGCCTTGGAACCGGCGTGGCGTCACGCCGACAATCGTGAAGGCGACGTCATTGACGCGCATGGGCTGGCCGATCACGGTCGCTGATCCGCCGAAGTGCGAGTGCCAATAGTCGTACGAAATCACGACGACCGGCCGTTCGCCCGGCACCGCGACGTCGTCCTCGTCGAGCAGCCGTCCAGCGGCAGCCTTCAACCCGAGCGCACGGAAATAGCCGCCCGAGACCAACAAGCCGGCAGCGCGGCTGACGCTCGGAGCGGTGCCGACCGTCAGAGGGACCATGTGGAACGCTTCGAGCCATTCGACCGACGTCAGCCGGCGTCGTAGATCACGAAAATCCAGCCATGAGGAGTCGACGGAGACGCCACTGTCCGTGTGCGATTCGATCGTGTAGAACGTCGACACGCCGGTGACGCCGGGCAGTGGCTTCCATCGGACGACCTGCAGCCACGAGAACACGACGGTGTTGGCGCCGATGCCAATGGCGAGCGACATGACGACGATCGCCGAGAGGAGCGGCGTCGACCACACGGAACGCCACGCCTGACGGAGATCTCTCATGGCCACGCGTGAGCTTGGCGACGATCGTCAGCGACCATGGATGGTCTCGCCCAGGGAGGTCATGAGCGGCGCGGCGAAGACGTGCAGCGCCACGATGACGGCGAACACGACGCCTACGACGATGAGTACGGTTCTGGCGGTTCTTGACATGGGGTGGCCTCCGACCACAATGAGCCTACGGAGGCGCGCCTGAACGCGTCCTGAACGTCGTCGTTCAGCCGCCGTTCATCACGGGTGCGATAGAGACGCGGGCGTATGCGAGTGCTGGTGGTCGAAGACGAGCCGCGCCTCGCCGAGCACCTGGCGTCGGCGCTCGACGCCGCCGGATACGCGGTCGACGTGGCCGCGGACGGCGCGCGCGGCGACTTCCTCGCGCAAACGGAGCGCTACGACGTCGTCGTGCTCGATCTCGGATTGCCGCGGATCGACGGTCTCAGCCTGCTCGATCGATGGCGGCACGCCGGCTTCACGATGCCCGTGTTGGTGCTGACGGCTCGCGGCAGTTGGCACGAGAAGGTTCGCGGCATCGACGCCGGGGCCGATGACTATCTGGCCAAGCCGTTTCACATCGAAGAAGTGATGGCCCGCGTGCGCGCGCTCGTCCGGCGCGCTGCCGGTCACGCGTCGTCCGAGCTCAGATGCGGCCCGCTGACGATGGACGTGGCACGCGCACGCGTGGCGGCGCACGGCGTGCCGGTCACGCTCACGGCGCACGAATTCCGCGTCCTGTCGTACCTGATGCACCACTGCGGCCGCGTCGTCGGCCAGGCGGAGCTGACCGAGCACATCTACGCGCAGGCGTTCGAGCGCGACTCGAACACCGTCGAAGTGTTCATCGCCCGACTGCGCCGGAAGTTGGGAGCCGAGAGCATCAAGACCGTCCGCGGTCTCGGCTACTGCATCGAGCCGACGCGATGAGGCGCCCGTTCTCGTTGCGTGCGCATCTGGTGATCGGCGCCGCGTTGTGGATGGTCGGCCTGTTCGGTTTGTCGATTGTCCTGTGGCACATCGTGCTCGGCCGTCGTGAGCCGCCGTCGATGGCGTTCGTCATTCTGCGGCACGTCCATCTGTTCGCGCTGGTGTGCGCCGCGTGCGTCGCGGCGGGTGTGCTGCAGGTGCGGCGGGGCTGGCGGTCGATCGATCGGATCCGCGGACACCTGGCGGCCTTGCACGCCTCGCCAAGCCAGCGACTGCAGGGAGCCTATCCGGTCGAGATCGCACCGCTCGCCGCGGACCTGAATCGCCTGCTCGACGAGCGCGACGCGATGGTCGCACGTGCCAGCGCAACGGCTGGCGATCTGGCGCATGGGCTCAAGACGCCGCTCGCCGTGCTGACGCGCGACGCCGAACGCGCCGAGCGTGACGGCCATCGCGATCTCGCCGCGAGCCTCGTCGCCGAGATCGAGCGGATGCGCCGGCAGATCGACCGTCACCTCGCGCGTTCACGCGTCGATCTGTCGCGCCACCGTATCCACGGCCCCGTGTCGGTTGCCGAATCTGTCGACGGCGTCGTCCGTACGGTGAAGCGTCTCTACGCCGAGCGTGCCCTCACGTTCGACGTGCACGTCGAGCCCGCGCTCGATGTCCTCGTTGAGCGCGAGGACCTCGACGAGATCATCGGAAACGTACTCGACAACGCGTGCAAGTGGGCGCGCGCACGGTGCCGGCTGAGTGCGCATCCGCAGGATGGACGGGTGAGACTGGTCATCGAAGACGACGGTGCCGGGATTCCGCCGGCCATGCGCGATCAGGTCCTGGCTCGCGGCGCTCGAGCCGACGAAACCGTTGCTGGCAGCGGCCTGGGCCTGTCCATCGTCCGCGATCTGACGGAGGCCTACGGCGGCCACGTGGCGCTCGACGATTCTCCGCTCGGTGGATTGCGCGTGACGGTCGAGTTGCCGATGGCCACGACGCGGGCCGCCGATGCCTGATGGACTCGACGTATGAGATGGCCGCGGCGCGAGATCGTCCCACGCCGCTGCGCTACCGCCGACTACTTCTTCATGTACTTCCAGTTGCGCGGCTTGCCCTCGGCGAGCCATTCGATGGCGGTCGCGAGGCGGCGCTGCCGCGTGGCGTCGGTCTTCGCCTCGGTGATCCACGCGACGTACTCGCGGCGATGACCCGGCGGAAAACCTTCGAAGGTCACGCGAGCGCGACGGTTGCGTGCGAGCGCATGCGTGAAGTCGTCAGGGACGACGACCGGGCGCGGTGCGCGGGGGCGGGAGGATGTGCGCGCCATGAGTGTCCGGCCGCCGGCCGCCTTCAGTCGCACGGCCTGTTTCACGAGCGCGACGAACGCCGCGCGCGACGGCAGATCGCCTACCGATGTCAGGCGGCCGAAGTTGCCCATGCCGCCCTTGTCGCCGGGGGAGCCAATCGGCTTCCCGTTCACCTTCAGATCAGGCGCGCGCCAGAAGTTGACGGCGCAGTGCTGCTTGAACGCCGCGACGTTGCACAGGATCGCGCCCTGATAGTCGAAGCTCGGCATGCGCCACTTGATCCCTTCCTCGACGTCGGGGCATCCGGCGTGGATCGCCTCGCGAACGAATTCGAGGACGGGGCGAGCGAAGTCGGCGGACTTCGCGATATAGGCGTCGACACGTGGATCGAAGTTCGGCATGGCATTCATCCCGCAGTGGCCCGTCGCAGCACGATCAGCGACACGTCGTCGCTCGGCACGGCCTCGCCGACGAAGTCTTTGAGCGCGGTCAGGACCGCGCGTCCCAGTTGTTCAGCCGGCAGATCGGCGGCGGCCTCGACGGCGGCGATCAGGCGCTCGTCGCCGAAGAAGTCCTCGGCCTCGTTCATTCCTTCGGTCACGCCGTCCGAGTAGATGACGACGGCATCACCCGGCGCGAGATCGACGACGTCTTCACCGAAGGTCGACCCGGGCATCAGGCCGATGACGATCGATCCGCGGTTCATCGAGACGGCGCGTCCGTTCCGCACGATGAGCGGCGGCGGATGGCCCGCGTTCAGCACGCGAATGGTGCCCGAGGCAGGCGTGAATTCGAGATAGGCGAGCGACGCGAAGCGTGATGGCAGGCCGTCGCGCACGAAGATCTCGTTCACGGCCGATCCGAGCGCGCCGAGATCGGCCATTCGCGGCGCGAGCGCGCGCAGCGTCGCCTGCAGCTTGACCGACAGCAACGCCGCGGGCAGCGCCTTGCCCGACACGTCCCCGAGCGCGACGACGTGCCGCGCGTCGTCGGGACGGAGGTAGTCGACGAGGTCGCCGCCGACGTCGTTGGCCGGCGCCGTGTAGAGCCAGGCGTCCCAGCCGGGAATGGCGGGCGAGGCCTGGGGCATGAGCGCGAGCTGGACCGCGCGTCCGGCTTCGAGCTCGCTACGCGCGTGGCGCTTGTCTTTCAGCTCGAGCATCAGCACGAAGAGCACGAGCACACCGCCGGCGGCTGGCCATGGGATCTCGACGTGCACGTGGCCGAAATTGATGCGGCCGGTCTGAAAGATGAAGAGCAGCACGAGACCCGCCGCGAGCACGACGCGCCGCGCGGGCGTCAGTTTCATCAGGAGGCTGAGGATGAACCACCACAGCCGAACGAACGGGCGCGCGATCCGCGGCAGCCTGGCCAGATGTCCGCGTTCGTGCTCGGTCAGATAAAAGGCGTCGAGGCTCGCGAACTCGCGGTCGAGCGTCTGGCGCAGGCCGCGCTTCCGGACGTCGCCGGCCACGCGACGCAAGTCGTCTCCCAGCGTGGCGAAGAGCTCGGGCTGCTTCGTCCACTCCGCCTGTTCCTTCCGGTGAGGATCTTGACGAGGTCGCTTCGAAGTCACGCGATGGCGTCCGTCAGGCGATCGAAGAAATCCGCGGGCGTTGGCGAATGGCCCGATAATACCGTGTTTCACCTATCAGTGCCGGCATGAGGCCAGCACTCGACATCGCGAGCGTGACGATGGCCTTTGCGATCTATCCGAGTTTGAAAGACAAGCGTGTGGTCGTGACCGGCGGCGCGTCGGGCATCGGCGCCGAGATCGTGCGTGCGTTCGCTGAACAAGGATCGCGCGTCGGATTCCTGGATTTCGACATCGAGCACGGCACGACGCTGGCCGGCGAACTCGGCAGAAGCGGCGCGCACGTGCGGTTCGAGCCGTGCGACCTGCGTGACATCTCCGCGCTTCGGCGCGCATTCGCTGCACTCGCGGACGCGATGGGCGCGGCCGAGGTACTCGTCAACAACGCCGCGCGCGACGACCGGCACCGCTGGGAAGACGTCACGCCGGAGTTCTTCGACGAGCGCATGGCGACGAATCTGCGTCACATGTTCTTCGCCATCCAGTCCGTCGCACCGGCGATGATCCAGGCGGGCGGCGGGTCGATCATCAATCTCGGGTCGGACTCATGGTGGCGCGCCGGCGGCGGGTTCCCCGCGTACACGACGGCCAAGGCCGCGGTCCACGGCCTCACGCGCGGCATGGCGCGCGACCTCGGCCCGCACCGCATCCGCGTGAACACGCTCGTGCCCGGCTGGACGATGACCGAGCGCCAGAAGCGCCTGTGGGTCACGCCCGAGAGCCTCGCGAAGCAGTTGGCGGCGCAGTGTCTGCCCGATCCCCTCGAGCCGGTCTACGTCGCCCGCATGGCGCTGTTCCTCGCGTCCGACGACGCGGCGATGTGCACGGCCAACAACTACATGGTCGAAGCGGGGTCGATCTGACGTGGGACCAGTCCGCGAAGACCCGTGAATGGTTTCGCGCGAAGGCGCGAAGATCGCGAAGGGGATTGACAGCGACTCGCATTGCCGCTGTGGAGCCCCGGGCTTCAGATCCGGGGAAGCCGGGACACGCGCGTGTACCTGAGTTTGAAGGCCAGGGCTGAGCCCCCTCCGTTCCTTCGCGATCTTCGCGCCTTCGCGCGAGGCCTCCGTCCTTCGCGCCTTCGCGTCCCCAGGGCCCCGTTTGACAAGGTGGAGTACCGATCTGCATCCTTCTCTCGCCGCGAGCGCGTCTGACGCATGTCCGTGCCGGTGGCGCCGTGGCTGGGGGCGGCGGCCGGGACTGCGCGCCGCGAGGAGGGACCGAACGATGAGCAGGAGTGGAATGATGCAACTCGTGGGGGGACTGGCGGCGATCGCGCTGATCGCGGCGGTGCCTTCCGCGTTGAACGCCCAGCGGCCGGCCACGGCACTGGGTGCGCGGCAGACGCTGGCCGCGGCGCAGGCGCCCGGTGCCGGGCGCGGCAGTGCGGGGCCGCAGTTGTTCACGGCGTTCGATGGCAACAAGGACGGATCCGTGACGGCCGCCGAAGTGAAGACCGCGTTCGAGAGCTGGTATGCCAGCGCGGACAAGGCGGGGAAGGGATCGATTTCCGAAGAGCAGCTCGCCGGAGCCATCGACGCGGCACTCGGCGCGCCACCTGCGGCGTCTGCCGCGGCCGGACGGGGCGGTCGCGCCGGCCGTGCGGGGCGCGCCGGCGGACGCGGCGCGGCTGGGCCGATTGTCTGGGGCGGACCGACGCCGGGGCTGAACGAGCCGTGCGGCGGCCGCAGCCAGACGCCGACCGTGCCGTGCGCGAAGGACGTCGACGCGATGATGGCCGCCATTCCGGCGACCGCGCCGGCCAAGCCGATGCACGCGCGCAAGGTGCTCATCTGGTCGCGCATCCCGTCGGCCGGCTTCCAGCACTCGTCGATTCCGCTCGCGGCGAAGACGATCGAGGAGATGGGCAAGAAGACGGGCGCGTGGACGTCGGATACCTCGTGGGATCCGGCCGTCTTCACTGCCGACAACCTGAAGCAGTACGACGCCATCTTCCTGTCGAACACGACGGGCTGCTTCCTCGACGATCCGACGAACGTGCCGCTCACGATGGCGCGGCGCAAGGCCCTCTTGGACTTCGTCCGTGGCGGCAAGGGCCTGGTCGGTGTGCACGCGACTGGTGACTCGTATCACGGCGGCGGCGGCTGCGTGGATCCGGACGCGCCCGCGCGTGGCGCCGGTGGGTTCGGCGGCTTTGGTGGCCGCGGCGCGGCGGCCGGTCCCGGCCGATCGCTCGCCTCGGTCATCCTGCGCTGGTCGTGGGGCCTCGACGACCACAAGCTCGTCACCGACGACATGACGCTGACCAAGGCGGACATGGACGCGGTCGGCGCGGCCTGGTACAAGGCGCTCGACACGACGATGGCGGGCAAGGTCAGCCAGGCGGACTTCAACACGCGGATCGAGGATCTCATCCGCACGCAAGCCGGCGCGACGCTGCCGTACGTCGGCACGCCGGGCCGCGACAACGGCCGCGGCACCTGGCCGGACTACGACAACATGATCGGCGGGTTCTTCAAGTTCCACTGGTACGACCCGCAGCACATCACGGTGAAGATCGACGACCCGTCGAGCCCGCTCACCTCGATGTTCCACGGCCAGGAGTTCGGCGTGAACGACGAGACCTACACCTACAGCATCAACTCGTTCTCGCGGAAGAACGTCCACGTGCTGACGAGCCTCGACTACGACAAGATGAGCTTCACCGACAAGCTCAAGGAGAGCAATCCGCGGGCCGATCACGACTACGGCCTGAGCTGGATCCACAAGGACGGCCAGGGCCGCGTCTTCTACATGGCCTACGGCCACGACGAGAAGATCTACGCGAATCCGGCGCTCATGGCGCACCTGATGGCCGGCATGCAGTACGCGCTCGGCGATCTGAAGGCGGACGACAGCCCGAGCGAGAAGTAAGGGGAGCGTCATAGAGCCGGTGTCAACTTCGAACTGCGAACTGCGAATTTCGAAACGAAGACGAGCGTTCGAAGACATCGGACGGAGATGACACTCGCGGTCGTCGAACTGACGACCGCGAGACGATGAACGAGACACGAGGCGCGGCGACGCGCCTCGTGTTTTTTTGTACGCGTCACGTCGTAGGGGCCGGCCCCCGTGCCGGCCCGGACTGACAGCACGCACGACCTTACGCTCGCCCGGGATGGATGGTGCCGTTTGCATTGCGCCTACATGTGTAGTAGATCTGTTGACGCGCATAGGAGACACCGTGGCGAGACCAAAACTGACCAGGCTGGAGCTGCAAGTGATGGACGCGTTCTGGAAGGGTGGCGCCCTGTCGGTCCGCGAAGTCCAGGAGCGCTTTCCCGAGAAGGACCGGCCCGCCTATACGACCGTCCAGACCGTCGTCTACCGGCTCGAAGCCAAGCACGCCGTCCGGCGGGTGAAGAAGATCGGCAACGCGCACGTCTTCGAGGCCGTCGTCACACGCAACGACGCCCAGCGGCGGGTCGTCGACGACCTGCTCGCGTTCTTCGGTGGGCGGCCGCAGCTCGTCATGGCGCACCTCGTCGAGTCCGGCAAGCTGACGCTCGACGACGTCAAGGAAGCGGAGCAGTTGATCAAGACGTTGGCCAACAAAGAGAAGGACAACCGGCGATGACGAGCTTCCATCTCGTGTCCAACCATCTCTGGCAGTCGACGATCCTCGCCGTCGGCATCGCCGCGCTGACCGTGCTGTGCCGTCGCAAGCACGCGGGCGTCCGGTACGCGCTATGGCTCGCGGCGTCGCTGAAGTTCCTGGTGCCGTTCGCGGCCTTCGGTGCGGTGGGCGCGGCCATTGGATCACGTCTCGCGATGCACGTGCCTCCGCCGGCACCGGCCATGCTGCAATCGATCGGCGACGTGCCGTTCGCCGCCGCAACCGTTCCCGGCGCGGTCCCGGCGACCGCGGCCGGCGCGGTGACGCCGCACGTGGCCGCTGGTTGGCCCGCGCTCCTGCTCGCTGTCTGGGCGGTTGGCTGCGCGCTGGTGGCTGCCGCGTGGACCGTCCGGTTCGTGCGCACGTGGCGAACCGTGCGCGCCGCGACGCCGCAAGACGATGGTCGCGAGGTCGCGATCCTGCGTCGCCTCGAAGGCATCTCACGCGTCCGCCAGTCGCTGGCGGTTTGCTTCTCCGACGCGACGATCGAGCCGGGCGTCTTCGGCGTGAGGCGCCCGGTGCTCGTCTGGCCGCGGGCGATGAGCGAGCATCTTTCCGACGATCAGATCGAGACGATTCTCGTCCATGAACTGACTCACGTGCGGCGCCGCGACAACCTCACCGCGATGGCGCACGGCGTCGTGCAGGCGATCTGCTGGTTCCACCCATTCGTGTGGTGGATCGGCGCCCGGCTCGTCGACGAACGCGAGCGCGCGTGCGACGAGGCCGTCGTCGCCGCCGGACGCGACCGTCAGGTCTACGCCGAGAGTCTGCTGAAGACCTGCCAGTTCTGCGTCGGCGCGCCGGTGACGTGTATGGCCGGCGTGACCGGTTCGGATCTGAAGCGTCGTCTCACGAGCATCATGACCGCGACGCCTGGTGTGCGTCTGGGCGCAGTGTCGCGTGCGATGCTCGCCGTTGCGCTCGCAGCGATCGTTGCCGTCCCCGTGATCAACGGCGCCGCACGCGTGCCGCAGGTGGCCAGCACGATCGTGCTGCCCGATCCCGCGACGCAGTTCGAGGCGGCGTCCGTGCGGCAGAACAAGACAGCCGCTAGAGGCGGCAGCTATTACTTGGGAAATGGACGCCTGACCATCCGCAATCTGTCGCTCAAGGAATTGATGCTCTTCGCATTCCAGCTCGATGAGCCACGACTCATCGGTGGTCCAGGATGGCTGGACGCGGATCGATTCGACGTGGTGGCCAAGTCCGGCGACGCGTCTTCAGATCACGATCTGCGAGTCATGACCCAGAATCTGCTCATCGAGCGCTTCGTCCTGAAGGTGCATGCAGAGACGCGCAACCTGCCCATTTACACGCTCGTGATGGCGCGAGCCGACGGAAAACTCGGTCCAAATCTTCACGCCACGGACTGCGAGAGTTTTAGCAGCAGACCGGGGCCTTGCCGCGGTATGGGCCTTCCAAGCGGCCAAGGGCTGCCTCCTGGCGCCGGCCGCGGCGGAATATCTTTCTCGAACGATACGGGGCGCGCGAGCGCGGGTGGTGGCGGCAGTAGTTTTGGCACGTCGCCGGTGGGCTCATCGACCATGAGCGGCTCGCTGTCGTCGCTCGTGAGTATGCTGTCAGGAATCGTCAAGCGCCCGGTCGTCGATCGGACGGGTCTCAAGGGTCGTTTTCTGGTGGGGCTGCGCTACACAATGCCGGGCACTCCATCCGCGGCAGACGGCGACGCCACGCAGCGAGCGCCCGAGCTCTTCACCGCGCTCCAGGAGCAACTCGGCCTGAAGCTCGAAGCCACACGTGGCCCCGTCGAAGTCCTCGTCATCGACAGCGCGGAGCATCCGGTGAACGACGACTTCGTGATGCCCGCACAGTAGACGAGTCCAGCCATGACGCACGGCAGGATTCGCGGGCTCGCGCCCGCGCTGGCGGTAGCTCTGTCTCTCGTCCTGCCGTTGACCCCGGCGTCCGTGCGGGCAGCGACCGGCGTGCGCGTCCATGTGACGTTCAGGGGCACGCCGGTGCCAGGAGCCACGGTCGTTGCCTCGCACGCGGACACGCGCATCGTCACCACGACGGACGAAGACGGCGAGGCTCACGTCGCGCTCGACGAAGGCACATGGATTGTGCGTGTCGAGATGCTGGGATTCGAGCCCGCGGTACGCGACGTGACGGTCGACACGGCGGCCGCGTCGATGGCCATCGAGCTGACGATGATCGCGCCTGATGCGCCAATTGATACGTCCGCGGGCGAGCGTGCCGCGGTCATCCACAACGCGCCGGCACCAACGCAGCCGAACAGCGACAAGGCCGTGGCGAAAGACAGTGTGAGCGCCGCCGACGCGCTCCTCGTCAACGGCAGCACGTACAACGCAGCGGCATCACCGTTCGCGCAGTCGCCGGCCTTCGGCAACCATCGGCCACCCGCGCGTCCGCTCTACAGCGGCAGCGCCGGTGTGTCGGGCGGCTCCTCCGCGTGGGACGCTCGGCCGTATTCGTTCACGTCGCAGCCGGCACCGGCACCGCGATACGGCGACCTGCAGATCGCAGGGACGTTCGGCGGTCCAATGAAGATGCCTGGCGTTCGCTGGTTTCGTCCGCTGCTGACCGTCAGCTATGCGCACAGCACGGCGACGATCGCGAACACGATCAGCACGCGCGTGCCGACCCCGCTCGAGCGCTCTGGCGACTTCTCGGCGACCAGCGATGCAGGCGGTCCAGTCACGATCGTCGATCCACTGACGGACCAGCCGTTTCCCGACGACACGATTCCCTCCGATCGCCTCAGCTCTCAGGCGCTGGCTCTTCTAGCGTTCTATCCCGCGCCGAACGTCGCCGGCTCCGATGCCACGAACTATCAGACAGCCGTGACCGATCGCTCGACCCGCGACGCGCTGCAGATGCGACTCGAGCAGCCGCTCACCACGCGGCAGCAGGTATCGGGCCGTCTGTCGTATCAACGCGCGCAAACAACGTCGACGTCGCTCTTCGCCTTCGAAGACGGTGCGCGCTCGACGGACGTGGACGCGACCGTCACCTGGTCGTACCGCGCATCTCCGACGAAGCGCTGGAGCGCACACTACGAGCTCATCGGCACGCGAGCGGACGCGCGACCGTTCTTCGCGGATCGCGAGAACATCTCCGGTGACGCGGGCATCGCCGGCAACGATCAAGCGCCGTCGACCTGGGGACCGCCGACGCTCCGCTTCGCCAGTGGTCTTGCGGGCCTCACGAGCGCGCCGCCGACCTGGCAGCATGCGACGACGCACGTCGTCGGTGGCGAGGCGACGTGGCTGCACGGGTATCACGACGTCTCGTTCGGCGGCGAGTGGCGGACGCGGCACATCAGCTCGACGTCGGACACCGATCCGCGCGGAACTTTCACGTTCACCGGCGCCGCGACAGGGAACGACTTCGCGGACTTCCTGCTGGGCCTTCCACACGCGAGCACGATCGCCTTCGGCGATCCGCGCGTCCTCACCGGCTCGCTCGCCAGCGCCTACGTCGTCGACGACTGGCACGTCGCGATGCCGGTCACGATCAATGCCGGCGTGCGGTGGGAGTACGAAGGTCCGCTCCGCGAGCGCGCGGGACGAATGGCGAATCTCGACCTCGCGCCGGACCTCAGCGAGGCAGCCGCCGTGTGGCCGGACGCGCCGATCGGAGCGATCTCCGGCCAGCGATATACCGCCGCGCTCATCGATTCGGATTGGCGTGGTCTTCAGCCGCGAGTTGGCGTGTCGTGGCGGCCATTTGCCGCGTCGACGCTCGTCGTGCGCGGCGGCTACGGTCTGTATCGGCAGACGGACGTCTATCTGCCGATTGCCACGTGGCTTGCGACCGAGCCGCCGTTCGCGACCGTCGCGAGCCTCGAGAGCACGTCAGCGCAGCCGCTGACGCTGGCGGATGGATTCGCCACGGCGCCCGGTGCGCTACCGAACACGGTCGCCGTTGACCCGCACCTGCGCGTGCCCTATACCGAGAACTGGCAACTCTCCGTCCAACGCGATCTGCCCGCGTCGCTGAGCGTCTCGGCGACGTATCTCGGCACACGCGGTCATCACCTGCTAGAGGAATCGCTGCCGAACACCGTTCCTCCGGGCGCGGTGAATCCATGTCTCTCGTGCCCACGCGGCTTCGTCTACGTCTCGTCGAACGGCAGATCGATCCGTCACGCGCTCGAACTTCAGGTCCGCCGGCGTTTGCGTAGCGGATTCACGGCCACCGTGCAGTACACGCTGGCGGAGGCGAGCGACGATGCGACGGCGTTGGCGGGGGTGAGCGTGGCGGGTTCGTCCATCGCGCAGGACTGGAGCGACCTCGATGCGGAGTGGGCGCCGTCGGCGTTCGATCGACGTCATCTTCTGTCGACGAGCTTCGAATACACGACCGGCGTCGGCGCGGCTGGCGGCGGATTGCTGACCGGACTTCGCGGCGCACTCGTCAAAGGATGGGTGTTCGCCGGCAGGCTGACGGCGGGCAGCGGGCTCCCCATTACGCCGCTGTACCTGACGTCCGTGCCCGACACCGGCATCACGGGCACAATCCGCGCGAGCGTCGTCGGCGCGTCCGCGGGCGTCGCGCCGCCGGGATATTTCCTCGATCCGTCGCACTGCGGGCCGCCGGCGGCGGGCGAGTGGGGCACGGCCGGGCGGAACTCGGCGCGAGGACCGGCCGAGTTCTCGTTCGACGCCAGCCTCGGCCGATCGTTCGACGTTGGCCATGAACGGACGATCGAGTGGCGCGTGGATGCGACCAACATCCTCAATCGCGTCACCTACGCCGACGTCAACGCACTCGTCGGCAGCCCGCAGTTCGGCCTGCCCGATCGCGCGAACGCGATGCGCACGCTGCGGATGACGCTCCGCTGGAGCTTCTGACGTGAGACGGTGGATGGTCACGTCGATCGTGCTGGCGACGCTCGTCGCGCGCGTGCCCGTCGCGCCGCAGGCGACGTTTCGAACGAGCACGACGCTCGTCGTGCAGGCCGTGACGGTCACCGACGCCGACGGCCGTCCCATCGAAGGCCTGACCGCGTCCGACTTCGTCGTCACCGAGGACGGCGTGCCGCAGACGTTGTCGTTCGTCGAGTTCCAGAAGCTGTCCGATGCGCTCGCACCGCCCTTGACTATCGCGCCGGGCGACACGCCGGTCATCCCGTCGGAGGTCGCACCGGCAGTTGCCAGCGGCATCGCCTCGACGCGCATCGCGGACGCGCGGTATCGCGATCGCCGGCTGCTGGCGTTCTACTTCGACATGGCCGGCATGAGCCAGGCCGATCGCGCGCGCGCGATCGCGAGCGCGGACCGCTTCGTTCGTACTCGCATGGGGCAGGCGGATCTCGTCGCCGTGTTGACGTACGGCGGCGCGGCGGTGCGCGTGGAGCAGGACTTCACCGACGACCGCGTGCGGCTCGCCGAGGTCTTTCAGCGGCTGCGCTACGGCGAGGATCGCGACGGCGACGGCATTCCCGATCCGCCGCTCGACGAGGGCACCGACTTCGGGCAGGACGCGAGCGCGTTCAACGTCTTTCGAACGGATCGGCAGTTGGCGGCGCTGCAGACGGCGGTGTCGCTCTTGAAGCCGCTGCCTGAGCAGAAGACACTGCTGTTCTTCGTGAGTGGCCTCGGCCGAAACGGCCTGGACAACCAGGCGCAGTTGACTGCGACGGTCAACGCGGCGCTTCGCGCCAACGTGTCGATCAACCCGATTGACGCGCGCGGGCTCGTCGCCGAGGCGCCGCTCGGCGGCGCGGACGTGCCGTCGCCGTTCGGCCTCGGTCTCTTCACCGGTGCCGTGGGACTGGCGCGACGCGATGGTTTCGCCGCCTCGCAAGACACGCTCTACGCCGTTGCGAAGGACACGAGTGGTGTCGCGCTGTTCGACGACAACGATCTCGCACGCGGGATCGCGCGCGCGGCCGCGGCCGTGAAGAGTTACTATGTCCTCGGCTACTACTCGACGCACACGGCGAAGGACGGACGGTTTCGCCGCGTCACCGTCAGGGTGACCGGGCATCCATCCGCGAAGCTGGTGTATCGCCACGGCTACTTCGGCGACAAAGTCTTCGAGAAGTTCACGGGCACGGAGAAGGAGCGGCAGCTCGAAGACGCGCTGATGCTCGACAACCCCATCACCGAGATTCCGATGGCGATGGAAGTCGACTACTTCCAGATCAACCCGAACGAGTACTTCGTGCCCGTCTCGCTCGTGATGCCCGGCGACGCGCTGTCGTTCGATCGCGATCGGCAGATGACGCACGTCGAGATCGATCTGATTGGCGAGGTCAAAGACGAGGGCGGCGTCACCGTGCAGAACGTACGCGACAAGCTCGACATCCCACTGAGTGCGGACCGTGCGGCGCAGCTCGCGTCCCGACCTCTCCAGTACGAAACGGGATTCACGCTGTTGCCTGGCGAATACACTATCAAGCTGCTCGCGCGAGACGCGGACAGCGGGCGCATCGGCACGTTCCAGAGCGCATTCGTCGTGCCGAACCTGAAGCGCGAGGTGACGGCCGTACGCATGAGCTCGATCGTGCTCGGCAGCCAGCGCGTGGCGCTCGACGACGCGCTCTTCGCCGTTCGACAGAAGATTGTGGCCGATGCGGCGAATCCGCTCGTGTCGAACGGCACGAAGCTGCTGCCCGGCGTCACGCGCGTCTTCAGCGCGTCACGTGATCTCGATGTGCGGTTCGACGTGTATCGGATGGAGGGGGCGACGAACGGCCCGCTGCTGGCGTTCGTGTCGCTGTATCAGGATGGCCGCATGCGCTTCGAGAGCGAGCCATTGAAGCAAATCGTGACGTCCATCGTCACGCCGTTTCGACTCACCGTACCGCTCGTCGGCGTCGCGCCCGGCACGTACGACTGTCAGGTGTCCATCCTCGACCTCGGCCAGCAGAAGGTCAAATTCTGGCGCGCGCCCATCGTCGTCGTACCGTGAGAGGGCGCGACGAAACTTCGAACTGCGAACTTCGAACTGCGACTCCCCTCCGTCAGTGGGGCTGTGAGGTCAACGGACTCGATTGACTGCGTGCGACAAGAGGCATAAATAGGCCTATGCCGCGCATGCAGGTCTATCTCCCGGCCAAGCTGTACGACGCGATCAAAGCGCGCCGTCTTCCAGCATCGAAGATCTTGCAGAATGCGGTGCGAGCCGAGTTGCATCACATGGACGTGATGGCCGAGACGGATCGCTACGTCGAAGAAGTGAGGCGGGAGGTCGGAGCGCCTCGACGGTCCGACCGCGCCCGAGCTCGCGCGCTAGCGGCTCGTGTTTCGAGCCGCCGCCGCAAGGCTCGCTAGCGTGTCGTCGAGCGTGCGCACGCCAGAGCCCGTTCGAAGCTGACCAGCCGGCGGATGAGTGCGTTGTACCGGCTGTGCGCCGCGGCTCCGGAGTCCTCTTCCAGGCGCGCGTACAGGCGGTGTTCGGGGGACTCAATCGATGTCACCGTCGGCACATCCACTCCGAGCGACCGCAATTTCGGCGCACCGATCTGCACGAGGATCGCCTCGGTCGACTGGACGCCGTGCTCGAGATCGTGCAATCCCGTGCGCACGAGATCGGCGCCGGGCAGTGCGGTGAGGGCGTTGACGTCCACGGTCGAATTATAGCGACGGACCTGCTGGTCCGTTCCGTCGGCTACCGCACACGCGATCGCAGTTCACGCGCGCGCTCGCGGCTCACGGCGAGCTCAAGACCGTTCGAGAGGATCGCGTTCCGGGAAGGGGAGCTCTTGAATCAGAGCGCGCGCAGCTCACGCACGATGTCGACGCGTCCCGCGCGTCGCGCCGGTCCCCAACTCGAGATCAGCGCCACGACCGCGATGACGACGACGGCGCCAACGTACACCGGCAGCGACGCACCGGACGCGTCAGGAAAGACGTGTTCGAGCACGCGTGTCGTCCAGATCCCCGCAGCGGCGCCGCCCGCGACACCGACGAGCACAGGCGGCAGCACGGACGTCAGCATGAGCGCGGCGACGTGTCCCGGCGTCGCACCCAAGGCCTGACGCATCGCAAACTCCCTTGCGCGGGACGCGCCGAGTTGCACGAGGACGCCATGGAGTCCGACCGCCATCAGGGCGAGGGCGAAGACGGCAAAGCCCACGAGAATGGCCGTTCCCGCATTCGTGGCCGCCGTTTGGTGCCAGAAGCGGTCGCTCAATGGCGTCACGTTGACGTACTGACCGGGCGCGGCGCGCCGGATGGCCGACAGAAGAGGCTGTCGTGCCGCGGCGGCGTTGCCTCGTTCGCGCGTCACGACGTAGACGACCGCCCCTTGAAGGTCAGGGCCCGAGCCAGTCAGCGAGGAATAGATCGTTGGTTCGGGCGTCGTGGTGACGGCGGTCTGCTGGAGAGTCGGCACGACGCCGACGATCCGAGCCGGCGGCAGGCCGACGCCATACGTGACGAGCTGACCCACCGCTCGCGTCGCGCCGCCGAAATACGTTGTCGCGAGTAAGTCGTTGACGACGATGGCGTCCGGAGGATCGTTGGCACCGAGCGTGTGACCGGCGACCGCCCGAACGCCGAGGGCGGGGAAGTAGCCTGGCGTCACGGCCTCGTAGCCCACTGGTCGGTTCGGCGCGGACGGACGGACGGGAATGATGAGCCGACTCCAGAACTGGAACAGTGGAGACTCGGTCGCCAGGCCCACGGTCCGAAGGCCTGGCGCGTCGAGAGCCGCTTGTTCCAGACCGCGAAGATACGCCTGGTATCGATCCGATTGATCCAGACCGTCAGGGACCTGCACCTCAGCGGTCAGGACGCCGGTCGGATCGAACCCGAGATTCATCCTGAGGAGCCTGGCCGCCGAGCTCGTCGCCACCTCGGTACCGAGCAGCAGCGCGAGCGCCATGCCGACCTGAAGGCCGACGAGCGCCGCTCTGTAGACGCGCGTTCGGCGCGAGACCGTCGGCGCCGTCTCGGCCGCGTACGGCCGCTGACGCGAGTGAACGCCACGGCAGATCGCCATCCTCCCGAACCAGAAGAGCGCAGCGAGGCTCAGCGTCACCGCGACCTCGCGCCCGCCGATTGTCATTCGTCCGAGCTCGAGAACGGCAAGGGCAGGAATGCGTGCGATCAGCCGCATCGCCAGCTCCGCGAGGGCCATTCCAGTCATGACGGCGGCTGTCGTGATGACCGCGCCTTCCAGCCACCACTGCCGCCAGAGCTGGCCGGGCGTCGCGCCCAGGGCTCGTCGGGTCGCGACCTCGCCGCCGCGATCGATTTCGACGGCGATCACGACGCCAAAGGCATTGATCAACGCGAGCAGGCCCAATGCGACGGCACCCCACTGGACGATCCTCGATACGTCAGCCGTCCGGCCGAACAGCACGCGGCGCAACGGCGTCACGACGAATCGCGAACCGCCCTGCTGCTGGAGTTGTGTCGCCGCTGTCGCCGGGCTCATGCGCGGCGGGAGTCGCGCGAGGACGCGTCGAGTCGAGGGCGCAAGTTTCGCCGCGTTCGCCGGCAGCGGCCCATCGCTCATGGGCAGGACGACGTCGCCCACCGGAGACGCATCCGACCAACCAGGACCACGGACGAACGGCGCGACGCGGAACCCAGGAGGCAGGATGCCGACGATGGTCACCGGCGTGACAGCACCGGCGCTGAGGTTCCGCAGGTCGATCGATCGGCCGAGTGCGCCGGAGATCGTGCCGAACAGCGTTCTCGCCGCCTCGTCGCTGATGAGCGCGACGTTGGTTCCGACATCTCTGGGGAACTCGAGCAGCCGACCGCGCTCGGGCCGCGTCCCCGTGACGTCAAAGAAGTCCTTGGTGACGCGCAAGACCCGAACAAGTTGGAGGTCATCGGACACGCGGGCATACGTTGGGTAGTCAACGCTGAATGCCGTGGAGACGGGGAAGACGTGTTGACGAGCCCGCCATGTGGCGTATTCGTCGAGGTGTTCATCGACGACGAAGAACCCGCCGCTCCATCCGTTCGCCCCGAATTGTTCCACGCTGACGACGCGGTCGTCGTCGCGCATGGGAAGCCGAGGCGAGAGGACTCGGAAACACAGCGACGTCAGGACGAGCGCGCCGCCGATTCCAGCGCCCAGCGTCGCGACGATCCACGCGGCCGCAACCGGCCGATGCCGCCAGAAGCCGAACGCTTGCGAGATCCGCATGGCCACTGTCCAGAGCTGGTTCGCCAATGACTCCGCGAGGCGCCGGCGCGCACACGCCATGAGACGTCTTGAAACGCTCGTCACGTCTCGCCGCCGCGTCCCGTGCGCCACTGTAGCACCGCCTCGAGACCAAGTGGACGGCAGCGATGCAGGCGTTCGCGCACGAGGGCGAGGCGTCCCGTGCGCCGGATGGCGAGTCCGTTCGCCGGACGGCGGCTCGTTCGGCAGGCCGCGCGCGGACGATCGGGGCGTGCCGGCCGGTCCGCCGGCATCAGCCGTCGGTGTCCAGGTGCCCGATGAGGCGGACCAGCAACGCGTTCAACTGCGTGCGTTCGGCGGCGTTGAACACCGCAAGGGCTCGCGTCTCGGCCGCCTGCAGCTTCCGGCCCAGCTTCGCGAAGCGCGTCCGGCCGGCGGTCGTCAGGTGAACCGTTCGCGCGCGGCGGTCCGCCGGGGGCACGCGCCGCTCGATCCATGCGGCCGCTTCCAGGGCGTCGAGAAAGATCACGACCGAGGACTTTTCGATCCCCGACATCCGGGCGAGATCGGTCTGGGTGAGGTCGTTCTGCGCGTGGAGACAGGCCAGGAGCACCACGTGGCCCATGTGCAGCGCGCTGCCGGCGAGCGCGACGTCGAGGCGGCCGCGCAGCGACCGGTGCGCGCGCGCGAGCAGGAACCCGACGGAGCGGTCGGTAATGGCCGTGGGGCGGACCTTGGGGCTCGTCGTCATCGATCGGATCTCATTTCGTCGTGCTCGCGAAATTGTCTAATGATAGATTATCTGAGAATAGTCTAACGCGCGAGGCGCCCATGTGGCAGCGTGTGTCCGCCGTCCTGTGTCTGTTCGTCGTCAGCCCGCTGGTGGCGGAATACCTGCTGGGCAGTCTGCCGATGTCGATGCTCGCGGCGCTGCCGGTCATGGCGTTGCTCTACGGGTCGGGCGCCGTCCTCGTGCGCGAGCTCGCGCGCCGGACCGGCCGCGGCTGGGTGACGATGCTTCTCCTCGCGTGTGCCTATGGAGTCGTGGAAGAGGGCCTGATCACCCAATCGCTCTTCAACCCCAACTACCTGCACCTGCGTCTGCTCGACTACGGGTACTTCCCCGCGCTCGGCACCGCCGCGCCGTGGCTGATCTACGTGATCGGCCTGCACGTCGCGTGGAGCATCGGCGTGCCCATCGGCCTGACCGAGGCGCTGTTCGTCGACCGGCGCACGGCGCCGTGGCTGGGTCGGTTGGAGCTCGGGGTCGTCTCGGTCCTGTTTCTCGCCGGGGCCGCGCTGGTCGCGTCCTTCACGTACAAGCAGGCGCCCTTCATCGCCTCGCCCGCGCAGCTCGGCGTCACGTCGGCCGTCGTGATCGCGCTCGTCGTCGTCGCCTTCCTGCTGCCGAAGACGCCGCTCGCCGCGGCGGCGGGTCGTGCGCCTCATCCCGTCGTGGTGTTTCTCGTCGCGTTTCTGTGTGGATCAGGGTTCGTCGGGGCGTTGCTGTGGGCGCCGGTCTTCCATCTGCCGTGGATCGCCACCACGGCGTTGCTCCTCGGCTGTGTGCTGGGAGCCGTGGCGTTCACGACCACGTTCGCCCGCAAGAGCGCCTGGATCGATCGGCACCGGTTCGCGCTGGCGGCCGCCGGCTTGTGCGTCTACACATGGCTCGGCTTCGTGAACGACCATTCCATGCATCCGGGCGATCCGCTCGCGCCGCACGTGGCGCTCGTCTGTGGATTCGCGGTCCTGGCGTGGATCGCCGGAGCACGGGCGTTCGCGCGTACGCTCGAGTGAGCCGGACGCCAACTCTGCCTCTTGTATCAGCGGCGAGTTTACCTGTGAGTAGGAAATGACTCGGACGGAGCAATAGTCTCTTTGGAATGCAGCACGTTGCTGCGCACGCAGGTGCCTGAGGCCTGGACCGCGACGCGCGAAACCTGTATGGTGCGCTGGGCTGGCTCTCGGGCGGCAAATCACGACCATGCGCCTTTCTCTCACCACGTTTTCCGCCGTCCTCGTCGTCGTGGTGCTGTCCGTCGTATTCGCCGTCTGTTTTCTCTTCTGGCGACTGTGCGCCCCGTTCTACTTCGATCCGACGCCGGGCCTGGACGGCGGAAGAATCGTCTCGTTCCGCCAATACGACCCGCACAATGGCGGCGACGTGCTCTTTTCGAGGAACGAACTGAACGCGCTGCAGCGGTTTCCACAGGTGCTTGACGGGACTGCGGCCTTTGCGCTGCGAAGCGCCGGGCTTTCCGATTCCCAGGGGCTCCCGGCGGAAGCGACGGCCGCCGAAGTGAGCCCCGACTTCTTCAGGGTGTTCGGCGTGGACTTCGCAGGGCGGAGTCTCTTCTCCCAAGGGCATGGGGCAGAGAACCTGGCAGTCGTGAGCTTTTCCTGCTGGCAGCGCCTGTATCGAAGTCGGCGCGACATCGTGGGTTCGATCGTCACCGTGAACGGAAAGCCCGTTCAGGTCGCGGGAATCCTTCCGAAAGATGTTCATTGGCCGGGGTATCTCTTTCCAGCCGATCCGGACATCTTTCTTTTGTGGAACGACGTTCCCGAGGCCCAAGCAGGGCAGCTCAGCTACGGGCTGGTCGGGCGGCTGGCACCGGGGAGCAGCACGGCGGCGGCTTCGACGGCGCTGCAGGCGGTGCTGGACAACGAGCGCTCCGCTTACGTCCACGGGAAGGTCGAGGCGAAGACGCTGGACATGCGGGCCCGGCAGACGGGCCGTTGGTTGTTCGTGCTGCTCGGATGCGGCGTGGTGCTGCTCGTCGGCATGTCCCTGAACATCGCGGTGCTCTTGTTGGGACGAACGATCCAGACGATCAACGGCTGGATCGTCAGAAAGGCACTCGGCGCCGGCACGGCACGCCTCATCGCCGCGTTACTGGGACAGTTCCTTCCTGTGTCCCTTCTGGCGTCAGGGCTGGGTGTCGCTCTCGCGTTCGTGCTCCGCGAGATCGTGCTGAGCGACCCATCGAATGTGATCCCGACGGCCGCGGGCGACAACCCGATTGCGGCGGCGGCTGGCTTCGCCGTTCTCCTCGTGCTCGGGAGCTCGGCGGTGTGTGTCGTCGGTCCACTGCTCGCCATCAAGAGGCACGACGTGGCCTCGCTGCTGCGGTCGGCTCCTTCAGAATCGGTCGGCGCCAGAAAGCTGAGCCGATTCCTGATCCTGGCTCAGATCGGGATTACAGCTTGCCTGGTTGTGGTTGCGGCGCCAGTTATCGAGCAATACCAGAAGAAGGACCTTCTCGACCTGGGATTCAACTACAAAAATCTTTGGGTCGTGGAGCTTGACCGAGTTCCTTGGCAGTCTGGCGCTCCTGGCGGCATCGGTGAGGATCTGGCGAGCGTCGAGAGAAGACTGCGATCCAATCCCGCCGTCCAGGCGGTAGCTGCTGCCAACATGATCTCTTTCCTCGCGCCTGGTTCCGCGACGGTCAAGGTCGTGGGCCGGGGCAGCGCGAACCCGGACCAGGAGGTCCGGATCGCACAGGCGCGAATTTCGCCGGAGTATTTTCAGACGCTGCAGATGCCGCTCGATGGGCGTCCCCCGCGCGCCCCCGACGAGGTCGTGGTCAGCCGGAGCTTTGCTCACCGCTTCTGGGACGGCGCGGCCATCGGACGACGCTTTGCCATCGGGCCGACCGAATACACGATCACGGGAGTCGTCGCGGCGGATCGGATGAACGACCTTTCCGGGTCCGGTCTGCCGGCCATCTACTATTCGCTCGAGGACGCGAGTACGTGTGCCACCTGTGCGTTGGAAGACGCGAGCCGCTGGCCCAGCCTGGTGATGCGGTCCGGCCTGCCGGAGACGACGGTGGCCAGCGTCGTCAAAGCGGCTCTGTCGCCGCTCGACGCCCCACCGTTGTTTCGGATTCACAGCATGGAGGCGTTGCGTGCCAATGAGCTGGCGGTTCCCCGCCTGCTGGCGGGGATCTTCGTGTTTCTCGCAGGACTGCTGATCGTTGTCTCCTTCGCCGGCGTCTTCGCCGGCGTGAGCTGCGACATGAATCGGCGACGGCATGAAACGGCGATTCGCGTCGCGCTGGGTGCGCGACGGACCAGGATCGTGCGGCAACGGCTCGCGGAGCTGTCCTGGGTGGTTGTTCCTGGCCTAGTCGTGGGAGGGATCGCCGGCTACTACCTGCTGCAGGGCGCGCATGAGCTCCTGCAAGTCCAATCCGTGGAATTCTCTTCGGTCGCGATTGGAATGGCGACGGTCCTGATCGTCGCGGGACTCGGGGCCCTGATTCCCACCTGGAAGGGGAGCGGCGGAAATCCCGCGGCGGTGCTCAA
>DASZOV010000053.1:0-109464 GCA_035550595.1 Vicinamibacterales bacterium
TGAAGGTGACCGGATCGGACGGCATGGGGTCAGCATGAAGGCGCAATCGTCCCGCGAGGGACCGCCGGTCGAGATCTTCCGCAGTCATTCCTCGATTGAAGCCGAAGTGGTGCGAGGGCTGCTCGCCACGCATCGCATCGAATCGGTCGTCGCCTCGGCGCTCGCGCCGTCCGTGTTCCCCATTCCGTTCGGCCAGGCCGAGTTCCGCGTGAGCGTGCCGAGCGCGTCGGCGCCTGCCGCACGTGATCTCATCGCCGGACATCTCGACGAAGCCGCGGCCGCCGAAGTTCGTCGGCTGAGCGAGACGCTCGGTCCGCTCGAACGCCGCATCGGGTACAACTTCCGCGACCTCGGTTTGCTCGAGCACGCGCTCACGCACCGGTCGCGCGCGCACGAAGACGCCTCGGGCGGCGTCATGGACAACGAGTCGCTCGAGTTCCTCGGCGACGCGGTGCTCGGCTTCGTCATCGCGGACTTGCTGTTCACGCGCTTTCCGACGCACAGCGAAGGCTACAAGTCGAAGGTGAAGGCGGGCATCGTGTCGTCGGCGTCGCTCGCGCGGCTGGCCGAAGACATCGAACTCGGGCGGTTCGTGTTGCTCGGACGCGGCGAAGAGAAGACGGGCGGACGGCAGAAGTCGGCGATTCTCGCCGACGGGTTCGAGGCGCTGATTGCCGCCGTTTATCTCGACGGCGGCGTCGAGGCCGCGCGCGCGTTCATCGTCTCGCGCTTCGGGCCGCTGATTGCCGCGGCCGGCGAGCACGCGGCGGAGGCGGCGTTCACCGAGGACTGGAAATCCGCGTTACAGGAATGGCTGCAAGCGCACGGTCACGGCCTGCCGGTCTATCGCCTGGCCGCGGCCGAAGGCCCGGACCATCGCAAGCGCTTCGACATCGAAGTGCTCGTCGACGGCGAGGCGCGAGGCCGCGCCGTCGGCCGCTCGAAGAAGGAAGCCGAACAGCACGCCGCGCGCGAAGCGCTCGAAACGCTCAATCGATCTCGATGATGCCCGTGCGCCCGACCTCGGCCGGCACGCTCGCGGGGGCCGGCGCCGATGCTGGCGGGGACACGGGTGTTGGCGGAGGCGGCGTCGATGCTGGCGCGGTCGTCAGCCGCGTCTTCGCGTAACGGCCCACTTCGCGGACGATGTCCACGTCGGATGGCGGCGTGGCGCGGCCGTAGAGTCGCACGTACAAACGCAGCAGCGGGTCGTCGTACGCGTAGCGCTTGGCGTGGACCGTGATGAGGTCCACGTCCTCGAGCCACGACAGATAGTCCTTCGTCGAGCCGGGCGTGCGGCGCAGATGGTGCGCGACCTCGGTCAGGCTGAGCGGCTCGACGTCGGCGAGCACGCCGAGAATCGCCTTGAGCGCGCCGTACCCTCGCGCGCGGTGCAGGCGGAACTCATAGGACTCGCGGCAGCGCGCCGCGCCGGTGCCACCCGGCGAGAAGAGCGCCGCGAGCGCGGCAATCGGATCGCTGGCCGGTCCGCTGGACGCGAGCGTCGACAAGAGCTCGGCCACGGCGGCCGCGCGGCCGTCGGTGAGCGCGGTGACCGGGCCGGCGACGTCGGACGCCCATTCGCGCCGCGCACCGTCGACGGCGAGCGCCATGGCCTCGACTTCCTGCGCGTCGAGCGCCGGCACGTGAACGACCTCGAAGCGCGCGGGCGCATCGCGCAGCAGGCGATGCACGCGCGTCGTGAAACGCGACGCGAGAACGAAGTGCGATGGGCTGGCGGCCAATCGAGTGACGAGATCGCGCTGCACCTGGCGAAGGCCCGGGAAACTTTCGAACGTGCGGATGTCGACGAAGTCGTCGAGCAGGAAAGTCGCCGGGCCACCGTCGGGCGCGCGGGCCGCGTCGAAATGATCGAGCAGCGCGTCGAACGCCGCGCGTGCCGACAGGCCGTCCGGCGCGTTGCCGCTCGCGAAGCGGCTCGCGGCGAGCACCGCGTCGAGGCATCGCTCCGGCGTTGTTGCCGCGGCCGCCATGTCGAGGTACTGCGCGCCGGCGCGGCTCGCGGCGAGCCGCAGGAGCAGCGACGAGCGCCCGGTGCCGCAGCCGCCGAGTACGACGGGAATGCGGCCGGCTTCCAGCACGGCCGTGACGCGGCGCTCGAGAGCGGGACGCTCGACGATCACTTCAACAACCCCGGGCAGCAGCAGGCGGCGGCAGCGCGCATCGCAGTCAGGATCGACGTGGAGCCGTCACTCTAAAGAACGTGATGAGACGTGTCAATTCAGGATTCGATCCTCCGCGACGCGGTGCGCGCGAGCGGCCGTGCGCGGTGTGAGACCGGCGCGACGTCGATCGACGTGTCCGCCGGACCGGCCGCCAAGGTATCATGCTAGCCGCATGAATGTGTGTGTGCTAGGCGCCCAATGGGGCGATGAAGGCAAAGGCAAGATCGTCGACCTGCTCACGCCGCAGTTCTCCGTCGTCGCGCGCTACCAGGGCGGCCACAACGCGGGACACACGGTCTACGTGAAAGGCCGCAAGTTCGTGTTGCACCTGATTCCGTCGGGCATCCTGCACGACGGCGTCACCTGCATCATCGGCAACGGCGTGGTCGTCGACCTCGCGGCGCTGTTCACGGAGATCGACGGGCTGGCGGCGTTCGGGATCGACTACGCGGGGCGGCTGCTCGTGAGCGACAAGGCGCACCTCATCCTGCCGTACCACCGGGAAATCGAGGTTCTGGCCGAGGCGCGGCGCGGTGAACGCAAGATCGGGACGACGTCGCGCGGCATCGGGCCGGCCTACGAGGACAAGATCGCGCGGCGCGGCGTGCGCGTGGGCGATCTGGCGGATCAGTCGGAGGACGGACCGCTCGTCAACGCGATTCGCGAGAACGTCGCGGCGCGCAACCGGCTCGTCGGCGACTCGAGCATGCGCTGGCAGGACGTCGTCGCGGAGCTGCGTGCATTCTGGCCGCGGCTGCAGCCGCTCGTCGCCGACACGTCGCTCTATCTGCACCGCGCGATCGAAGACGGCCGCCGGATTCTGTTCGAAGGCGCGCAAGCGACGCTGCTCGACATCGACCACGGGACGTATCCGTTCGTCACCTCGTCGAGCGCGACGGCTGGCGGCGCGGCCACGGGCCTTGGCATCGGACCGAAGTCGGTCGGGACGGTGATCGGCGTGGCCAAGGCCTACACGACGCGCGTGGGCGGCGGGCCGTTGCCGACCGAGCTCACTGACGCGATGGGCGAGCGGTTGCGCGAGACGGGGCAGGAGTTCGGCGCGTCGACGGGACGGCCGCGTCGCTGCGGCTGGTTCGATGCCGTGGCCGTGCGCTACGCGGTGCGCATCAACGGCATCGACGCGCTCGCCGTGACCAAGCTGGACGTACTCGACGTGTTCGACGAGATTCCGGTGTGTACGGGCTATCAGTGCCGCGGCGAGATCGTGACCGAGATGCCGAGCGACACGGCGCAGCTCGCGGCGTGTACGCCCGTGTACGAGACGCTACCGGGCTGGCGCACGTCGACGCAGGGAATTACCAGATTCGAGGATCTGCCGCGCGCGGCGCGCGACTACATCCGGCGGCTCGAAGAAGTGTGCGGCGTACCGACGGCGCTCATCTCGACCGGATCGGATCGCGACCACACCATCGTGCGGGAAGGATCCGTGCTGGGCGAGTGGCTCGCGCCGTCGGTCACCGACTGACGCGGCGGCCGCCGCTTACTGGGCGGCGGCGCCGGCGGGCGCGCAGTACTTGTCGAACGCCATCGTGAGCAGATCGGCGATCGACTCGGCTGACCGCGACTCGATGTCGCGCCGCTCCACCATGTAGAGCAGCTTGCCGTCGCGCAGGAGCGCGATCGACGGCGACGAGGGCGGGAAGCCGGTGAAGAACGAACGGGCGTGCTCGGTCGCCTCGATGTCGGCGCCGGCGAACACGGTGGCGACCGTGTCGGGCTTGGCAGGATGCTCGAGCGCGAGCGCGATGCCCGGCCGCGCCTTGCCGGCCGCGCACCCGCAGACGGAATTGACGACCATCATCACGACGCCCGGCGTCTTCAGCGCCGCGTCGACCTCGGCCGGCGTACGGCACTCGCGCGCGCCGACGTCCACGAGTTCCTGGCGCATCGGTGCAATGAGATATTCCGGATACGGCATCAGAGTCCTCCAGAAGCCCGGAACCGTACGCACACGCTGACCAGCCGGCCCGGGCGACGAACCTTCAATCATTCATATTACATGGTCCTCTCACGTCGGATGTTGCTGGCGATCATGGCCGGGCTCACGGCCGGACGGTCTCTTGGTGCGGCGAGCGGACAGACCGGGCTCGAAGGCTTCACGCTCGCCGGACCGCCGTGTACGCCGGACGAACGTGCGACACCGGCGGTCCCCGCCGACACGTCCTACCGGCCCGGCGCGCCGGAACGGTCGTCGTTCGTCGAACGTGGCGTCGTCGGGACGCCGCTCACGTTGTCGGGAACGGTGACGGGGCTCACGTGTGGACGTGTGAGGGGGGCGCTCGTCGAGGTGTGGCAGGCCGACGCGCGCGGCGTCTACGACCAGTCCGGATTCCGCTTGCGCGGTGCGCAGCCGACCGACGCGAACGGCGCATTCCGCTTCGAGACGATCCTCCCCGGCGCCGCAGCAGGCCGCGCACCCCACATCGGCGTCCACGTCGCGGTAGCAGGGAAGCCGGACTTCTGGACGGAACTCTTCTTCCCGAACGATCCCCGAAACGCAAAGGACGCGCGCTTCAACCCAAGACTCGTGCTGACGATGGGCGGAACGGAGACACACCGAACGGGAATGTTCGATCTCGTGCTGGCGATGTGAGCGACGCGATTCCAGATTCTGGTCCACGCCGTCTTTTTTTCCCTTCGCGCCTTCGCGTCTTCGCGCGAGGCCCTTCGCGGCTCTATGGCGCGCTGTGCGACCGCGTGTGAAAGCCGGCCTGTTCGAGCTGTTCGCGGAGCGTCTCGAAGAGGCGCTGACTTTCGGTGTCCTGGACGTCCCGCTGCAGCAGGCGCTCGACGTTGTACATGCGGAAGCGGATGGCTTCCATGTGAAAGGCCGCCACGGCGCGACGCAGCGCGCCGGCTTCCTCGACGACGCGATTGCGCGCCTGGCCGGCGGGCAGCGTATCGAGGTGCGGCAGCAGGGCATCCAGCGTGGCGAGCGCGGGTGCGGTGCGGTCGGACATGACGGTCAACTCCTTCGAAGGCGCGCGACGGTTATGGGCCGCGCGAAGTCAGACGTCAGAAAGGCGCCTTCGGCTCCAAGAGGATAGCGCAGGGCGGGGCGCGCGGACAGCTCGCGCGAAGGTTCGGAGGCCTCGCGCGAAGGCGCGAAGACGCGAAGGTAGGAGTGGGGCTTCGCGCGAAGACGGAAGCTTGCCCGCGGAAGCGCGGAGCGCGAAGGCGGGAAGGCTCGGAGAGTTTGCGCGAAGGGTTCGTGCGGAGGCGTAGACTCCCGTCGAGGGCACCCGGCATGGATGTGTTCCGCGACGCTCGTCTCGTCGTCCGACGTCTGCTGAAGTCGCCCGGATACGTCGTCGCGTCGACGATGACGCTTGCGCTCGCCATCGGCGCGAATACCGCCATCTTCAGCGCGGTGTACAGCGTGTTGCTCGCGCCGCTGCCTATTCGGAATCCCACCCGGCTGGTCATTGCGTGGAAGACGGAACCGACCCGCAATCTCGCCGTCGTTGAAGCGACGTTTCGCGACTACGAACGTTGGCGTGCCGCGAGTCAGAGTTTCGTTCAGGTGGCGGCGATGGGCTCGTCGTCGTGGCCAGCCGTTCTCGAAGACGATGCGGGGGCGACCACGCTGGCGTCAGTAGGGGTGACGGCGACCTTCTTCGACACGCTCGGCGCACGGCCGATTCTCGGCCGCGCACTCCAGCCAGAGGACGACCAGCCAGCCGCTCGACCCGTTGCGGTACTGAGTCATGACTTCTGGGCACGTCACTTCGGCGCCGATCCGTCGGTTGTCGGCACGCCGCTCCGGCTCGCCTCTGGTCCAATGGAAATCGTCGGCGTCATGCCGCCCGATTTTGACTTTCCACGTGGCACGTCGTTCTGGACGTCGGTCGTGCCTGTTCTCGCGGGCTCCGGGAAATCGTGGGGGACTGATGCCTTCGAGAAGGTCGGTGTGCTTTTCGTGTTGGGGCGCTTACGCGACGGCATCACGCTCGAGTCCGCGACACGCGAGCTGGACGCGATCGCGCGGCATGCCCCCGACACCTTGCCGAGGCCGGCCGCGGTGCCCGCGGTCACGGTGACGGCGTTTCCGGACTACGTCCTCGGTCCTGTACGGTCCGCGCTCTGGTGGCTGCTCGCGGCTGTTGCGGTCCTTCTGCTCGTGGCGTGCGCCAACGTCTCGGGCCTCATGCTGACCCGTGCGAGCCTGCAACGGCGCGAGCAGGCGATCCGTTTGACGCTCGGTGCGACGACCGTCGAGATCGCCCGTGCGTGGGTGCTCGAAAGTTCGATACTGGCACTGGTCGGTGGGGTACTCGGGCTCGCCGCGTCCCGGTGGATGCTCTCGATGATGGCTGCGCTCGCGCCGACAGATATTCCACATCTGGCAGATATCACCCTCAACGTTCCCGTGGCGTTGTTCACGCTGGCCATTGTCGGACTCACGGCCCTGCTGTGTGGTTTCGGTCCAATCGTTCAGCTTCGGACCGGCGGCTTACTGACGGTTCTGAACGAGGCCGCGCGCGGCTCGACTGGCCGGCAGTCCGTGCGCATCCGATCAGTGCTGGCGACGCTGCAGATCGCGCTCGCCGTGGTCCTGTTGATTTCAGCCGGGTTGATCGTGCGGAGTGTGACGGCGCTGCACCGATTGAATCTCGGCTTCAATCCGTCGGGCGTCGTGACGATGGCCATTCAGCCGCGCATCAACCAGCCATCGCCGAATGAGGCGATTCACGGCCTGCTCGAGCGCATCGAGCAGTTGCCGCACGTGCAGGACGCCGGCGCAATCTTTCTGCGGCCGTTGGCGCTCGGCGCGATAGGCCAAGAGACGACGGTCGTGCTCGACGGGCAAGTGGACACGCCGGCCACGCGAGCTGGCAATCCCGTCTTGAACTACCAAGTGGCCACGCCGGGATACTTCCGCGCGATGCGTGTGCCCCTGGTGCGCGGCCGATGGTTCGACGATCATGACGACGCGCACTCGACGCGCGTCGCGATCCTCGGTGAGACCGCCGCCGCGCGCCTTTTCCCCGGACAAGATCCGATCGGCCGAAAGCTGGCTATGCCATCGTTCGTCCCTCGAGACGACAGCATGGTGTGGCGCACGGTCGTCGGCGTCGTCAATGACATCCGGTATCGCGGGCTCGATGACGTCCGTCTCGACGTCTATGACGCCGCGCGTCAGGCCGTGCAGACGGCCGGCTACGTCGTCGTCAGGACCGACGGGGATCCGATGACGACGGCGATGACCGTCGAAGGAGAGGCGCGTCAAGACGTCCGTGCGGTCGTCGACGACGTGACGACGATGGACGCGGTCGTGGCACGAGCCGTGGCGCCGTGGCGCTTCAGCATGTGGACCTTCTCGCTCTTCGCCGTGATGGCGTTCGCGCTGGCCACCGTCGGACTCGTCGGCGTCGTGAGTCTCGACGTCGCACACCGGTCGCACGAGTTCGCGGTGCGGCTCGCCGTTGGTGCCGATCGCGCGGCCATCCTCGCGCGTGTCATGCGTTCCATCGGCTCGCGTCTGTTGGTGGGCGTCAGTCTCGGCCTGTTCGTCGCCATCGCGTCGAGCCGTACGCTCGGCGGCCTGCTCTTCGGCGTCAGTCCCATCGATGCCACGACCTACGGAACGGTCATCGTCCTCGTGATGATCGTGGTAGTAGCCGCGTCGTACGCGCCGGCACGACGAGCGGCCAGCACCGACCCGGCGGTGCTGTTCAGGACGGAATAGATAAAGGGGAGCGGAGGCGCGCGAGTAGTCCCGGTTCTGTGCGCGAGGCACTATCGGACGATGGTCGGTCTGCCGCGCACCATGTCACAATTGCGTCCATGGTCCCTGAGGGTCGGCTTCCAGACTGGGAGCGTTTGCTCGCCGCCGAGCGGCACCTTCAGCATCTCGTGCCGGGCAGCGTCCTGGTTGGTGGCACCGCGGCGGCGCTGCATGTCGGTCATCGCGTCAGCCTCGATGGCGACCACGTACTGGAAGACTTGCGGGTGCGTTTCGACGACGTGCTGGCGTCGCTCGAGTCGGCGGCGGGCTGGCGGACTGAGCGAATCCGGCGACCCGTATTGATTCTGGGGCAGCTCGACGGCGTGCTCACCGGTATCCGTCAGCTCCGACGGACGCGACCGCTCGAGACCGAGGAGCGGAGTGGGCTTCGGGTCCCCACGCTCGCTGAAATGGCTCGCATCAAGGCATGGCTGCTGGCGACGCGCCGTACGGTGCGCGACTATCTCGATACGGTCGTGCTCTTCGAGCGCCTCGGTCGTGACGGCGTCGTCGAGGCGCTGCGTTCGTTCGACGCCATTTATCGTCAGGATGCGGACGTCTCGCCGTTGGCCGAGGTCGCCGACTGTCTGGCGGCGGCTGCTCCGACGGACATCGCCGAGATTGATCTCGGGCAGTACCGTGGGCTTCAGCCCCCATGGAACACCTGGTCACACGTCGCGGCGCGCGGACGTTTCTGGGCACCGATCGTCGCCACGTCGGCACTCGACGCCTCATGATCCCCGCCCCTTTCGCCTCATCGCGTGCATTCTGGAATCGGACGGAACCGTCGATCGAGAGTGATGAAGCGCTTGCGCAGCTGCTCGATCGCGGAGAGATGACGGCATGGCGCGCGCTCTATCGCCTCGCGCAGGCCGATCCCGTTCTACGAGCGCGCATCAAGCGCGTCGTGCGCACCGTGCCCGTGCCGCTGCCGCGGTTTTGGCTGGCGGCACTCGCGGCGCTCGGCGAGTCGGTCGACTTCGATGCGCCAGTTCCGGACTATTACGAGCAGTCGTCGATCTAGAAGGGGACGACCGGCCCGTCATCGGGACACCTACTGCCGTTCGAATTCCGCCAGAGTTCTCATCGACGTTGGGTGACCGACGAGGACCGGGAACGGCGCGTACATGGCGGGACGGAACACCGCAGCGGGATCCGACGGGACGTCGTCAAAGGCGCGGCCGGGGTCTCGCACGAAGAACGCATTGACGCCGCAGTAGGAGCAGCACACCAGTCGGTACCCATGCTGCACGAACAAGTCGTGCCACTGCATGATCGACGCGCCGAAGAAGTCATCGCCAGTCCACACCATCGTCGGTTCGTAAGGAAGGGTGAATCGGATCGGCGGAATGAGCTTCGCGTTGTACTCGACGACGAACACGCGTGGCTGGATGTGTGCGAGCAGGGCCCGTCCAATCCAATAGTCGTTGCCGTCGATGTCGAGCGAGCAGACGTCGCAGGTGTCGGCGGGGAGAAGATTCGCCAGATTGTCGAGCGTCACGAAGGCCTGCGTGAACGTCAGGCGACGACCTGATGGACTCCACGCCAGCGGTTGCGCACCAACCCAGTGGCCGCGCCATCCGGCGGCGAGAAGCGCCAGTGTGTTGTTCTCCGTGCCGTCACCGACGCCGATCTCGAGAAACCGCCCCGAACCGAGACCAAGGCGTCGCAGGATTTCGAACAGAATCCCATCTTCATCGAACTGCGAATACGTCTTGTTACCGCAGCGCAGGAGCGGGTTCGGGTCGTTGGCGATGTCGCGCTTCCACGCGGACACGACCTCGAAATCGCTACGGTACTTCGTGGCCGCAAGCACGCCGGAGTCGACAAGTGCGCGCGTGACGGCGTCGGCGACGGATTGGGCGCGGCTTTCGTTCGATGCGGATGAATCGCTCATGGCAGGCCATCGTGTGCCAGGCGTGTCGTGGTGGTCAAACGAACTCGGGCAGGAAGGCGCGTGCCGCGTGCGGTCCGCCGGTCCTCGTCAGAGCCCAAGTACGCCAGCGATCGTCAGCAGGGCGCCGCAGCTTGTCAGAAAGACCGTTGCCAAGGCCAGAGTCGCCATGCCCAGCCAGTAATTCCACGGGTTCGTATCTCGATGCCAGCGCCGGCCGCGTCCAAACGGAGGGCGCTGAAAGACGCTTCGGCCGCGGTAGCTGCGCACCCAGACGTCGCCGAAGTACACACCTGCCGCCAGGGCGAGGAGTCCCTCGAGGATCAGGCGGTGGCGCATCGAGGCGTCGTTGTTCATTCGATTGAAGGCTGGCGTCCCCATTACGGCGTAGCCCATTGCCCGCGAGCGCGGAACGGGTGGCGTCCCCAGAGCGGCGGTATCCCTTCCGCGTGGACGGCCGCGTAGCGTAGCGCGGCGGCCGCGCGTTCCGCCGGGCCGGGCTTACCGGGCGGCCCGGTCGGCGCGAGCCGCCTGCGGCTCCCTGCCCGGGCATGTCGCTCAGGATTTAGGTCTGCTAGACTGCTCCCGCTGGTTCGGCATCCCGCCGGGCCGGTGCGTTCTGGGCTGATCCTCAGAACGGTTCCTCTGCTCCTGACGGGGCGCATGGCCTGACGGCCAGAAAGGCGGAAGCCGCAATGTCGCACGACTCTGCAATTGCACATCCCGGACTCACGGAACTGCTCGCAAAGGCGAAGCAGCTCAATCAAGCGTCAGATCACGTCAACGCGATCCTCAAGGATCTCGAAGCGAAGCTGAGCGCCGCGAACATCGGCCTCACGTTTTGGTTTGAGAGCAAGCCGCTCTATCAGTCTGATTCACGCGGTGACTTGAGCCCGTCGTCCACGTACGAAGACGTGGCCGAGGTGCTTGGCTACGCGAGAATCGACGGCAAGTGGAATCTTGCCGTCAAGAAGCTGCGAACCGTTCACGGCTTCTACGAGGGCCAGATGGACTGCCCTTGGGCGAACACCTTCGCAGATGGTGATCCGATGTCGCTCCTGAAAGCTCCGCGCGAGACGAGACTTGCCGCGGTGCGGATCATCGACGAGTTCATCGCCGCGTTCACGGCGATGGTCAACCAGACTGTCGGCGAACTGGAAGCCGCTTCCGGAGAGATCTTCTTCGGTAAGCAGTAAAACGGGACAGAGGCCGGGCCAGCGACGACCGCTGTGCCCGGCCTCAGCGACGTGATTTGAGCGGCGCGTCATTGACACCCACAGGGCCGATCATCGAGGGATGACCGGCCCTCCGCTATCTGTTGGATCGCAGCGGTGCTAGCGACGCGACGGCTGCGCCTCCATGTGTAGGCGAATGTCGGCGACGGTGGCTTGCGCGAACTCTGCCGGAACCTCAAGAAGTTCCGCATTGAGTACGACAGCATTCTTCAGTTCGCGACCATCCGCCATCGTTACGTCCACACGCTGGTAGCCCATTCCGTTCTCAGGCCACTTCACCAGTTGGTCGATCCACCGCTTGTCGAGCTTGATTCGCACGCTACTCGTCCGGCAACTTCGTCGGTGGCTTCGCAACCGTATTCTTGGTTGTGCCGTCCGTGAAAATCACCTCGACGCCTCCACCTTGATGGCCATTGGCCGGTTGAACGATGCCCTTCTTGATGTTCGTGTCCTTGAGTGGCTTGATCGTAAAACGATACGAGGCCGGCTCTTCGTTCGGCAGCGCATAGCGTTCGACCGCCTCTTTGCCGGTCTTCACCTTGTTGCCGTCTTCTTCGGTTGTCGCATACGTGCCCGGCTCCAGTCCGTTGTCGGCCGTGATGCGGCGATCGTTCTCGAAGGCTGAGAATCGGTAGAACTTCTCACCCTCTTTCGTCTTCTCGGTCTCCGCTTCACTCGCTCCGCCACTGGCCTTCGCCTCCCTCTTGGAAAGCACCGTGGTTCGTGAGTCCCGCACGACCGTCAGCGACTTGATTCTGCCAATGGCACTCTCGGCTGTCCGAAGTGCCTCGGAAGCCGACTTGGTCAGCATGATCACTCGGTCGCCATGGCGATCCTCATCGAGTGTCAGCAACTCGGCGTTGTAGACGATTCCGCGTTTGGTCTTGTTGTCGGTCGTTGCAGCGTCAACGACCTGATACCCCATGCCGGACTCGGGCTGGCGGACTAGCGAGCGGGTCTGTTCCTGGCTCAATCGATACATGGTGACTCCGCGAAAATTGATCTGGCGCGACGAGCGAACTTGGATGGCGGCAGTCCCGTCGAGGAACCGCCGCCATCGTCCTGCTAAAACGGTATGTCGTCAGACTCAGCCCACGACGTTTCGTGCGGCTGAATCTCGACCGACTTGCTTACCACGCGGATCAACTCCCCGAGTTGTTTGTGCGCACGAAGTCGAACGTCTACGGGTGTCTCAAGAAGTGGCTTGTCTTCCAGTGGCTCGACCGGGCCGTTGAACGTCGGGCCGGCGATGGCCACACGTTCGCAGAGTTCGAGTTCGCCCCACTTACGCCGCTTCGTCCAAAGTAGTCGCCACCGATCAATGTTCTTTGGATCGGCGGTCCACTGGATCGCCTCTTCGTCCTGCCAGATTCGGCCCGAGTAGTTCTCAAGGACGTCGATCTCGCCCTCCAACTCGATGCCTTTGCCCGGCAGGTGGACCTCGGCGGGGATGCGAATACCTGACGACGTGAGGTACTGCTCGACCGACTTGATGTCGGCCGAGACGCCGTCAAGATTCGTGTAGTAGTTCTCGATGTTCGGACCGGCCTCGTCAATGGCCGTCTGCAATGCGGGATCGGAGACCTTGGGTCTCACCGGAGTCGTGCGGGTCATGGAACGTTCTCCTTGCACGCGAAGCTTGCGCTTCGAGGGAATCAACCCTGCGTTGCCCCAATCAAGGGTTCAGGAGGCCCAAAGGCCGGGAACGTCCGATCAGTCAAGAGCGGAACATTCGGAGTCTAGCGTGGCGCGGCAGATTCGGTCAACCGGTGTGCCACTCGGCATCAGCGACGCGATTTGAACGACGCGAAGAACTCGGCCAGCGACAACCCGAGCGCACCGGCCAACTGCGCCACGACGAACAGCGACACGCCGGGTTCGCCTCGCTCGATCCGGCCCACGTAGTTCCGGTGCAGTTCGGCCTTTTCGGCCAGCTTCTCCTGCGACAAGCCCTTCTCGCGTCGCAGGTCGCGGACGCGGCGTCCGAGGGACTTGAACAGGTCGTCCGGCACGCGGCCATCGTCCGCGCCTGACCACCATAGGTCTACACACTATAGTGTTCTGACGCAAGGCCGATATCCCCCACAGGAGGGATTGGCCGTGGCGCCCGATTGGAACAAACGGATCAACATCGACAAGGCATTGGGTCGCATCGTGATCGGCCTCGTCGTGGTGGGTGGGGCCATCGCTTGGCTGCGGAGTCAGCCGTCCCAGCCGGCCCAACCTGCCTACGACGCATCGGCAGTCATCGCGTGCCGCGATTTCCGATCCGCGCTCAAGGACACGCTGGACGGCACCCTCACGAACGCAGAGTTGCGTCAGCGCGTCCAGAAGGTTCACGATAACGCCCGGCTGGCCGATTCCAAGGTCGCGCCCGGCGTTGCCGACGGTGCTCGTCTGTTGCTCGCAGCCACGACGAGCGGGAACCGAGACGAGCAAGCGCGGGCCATCGATCTCATGCGGCAGGCATGCAGCCAGCCAGGAGCGAATCGGCCGTAGAGGGAACGGACATGGCGCGAACGGTGAAGCTCAAGAAGACGGTGGTCAAGCGAGGTCTGCATCTGCCGACCGGCAAGGGCTGGCGGCTGCTGCGGCCGGGTCAGACACGCGGGTTCAAGGCATCGCTGCTGAAGCAGTTTCGCGCCGGAGACGTGCGTCTCGCCATCTTCCGAATCGTGGAATAGCGGCCTCAGAACGGCCCGCGAGCGCGTTTTCTCGCGTATTTGCCGTAGCGTTTTCGGTACGGTCGGCGTATAGTAGCCGTAGCCGCCGGGCTGGTTCCGGCGGCCGGGTCTTTACGACCGAGTGCGTTCTCTACGTCCCTGACCACCCCGCACAACAGTGCGGCCGAAATTGGGTGCCTCTCACGAGGCGCTAGGGGTCACACGGTGCTGCTAGCAGGAGAACGGATTCACCGATAGCCGGGCAGGGCGTCGGTCAGAAGTGATTCATCACTTTTGGCCGACGCCCTTCTTCTTTGTACGGGCGTCGGCATTGGAGCGATTCCGGTGCTGCGCCTTCGACATGAACGCCTGATTCGTGGCTGGACCCAGACCGATCTGGGTCAGCTCACCGACATCACTCAGCCGACCCTCTCGGCGATTGAGCGCGGCGAACTCGCACCCACCGACGAACAACTCGACCGGCTGGCTCGCACCCTCGGTGTCGAGTCCGGCTTCGACCTGCTGCTGCCCGTCGTCGCGGCGAACACTCCCACGTCCGCCGCAGTTTCACCAACCCCAATGGAGGCCAAGTCATGAGTGTACGAAGAAAGAAGACCAGGAGCCGCAAGGCGAACGACAAGACCACGAAGGCGCGGACCGGTCGCTACAGTTGGCCGGAGAAGGAACTCTGGAACGCGATCGTGACTCTCGGCAGGGAGGACTCACGACACCTGTGGATCACAGGACACATTCGCGAAGTGCAAGGTCACGGCGTATGCCTCTCTCCCTGGATACAGCCGTGGTATGCCCAATTCATCCAACGCTTCCACCGTGAGCACGGCGGCCGGAGATTCGGCGAGGCAGATCTCCGCAATTGGCTGACGCAACTCAAGAATCCAGATGAGATCTCAGAGGCCCAGAACATCGCAAAGCCGCTCTGTCTGATGGACGGGTGGAACGACTCCGAGGCAATCGAAATCAACAGAAGCCTCATCAACGGTCTCGTGTTGGAGTCGTCGCTCGCGTCGAAGGTGTGCGCGGTCGTTCTTCCTGATATGGCGTTGTTCACCGGCGCCAAAGCTGCTCTCGCATTCATCTACAAGCGATGGCACGACGACAACGATCGGCGAACGCGGTTCCTCTTTCATGTGGTGGACGACTGCATCACCAACATGGACGAACACAAGCTTGTCGTGGAAGACCGTGACGGACGACAAGTCCTGACCGACGACGTCACGTTCTTCGATCTGCCCAAGAAAGACGCCGAGTGGATCAACGCCGACCGGCTCGACGACAGGCTCAGTGTCGGGCATCTGTTGCACGAGGACACTCATGCGTAGCGCTCATCTCAGGAGAGGACGGGCCTCGTGCCCGTCCTCGTCTCGCGTCGTGGAGGACTGATGTCGGGTGCTCGCTGGATTCCCGGCGGTCTGGGCGGGGACCCCAAGTCCCCGCGCAGCATCCACATGATCGAGAGCCATCTCTCAGGGTGCTTCCACGACGGCAAGCCCATCGTCCGCATCGGCGCGTTCGTCCCCGACGACGGCACCGAGGGCGACGTGCTCGCGCGTGTCGAGTATCAGCGTCGGTGGAGCATCCGCGCGGTCAAGGCCGTCATCTTCTACGGCCTGTGCCGCTCCTGCGAATCGCGGCCCGATTGCGCGGACCGCATGGAGCAGGCGTGGATCGCCGAGGTGCGGAACCGGCCGGTGGGAGGTGTCCAGTGATGCATCCCGCCGAGCAGTTCTTCCGCTCGCTCTACGAGGGGCAGACGGGCTTCATCGAATTGCGGACGTTCGCTCCCGACACCGACGCGAACCGCCGCGCCGTTGCCAATCGCATCCGCGATTTCGTGCCCGTCACCGAGGGCCAGTTCGACTTCGGTCGCGTGTCGGTGTTCCTGCGCGAGTGCGAGCGATACGAGTTGGGGGCGTTCTTCGGTGTGGCTCTGCGCTCGCAGCGCGGCGCGGACGAACGCGAAGGCACCGGCGAGCACTGTCAGGTGCTCACGGCCATCTTCGTGGACGCCGACTTCAAGCACCTCGGCGAAGACGAAACGCGGCGTCGGTTAGAATCGCTCGGGCTGCCGTCGTCGCTGTTGGTGCGGTCCGGCGGTGGTCTGCATCCCTATTGGTTGCTCCGCGTCCCCATCTACCTCCAGATGCCGGGCGAGATGGCTCGGGCCAAGAAGCTGCTGCGCGATTTCGCCCGTGCGCTCGCCGGCGTCGTGGACGAGAGCGTGTCGGAACCGGCGCGGGTGCTCCGGATTCCCGGCAGCAAGAACTTCAAGTCGGAATACGGCACGCCGCGGACCGTAGAACTCGAGTCGGCCTCCGGCTCACGCTACGCAGTTGAGGACATCGCCGCCAAGGTCGGCGCGAGCACCAGCACGGACCAGGGCGAATCGTCGCACTCGTCATTCTCAGTCCCGGACGCCGTTGCCAAGGGTGACCGGCACGACACGATGTTCCGGTCGCTTCGCAGCCTCAAACTCAAGGGGTTCGGCCTCGAATCGGTTCTGGCTGCTTGCCATAAAGAGAACGAGGCGAAGTGTCATCCACCCATTCCCTTCGGGGAATTGGATGCCTACCTGCGCCGATGCTGGGAGCAGAAGGACCGGCCGGGCTTGCGCCCCAGCCCTTACGACAAACCAGACCAGATTCCGCCCACGGACACCGGCAATGCCGAGTTCTTCGCGTCGGTGGCCGGCGACCTCATCCGTTTCGACCACGGCCGCCGTGAGTGGTTCGTGTTCGACACGCATCACTGGCTGCGCGACCGCACCGAACACGTGGACCGGCTTGCGTTGGATGCCATTCGCGAACGACAGCGGCTCGCGCTCGAGATTACCGACGACGCCGACAAGAAGAAGCACGTGCGGTTTGCGCTCGACAGCGAATCGCGCGCCCGCCGGGACAACCTTGTCCGGCTCGCTCGCAAGATTGAACGGATTGCCATCACGGGCGACGAGTGGGACACGAACCCGTGGATGCTCGGCGTGCAGAACGGCGTCGTGGACCTTCAATCCGGTCGGCTGCGTGCCGGCGAAGCCACCGACTTCATCACGAAGGTCGCGCCGGTCGCCTTCGACCCGACCGCGCGGTGTCCTCGGTGGGACCGATTCATGGAGGAGGTCTTTCCCGGCCGCCCGGAACTCGGCGACTACCTCCAGCGTGTCTTCGGCTACGCGCTCACCGGCATCACGTCGGAACAGGTGTTCTGGATTCTCTACGGCGAAGGCGCGAACGGCAAAAGCACGATGGTTGAGGCGCTGATGCGCGATGTGCTCGGCAGCGCGTATGCGTGGACCATGCCGTTTCCCACGGCAACGTGGTCCGACTCGATGACCGAATATCAGCGAGCCAGCCTCGTTGGACAGCGGCTCGTCCGGGCCAGTGAAGTCTCACGCCGCGAGCATCTCAACGAAAAGCTCATCAAGTCGCTCACGGGTGGCGAAGAAGTCAACGCGCGACATCCCTACGGCAAGCCGTTTCAGTTCACGCCAGTCGCCAAGATTGTGCTGCTCGTCAACGACAAGCCGGTCATCTCGGACCCGTCGCACGGCATGTGGCGTCGGGTGAAGCTCGTGCCTTTCCTGCGGAAGTTCGAGGGAGCCGAAGTGGATACCTCGCTCACCGACACGCTGACAGCGGAAGCCGAAGGGATTCTCGCGTGGGCCGTGCGCGGTTGTCTCGATTGGCAGCGCGACGGGCTGCGGCACCCGGACATCGTGCAGTCGGAGACGGCGAAGTATCAGAACGAGAGTGACGTGCTCAGCGAGTTCATCGCGGAGCGGTGCGTCGAGGGGCCGGACGCGAAGGTTGGCGCGCAAGCCATCTTCGACGAATACCGACGATGGTGCGACGACCGCCGTTTGGCGGATGCGGACCGGCTCAGCCAGAAGGGATTTGGCGTGCGTCTGCGCCAGCGATACACGGCCGTCGATGGGCGGACCGTCACATACCGGGGCGTCGGGTTGAAATCACCTGATTTTGCCCAAAGGCGGGATGAGTTGTGATGCCCGCGCCCATAGCGCCCTTACCGGTAAAACCTTCCCGTGAGTCTCTTCCTAGGGAGAAGTTTACGGTTACGGGCGCTATGGGCGCTAACGAGGTAAACCCTATGGACGCTGGAAACGACGATTCTGGTGACAAGAGAAAACTGCGGTCAGAACACGACGTCTTAGGCCGCACCGCGCGAGAAGCACTCGGTCTTCGGAACAGCGAGCGCCGTTGCACGGCGACATCCAAGACGACGGGAGAACGCTGCGGTCGTCCTCCAATCGTCGGCGGCACCGTCTGCAACCATCACGGCGGCAAGGCACCGCAGGTCATTCAGTCAGCTCGTCAGCGTCTCGCTGCTCTGGTGGACCCAGCCATCGACACCTTGCTTCGCGTGCTCAATGCACCAGACGTCTGCGAGAAGTGCGGTCGCAGCGACGACATGAGCTTGATGCTCAAGGCCGCAAAGATTGTGCTCGACCGCACCGGCTACGGCCCGAAGCAATCCATCACGGTCCAGCACGAGTACTACGAGCCGCCCGCGTGGATCTCGTATCTCACGAAGGCGCAGTTCCATCAGGTCGGCATCTGGATTCGCGAGGCGAAGTACCGGGAGGAACACGGCATTCCGCCGGAGCGACCACTGCTCGCCGTCGTTGCCACCGACGCCGAGATTGTTTCCACCGACGAGAACAGCGAGCCGCCGCGCGAGGCGGAGCACGAACAGCAGCGCGACGCGACGAACGAGAGCACGCCGGAGAAGACGGCCACCACCGACGAGCCGGAGCCACCACCGGAGGTAAGCGGCGGCCCGGCGTAGGCGCGGCCGGTTTTTCGCGGTCCAGGCGGGCCGCTGCGCTGCGTTCGGCGGACGGGCTAGGCGGTAGGTAGGGGCCGCTACGAGACGCCGCTACGGAGCGCCTGCCGGTCCGGCCCTAACCCGTTGGTGGCAGGACGGTTACGGGCGGCCCGGTAGTCCTTGGGGTGGGTCCTCCACGGGAAGCAACCTTTACCGGCCCGCGCGGGCGGCCCGGAAGCGACGAGGAGACGAGAGGAACGACGCATGTCAGAAGACGAACTGCCATACACGAAACGGTTCGGGCCGAATTACATCGAAGCCCTCGCGTGCATCGACACGCTCGTGCAGGACCTCGCGAAGATTCTGCGCCTCTACCACGCGCATCTGCCGAAGTCTCTCGTCGGCGAAGCCGACGACCTCGTCGCCATCATCACGACGCTCTTCAGTGCCATGACTCAGCGTGCCGTGGACATTCAGGATGCGTGGAACGCCGTTCGCGACGACGAGGCCAACAGCACCGCACTCAACAAGTGGCTCGACCGAGTGTTCGCAGCGAACTTCAACTACGAGGGCAAGTCCGAACTCTATCGGCACTTTCTCAAGCGAATCATCCAGGAGGAGGAGGAAGACGCATGACCACCATCACCGACGCCAAGCGCAAGCGGTTCGACGTCATCGTTGGCCGCGCGGCGGGCACATCGTCCGACGCGCGGCTCACCATCACGACGCAGCACGAGGACCGCGAAGGCGACGTCCTCATCCCCGAGGGCGCCATCCTCGACGCGTATCGGGAAAACCCGATTGTGCTGTTCAGTCACGACCACTACAGCATCCCGGTCGGCCGCACCACGTCACTCGACGTGATTCCCGGTCGCGGCATCCGCGCGGATTTCGTCTGGCTCAAGAACGACCCGGACGCAGACCGAGTGCGCAACGCCTTCGAGCAGGGCGTGCTCAATGCCGCGAGCGTCGGCTTCCGGCCACTCGCGTGGGACCCACTCGGCACCGGCGGCTATCGCTACACGAAGTGGGAACTGCTCGAGTGGTCCATCGTATCGGTGCCGGCCAATCCGCACGCGACCCGGCTGGTCAAGTCGCTGAGCATCTACCACCCGGACGAATCAGTCGTCGCCGTGGAGTTCACTGACGACTCCGACGAAGAGGTCGCGGTCGAGTTCGTGGGCGAGGCCCCGGACCCGACGCCGGGCCACATCCTCGTGCCCGACATCAGCGCGAAGCAACTCACCCAGGCCATCACCGACGCGGTGGTCGAGGAAATCCGCAAGGTCACGGGACAGGTGGACTAGGAGCGCATCATGGACATTCTTTCGCCGAAGAACTTCTCCGACCACACGAGCTACAAGCAGCACATCGCCGAGGTCAACGCCTTCAACCGACGCGAAGACGCCCGTCTCGCCGAGCACGAGGCATGGGAACGGGCCAATGCCGAATCGGAGGCGCAGGCCGAAGCCGAGCTGCCCACCACGTCTCGCTTCGACTGGCTCAATCTCAAGTCCATCGACGACCATCCACTCGTCGTCGCGGCCCGTGCTCGTCTCACCGACGCGAAGCGCACAGCCGAGAACGTGGCCGCGTCCATCAGCGACCTCCGAGCGGAACTCGCGCGTCTGGAAGAACTCGCCGCACGAGGACAACGCGACGACTCCGCACTCCGCGCCGCGCAGTCGCGCATCGACAACCTCGCGTCGGAGGTGCGCATTGCGGACGCCGGAGTTCACGTCGCCGAGCAGGAAGTCGCCGAGACGTGGCGGGCCGTCTCGTTCGCGGCGGGCGCGAATCTGCGTGCCATGCAGCTTCCGCTCGTCGAGGAGTTCGATGCCGCCCTCCAGCACGCACGGGCTCTCTCCCGACGCCTCGCCGACATCGAGAACGCGAGCAGTCGGCTCATCGTGCCGGGTCTCTACACGCCGAAGAATCGGCGGACCACACGACCGATTCGGCCGCTGGCGTGGCGCAAAGAGTTCGGACCCGGCGGGTTCTACGACTACTGGCGGAAGTGCGCGTTGCGCCGTCCGCCGAACGACTAGCCGGTGCGGGTCATCCCTCGGGTCGCCGGACCGCGGCCTCAACTCCGACTCGGCCGCATCGGCTCGCCATCAGAACCGGGTCGGAGACGGTCCACTCATTCATCCGCTCTCACCGACGCAACACGGGAGCGAGGAGCACGGGAAAGACACGGCACCACCGAACGCTCGTCGTGCCCGGACCAACGAGCGGCCCGGCCGCGCCGAGCGTTCGCCCTACCGGCGGGTAGCCCCGGGAGAACCGCCCGGCCTTGCCCGGGCAGGCAGCCCGTAGGCGGGCGGGCGTTACCGGGCGGCCGTTACCCCGGCCCGGCGCGGCGCGGCCCGCCTACGGGCTACCGGGCGGGCCTGCGGAGCTACGGCGGCCCGGCCGCGCCCGGCGTAGGCGGCCGTAACTGCCATGGATTCAGTCGGTTACGGGATAAGGGCTCCTAGCGTTTTGGGGCACGGGCAGCCTAAGCTAAGGCTGCCTGTAAGTGACTGAATCATAAGGATTTAGTCGCATTGCATGGCTCTCAGGTGAGTGTATGGAGCGCACGTTCAACGTCCTCGTCGTTCTCAGCAATGCGTCGTTCATCTCGGCGCAGTTCAGTGCCGCGCCCGGCCCGGAGGCCAAAGCCAAGTTCGAGGCAATGGTCGATGGCTGGCATTGCGACTCGTTCTACACGCGCAAGTCCCACATCGTTCGCGTGTTCCTGTCTTCCTCCGACGACCACGCGGAGGAGTTCGGTTTCCGGTCTGGCGAACTGGTCAGCATGCGCGCCGAGGCGGCGTAGGAGGACGACATGAAAAGCATGACAGCAAAGTTCTCGGGCACCGACGCCTCTCTGACGGTGCAGGCGAAGGTCGGGAAGAAGAACATCCGCGTCTCGGTCCGCATGAAGGTCGGTGGGCAATCGAGTCTCGGGTGCCGCGAAACCTTCACGCTCGAACAGGAGAAGCAGGCCATCTCCTCGTTCGAGCGACTGAAGCAGGACGCCATCAAGCAGGGATGGGCGGAGGTCGTCAAGCAGGCCAAGGACCGAGACGCGTTCAAGACCATCCCGCCGGCACCCAAGCCGGCGAAGAAGCACGCGGCGTAGCGGAGGTCGGAGGAGGTTCCTCGGAGCCTCCTCCCTCTTCTCTCAGGAGCCCATCGCTATGCCGACCACCCATCTCAATAACCAACTCTTTCCCGACGACGTGCGCCGGTTGCTGCCGCCGCTGTACAGCCAGGAATCGCTGGGCGAGCAGGCCACGGTGTTCGTGAAGTTCTTCACACCCGATTCCTCGTGGTCGTGGTTCGCGACCGAGTTCGATGGCAACGACACGTTCTTCGGCCTCGTCGTGGGGCACGACACCGAGCTCGGCTACTTCAGTCTCGCCGAGCTTCGCGCCGTTCGCGGTCCTCTCCGGCTGCCCATCGAGCGAGACGAGCACTTCACTCCGACGACGCTCGCGGAGATTCGGAGGCTGTCATGAGGACCTTCACCGTCATCGTGCAGATTCGCGTCGGCTCTGCCACCGACGACCACCTTCAATCACCCGACGCCATCCGCGACGAAGTGCTGTCGTGGCTCAGCGACCTCGGTGCCGAGGTCGTGCTCGTCGAGGTCGCGGAAGACTCGGAGGACAAATGATTGCCGCCATCTACGCCCGGAAGTCCACGGAGCAGAACGTCTCCGAAGACGCGAAGTCGGTCACGAGGCAGGTCGATAATGCGATGGCCTATGCCGTCGCGAAGGGATGGGCCGTCTCGTCAGACTACGTCTTCATCGACGACGGCAAGTCCGGCGCCGAGTTCGAGCGACGCAAGGGCCTCATGCGGTTGCGTGGCCTCTTGGCTCCCCGCGCGCCGTTTCAGGTGCTCATCGTCAGCGAACAGAAGTCGCTCGGCCGCGAAATGGCCGAGACGGCGTATCTCATCAAGCAACTCGACGAGGCCGGAGTCGAAGTCTGGAGCTACATGGAGGACCGCAGCCTCACGCCGCGTGATGCGGTGTCGAAGCTCATGTCCTCGGTGCAGTCGTTCGCCGACGAGGACCATCGGGCCAAGACCAGCATGCGGGTTCACGAGGCACACGTCCGATTGCACAAGAAGAATCGCGTGCCCGGCGGCCGGGTCTTCGGCTACCGCAACATCCATGTCTACGACGGCATCGATGCGGACGGCAATCCGAAGCGCTCGCACACCGTGAGGGAAGTGCATCCCGACGAAGCGACCATCGTGCGCCGCATCTACGAGATGTACGACTCCGGCTACGGACTCAAGCGCATCGCCAAGCTGCTCAACGCCGAGCATGCGCTGGCTCCGCGGCCGTTCCAGCGCAAAGACGCCGAAGTGCCGTCGTTGCCCGAGTGGTCGCCGTCAACGGTTCGCGCCATTCTGTGCCGCGAAATCTACCGAGGCACCGTCGTCTGGAACAAGACGCGCAAGCGCACCGTGTGGGGCAAGGTGCGGCAGAAGAAACGGTCCGAGTCGGAATGGCTGCGCACGTCGGCCGAAGACCTCCGCATCATCTCCGACGACCTCTGGAATCGGGCGCGTGCTCGCCGGAAAGAGACCGAGAGCCGGGCGCTGCGCTTCGATGGTGGCCGCATGTCGGGTCGTCCGCCGCAACACGCCATCAAGAATCTGCTCGCCGGATTGGCAACGTGCGGTCTCTGCGGCAAGGGTCTCGTCGTGGAAACCAGTCCACTGAAGCGCGGCCGGGTCGGCGAGTATCTGTGCTCCAGCCATCGGCGCAACGGCACCTGCACGAACGCGCTTCATCCGACGATTGAGTCGATGAACGAGGCCGTGCTTCAGGCCATCGAGGAACACGCGCTCACTCCCGACGCCATCGAGCAGGTCATCAAGCTCTCGGAGCGGGACGACTTGCAGGACCAGAAGCAGCGTATCGAGAAAGAAATCGGGGACCTCGACCGCCGCATCTCGCGTCTCGTCGAAGCCATCGAAGCGGGCGGCGATGCCGTGTCGCTCGTCGCAAAGCTGCGCGAACTCGAAGCGAAGAAGAGCGCGCTCAAGGTGCAGATTCTCGGCCTGCATCCGGTGCCGCGATTGGCCCCGGAATTGGTGGAATCGCGATTGGCCGAATGGCGTCGTCTGCTGCGTGGCTCCACGACGCAGGGTCGGGCCGTGCTTCAGCGCATTCTGCGTGGTCGCATCGTCTTCACGCCACGACCGGACGGCACCGGCTACGAGTTCTCGGCCCCGACGCGATTCGACAAGCTGTTCACCGGCATCGTCGTGCCGCGACCGACCTGGCTGGCCGAAGGCGACGTGCGCGGCAGCGAGCACCTGCGAGCGAACGACACGTTCGATGCGGATTACGGGGCGCTACTGGAGCGAGTGGAAGGGTTGGCGTCCCCACCGCGAAGCGCGCCTTTGCCCGGCCCGGCGGAGACGAACGGTAAAGGGATGGCGTCCCCATCGGGAATCGCTGGCGACCGCTATCGTGGCCGTGATTACTTGGCGAAAGTGGTTTTAGCGCGTCCGCGATACCGTCACGGATACCGTCATTTTTGGGCCGCTGGCCCATCGCGCGTGAGACGTTCACAGAATCGGCCAGTCGGGTGCGCGGCGCGATCCGGGCGGTGTCTGGATGGTGTCAAGGGCGTTGACAATATCAATCGCATGGGCGATAACCGTGGCAGGATGAAGGCATGGCGACGTTCCGGCTAGTCCTGGCTCGGCTCACGCCGCGAAAAATCGTCGAAATCGCGCTCGATAGCCTTGCAGATCTCGGCGATCTGCGATGGTCGTCGCCGATCGTGCATGCGCGCACAATAAGCGAGTGGGAACGCGTAGGGCGCGACCTGCGCTTCGCGATTGTGGCCTTTCGCGATCAGTCTGACGCCGATTTGCCCGACCCAGATCTGGACGAGCCGACAAGCGATACACCCAGGCTAGAGTCGCTTGTCGAAGCGTAGCAAGCGCCATCGGTCTCTCTCGGCGAGACGCTCGGTTGGAGTCATCACTGAGCGCCGCGAGTTGCACATGGGGCCATTGCCGCGCCCCGAGACCCTCCAGCAATTCGACGACATTGTTCCTGGTGCCGCCGAGCGCATTCTGCTCATGGCTGAGGGCCACGCTCGCGATGCGTGGCTCGATCATCGCGCTGAGCGCGCCGCGAAAATCATTGGGCTGTCCGGAGCATTCCTCATCATTCTTGTCGCGCTCAGCGGGGGACTATGGCTCGCCTATTCTGGTCGCAGCCTCGCAGGCGTGACATCCGTGCTCGCGGCTATTGCGGCGCCGGTCGGCACGTTGATCACACGCCGCTATCGTAAGGGCCAGCAGGACCGCTAGCTTTACCGTCCTCGCCCCACTCCCGCGCCGTCCGGTCGAGCAGCCGATCGGATCGTCGACGCAGCGCCTCCGGCACGGGCACGCGCTCGTCGTCGACTGGCGGCAGATCCGCATCCGCCTTGCGGCGTTCATCGCGCGGTGTGTCCTGATTGTTCATCGACATCAGTGGAGCAGCGCGAAGAGCGCGAACGCGATCAGAACTGCGGCGACAATCAGCATCCGCTTGATCTTGGGCGAAGGCGCCGAAGTCGTAGGCGCGACACTCTGGACTGCGAGCGGCTGCGGCGCAGTGTGTGGCGACGTAATCGCCTGCGGCGGTGCTGGCTGGCTCGGCGTTGGATCGATGGACGCGATTGTTCGCGTTGGCGACTCATCCACGTCAGCCGAACCATCTTCACCGAGCGCCCTCAATGCTTTGTCGCGCTCGCGTGTCACCGCGCGAAGTTGGCGGCGCAGATTCTTCAGTTCTTCCGTGTCCTTCCGCTTGGCGCGGCGTTGACGTTCCTCGGCGCGGTACTGCCGATCCTGCCAGTCGTACATCGGCTTGGCGTCGAATGAGAGGCCGATGCCTGGCTTGTCAGGCTCGCCGCCGTAGATCGTGGCCTGGTAGCGCGTCCCAAGTGCGTTCAGTGCGGCTGCAGCTTCATGGAACTCTTCGGCGTTCTTGCGGCTCAAATAGCCGAGCATTGCGCTGTCGTCACCGCTCACGACTTTGATCGCGTTGGCGTCGACGGGATTCTCCGGCTCGGGCACAAGCGCGATGAGGCACGCGTGATCGGGGTGTGCCGCGAGTAGGCGCGCGAGTGCGTCTTGCCGGAAGGATTCACCGACGACGGCGAGGAAGGTGATGCGCGGAGCCACGAGACCTACGGGCGAGGCGCGTCCTGTCGTGCGCGCGGTGGCTGTGCCTGATAGGCGGCGGCCTGCAAGATGCGCGCGAAAATCGCCAACAGGCAGGCGATGCCGATGATGGTCGGCCCGGCAGAGACTTGAGCCGTCATCGCGACTGCGGCGACGGCTGTAAGGACGGAAAGGGCGATGAGTGCGCCAGCGAGAACGAGCATAGCGGTCTCCTAATCGTTACTTCTTGCTGTCTCGCGCCTTCTTCATGGCATTTCTGAGCGTCTGGATTAACTCATCGGCGAGACCGCATTGCACCGTGTTCGCGCCGTTCGAGCTGTCGAGCTTCCCGAATTTTCCGATGGAACGCCTGAGCTTTGCCCCGTCGCCCCACAGGGCCGTGCCGTCTGGTAGTTCCACGTCGACATGAGCACTTGGGGTGCCGCCCATCATGCCGACCATGACACGCGCCGTGGCACTCGGGAGATTGGCGCGCACTCGAAAAATCGCGTCGGCATCCTCTTTAGAGGCGGCGATCGTAATCGGAAGCGAATCCGGAAGATGCTCAGCGAAGCACTTTGCCACCGGGGCATCTTCGGCGAGATCGTCGACCGGAACGACATAGGCCGTTCGGATCGTGGCCAGCCGAGGGTCTGGTCCCTTGGCTGAGAGTGAAAAGGGCAAGGCCGAGGCGATTACGACGAGCGGGAGGACTCGACGGAGCATTGATTCTGATCTCCACTAAAGGCGCGGCAAACCTGCTGTCATTGAATCTGCCGCAATTGGGCCTGAGAAAACGTGACGACAATATTGTGGCCGACGGTTGGAATTGCAGTGAGCTTCACCGGCTTGTCAGGATTGAAAGCCGGCGGCGAATACGTGACAGCTCCGCGATTGACTTGAATTCGCATGCCGGTAGGAATCGCCACGCGAGCAGGCGACAGAAAGGTCTCAAGTGGCGTGACGATTGCACCGTCACGCATAATGACGATCCGTTCGATATTGGGAGCCTCCATCGTTGTCGGCGTGATCGCAACGAGGATATATGGATGCCAAGTGATATGGCCGATCGGCTCCATCTTTCGGATGAATTCGCGCGTGTCATCCAGAAAGAGATTCGCCGGTCCTGCGACCGTAATCGTCAAGCCTGGCACGCTTGCTGCGATAACGCGCGCGCGCGAAAAGCCAGGAACGAGCTTGAGAATCTCCCGTGAAGCGATCGCGTCGAAGCGATCTGGATCGCCGCTCGCCTCTTGCACAGCCTTGGCTGCGATCGATTTCACTTCATCTTCATTGAGACGTCGGAATGAAGTGGCAGCGCGTCGTTGATTGCTGCGCGTCGCTCGGGCCTGCGCGTGAGCGCCGATTGGCATGCAAGCGAACACGAACAGGCCGATGAGTGGGAGGACTCGGCGCATTCAAGAACTCCTAAAAAGTGCGTGGCCAAACATTATCGCGCGTGCGAGTGGGCAGTCAACCGTCTATCGATAGCGCGATACGCAATCGTCAATGAGCGCCACGATCGCGGCGGCGAGTCGTGGGCTTTTCAGGCTCAAGATCCGGATTTTCTCGTCGAGCGTCATCGCCGAGCAATTCGAGGATGGCTTCAGCATGGCGCGAGACCGCGCGCCTGAGTTCCGCGTTCTCCGCACGCACGGCTTCGACCAAGCCAGCCACAGCATCCGATTCGTGGGCATATGGGGAGCCTCCAGTCATGGAGGCTCCTTCTATATCAGCGCCGTGCCTGATCAGGTCACTCGCCGCAGAGCCCGGATCAAAAGCGCGTCCTGACGCATCGATTAACAGGAAATCGGCGAGCGCCTCAAAGCGGACGCGATAAAGCGTCGCCAAGCCCTTCAGTACGAGGCAATCAGGCGCGCGTTCGCCGCGTTCGTATCGGCTCAGCGCGGATTTCGAGACGTGAATTCCTCGCTCGCCAAGCGCGTCGCGAATGCGGTCGAGCGACTTGTTCGGATCACGCATTGACTGATCGCGAAGTGCGGCCAGGAGTCGGCCGAATTCTGGCGATCGTCGCCCTCCAGCCCGGGCCTTACGTGTCCCCATTAGCGGGAGTCTACCGGGCATCGTCGCCAACATGAGACGCTCGGTTAAATATGGTGTTGACAAATCGGGACGGCGGCATTACGATCCGTCCCGATATGGCGACACTGATCAAATTCGACGCCGAACGGCTCGCGTCCGACGTTGCCTCCCGCGGCTGGCTCCCGCGGGATCTTGCCCGCGCGGCAGGCGTCTCGGACATGACCGTTTCTCGCATTCTCAATGGCACTCGCTGCAATCCCAGAACGTGGGATCGAGTCGCTAAGGCGATGGGCTACTCCGTCCGCAGGTACCTCAGACGGGAGGTCGCCTAATGGCCGCCTCACGCCTGCTCCAACAGCCACCGCAGATGTTCCCGCGCCGCGCGCCATTCGGCCTCGGCCGCGAGGAATCGGCGTCTCGCGCATCGCAGGACGTTCAGTCGGATCTGGTCGGCGTCGTCGCGCAGCAGGTCGAGCGTGTCGTGGGGGAGCGGTAGCGTCATGCCGTCCACTCTGCCCGAGCGGGTCGAGCCGCGTCACCGCAAGAGTTGTGCGCCGGATGGCGAAGCCCTCCGCAAGAAACTTGCGGCGCACGCCGAGGCGGGCCTCAATCTCGGCCGCTGGCTGACGCGGGCGATCGCGCTCTCCGGCCAGTCGCCAAAAGAGGTCGCCTACGAGCTGGGCTACGCGGACCAATCGGCGGTCTCGCGCTGGCTGAACAACGCGGAGCCGCCGAACCTGACGCGACTCTGGAAGCTGCGCGCGCTGCGCCGGCCGCTTGTGATTGCGCTCGCGGAAGAGACCAAGGACATCGCGGTCAATACGGTCCTAACGGTGCCGTCCGAGCAGGTCGCATGACGTCGGATCGCCTGCTCACGCTCGCCGAAGTCATCGCCCGCGTCGGGCTGAAGACAACAGCGATCTACGACTACATGCGCCGTGGCGTATTCCCGCGCCGCATCGTCGTCGGCCCGCGCTGTGTCCGCTGGTCCGAGCGGGAAGTCCAAGCCTGGATCGCCGCGCAGATCCAGCGCCGCGATGAACGGAGGACGACATGACGTGGTTTGTGCTCGCGCTGGTGCTCGCGGTGGCCGTGTCCATCAGCGTCGTCATCTGGGCGCTGCGCTCGCTGATGGAGCCGCCACCCGGCCCGCCCGATCCTCCGCTGCCCACCGACTCCGATCGAGGTGACGCATGACCGCTGACACACAGGTCCAGATCGGGATCGTCCTCGGCCTCGCCGCGGCACTCGGCGTGATCACGCTGGCACTCGGCGCGGCGATGGAGTGGCTCCTCGGGCCGGTGCAGCCCGAGCCGGACGACGAGTTGCCGACGTTCGCGCGGCCACTGCATCCCGTGCTGACCGCGCCGTGCGCGCGGTGCGGCGAGATGCGCTTGATGGACGAGCTGGTCTCGCTCAATGGCCGGCTCGTGTGCTCGGAGTGGTGCGGCGGGAGGGCGGCATGAGCGAGCTGAGAGAGCACTTGGTCGCAGCGCGGGCGCTGATCGCTCAGGGTTGGTGCCGCAATGCGGACGCCAGAGACCGGACCGGTCGTTCAGTGCAGTCGACTTCAGACGCTGCCTGCGCATGGTGCATTGAGGGCGCAATTTTTCGTGTCACTCATACGGCGGCCAATGACTGGCCGCTTTGCCAAATGGTTACGGCGCTCATGGGCGCGCGCGAGTATCCCTATTCATATCCCTTTTCACGCGAGGCGCTGTCAGCGTGGAACGACAAGCCCGGCCGCACGCAGGCGGACGTCCTGGCACTGTTCGACCGCGCGATCGAGGCGGCGCAATGACGCCGCGCCGTGCCATTTACTGGACCGCGATCCCACTCGCGGCCGTGCTCTCACTCGTGACGCTCTCGGCACAGCGCCAGACGCGCGCGTGGGTCAACGGCCTCTTCGTCGATCTCGATCGGCATCGCGTCGTCGTCCTCGCTGATGTGCCGGATGACTGGCAGGTCTGCGCCGCGACGTCGCCAGCGGCTGAGCCGCACGGCTGCGTAAGCGTACGCGTGATGCGGAGGATGCCGTGACATCTGCCGAAGAGCGACTGGAGTTGCTGGAACGGCTGATTGCCTGCTCGCGGTGCAACCGCACGGGCGAATCGCTGAAGGAACCGTGTATTTGCGCTGACCGTGACGCGCTCGTGCAGGCACAGCGGTGGGCGATGGCTTGGAGGCGAGAACTCGAGATCGAGGAGCCGGACGACCACGATGGGGTGGAGTGCGGCACCTGCTACGACGGCGCGGTGGTCTGCGACACGTGCGATCACTGCGAGCAGCGCCACTGTCCAGACTGCGATCCGTGTGTACTGGAGGTAGTCAAGTGACGGCCGCCTACGCCATCCGCGCGCACGGCTTCGCGTGGCCCTTCGAGCGCGACGCCTCCCGCGATCTCTACTGGTGGTCCCGCAACATCCCGACCTGCGAGACCTGCGGCGGCGAGTTGACCGGCTGGCATCCCGAGGGCGTGCCGCTCACGGACGGACATGTCGTGTGCGAGGGCTGTGCGCGGGCGTATCGGGTGGAGGACGCCGCGTGATCACGGTCATTACTGTGGCTCTCGTGATTACAACATGGGCGCTGACCGTCTTCATCATCCGCGACATGTCACGACAGCGGCGTCAGTTGAGGCTCGTCACTGAACAGCGCAATTGGGCCATCGCCGCATTGAATGCGCTAGCACGCGGCGAGGCGCCGCCACCGGCTCCGGCGAGCGTGAAGGTGGAGGACGCAGCGTGACCGGAGTGCCTTGCTCTTGTGGCCGGATGTTCGTGTCGTCACACGCGCGTGATCGCCATCGCGATGTGTATCCGCACTGTGCTGACTGCGGCTGCCTGCTCCAGAACGAGATCGATCGTGCCGCCGGAACGTGCTGCGCTTGCGAACACCTACGCGAGTGCAATGGCTGCGCGGCATCAGCTCACCGTGTCCATGGATTCGGTGGATTCAGGGATCTGCGATGACGACGCTCTACGCCCATCCCGCCGACTGCCAGACGCTGCTCGCCTGCGACACCTGCGATCGGCTCTGCCAGGACAGCGGCATCCGCACGGACGAAGTGGTCTGCGAGACGTGCCGGGATACCCGATGGGGCCAGTGTCGCCGGTGCTGCCGGTGGCTGCCGACCAAGCAACTGGCGAGCGATGAGAGCGGATGGATCTGCACGGCGTGTGACGTGTGGGACGAGGACGACGACCGAAGGGAGACGAGATGACCGGACTGGATCAGATTCGCGCGGGCCTGACGGCGGAACTGGCGCGGCTCGACAGTGAGCGGGCACGCGTGCAGTCGGCGCTGGCCGCGTTGGGCGGGACGACGAGTAACGGGGGGGGGCGAGCACGGCAAAAGCGCGCGCCTCGCGGGTCGGTGACGGCGCGGATTCTGGAGGCGCTGCCCGCTGACGGGGCGACGATTCATCAGGCGGATCTCGGCCGTGCGGCTGGTATTCGCGCGCAGCATGCCGCCGCATGCATAGCCCGACTGCTGAAAGCCGGCCGCATCGAGCGCGTCGACCGTGGCCTCTATCGCTGGCCAGCGCCAGCCGCGGCTATCAATCACGCGCCCGGCGAGTGGGTGTCACAGGTCTCCTAGTCGCTCGCGTAAGCGAGTGGGTAGCCGCGTGTCGGGCCGAGCGCGGGGAGATTCGGCCCTCTTCCTCGCGGCGCATGTAGCGATGCATGCGCGGCCGCATGACGCAGCGCAAAAACGGCTAATGGCCCGGATGACGATCCGCATCCCACAGCCGGCGCGCTGACGCGAGGGCCATTACTTTCGTCTCGCCGGCAATAGGGCCGGGAGACAGAACGGGCCTGACGGCTCGCAACCGTCAGGCCCCAGGAGAATCAAGATGCACGCACAGGATAGCACGAGCGTCAGGCGGCAGGTGCTGATTCCGGGCAGCCGCGAGCGGGCACGGGCACAGCGGATGCTCGATGCGCTGCTCGCCGAGGCCGAGGCGGAAGTGCGCGATCAGTCCTACGACGGGCGCATGGACCTCGACGGGGTGCTGGCGCTCATGTTCGAGATCGTCTCGCGCCGCGGCGTGGGCGTCGTCTGCGCGGCGCTCGAAGCTGCGCCGGAGCGGCGGTTTCTGCAGCTCGACATCTGGCCGGCGACGGTGGGGGCGTAGATGGCTGAGTCCACCACCGCGCCAGCCGTCTACCGAGCCATTGCGGGCGTCATCGACGATCTCGCCAGGATCGGCATTGGGAAAACGCGCCGCAACCAGCAGCAGAACTACGCCTTTCGCGGTATTGACGACGTGCTGAACACGTTGTCGCCGCTGCTGGCGAAACACGGCCTGGTCGTCGTGCCGCGCGTCACCGAGCGCACCGTGACCGAGCGCCACACGACGAAGGGCGGCGTGCTGTTCTGTGTCGTCATTGCGGCCGAGTTCGATTTCATCGCCGCTGAGGACGGCTCGATCCACACCGCGCGCATGTATGGCGAGGCGATGGATTCGGCCGACAAGGCGACAAACAAGGCGATGAGCGCGGCCTACAAATACGCCGCGTTTCAGGTGTTCTGCATCCCGACCGACGTCGAGGATGCGGACGCGGTGACGCACGACGTCGCCCCGCACGCGGCGCAGCCCACCGCGCCGAGCGTGCCCGATGGCTACACCGACTGGATCGACTGCATGACCGACACGGCGCAAGAAGGCACGACGGCGCTGACACGCGCCTGGTCGGACTCGCCCATCGAGTATCGTCGATATATCCGCGACCACGAAGAGGGGCGGTGGACCGCGATCAGGAAGCTCGCCGAGGCGCGCGATACCTCGCATCCCGAGGCGGCGGCATGACGCGCTGCACGGTCCACAACGTGGCGCAGCGGTCGTCGGAGTGGTTCGCGCTCCGGGCCGGCAAGTTGACGGGCTCGCGCGCGGCGGCCGTGCTGGCGCGCATCAAGAGTGGCGAGGCGGCAGCGCGGCGCGATCTGCGGATGCAGCTCGTGTGCGAACGGCTCAGCGGCCAGCCACAGGAAGACGGGTTCGTCTCGCCCGAGATGCGGCGCGGCATCGAACTCGAGCCCCGCGCGCTGGCCGCCTATGAGATCGTGACCGGCGCGCTTGCGCAGACGACCGGATTCCTGTCACTGCCGGATCTGATGGCGGGGTGCTCGCCGGACGGCTACGTCGGCGACTTCGACACGCTCGTGTCGCTCAAGTGCCCGAAGACGGCCACGCACATCGGCTATCTCCGCGCGGGCACAATGCCGAGCGACTACGTGCCGCAGATGCTCCACGAGCTGTGGATCACCGGCGCACGGGAATACCACTTCCTCAGTTTCGATGACCGGCTGCCGGAACGGTTGCAGACCTGCCTGATCCGCGTCCCGCGCGACGAGCAGGCCGTGCAGGACTACGCGGACCAGGCGAAGCGGTTTCTCGCCGAAGTGGATCGCGAACTCGAAGCGCTCAACACGCTGGCCGACACGGCCGGCCAACTCATCAAGGCGGCGTCATGAACGGCACACGCGAGAAGAATCCGGATGAGATCGGCGCGCTCTGGACGCGCACCACGCAGAAGGGCGATGAGTATTTGTCTGGCGAGATCAACGGCGATCCCGTCGTGATTTTCCAGACGCACAGTCGCAATCCGAAGGCCCCGACGTGGCGCGTCATGAAGGGGCGCCCACGCCAGCAAGCGCGGCCGTCGCGCGTGGATGACGTCGAGTATTGATCATGAGCGACGCCAAGCGCCCCACGGCATGGACCGGCTTTGTCGATGACGCCGGCATCTTCACGCTCGACCGTCGCCGCGATTTTGTCGCGTGGGTGAAACAGTTCGCCGGCCGCGAAGTGACGTTGACGCTCACCGAGCGCAAGCGGAAGCGCAGCCTTGAGCAGAACGCTTGGCTCTGGGGTGTGGCGCTGCCGGCCATCGCCGAGCACTGCGGTTACGACCATCACGAACACGAGCGGCTCCACTACGACCTGCTCGCTGTCCGGTTCGGGACCGTCGCTGTTGCACCGCTTATCCCTGGAGCGCCGCCGCGTATTGTGCCGGCACAGACCAGCTCGCCGATGAACACGCGCGAGTTCAGCGACTACATGGAATGGCTCGTCCGCTACGCCGCCGAGACGTTCGGCATCGTGATCCCGTTGCCGGACGAACGACATCAGGAGGCCGCATGACAATCCCGCTCGGATATTGCCAGTGTGGTTGTGGTCATAAGACGGCCATCTGCAACCGGAACTGGAAGCGATTCGGCTACGTGGCTGGTCAGCCGTTTAGATTTATTCCAGGCCACAACCGGCGCGCAACGCGGAATCCGCGAGTTTACGTCAATCGGCGGGTTGCCGGCGATCCTCGCGGCACGGTTAACGAGCACGTCCTTGTCGCAGAGGCTGCGTTAGGGAAGCGTCTCCCGCGTAGTGCGCAGGTGCATCACGTGGATGGGAATCGCAGAAACAACACGCGCGCGAATCTGGTGATCTGCGAGAACCAGGCTTATCACCTCCTGCTGCACGTTAGAGCGCGAACCGTCGCGGCCGGAGGTGATCCAAATATTGAGCAGGTCTGCAGCGTATGCGGCAGCGTTAAGCCGCTCGATCAATTTGACCGCCAGCGGACGAACATCGGAACTGGCCGCACGTCACAGTGCAAAGGCTGCAAGGCGCGCTACTACAAGGTGTGGTACGCGCGCCATGCCGAACGGCGCAAGGCCGCGAAGGAGGCCGCATGACCTGCCCCACCTGTGACGGCCGCGGCTACCTCGAATACGAGCGTCCCGACCGCCTCGACGTCCAGCGCATCGCCTGCGAGGACTGCGGCGCGTGGATGGATGAGAACCCGCGCGAGGCCGGCGACGACGACGGCGTGGAATACAGCGACCCGCGCGATCCCTACGACGAGGTGGTGGACGCATGGAACCGCTGAGGAAGCCCCGCCCGCGCGTGCTCACGCGAGCCGATAAAGCCCGCGAGAAAGATCGGCAGTATCGGCAGGCGCATGTGTTCGTCTGTCGTCGCGACGGCGGCAAGTGCCGCGTGTGCGGCCGCCCTGGCTCTCAGGCCCACCACATCGTCTACCGCTCACACGGCGGGAAGGACGAGCCGGGGAATCTCGTGTGGACGTGCCTCAACTGCCATCGGCTCATCCACGCCAAGGTGGTGCTCGTGAGCTACGACCCAAAGCATCCGGCGCAGTCGATCCGCTTCGCGCGGAATCCCGAATGGGACGAGGCGAGCGCGTGATGCCTGGCGCCTGCTCGTTCCGTGGCTGTCACCGCGTCGCGACCACGGGCCGCTGGTGCGACGAGTGCCGCATCCGCGAGCGCCAACGCAAGCGGCAACGCCGCGCCTGGCACCGCGAGCGGATGCGGATGCATCGGGCGATGGCGCGCGAGGACATGCCGGCGAGCGTCATCGAGCAGGCCCTCCGGCGACTGGACGCGGCGCGCAATCTGCGCCGCTGGACGAGCGAGTAACACCGAGAGGAGTCCGATAGTGTGCAATTTCCTGAGCGCCGTCGTGCTGCGGAACGGTCACGTCCTGACCCATCCGATGCTCGACCATCACAGCGACCTGATCACATATTTCAAGCTGCCGGACACGTCGGCCTATCACCAGCACTTCGCGAAGGTCGAGTTGACGCCGGTGGACTGGATGGACGTCAACACGTGGCGCTTCCGGCTCGACGAGGAATCCGCGCCGGGCTGGTGGGAGGACGTCGCGGCTGCGGCGGAAAAGGAACTCCGCACACGCGCGAACGCGATGATCCTCCGCGACGGTGAGCACGAGTTGATCGTTGATGGCTGCTGGATCGTGGGCGGCACCGCCAAGATCCGCGACATCCGCAGCGGCCGAATCGTGCGCGTGCAGGACACCGCCGCGCTGTCCGGCGTGTGGGGCTCGGCGCAAGTGTCCGGCGTGTGGGGCTCGGCGCAAGTGTCCGACGTGCGGGACTCGGCGCAAGTGTCCGGCGTGTGGGACTCGGCGCAAGTGTCCGACGTGTGGGGCTCGGCGCGGGTGTCCGGCGTGGGGGGCTCGGCGCGGGTGTCCGTCGTGGGGGACTCGGCGCAAGTGTCCGCCGTGGGGGGCTCGGCGCGGGTGTCCGGCGTGTGGGGCTCGGCGCAAGTGTCCGACGTGTGGGGCTCGGCGCAAGTGTCCGACGTGCGGGACTCGGCGCAAGTGTCCGACGTGCGGGACTCGGCGCGGGTGTCCAACGTGCGGGGCTCGGCGCAAGTGTCCAACGTGTGGGGCTCGGCGCAAGTGTCCGACGTGCGGGACTCGGCGCGGGTGTCCAACGTGCGGGGCTCGGCGCGGGTGTCCGGCGTGGGGCCGGATGTCGTGCTCGACGCCAGCGCGAAGACCCATTGCGCTGACGCGCCAGCGCCGGCCGCCGCGCCAACACCGAAGAAAACGCGCACGCGAAAGGCGAAGTCATGATCCGCGCCCTCCATCAGCGGCTCTGCCGCCACGACTACCAGACCGAGCGCGACGAGACGGGCCTCGTGCTGCGCTGCGGCAAGTGCGGCAAGACGACGCCCTACGGGCTCGTCGACCGCAACCTGACCGATCGACTGTGCGCGCGCATGGATGCGGCGCGGGCCGAGATGGCGGCGGAAGCCAAGCGCCGAGAAGACGCGCGCAAGTACGCCGAGTGGCGGCGCGGACAGGGCGCCGCCGTGATTCAGATGCGGCAGCGATGAGCCACACCACGAGACGACGCAGTCGTAGCCACTGGACGCCGAGCAAGAAGGCCGCGGTCGAACGCGCCTTGATGCCGATCCGCAGCAGCCATTGCGGAAAGAAAGTCGCGCATCCGAGCAAGGCCGTGGCGAGCGGCGTGATCCGGGTGATGGCGCAGAAGGACAAGGGGCACGGATTGAGCCCATATAAGTGCGCGGTCTGTCGCGCGTGGCACATCGGACACGCGCATCGCCGCGCGGCAGTGAAGCGGTAAGGACGGACACATGACGACGACTCCCCAGGTCGGACGCGGGTAGGTGAGCCGATGGCACGAGGACGCATGATTTCGTGTTCTCTCAGCGTGTCCGAGAAATTCGCGGCGCTCTATACGCAGGCCGGCGAACTCGCCGAGTTCTGCCAGGCCCTTTATCCGCTGCTCGTCGTCCACAGCGACGACTTCGGCCGGCAACATGGCGATCCGTTCACGGTCAAGCTCGCGTGCCTGCCAATCTCGCCGCGGCCATTGGAAGACTTCGACCGCGCGCTCGACCATTTGGACGCCGTTGGGCTCATCGCGCGCTATGTCGTCGACGGCAAGCGCTACATCCAGATCGAGAAGTTCGACGAGCATCAATCAAGTCTCCATAAGCGCACGAAGTCGAAGTTGCCAGCATTCAATGAGTTACAGGATCTTCCGGGAATTTCCGGGAATTTCCGGGAAACTCCGGGAATTTCCGGGTCAAGAGAAGAGAACAGAACGGAAGAGAAGAGAACGGAAGTACCTCGGGAGATGAAAGATCCATCTCCATCGGTTGCGCCGTCGGCTCGCAAAGAACGCAAGCCGAACGCCGCGCCGACGCGGGAACTCCTGACCGAATTCGATCGGCTTCATCGCCAGCATCTCGGCGCACCAGCGGTGATTCAGGGCGGCAAAGACGCCGCGCTCATCGCCCGCCTCTGGCGCAGCCACGGCGAGCGCGTGAGGCCGCTCATGGCTGCATTCTTCTCGTCGCCAGACCCGTTTATTCGCTCGGCGGGCTACACCGTCGGCCTGTTCGTGACACAAGCCGCGAAGCTCATCGCGCAATCGCGTCCGCCCGCTCGCGCTTCGCCGCGCCTCGAAACGGTCGCCGAGATGCGGGCACGAATGGCGGCCGAAGATGCCGCGACGGACACGACCACACACTGACGGGAGCAGACGAGTGAGGCAGGACATCGACACCACGCACGCGGACGAGGCCGAGCGGGCCGTGCTCGGCGCGTGCCTGATTCGGGAGTCGGCGGTCGACGAAATCGCCGACTGGCTGGAGCCCGGGCACTTCCGGCGCGGCCATCATCGCGCCGTCTACGCGGCCGTGCTGGACCTGCACCGCCGGGGGCAGCCGTCAGATCTCGTGACGCTGCGTGACGCGCTCGAAGCGTCGGGCACGCTCGACCAGGTGGGCGGCGTGGCGGTGATTGCCAGCCTCACCGATGGCGTGCCGAAGACGGCGAACGTGGAGCACTACGCCCGCATCGTCCGCGACAAGGCGCTGATTCGGGCCGTGCGCGACGAATGCCGGCGGCTCGTCGACGAGGCCGAGCGCGAGGGGCAGAGCGGCGCGGCGCTGCTGGAGCAGGCCGAAGCGGCGATCTATCGCATCGGCTCGACCAGCGTGCGGACGGATTGGGTGTCCGCCGAACAACTCGCCGACGAGCTCGGTCCGGTCGTCGAGCGGCTGACCGAGCAGCATCAGGCCATCAGCGGTGTGCCGTCCGGGTTGGCGGATCTCGACTGGCTGACGCGCGGCTGGCAGGCGGGGGATCTTGTCGTGCTCGGTGCCAGACCCTCAAGCGGAAAGACGGCATGCGCGCTGCAATTCGCGATGCGCGCGGCCGTCAATGTGCAGGTGGCGTTTTTCTCGGTCGAGATGGGGTTGCAGGCGATCGGCTTGCGTGCGCTGACAGCCGAGGCGCAGATCGACGGCTTCAGGCTCATGAGCGGCTACGTGCGCGATGACGTGTCGCTACATCGACTCGGCGAAGGACTCGCGGCGCTCGGATCGCGCCGGCTGTGGATCGATGAATCGCCGCGCCTGTCGCCGGTGTCGATGCGATCCCGGTTGCGTCGTTTGCGCTCGATGACCGGGGCGATCGGGCTCGTCATCGTCGACTACCTACAACTGCTTGACCCGTTGCCCGAGCATCGGCGCGAGTCGCGCACAAATCAAGTCGCTGGCATCAGTCGCGCGCTCAAGGTGATGGCGCGGGAATTCGCGGTGCCGTTCATTGCGCTGGCGCAACTCAACCGGCAACTAGAGCAGGCCGGCGACAAGCGGCCGAGGTTGAGCGACCTGAAGGATAGCGGCGCGATCGAGCAAGACGCCGACGTCGTGCTGTTCCTCCACCGGCCTGAACTCTACGAGCGGGATAAGCCCGAACTCGAAGGGCTCGCCGAGTTGCATTTAGCGAAGCACCGCAACGGTCCGCTCGGCACGGTCCCGCTCACGTTCCATAAGGCGCAGATGCGTTTCGAAGCGAGGCAAGCATGACAGATCGCCCATTCGCGGACGCACTGTTGGCGCTCACGCTATCGCTGTCCTACGCGCAACGCGCGGGCGCGCCCATAGATGTGCTTGACCTGCTCATCGCCGCGAAGGCCGCGCTTTTACGCGAGGAACAGCGGCGATTCGAAGCGGCGCAGACCAGGAGGACGGCATGAAGTCGCCAATGGACACGCTAGTTGATCAGGCGTGCGGGTTCGATCCGGCTGAGGCTGACAATCTTTGGAAAAAGCTCGACGTAGAACGCAGAGATGCCGTCATGCAGGCAATCGACGAACTGATCGCGTGGTGGCTCTCGAAGCGACCGGAGGGATGGTCGAAGCGTAGACATCTCGCGAATCCGCTTGTTAATCGCCATCTCGGCCTACTAGAGGAATGCGCATTGGCGACCTCGGCCGCGCGACTCGTTCGCTTGGGATGGACGGTTCCTCGCCGAAGGAAGGCCCGATGAGCGACTACGCCCTGACGCCGTACGAGCCGCCTGCTCGCGTCGAGCCGGTGAAGGAGACTCGCGCCGAAACTCGCCACCGGCTGGAAGCGCGACGGCAGGCCGAGATGGTGCGCCGACACGGCGTGGGACCGGAAGGCGCGACGTGCGGCGAATGTGCGTCATTCGTCACCGTAGAAGGCAACACACGCAATTACCTCAAGTGCCGCCGGTATGGCCTGTCGCGCGCGGAGTCGACGGACTGGCGCGCGAAGTGGGCGGCCTGCGGGGCATTTACGCCGCGTGACGCGGCACAGAAGGGATGAGGCGATGACGAACGAGAGCACGAAATGGCCGTATGTCGTCCGACAGGACAACGCCGCGTGCGATGAGTGCGGCGCGGGCGCGTATTGGAGCGTGGTATTCGCGCTCGAAGACGTGGCGCTATCGACGAGTTTTGAGGACCGCGACGAGGCGGAACATCGCGCCCATGAAGTCAACGAGGCGTACCGGCGCGGGAAGGAGGCGGCGATGACCGCATCCGCTGAATCTGCTCGTCGCCTCGAAGACCTACGCGTCGCGCTGATCCGCGCGATCAATACCGCGTTGGCCCATGCTGGCGTCGAGTTGCCGGCGTCGGCGGCAGCGACGGTGGAACCAACAGCGACCGTCTGGACGCCAGAGTTCGCGGCGGCGTTTGATGCCTCCACGCCCACCGACGAGCAACGCCTGACCGCGACCGTCGAGGGGTGTCGCGCCCAACTGGAGGCCGAACGAGAGTTGCACCGCGAGGAGATGGCCGCCATCACGGCCGAACGTGCGGCGCTCGCCGACTATCTCCAGGACGGCGAGACAGTCGTTGAGTGCGTCAAGCGGATCGCGGCTGAGCGGGACCGCTGGCGGGCAGAGGTCGGGAGTGCGCAGTCGGCCAGGGCTGAGGCCACGTCCCGCGCCGAAGGGCTGGAGGTTGAGCGGGATCGCTATCGCCGCGCTGTCGACGAACTGATCACTCGCATCAATCGCGCCGAGCGATCGGCGGCGGATGAAAAGCGGCTGGGCGACGACGCCCGCCGCGCCCTTGCCGATGCCACGCGCTGGCGGCCGATGAGCGAAGCGAAGGCGGGCGCTGAAGTAGTGATGTGCGGCCGCTTCGGCTGCCAAACCACGACCAACGCCGGCCATTACGCCGAGTCTCCGGGCGCCTTCGGCTGGCTCCCGCTCCCGCCGCTCCCGACCGCGCCGGTCACGGAGACCACGCCGGCCGCGCCGCCTGACCCGAACGTCTTCACGGCGACCGTTCGCGCGGCGAGCACCGTCATTCCGCGAGAAGACGCGGGGGCGGATGCGCCATCTGACGACCTCGAACCCACCGGCTACGAGGAACTCAAGAACCGGAGCGCCGAGGTCATCGACCGGATTTGGCATCGGTATCCGACATGCACGGCCCCCTGGACGAGCCTCTGCTCGTCCATGTCTCACGGATTCGTCTGCACCCGCAAGGGAAACCATGCGGGGCCGCATGTGGCGTACGGCGCCCGCCCGTTCGCCTGGTGGCCGAATCACCCGGCGCCGGAGGCGAAGTAGATGGCGCTGACCGCGGCGATCGCGTCCGTGATGGGACAGACACTGCTGCTCGCGTGGAGCGGCGAGACGTTCGTGCTCAGCGCGACGCCTGTCTGGGTGCGGCCGGTGGCGGTGGCGCTCAGCGTGGCCACGCCGATGAGGACGGAGTAACCCATGCCGAAACTGACCACAGAAGAACTCACGCAGATCGCGACGCGTGGCTACGTCTCCATCAACGGCGAGACGGCGCGGCAGATCGTTTCCGAACTCATTGAGCGCCGTGTGGCTGATCCGCAGCCGATCCACATCAACGACACGACCGTCGCGCGAATCGCTGGCCACATCGCCGGGCACATCTGGTCAGCGTGTGACGATCCGTCACCAAAGGATAGCGACGTCGCGCACGATGCTGTCTTGTTCGCCCGCGCCATCGTGGCCGAAGTGCGGCGCACCGAGCCGACGCTGGCCAAGTCGAATCGATTTGACTGTGCGAACTGCGGCGTCGGCGTGGCCGTCGACGAAGACGGCTGTTGCCAGACGTGCGGGAACGACTCGTCGGTCGTGATCGACGGCGTTGTCTTCCGGAATCCGGTCCGCGCTGAGGAGTCCCGCTAATGCCACGAGTGATCCGTCAATTGCCGTCGCGCTACGCGGACACATTTCGGCAAATAAACGTTGAAAGCGGTCCACCGATCATGACGTCCGTTGGCCCAATCAAGCGGTTACGAAAGTTCTGGGAGTGTCGACTCTGCGGCATGCACATACGGCCGAACGCCGCCGGTGCCCAGTCGCACAAGGCAATGCACGTTCGGCAAGCGTTGCGCCATGAGGAGTCCCGCTGATGCCGCCTATCACCGATCCCGTCGTGATCGCGGTAGTGCGTCAGGTCCAGCGTGAGTTGACGCCGGAGAACTATGACCAACGGCAGTGGTGCGGTACGGCGTGTTGTATTGCCGGACACATTGAGCGCGTCGCGCGACAGGTATGCCCTGACCGATTGGTCGGCGACACGCATTGTGAGCGCGCGGCGGAAGTGCTCGGCATTGATGCCGATCTCGCCGATGGCAATCTATTTGATGCCTCGCCTTACCTCAGTTGGCCGGCACCGTTCTCTGACGACTGGGACGACACGATGGATCAGTTCGATCGTGACGAATGGCGCGTGGCCATCGCCCGCCGCCGCCTCGACTACTTCCTGGAGACCGGCGAATGACACGAAGCTGCTACAGCGAAGACTTCGGCGACGACTATCCCGGCCAGATGGAGCTATATCGCGCGAACGTGCGCCGCTCCATCCGAAGCGCGAAGGGGCAGGCCCGCCTGCGCGAACTGCGCGACGCGCTCGACGCCATGCCTGAGAAGCGGCTCGCGGCGGACGTATTCCTTGATCCGGCCAACGCCTGCGCGCTCGGCGTGTGGGCGCGCGCGCATCGCGGGATGAATGCCGCGCTCGATGCGGCGGTGGACGGATTCGATGGCGACGATCAGGGCACGGCCGATCTGTTGGGTAAATTCGGCTGGCCGCGCCTGGTCGTGCTGGATCTCGTCTACGAGAACGACCGTCACGAGACCGTCCGTGAGCCGGATCGACTCGGTCCGCATGACTCGCCGTACGCCTACTGCACCGGCCGCGATTGGCCCCTGCGTAAGTGGCGCAGCGAGACCGACGAGGAACGACACGCGCGCGTGCTGGCGTGGGTGAAGGGGCAGATCGTGGAGGCCCGCGCATGACCGTCTATGTCATCACCTGCACCGATCCGGCCGATCGTGGATCGGAATGCTGGCCGCATGGCGTCTATCGGTCGCAAGATGCCGCGCGCAACGCGTATCGGCGGCTCTGTCATGACTCGTATGTGACCGTGCGACTCAATGCAGTCCGTGTGCATGAGCCGCGCCGTCAGGCCAAGCGGAGAAAAAGCGTGTGCTCGAACCGATGATTCCGATCCTGCACGATCGCGCGCTGCCAACATCGCGTGTCATCGAACCATACCCACACGACCGCACCGGTGTGCAGCCCGTGCGGGCAGTCGAGCAGGTAATGGCCGTGGGGCGCACTGTCGTCGTCCCACTCGATCAGGCGGACGTGAGCGTCGGGTCGGTCAGGTGGTCGCATGCCGGGCAGTCTAGCGCGGCGGGTGGGACAGGGCAGGTCAGAGGGTGAAGAGTCTGGAAGTAGTCCCGCTCACGCTCGCTGAGGCGAATGCTTTCGTGGCGCGTCACCATCGCCATCACGGCGTGGTGCGTGGGCACAAGTTCTCGCTCGGCGTCGATCACGACGGGAGCATCGTGGGCGTCGCCATTGTTGGCCGCCCGGTATCGCGAGTGCTCGACAACGGGTGGACGCTCGAAGTGACGCGCGTCTGCACAGACGGGACGAAAAATGCGGCGTCGATGCTCTACGGAGCATGCCGTCGCGCCACGTTCGCACTGGGATATCGACGGCTCGTGACCTACATCTTGCAACGTGAGTCCGGCGTGTCGCTGCGCGCCGCTGGCTGGCGCGTGGTTGGCGAATCGCGCGGCGGCTCGTGGTCACGGCACTCGCGTCCGCGCGTGGATACACATCCGATGGAGGCGAAATTGAGATACGAGGCAACGGAATGAACCGCGCGACCCGAGACAAGTTCGTGAGCGGCACGGACCAGCGGAACCTGACGAGCGGTAACGGTGCTAAAATAAGCGGAGCGCGACGGTGCTGACAACACCGCCACGCCCCTCACCACAACGCGCGGATAGGAGCCGCGCTGCCATGGCTATTCAGCAGTCTAGCAAACGGTCGAGAAGAGGCGTAGCGAGCCAGGCCCCGCGCCTGTTGACTGCAGGTGATGCGCTCGCGCGGTCGGCCGCGTCGCAACGTTTTTTGGCGAAGGTTCACAAGATATCGTCAGGATGTTGGTTGTGGACGGGCGCCAAGAAAGAGACTGGCTACGGAATGATGCGAGTGTGCGGCCGGATCACTGGCGCTCATCGCGCGGCCTACCTGTTATTGGTCGGCGATATTCCTGCCGACCGCGAGGTCGATCACTTATGCCGTAATCGCGGATGCGTCAACCCGGCTCATCTTGAGTTGGTCACACATAAGGAAAATTCAATGCGCGGCGACACGATCTCGTCGCGCAACGCGGCGAAAACACATTGCGCGAACGGGCACGAGTTCGCCGTCCACGGGATGATCAGTCGGCGCGGGTCGCGCGTGTGTCGGTTATGTCGGAATCAACGCAAGCGCGAATGGAAGGAGCGGAGGCGGCTGTGCAGCGCAGCGTAAGGGACCGATTTGTCAGCGGCACGGGCGCGCCGACTTCGCCGTCGGCTATGTGGCAGACCCCGCCGGCCGTCTTCGCCGCACTCCACGAGCAAATCCACTTCGACCTCGACCTCTGCGCTGACGTCGATCGCGCGCTCCTGCCGCGCTGGTTCGGGCCTGGCAGCGAACTCGCCAAGGACGCGCTGACGGCCGCATGGATGAGGTATGGCGAACGAGGATTTTGCAACCCGCCGTACGGCGTCTTCATCCGTGACCTCCTCGTCAAGGCCAGCGCCGAGCAGGTCAACGGCTTCCTGTCGGCGCTGCTGCTGCCGGTGCGGATGACGCGGGCCTTTCACGAATTCGTGTTGTCCGGCGACGCGCGGATCTTGATGTGCGACCGGCGGATCGCGTTCTTTGAGGACGGCCTGCCACGGCTTAACGAGCGGACCTGGCGCGAGAAGGGGAAGGCCATCGCCGACCCGGCGCTGTTCGATTCGATGATTGTTGTCTTCGACCCGTCGCGTATGGGCCAGGCCACGACGATCGAGACGTGGCGTGTGCCGCCGCACGTCAGCAAGGACGACCTGGCGCGGGCCGCCGAGGCGCGGCTGGCGCGGGAGTGGGCGACCGCATGACGGAGCGGACCGCTTCTGGGCATCCCATCAGACGCTGTCGCCTCTGTGCTGAGCGATGGGCGCAAGATAGTCGTGGTTTGTGCCGGTCCTGCGGGCGTGACTCTCCGCGTCCGTCCAGTAGAGGGCAGATTCACGAGCGATGGATATCGGCTCAGGCAGAGACATGCGCGCGGCGATTGCCGCGATCCATGGGTCCGATCGGCACTATCACTTATGGAGGCGTCGAGTTCGATGTGATGTGGAATGGGACGTAAACGGTCGACGCCCACTGACGCCATCGCCATCCTCATGCGCTACCACGATGCCGCCTGGGACGCGATGCATGACGCGGCCACCATTCAGCGCGATCGACGCCGCGCCGAGCGTGAGGTGCGCGCGTTCGCGCTGGCGATTCGGGTGCTGGAGCGCGACATTCACGCGGAGGGCGCGCTGTGAGACGCCGCTCCCGCCATCCCGGCGCCCGTCGCCGCCCTGTCACCACGGCCGACCACGTGGCGCATCTCGTCGGCCAGTGCCGCCTAGCCGGCCTCCCGCTGCCGGAGCGGGAACTCCGCTTCTGGCCGGGCCGACGCTTCGCCTTCGATCTGGCGTGGCCGGATCGACGCTTGGCCGTGGAGATCGACGGCGGCGTGTGGACGGCGGGCCGCCACGTGCGGGGCGCAGGCTATACGCGTGATTGCGTCAAGTTCGCGGAGGCGGCCATTCGCGGCTGGATCGTGATCCGCGTCACGACCGGGCATGTCGTGTCCGGGGAAGCCGTGGAGTGGGTGCGGAGATTTCTAGAACGCGACGAAGCGCCTGACGGCGCGAAGGAGTAGACCGATGTTCGAGACCGCCTGTATCCCGATGCTGATCAATAAGGCCACGCTGCGGCGCGAGATGGATGACGAGGAGTCCTATCGCGTTGCCGACGTGACGCTGCTGTTAGAGCCGTTCAGCCGCGAGTTGGCGGCCGAACTCGGCGAGCACATTGCCGCGCATCTCTTCGAGGACGACGAGATGCGCCCCGAAGTCGAGAAGGTCAACCTCTCTCTCAATGCGCCGGATCAGCGCGTCATTGTGGCAAGTGCGCCGGATGCGCCCGCGCTGGCCGAACTGAAGTCTGTCACGATCGGCGCGCTGGCTGTGACGCGTAAGGCGAAGGAGGATCACGAATGGTATCGCGCGACGATCGAGGCGCGAATCGATCTGCGTGAGCGCGAGATTCGCGAGTTCTTGTTTCATCACTTCGGCGAGTTGCGCGTGTTCACGTTCTATCCGGAGCAGACACCGTTGTTCGGAGGCCACGGCGCGACGTTGACGAACGCCGACACCGGCGAAGTCCTGGCCGAGTGGAATGGCGGGGCTGGGGAGGCGACGCACTGATGGCTGATGAATTCAGCGGGCTCCCGGTGTTACCGGCGGCGTTAGCCTGCGGGCTTGCGTTGCAGCGGATAGTTGGGGACCGGCTCAGCCGCGACCAGTGCCTTGACCTTTGGCGCGAACAGAAGCGGAACGAGCTGAACATGGTTGGCGTCATGCTCGAAATCTTTGAGCGCGGCTGCTACTTCACGCCCGCTCGGCCGGAAGCCCTCGCCATGCGGTCGGCTTTTGAGGCCGCCCGCCAGAAGCTGCGCGGGAACTGGGAGCCGCGAGGAGGAGCGACGACATGAAGCGCATTCTGATGTGGCGGAAGCGATGGAAGAGCGGCGGATGGCCACCCTTGCCAGATCCGATTCCGCCGCCGCCGGACCTGCCGCCAGCGCCGTCGCGGCAGCGGCACATGACGGTCAACGGCGTGGATATCGCCTTCTGCGACGGAGAGTCTGGCGACGGCGAGCCGGTGTCGATAACGATCGACGCATGCCCAGAGCCGCTACCTTCGGATGAGCGATTCGCTACGGCCGAAGCGGCGGCGATGCGCCAGTCGCGAGCGCCACTCCGGACCGTGCTGCCAGTTGGAGACTGGGAAGTCGTCGCAACGTACGAGTTCGTCGATGTGGTCGCACGGAAGCGAGACGCCTGATGCCACGCTACCGCCGTCCTCCGCTCACCCTCGCCGCGATCCAGCAGGACGGGCCACCTTTGCGTGTCCGCGATCTAGTCGCCATCACGGGCCTGACGCCGGCAACCGTGCGGGCGGAAGTCGCGTCTGGCCATCTCGTCGCGCATCGGCTGGCTGGCGTCGGCTACTGGATGGTGCAGCGAGCTGAGGCGCGGCGGTGGCTGGAGGCGTTAGGGTTCAGTGTGACGCAGTCGGAGATGCGCTTATAAGTTGGGCGCGCGGCACGGCATGCCTTGGCCTGGCGCGGCCGGGCTGGGCAAGGCAGGGCTTGGCAAGGGGCTGTAAAGCCAAAGGAGTGATAAGAGATGCGTAGTTACACGGTGACGCTGATGGGCAAGATGCCGCTGCTGATGCACGCGGACAACATCGAATGGGCTGACGAGATGGACGCATGGAAGAATGATCCCGCTAACAAAAAAGGGTCAAAGGCTGGCGATGACCGGTCTCCGGCCTTCCGTTGGATCGGGTCGCTCTACCATGACGGGCAGCACGTCGCGATCCCGTCAGACAACCTGATGCGGTCATTCATGGAAGGCGCCGCAATGGTGCCAGTGCCAGGCGGCAAGAACGGGAAGACGTTCAAGTCACAAAGCCAAAGCGGCATGCTGATCGATGGGACGCATTGGCCGTTGATGGTGGATGGTCAGCCGATTCTGGTCGCGCCCATTCTCGCGCTTAAGGGGGAGAAACAGTTCGAGGCCCATCAAAAAGCCGTCGAGAAGGCAGGGTTCTCGCTGCACGTCAAGCGCGCGAAGGTTGGACAGAACAAGCACGTGCGTGTTCGCCCGATCTTCCAGGCGTGGAGCGCGCGCGGCGTCGTTCATGTGTGGGACGAGCAGATCACGGATGACGTGTTGGTGCAGATCGTGACGCAGGCTGGGCTCTATAAAGGGCTCGGTGATTGGCGGCCCGGCGGGAAGACGCCGGGGCCGTTCGGGATGTTCACCGCATCAATTGCGGCATGATTCGGATTGGCTAGGCACGGCGTGGCGCGGCGTGGCACGGTCCGGCGAGGCTCCGCACGGCTGTGCTTGGCAGGGCGTGGCATGGCAAGGCATGGCACGGCCTGGTCGGGCTAGGCGCGGCAAGGGGGCGTATGCCCATTCAGATGGAGGCTCAGATAATAATGGAGCGATTTAAGCGAGATCCTCAGAATGACGCAGATGTGCGGCTGTTGATGCAGGTATTTCCGGACATTCTACCGGACGGTCGCACCATCACTCACGCACAGTTAGAGGGCGCACTCAAGTTGTCGCGCGTGTCGTCGCGGTATAAGACGGTCGTGAACAAGTGGCGGAAGATATTGCAAGCGGAACGCTGCGTCTACCTCGACGGCATGATCGGTCGCGGTCACGGGTTCGTGTCCCTTACGCCTGATGAAATGGTGCGATTCAGCAACCGAACCGTGCGCGCGTCTGGTCGGAAACTGAAGAAGGCGCTCGCCGTCGTCAGTATGCCTGACGATCATCAATTGAGCCAGGACACACTGAAGTATCGCGGCTTGCTGCAGGCGGCTTTGGAGAAGATTTCAGTGGAGCAGCGTGCCGCCATCCGCGACGTGACTCGCGCGCTCGCGCCGATGAAGCAGTTGCCGAAGCGGGCGATTGGCGAATAAATATTCGCGAGGCATGGCGCGGCTCGGCGCGGCTAGGCGAGGCTCGGCATGGCGTGGCTTGGTAGGGCATGGGGCCGTATGGCCAGAGGGAAAGGCGCAGTCGAAGGATGCCAATCGTGCAGGTGCTCGTCCCGTTCGATGTCCGCGTGGCGCCTGACGCCGACCGCTTCCACGCGTCCAGCCGGAGCGCGCCGGGTCTCCATGTCGACGGGGCCACGGAGCGCGAAGCGATCGCCGAGTTCGTCGCGGCGGCGCCAGCCTATATTCGCTCGCTCATGCAGGATGTTGCTCGCTATCCACCTGCCGCCCTGCGTGAAGCTGACGCAGCGCGGTATGTCGGCCTGACATGTTCGTTCCTGCGCGCGGCCCGCGTCGGCCGCTGCGATGGCCCGGCCTACATCCGAGTCGGCCGCGCGGTTCTGTATCTCGCGTCAGACCTGGATGCGTGGCTGCGCGCGCATCGAGTCGGTGTGTGACCTTCCGCGCGACACTAACCGGGTAATCCGCGCGAATCCACACATAAGACGCAACCACTCATCTAGGCAGATCCCATAACCTGGGCGCATAGTAGTGGCAGCACCGTGCTGCACTCCCCATGCCGCGCCCTCACCCCCTCCAGACACCTACACCCCACCCCCTAGACCGGGGAGGGGCGGATCCGCTACCCGGGCACTCCCGATATCCGCCGTGTCTCGGCGTCCTCCTGCGGCGGGGAGTGCGGCAGGGACGCTGATGGCGAGCCGCGCGCCGCATTACTGCCCGCAACCTGGCTGCTCAGCCATCGTCACGCGCGGGCGCTGCGCGAAGCACCAGCGCGAGCGGAGCAACGACTACGACTCGGCGCGGCGAGGCGAGAGCTGGCGACGGCTCTATCACGAGGCTCGATGGCAGCGCGAGCGGGCGCGCTGGCTGCGTCGGCAGGCGAACCTGCTCTGTGTCTACTGTCTCGCCGAAGGGCGCACGACCCCGGCGAACTCCATCGACCATGACCCGCCGCACCGCGGGGACCGCGCGAAGTTCTACGACAAGTCCACGTGGCGCGCGAGCTGTGTCAGTTGCAATTCGCGGCGATCGCGGCGCGGGAACGTTTCAATGGCACGCGATTTGTCCGGGCAGGGTGGGCAAAATCATTGGGGCGGGAGGGCCGAATGACCCGGCTTGCCCATGTTTACGCGTGCCCGCAGTTTCAAAAGTGTAATTTATTGGTGATCTGACTGAAGACACCGGAAATACACGGCGTGGCATGCAATTTGAGGCGATTGATGGGCGGAAAAGGTAGCGGAGGCGCGAGAACTGGCGCGGGCCGACCGCCGAAGGATGCGCGTGAGAAGGCGCTGGCTGGTTGGGCTGGTAAGCGCGGCACCAAGGCAGAGCATGATGCCGCGATTACTCGCGCGAATCAACCCCTGCCGGTTATGTCGCCGCCCGCTGATCTGCCGGCGGATCAACGCGCGGTCTGGCTTGAGCTCGCGCCGCACGCCGCCGCCCAGCGGACGCTGACTGATGACATGGCGCTGGCGTTCAGAGATTTATGCGAGGCGATCACGCTCAAGCGGCGGATGCTCGCGACGATCGAGGATGACGGCCTGACGTATCAGCGTCGGACCGTGAAGGTCGAGCGTGAGGACGCGGACGTGGAGCTGCGGACTGAGGAATGCGAGATCAAGGCGCATCCGCTCCTGACGCACCATCGCGGGCTGATGCAGCGCGTCGAGGTCGGACTATTGCGCTTCCGGTTGTCGCCGGTCGGCAAAGAAGTCGTGCCGGACGCCGCGAACGCGAAGGATGAATGGGCGGAATTCGATGGGACGCTTCAGTAGCGCGAAGAATTCCGTCGACGCCTACGCGATGGCCGTCGTCGCTGGCCGCGTGCCGGCGGGCAGGTATCACCGTTTGGCCTGCGAGCGGCATCTCTTCGATCGTCGCCGTGAGGGATCGCGCGGGTTCCCGTTCCGGTTCATCTGGGAACCGACACGGCGCGGTGAGCACAGCGCGACACGGTTCCTATCCTTCGCGCGGCGCGTGAAGCACTACAAGGGCGAATGGGCCGGACGGTATTTCGAGCCGAGCGACAACCAGGTCTTCCGGCTCGGGTCGATCTTTGGCTGGCGTCACGCCGAGTCCGGGCTTCGGCGTTTCACGACGGCGTACAACGAAATTCCTCGCAAGGGCGGCAAGACGTTCGAGGCCGCCATTGTCGCGCTCTATGGAACGTTCTTCGAGGGCGAGGCTGGCGCGGAAGGCTACTGCATCGCGACGAAGCGCGAGCAGGCCCGGCGCGTGTTTGATGACGCGAAGCGGATGGTGGTCTCGTCCGGCCTGAAGTCGCGGATCAAAGTGAACGCCGCGAACCTCTGTCGAGACGATCTCGCCTGCAAACTCGAACCGCTCGGCGCAGACGCGGACAGCACGGACGGGCTCAACCCGCATGTGATTATCACGGACGAGTTTCACGCGCACAAAACGCGCGCGCTCATTGACGTCATGGAGAGCGCGACGGGCGCACGGCGCAACCCGCTGCATTTTCAGATCACGACGGCCGGCAATGATCCGGTCAGCCCCTGCGGCGACCAGCATGAGTACGTGACACGCATCCTTGACGGCGTGCTCGACGACGACCCGGCCACGCTCTCGATGTTCGCGTTCATTGCGCACGCCGACGAGGCGGACGACTGGCGCGAGGAAGCGACGTGGCGCAAGGCGAATCCGCACTACGACATCTCGGTCAAGCCGGATGACATGCGCAAGCTCGCAGCGAAGGCGATTCATATGCCGAGCGCGGCGGCCGAGTTTCAGCAGAAGCGCCTGAACATCTGGGTGAACGCCTCTGCGCCATGGCTCTCGCTCGACGGCTGGCGCAAGGGACAGACGCAATGGTCGCCTGACGACGTGCTCGGCGAGGAATGCTATCTCGGGCTCGACCTCGCCTCGAAGATTGATCTCTGCGCGCTCGTCGCGCTCTTCCCGCCGACGCCATCGCGCGAGTCCTGGCGCATCCTGCCGTTCGCGTGGACGCCGAAGGACACGCTCGTCGAACGTGCCCATCGGGATCGCGCGCCCTATGACATCTGGGCGCAGCAGGGCTATTTGCTCACGGTGCCTGGCGAGAAGATCAGTCAGGCGCTCGTGCGGGAAAAGATCCTCGACCTGAAATCGCGCTACCGCGTCCGCGCCATCGGGTACGACGACTGGCACATGGATCAACTCGACGAGCAACTGGTCGAGGAAGATGGCCTGTCGCGTGAATCGCTCGTCGTGGTCCCGCAGACCTACGCCGGCATGTCGTCGGCCTGTCTGCGATTCGAGGCCGAAGTCCTTGGCGGACACGTCGACGCGGGCGATTCGCCGCTCATGGCATGGTGCGCCTCAAACGTCGTCGTTCAGCGTGACGGCAAGGACAACATCTATCCGGTCAAGAAGCGCAGCCGCGGGCGCATCGATCCCATTGTGGCGGCGAACATCGCCATGGCCTGTTACCTCAAGCAGCCGGTTGTGAGTGGCCGCAAGAAGTCCATCTACGCCACGCGCCTCGCTGAAGCCGTCATGGTGGGCGATGGGGCCTCCGCGAGTCCGGAGTCTGACGCATCGCAGGCAGGGGGGCAGGCGTGAGCCGTCTGAGGGCGATGATCGCGTTGATTCGGCGCGAACTCGATGCGCACACGTTGACGCTCCTGGCCGGCCTCGGGCTGATCGGTTACGGCGCGGCACTGCTGCATCCGGCGGCTGGCTTTCTCGCGCCCGGCGCGATTCTGGTCTGGTGGACGCTGCCGTCTCGGCCGCCGTTCGTCGCGCGGTCGACCGAGCCTAAGGAGCGGCGATGAGTTTCCTTCAGCGTGTGCAGACCGGCCTGTTTCGCCACTCGGCGCGCGCCGATGGGCGCGGTCCTTTGTCGGATTTCTGGTATCAGCCGATTGGCGGCTATTCCAGTTCAGGTGTCCGCGTCACCGATCAGTCCGCACGGACGATCGCTGCGTTCTGGCAGGGCTGCCGCCTCATTAGTCAAGGGATCGGTGGCCTGTCGTGCCATCTGTATGAACGTCTCGATAGAGACCGTCGTCAGCGCGTGACTGGATCAACACCGGTTGGCAACTTGGCCTATCGACTACGATGGCAACCAAACCAGATTCAGACGGCCTTCGGGTTCTGGGGACTTGCGGCGATGTGTACACAAGTGCGTGGCATGTTCGTTGCCGAGAAGGAGCCAGGTCCGTTCACGGGAGGATCGGACAACCTCGTTCCGATCCATCCTGATCTCGTGACGCGGAAGCGGCTGCCGAATGGCACGTTGCGCTATGACGTGCGCGACGGCGGCGCGACGCGGCACTTGTCTCCGGATGATGTGTTCGTCATCGACGGTGCAACTGATTGGGATGGCGTGACGCCGATGGCGCTGATTCTCTCCGCGGCGCAATCGCTCGGCACGACCATCGCGGCCGACCGCTACGCGGGCCGATTCTTCAAGAGCGGGACCGCGAACGCGCTGGCGGTGATCTCGAAGGACGAACTCGGGCCGGAAGGCATCCAGAACCTGCATGCCTCGGTGACGAAATACATTAGCGGCCTCGAAAACGCCTTTGGCGTGTTGCCGCTCGAAGGTGACGTCGATATCAAGACGATTGGCGTGAGCCCGCACGACGCGCAACTCATTCTCGCGCGCCAGTTCGGTGTTGAGGATGTCGCGCGCTGGTTGAACATCCCGCTCCACATGCTGCGGTTCTCCAATGCCGGCACGGGCAGCTATGCGAGTCTCGAGGTCTTCAGCGCGGAGTTCGTGACCTATACGCTGCGGCCGATTGCGATCGCGATCGAGCAGGCCATTCAGCGCGATCTGCTGATCGATCCGTTGGACGATCGCGACTATGGCGATCCGCGTCGAGACCGCTACTTCGCCGAGTTCAACATGGATGCCTTGATGCGCGGCGACCTGACGAGCCGCTATAACGCATACCGCACGGGCATCATGAGCGGCTTTCTCCGGCGCAACGAAGCGCGCGTCAAGGAAAATCTCGACCCGGCCGATGGCCTCGATGAGTTCTTGACGCCGCTGAATATGAATGACGGCGCGCCCTCGAATCAGTTTATAGACCCGGCGCGCTCGCGCACGTCAGGCGACGGACCGACCTACGAGCGTTATCGCGCCGCCGTGCTCGCGGCGGAAGCGGCCGGGCGAATCGTGCGCAAGGAACGCGCGGCTGTTGAGAAACTGGCGAAGCAATATGCGGACGATCCAGACGAATGGGAACAGGGCCTCCGCGCGTTCTATGCCGATCATGCCGGGTTCATTTCGGAGACGCTCCGCGTCCCATATGACACCGCCCGCGAGTATTGCGGCCGTCAGGGCTGCACGCTCCTGAAGGCGGGCGTGTCGGCGCTCGATGCGCTCGATTTCAGGGCCACTGAAGACTTGGCCGTCCTGGCGCTATCGGGCGGCTCATGGGCGGACGCCGCCTAGAGGAGAGACTATCATGCCAGCCTCGTATCAGCACGTGCTCCGCGCCGTCTCGGCGCATCCGTGGGCGATGACTCTGGAGAAACTCCAGGCGATCGGCGCCGTGCTCACAGCTCGCGCTTCAGGCATCAAGGCGACGCAGGAAGAGATTCAGGCCGCACTCGGAGCCTCGGCGGCGGCTCCGGCGTCGCGCGCGGTCGGATCGGTTGCGGTCATTCCCATCTTCGGCGCGCTCTCGCATCGGATGGGCATGTTCTCCGAGTTCAGCGGCGGCACGAGCTATACGGGCGTGCGTGGCGCGCTGCGCGCGGCGCTGGCCGACCCGAACGTGTCGGCCGTCCTGCTCGAAATCGATAGCCCTGGCGGCAACGTCGACGGCCTGCCGGAACTCGCCGATGAACTCTATGCCGCGCGCGGCCAGAAGCCGATCGGCGCCATCGCGAACACGATGGCGGCCAGTGCGGCCTACTGGCTTGGGTCGCAGGTCGACGACTTCGCCATCACGCCGAGCGGCGTGGTCGGGTCGATTGGCGTCTACATGATGCATATCGACGAGTCGCAGATGAACGAGAAGGTCGGGCTGTCCGTGACCTACATCTCGGCCGGCGAGCACAAGATCGAGGGCAATCCTGATCAGCCGCTGTCGGACGATGCGCGCGAGTATCTCCAGTCGCAGGTCGACGCGATTTATGGTCAGTTCATTGACGCCGTGGCGCGCGGACGCGGGGCCTCGAAGAAGGCCGTGCGCGAAACCTACGGACAGGGCCGCGTCCTGATGGCTAGCCCAGCACTCCAGGCGGGCATGGTCGACCGCATCGCGACGATCGACGAGATGGCGAGTCGCATGGCCGCTAAAGGTAAACGCGCTGGCGCTCGGGCGATTGCGGTCGGAGCCGCTGGCACCGTCGAGCCGGTCGCCGAGGCGTTGCCGGCGAGTGAGCGCGCCGAAGTTGCAGAGGCGCCGTCGACAGGGAATGAATTGACGACCCGGTCGCACGCGGACGAGGCGCTGCTGGCCTCGGCGCGCATTATCGCCGAGCAGGCCGGAGCCTGACGTGCCCGCTATTATGGCCATGACGCCACATAAGCCAGGACGCCCGGCGCGCGCTCGCGATGGCGCATCGCGTCTCGACATCAAGATCCGCCTGAGCGCGGAAGAACGCGCGGCGCTGCGAGACGCTGCGGCCGAGCTTGGCGTGCCGATGTCGGCCATGGTGCGTGATGCCGTCAATGAATTCGTGGCGGACTTCAGCGAGCGGCGCGTGTTCGAGTCGCCGAGTTTCGTGGGGCACTGATCGGAAGCCAGTCGCATACTCGTCCTGACAAGGCGCCGTAGCCGACAGCGTGACCCGAAGGTCATGCACGGCCGGCACGACGCCGCAATCTCTAAGCCGTTCCGAAGAACGCGCGCGGCGATTGCCCAGGTGGCCGCTCTCTATGTGGAGGGCTGGACGCTATGGCAATGCCACGCGCGTTTTTCTTTGTGAGGTAGGGCGATGCGACTCAAGCAACTGTTGGCCAGGCAGGCCGGCATCCTGCACAAGATCCAGGAAATCGAAAAAGTGGCCGGCGACAAGACGCTGACCGACGAACAGCGGGCGGAACTCAAGGGTCTGCGCGACGAGTCCGCACGACTCGTCGAGGACATCGCCGAGGCGCGAGCCACGGTCGAGCTCGAGCGGTCGCTGATGGCGCGACAGCCGACCGACGCGAATCAGCTCGAAGTCGAGCGGCAGGCGCGTAACGAGACAGGCCACATTGAAATGGGCGCAGATCGGGCCGCGCTCGATCCCACTGCCGGCTTTCGGTCCTTCGCCGACTTCGCGCGAGCCGTGCGCGGCGCTTGCTCGCCGATGGGCGGCCGCGACGAGCGGCTGACGCGCGGTATCTATGCCGCGCCGACCAATTATCAGTCGGAGACCGGAACGGCGGGCGAAGGCTATGCCGTGCCCGCGCAGTATCGCGATGAGTTGTTTCAGTTGGCGTTCCCCGGCGACGACCTGGTGTCTGCGCTGAATCCCGAGCCGACCGACAGCAACGCTGTCGACTTCGACGCCGACGAGACTACGCCGTGGGGCGCGACGGGCGTACAGGCGAAATGGCGCAGTGAAGCGACGCAGATGGCCGCGAGCAAGGGCGACACGAAGCTGCGGACGCTGCGCCTGCAGGAACTCTATGCCTTCGTCACCGCGTCAGAGGAGTTGCTGGCCGATGCGCCGCGCCTCCAGAATCGGCTGCTCCAGAAATCGGCTGATGCGATCCGATACAAGGCGTCTGAGGCCCTCGTCAACGGCACTGGCGCCGGCCAGCCGCTCGGCTGGATGAAATCTGCCGCGCTCGTCACGATCAGCAAGGAATCGGGCCAGACGGCAGGGACGATCGTCGCGGCGAACGTGCTGAAGATGTACTCGCGGCTGCTGGCCGACGGCGGGTCTCCGTTCTGGCTGGTGAATCGAGACGCGCTGCCGCAGATCGCGCTCATGACGATCGGCAATCAGCCGATTTGGACGCCGCCCGTCTCCGGCATGAAGGAGGCACCGAACGGCATGCTTCTGGGGCTGCCGATTCGCTATTCCGAGCATGCCGAGACCTGCGGCACGAAGGGCGACATCCAGCTCATCAACCCGATCGGCTACTACGCCGCGGTGAAGCGTGGCGAGGGCATGCAGGTGGCCTCGTCGATCCATCTCTACTTCGATTACGGCCTCCAGGCGTTCCGCTCCATGTTCCGGCTCGGCGGTCAGCCGTTCCTGAGCGCGGCGGTGAGCCCGGCGAAGGGCAGCAGCACGAAATCGCACTTCGTCGTCATCGAGACGCGCTCGTAGGCGCCGAACTTCAGAGGAGTCACGATCATGAGCTTTCCGAACATTCGTCCGAGTGATCGACTCGTCCTGCGAGGCGTGATCGATCCGGATGCGAACACGGCCGCGACCTACACGACCGGTTGGGTCAGTCTTGCCGACTTCGGCGCCGTGATGGCGATTGTCTTCGCGGGCGATCTGGGGTCGAGCGCGACGATCGACGCGAAGATCGAGCAGGCCAAGGATGCGAGCGCGACCGGCTCCAAGGACCTGACCGGCAAGGCGATCACGACCCTGACCGACAGCAACGTGCAGGCCATCATCAACGTGCGCGGTGAAGACCTGGACGTCGCGAATGGCTACACGCACGTGCGCCTGTCGATGACGGTCGGCACGGCCACGAGTGACAGCGGCGCGGCCATCTTCGGTGTCGATGCGCGCTACGCGCCGGCTGACGCAGCGGATACGGTCAGCGAGGTCGTCTAGGGAGTTCGCTGGACGTCTCTGTCATGCCGCTCTCGCTCATCACCGGCCCGACCGTTGAGCCGCTGACGATCGCCGACGCCATCGCGCACCTGCGGATCGATGCACCAGAACAGGAGCCCTCGCCAGCGACCGCGCCTCTCGTGGTATTGGCCGGCGCGGCGGGGCTCGTCACGCCTGGCGCGCATCGGCTCGCGGTGACGTTCGTCGACAGCGACGGCGGCGAGACGACGCCGAGCCCACGGTCAATCGTCGTGCAGGTGGACAGCAGCGCGAACGCGCAAGTTGCCGTCTCGGCCATCCCGATCGGCGGCAGCCGGATCGTGGCGCGCGGGCTCTACATGACGCAGGCGGACGGCGATGCGCTCTTTCTCGCCGTGACGATCGCGAACAACACCGCGACGACGGCCACGGTAAATCTGGCCGACGCCGATCTGGGCGCGGAAACGCCGAGCGTTAACACGACACAGGACGGCACGCTGACGGCCGCGATTCGTGACGCGCGGGAATGGGGCGAGTCGATTACGGGAAGACAATTTCTCCAGGCCGACTATTGCCAGACGCAATCACGATTCCCGTCGTGCGGGCCGATCGTGCTGCCGAGGCCGCCGCTCATGAGCGTGACCGCGATCGAATACCTCGACACGAGCGGCACGCTGCAGACGCTTGATCCGAGCGTCTATGTTGTGACGGCCCCGGCCGGCGGGGCGTGCCGAGCGGGGCAAATCGATCTGGCCTACGGGCAGGTCTGGCCTGACACGCTGCCACAGGTCGACGCGGTGCGCATCACGTTCCGCGCGGGCTATGGCGCGACGGCCTCGACCGTGCCAGGCCCGATTGTTCGCGCGATTCGGTTGGCGATGGGCACGTTCTACGAACAGCGGGAAAACGACGTGCTCGACAAGACCGTCACGGCGCTGCCGTCGATCTCGCTCGCGGCACAGCGCCTGCTCCGGCCGTACTGGTGGCGGCCTGAGCAGCGGGAGGCGGCGTGAGAGCGGGTCGCCTGCGGAACCGCGTGGCCATTCTTCGCGCCACGCTCACGAATGACGGCCGCGGCGGCCAGTCGCGCGCCTGGTCGCAAGTCGCAACGGTCTCAGGCGAGATTCTGCCCATGTCCGCGCGCGAGCAGGAATTGGCGCAGCGAATCGTGGCGAGCGTGACGCATCACTACACGGTGCGCTATTCGCCGGCCACGTCCAGCCTGACGCCGAAGGAGACGCGACTCTGGTGTGGCGGCAAGACGTATGAGATCGCCAGTGTCATCGACGAGGACGCGCGACATCGCGTGCTGAGCGGTGACGCGATCGAGGTGGCGGCATGACGACCTCGATGGAGGATCTGCTCCAGACCGTCGCGCTCGGGCCGGTCTCGGCGGGGATTTATGCCGCCCTGAACGTGCCGCGCCTGACGAGTCTCGCGACGGGTGGGATTTGGACGGACGTTCCGCAGGGCGCGACGTATCCGGCCGTGCTGTTCGACGTGACCGAGACGCAGCAGCTCGGCGGATTCGGCACGAAGCCGGGCGTTGGGATGTTGCCTGAAATCGCGCTGCGCATCCATGTCTACAGCCAGTACGCCGGCTTCGACGAGGCGCATCGGATTCTGTCCGTCGTCAAGTCGCTGCTGGCGGATGCGCCCGATGTCGACGGCTGGTCGAGCTGGGCCATCTTCTGGGATGACGTGATTCCGCTCGCCGATGAGGTCGTCGCTGGCGTGAAGGTCAAGGAACTCGTGGCGAATGCCCGGCTCTTCGTGGAGGCGCAGTCGTGAGCGAGCCGCAATTGCTCGGCCCGAACGGCCAGCCGCTCCCGTCTCGAGCGAAGCCAACGCGCTGCCCGAACTGCGGCGCTAGTCCTGACAAGCGCGTGCTCTCCGGTGGCTTTGGCGAGCCGCACGACGTGTGTTCGCGCTGCGGGATGGAGTTCAAGGAAAGGACGCTGCCATGACGCCGAACGGGTCGGACTATCGCGTCAAGGCCGAGCATCCGCGTCGGCCGGGCCAGTCGCTGCGCATCACGAATAGGCACGGCAGCCTCATCGCGGTCTCGGGCGATCGGTGCGACAAGGTTGCGCCGGATCTGCTCGCGTCGATGATCGCGAATGGCTACGTGGAGCGCGTGGAGCCTGTGCCGATGAAGCGTCAGGTGACGGCTGACGAGAAAGGCGGCGACTGATGGGCGCTGGAAAATTCGGCTCGCAGTCGGTCGTGTACTGCGTCGACGGCTACGACATGCTCGCGACGAAGGCGAAGAACCTGACGCACAAGATCGCGTCAGCCACCGAACGCACGGACGGCCTCGGCGATGGCGCCGAAGCGAACGGTCCGGTCGGCATGGTCACGCTGACGCTGACGCAGGGCGGCGGATTCTTCGACACGTCGGCGAACAACGCGCACGTGGCGCTCGGTGGCGGTCTGCCGTCAGGACCGCAATCGACGCCGCGTCTCGTGCTCGTCGGCTTCGCCGGCAACGACGTCGGCCAGCCGATCTATGGCATCGATGGCATGTTTCAGCAGACCTATCAGGTCGATGCCGCGATTGGCGCGCTGACGAAGGCGAACGCGGAATACATCGTCAAGGGCGCGCTCGACACGGCCGTGATTCTTCAGCCGCTCGCCGCGAAAACAGCCGACTGGAACACGAAGACCGACGGCGACGAGGTGGATTACGCGAGCGACACGACGCAGCGCGTGATGCCGATCACGTCGAACTCGGCCGCGAGTCCATCAGTCGTCACGACGCCAATCCCGCATGGGCTCGCGACGGGCGACAAGATTCTAATCTCCGGCGTCTCTGGTTCGGACGCGGATATCAACGGCGAGCAGACCGTCACGGTCATCAGTGACCTGACGTTCTCTGTCGCGGTCGACGCGTCGACGCATGCCGGCACTGGTGGATCGTTCGTGCGCACAAACTCGGCGAATGGCGCGGCCGGCTATTTGATGGTCAAAGCGATGACCGGCATCACCTCGGCCACCGTTAAGATCCGCGACTCGGCCGACAACACGACCTACGCCGACCTCATCACCTTCACGGCGGTGACGGCCGCGCCGGCGAAAGAGCGCAAGACCGTGGCTGGCCAGGTCGACCGATTTTTGAGCGTTGACGGCGACGTTACCGGCACGGGATCGATCACGCCGATCGTGGCGCTGGCGAGGCTCTGATGACGGACGCGCGACTCGCCGACGTGACCGTCGCCATCAACGCGATGGAGCGCGACATCCGACGCTATCGGACCGGCGCGCTAGAGGCCGACGAGCATCGGCACAGTCAGGACGCCTTGCGGCATCTCGTCGCGGTGCGTCGAACGATGGAGCAATGGATTACGGCGCGTGCGATGCGCGCGTCTCGACAGGCGCGCGCAGTCTAGGCGCGCGACATCTTCGGCACTGAAGCCCGCCACGCCCGGTTCGCCGCGCTGGCCGCCTTCGATTTCACCCGCGCTCGGCGGGAGAAGGCGGCACGGCCATGGCGGCAGGCAAATTCGGATCGAGTTCGGTCGAGATCCATCTCGATGACGGCCCGGGCGGGACGCTGCGGGACATCACGGCTTATGTGACCTCCATCGGCGGGGTCAAGGTCTCGCAGATCACCGAGAAGAGCAATCCCTTCGGCACCTCGCACGAGGAAAACACGCCGGTCGGGATGCAACACGTCGACGACATCACCATCGAGGGCTATTACGACACGACGGCGACGACAGGCCCGCATGTCGTCATGGGCACGCCCGACGACGATCCGCAGGACGCGACGCGCACGTTCACGTTCTCGCCCGGTGATTCGAAGACCTTCACGATGGAGTGCCGGCTCGTCGACTACTCCGTCATCGCGACGAATGGCAACCTCACGAAATACCAGTCGACGATCCGGCAGGCCGGCGCCGGAGCCTGGGCGTAGAGCAACGGAATCAGCAGCCCGCGCCCCGTGCGGCGTGACGCCCCACGGATCGCGAGGCTCCTGGAGGACACGATGGGCAGCATTTTCGCGAACCGCATTACGGACACGATTTCGATCGACGACAGCGGCAGCACGATCACGATCCGCAAGCTCAATCCGAAGGCGCTCGAAGCGGCGCGCAAGGAATCGCAGCGCCGATCACTTGAGGAAGTCAAGGAACTCGGCGGACCGGCCGCCGTGCGCGAATTGCAGACGCTGGGCGACGCCAGCAAGGCCACGGACGAGACGCCGCGCCGTGATCCGTTGCTGACGCATGACGCGCTGACGCTGATCGAGAAGGGCGTCCTGTCATGGACCTACGACGAGCCGATCGGTCGTGAGGCGTTCGACGAACTCGACGAGGACGCGCGCGACAAATTGGCGACGGCCATCCTCAAGCTCAGCAAGCCGTCGCTCTATCAGACGGCGGAAGAGCAGGACGCAGCGCGAGTAAAAGGCTGACGGCGCTGCACCGGTCGCTGGAAGGCGACGGTGACGCGCCGGTTCCATTCGCGTACTTCCTCGGTCGGTTGTGCGAGGAGTTCCATTGCCTGCCGTCCGAGGCGTTCCGGGAATGGCTGACGCTCCCGGCCGGACTGCTGGAGGACATTCTCGAAGCGAAGAGCTACGCGCATGCGAAGGCGATCGTGGACGCAAAGGACGCGCCGAAGTCGCAACGGTACGAGACGCCGATGACACAGATGGTCGAGCAGATCGAGATGGCGATCGTGGCGGAAGAGTTGAGGAATCATGGCTGACAGCATCACGTTCACGCTCGACACGTCCGCGCTCGATCGCGCCATTGCCAATTATGGCGAGGCGGCGCAGCGGCGTGCGACCGAAGCGGCGCGCGTGACGGCGACTCGCATCATGGCGGAGGCGAAGTCGCGCCTCACGCGGCAACTCGGCGCATATGCGACGGGGCGCACCGAGCACGGCATCCATATGGAGGAGGCTGGCGGCGGCTTTCGCATCATTTCGGATCGACCGCTCCAAGGTGACGAGGACTTCACGGCCTCACTCGTGCCCATGTTCATCGAGTTCGGCACGCGGAAGCACAGCGGCAAGAGCAAGAGTGCCCGCTTTGGTCACGCGCAGGAGCCGCGGCCCTATCTGTTGATCTCGGCACAACTCGAAGAGCAGGCATTTCGGCAGCGGCTCGTGGACGCGCTGAACGAGGCCGCCGACGAATCAGGACTCGGAGCCTAGCGATGGCCGCGCCGCAGCTTGACGTCTTTGTCACCGCGAATCTCACGGAGATTCGGAAGCGTCTCGCGAATGATCTCGGCCCGATCATCGCGACGACACAGACGACGCTGACGCGGATGTCGCACGCCTTCGACGGTGCCGCGATCATTTCGCAGGCTGGCGCGGCGGTAAAAGCGATCGGCGACATCGGGGGCGCGTCGAAGCTCACGGCCGGCGAACAACAGAAACTGAACGGCATCCTCGACGAAGCGATCCAGAAATACAAGGCGCTCGGCACGCAGGCCCCGCCTGAGATGGTGGCGCTGGAACAGGCCACGCGTTCGCAGGAATCGGCGTGGTCGCGTGCGAATGACGCACTCGGCAAGTTCGGCCTGAGCCTGCAGGGTCTGACCGTCGCGGGTGTCATCGGCAGCATTGTCGCCATCGGCAAAGATGCGATCGAGTCTGCGGGCCATCTCGCCGACATGAGCGCGGCGACGGGGTTGTCGACGACGGAACTTCAGCGGCTTGGTCAGGCCGGCGCACAGGTTGGCGTCGACGTCGATACCGTCGCGCGCAGCGTGCAGGGACTTCAGCGCAATCTCACGAATGGTAGCGACGGCGCCGTTGAAGCGGTTCGTCAACTTGGCCTCAACGTCGGGTCGCTACTCGCGATGTCTCCAGGTGCGATGTTCGAGACGATCGCGCGCGCGATTGCCCAGATCCCCGATCCCGCCGAGCGCACCAACACCGCCATCGAATTGCTCGGCAAACAGGGGGCCGCGGCGCTGCCATTGCTCGTCTCGAATATCGACGAACTCGAGTCGCATACGCACGCGATGCGCGACAGCACGGTCGCGAAACTCGATGAATTGGGCGACAAGTGGAGCGAGTGGAAAGAGACCATCAAGACCGCTATCGGTGAGACCATCGCGAACTTTTCGACGCTCCAGGGCGCGATGGAGCACTGGATTCCTGTCATGCAGGCGTGGTCTCAACAGCACGACATGGCGCAGCAGGCCATTGACGCGACTGTTGGTCTCCAGACCGAGACGGACACGTTCAAGCAGCATGCCGACGGCCTCGCCGATACGCAAAATCGCATCAACGGCTATCTCCAGACGTTCGCGAGCACGCGCGCGAAAGATGCACAAGAGGCGACACAGCAGGCCGCGCAAGCCGCGCGCGATCATCAGGCCGCTGTGAAGGCTGAGGCGGACGAAATCATCCGGCTCAACGCGCAACTGGTCGATGAAGTCACGAAGATGGATGCGATGGTCACGCATTCGTTCGTGACTACACAGGCGATCCAAAGCTTCGCCTCGTCAATGAAGCAGATGGGGCAGGCACTCACGCTGCCGCAATATGGCGATTCGATCTCCGTCGCTGAGCACGGGCTCTCGACGCTCATGGCCAAGAACGCCGCGCCGGATGCGCTGTTCCAGTCGATCAAATTCATGCCGCGCCTTGTGCTGCCTAAAGCGCCTGAACTTGCGAGCTTTGGCGCTGAACTCGGCCAAGCGTTGAGCAGCGCGATTCAGGGGGGCGGCAACGTGGCCGAAGCCGGCGGCGCGTTTGTCGGCGGCGCGCTTGGTAACAGCATTGCGAAATCGGCCGCCAGCACGTTGACCAGCACGCTCGGCAAGACGTTCGGCGGCGTGATCGATGCCGTGTTGCCAGGACTCGGCACGCTCCTCGGTAGCCTCGCGGGCAAAGCCATCTCTGGCCTCGGCAAACTCTTCGGCTTCGGCACGGCCGGCCGCGATCTCGTGCAGCAGTTCGCCGACTCGATGGGCGGCTTCGATGCGCTGCACGACAAGCTCGACCAGATCGGCGACGCAGGCGAACAACTCTGGAAGACGCTGACGCAGGGCGTCGGCTCGAACAATCCGAAGCAGGCGCAGGCCGCGATCGATTCGGTCAACGCGGCGCTCGACCAGTTCAACCAGACGCAGCAAGACCTGCAGGATCATTTCGCCAGCCTGCTCGATGCGGTCGGCGACTTTGGCGGCAAGGCCCCGAAGGCGTTGCAGCCGATGATCGAGCAGCTCCTGCAAATGCAGGGGCTGACCGAAGAGCAGCAGCAACTGCTCAAGGACATGCTCGGCGATCCGTCGATGGATGCGTTGCAGGATGCGGCGGACACGCTCGGCGTGTCGTTCGAACACATGGGCCAGCAGTTCAAAGAGGCCCAAATCGACAAGACCGCGTTCAGCTATCAGCACGCGCTCGATACGCTCCGCGATTCTGGCGCCGACATGAACGGCGTCCTGCTCGACTCGAAGGACAAGATCAACGATCTCGTCGATCAAGCGATCACCGCTGGCGCGGCGCTGCCCGATACGCTGAAGCCCTACATCCAGAAGCTAATCGACATGGGCCAGCTCGTCGCGCCTGACGGCTCGCTCGTCACGAACATCGATCAACTCTCGTTCGCCGACATCCCGGACGACTCGCTCGATGCGATCAAGACGATCCTCCAGCAGATCCGGGACATCCTGCAGCACGACATCCCGCAGGCCGCGAGCTATGCGCAATCAGCGCTCGACGCGGTGCATATGCCGGCGGACATCTCGCCCGGGCCGAATTATGTCCGCATCGGCGGCCAGTGGGTGAACGCCGGCAGTCCTGAAGCCGCACAGGCGATGAAGGACTCGCAGAATCGCAACGCGAACGCCGCCAACATGCCGCACATGGCGGCCGGCGGTCTCGTCACGCGGCCCACGGTCGCGCTCATCGGCGAGGCCGGCCCTGAGATGGTCGTGCCGCTCTCGCGCGGCGGCGGCTTCGTCGGCGCGGGCGCGAACATTTCAATCGTCGTCAATCCGTCGCGCGGGATGAACGAGCGCGAACTCGCGCAGGAAGTCGCGCGGCGGTTGCCGCAGGCGCTCCGACAGGCGGGCTACTGATGGCGCTGAAGCTGACCATCGGCGGCACGAACAAGGCGTCTTCGATCGACGCAGCGGCAGCGCCGGTCATCGTCACGGACGGCTGGAATCAGCGGCCACAGGCGACGTTTACGTGTATGCCGGGCTACATCCCGGACCGCTTCGCCGAGGTCGTCATCTACGGTTCCGACGAGACCACGCCGATCTTCGGCGGATTCATCTTGTCGCGGACGATTCAGGCCGTGCAGGAGCGCGTGTTGCTCTCGCGCTGCGCCGTGTCGTGCGTCGGCTTCGCGGCGTATGCGGATTATCGATATGCGACGCTGAGTTATGACGATGAGGTCGCGCTCGAAACCGTACTCGGCGATCTCGTCGATGACTACCTCGGCGACTACGGCATCACGTATGACGGCGCGGCGACGGGCATCACGCTCGCGGCGTTTTCGTGGGACCACGAGCGCATCTCGGACGGGCTCCGCGAGCTTGGCGATCGCGCAAATCGCGTCATTGTCATCGGTCCTGACAAGGCACTGACCGTGCTGACACCGGGCGGCACGAGCGCGCCCGTGTCGATCACGGACGCCTCGCCGAATTGCTACGACTGCGACCTTGAAGACGACGGCGACATCCCGCCGAACAAGGTCACGCTCATTTGCGGCGCGGGCCAGAAGCCCGTGACGGAGACGTGGACGTCGGACGGCACCGCGACGAGCTACACCACGGTCTATCCGGCCTCGCAGAACAAGCAGGACCTCTACCCGAACCTGCTCAAATTCAACGGCGTTGTGCAGGAGCCGATCTCGTGGGGCGACGAGCTCGGCTCGGGTCATTGGAAATGGGACGCGGCCACACACACGCTGAGCGCACCGAACAGCGGGGCCGTGCCGAGCGCGGGCGTGGCAATCGAAGTCGCCTACACCGCGCAATATCCGTTCGAGGTCTCGAAGGATTCGGGCGACACGCCGGTCGTCGAAGAAGTCCTGACCATGCCGGACGTGTTCGATCACGGTCAGGCGCTCGAACTCGCGCAAGCGCGGCTCGACCAGCGCAGTCCGCAGGCGCAGACGGTGACGATTCACACGCGCTCGGAGGGCTTCGCGGCCGGTCAGGCGCTGACGATCGACATCACGGCCCGCGGCGGACTGGACGCGATCTGTCTCGTCACTGAGGTCCGCACGGAGATTCGTTTCGACGCCGTGCGGCACTACTTCGTCACGGCCGTTGGCGCAGATGCGTATCGTGGCAGCTACCTCGACCAGTGGCGCGACATGACGAACGGCGGATCATCGTCGACGACCATTGCGGTCGTATCGGGCGCGAGTGGTGGCGGCAGCGGCGGCAGTGGTGGCGGTGCGACAGCCTCGATCTCGCCGGTCTATCTCGGCGGCTCGCGGTCCTCGGCGATTGCGCTGAGCACGGCGGCATACACGCCCGTCGTTGATGCGGTCGAGTTCAACGCGAGCGCGAGCTTCACCGGCCGCGTCCGCGTCGTGCTCCGCGCGCGGGACAGCGGTGTCGGCGCGACGGCTCGGCTCTACGACGTGACCGGCTCATCGTCGGTCGGCACATCGGACACCGTGACGTCGCAGACCGAGACGAAGAAGACGTTCCTGGTCAGCCTGACGGGCGGCCATGAATACCAGCTCGAAGTGCTGTCGTCGGCTGACGGCAAGGGCGTGTATTGCCTCGGCCAGTTGGAGGCGCTGTGAAGCGATTGATGTTCATGCTCGCGTTGCTCCTGCTGCCGTCGCTGGCGCAGGCCCAGGACCAGCAGATCGACGCCTCGGCGATCTACTCGACGGGCGATCTCACGCTGGCCCCAGCCGGCGGCGACATCATGCCGAGCGTCGGCGGGTCCGTGAATCTCGGCTCGCTGACGAAGAAATACGGCGCGGTCCACGCGTCCGAGCTGTGGGTGGAATCGCTCGTGGCCCAAGGCACGATCGCGACGATTGGTGGGCGCGTGCTCGTCGCGCCGACGACGACACTCGTCGCGGACCTGACGACCTCGGCCACGACCATCCATGTCAAGGCCAACAATCTCGCTAGTGGTGACCGCATTGTCCTGCAGGCCAACGGCGTGACGGAGTGGATGGCGGTCACGTCGTCAGCGAGCGGATCAACCGGCGACTACAGCTATAGCGTCACGCGCAACCTCGACGGGAGTGGCGCGAACGCCTGGTCCGCTGGCGATGCCGTGCTCAACACGGGCGTGTCAGGCGACGGCTACATCGACCTCTATTCGCTGGCCGGATTGATTCCGGGCGACACGGTGGGACCGACGATTGTCGGCAACGTCCGCACGGGCACGACATGGAACTCGGTCGCTCCGCGGTGGGCGATCGGCAACCTTGATGGTCTCTACGGCTACAGCGCGACAACCTACGGCGCGGCGTTCGGCGATCCGTCTGGCGCATGGCTCAAGATCGATCCGACGAACGGCGTGCGGATGGGTTACGACTCGACCGATTACGTCAAGATCGACACCGATGGATCACCTCGCCTCACGCTGCAATCCACCAACAGCCCGGAGACAGGCCTTGTGTTTCGTCGCGCCGTCCATTCTGGGTATGGCTGGGGCACTGATGACGTAGCGGCGCTCTATCTGGACGACAATATCGGCGATCAGTCGATGGTGCTCGCGAACGACATTGGTAATTCGAGCGGAAGCATCGGAGCGGACGTGCGCGCCATCGACATCATCTCAGCGAAGGGATGGACGAGCGCCGGCAGCGGGTCGAGTACGGACGAGGCGCGCATCCATTTGCAGAGTGATCCGACGATCAGCCGCGTCTGGCTCTCGGCTGGATCGGTCGATTTCATCATGCAGGAGGGCGACGCGACGACCCTTGATGGATCGCTATCGGTGGGCACTGGCTACCAAGTCAACGGCACGGCTGGCGTCTCAAAGAATTGCGATGGCACGGCGCACCCGTTCACGTTTACCGGCGGCATCGCGACGGCCTGCACGGCGTTCTCGGACCTACGCAAAAAGCATGACGTGGAACCATTCACGCGCGGGCTCTCGGACGTGCTGCGGATTCGGCCCATCGCGTTTCGCTACAACTCGGACGTTGGCGTCGGCGATGCTGAGCATTACGGGTTCAGCGGGCAAAACCTACTCACGGCCGTCCCGGAAGTGATGTCGCGCGACAAGGACGGATTCCTTCAGATCTCATACACAGCGCCGCTCCTCGCGGCGTATGCCAATGCGATCCGGGAGTTGTCGGATCGCGTCGATGAATTGCAGTGGGAACTGGAGCGGCGATGAAGACGCGCATCTGGACCGTGGCAGTTCTGCTGAGGCTCACGCTCATGCTGGCATTCGTCATTGTGACGGCTCCGCTCGCGGCGCAGGCGCAAGCGCCGACGCTGCCAGAAGCGTCGAAGCTGAAGATCATCGCGCTTCAGCAGCAGATCGAGATTTACCGGCTTCGCGAACAACTCGCGGCGTCGGAGCTGCAGAAGGCTATGGATGCGGCACAGGTGCCGGGCTATCGGCTCACGCCGCAGTTGACATACGAGCCGGTGAAACCGCCGACAGTGGAGCCGGCGAAGAAACCATGAGCTAGACGAACTCGAACGCCGCGCTAGGCCCGCCAACGGGCCGAACTGCCGTAGCGGCCCTACGGCAGCCGGGTGGAACCGGAGGCGCGGCGACAGAGGCCAACAGACGAGAGGCCGTCTCTGTGCGCGTGGGCAACCACGCAGCAGGGGCGGCCTTTTGTCGTTGGGCCGGGCATCGGGAGAGGACGCGGGATGGACCGGGGCCTCCCGGACGTGGAGGCGAGCGATGACGTCGATTGTCAGCGGACACGCGGAGGCAGAGATGCGATCACCAGCACTCGGGACGCTCAAGTGGCTGCTCGCACTCGGTCTGTCGGCGTTCGTCAGCTACTTCACGGCGCAAGCCAAGCTCGAGGTCGGACAGGCACGAATCGATGAGCGCGAGAACAACCACTACTCCGAGGTCTTGAGGCGGATGGACAGCATGAGCCAGGACATCCGTGATTTGCGGGATCAGGTGGCAGGACTCCGGGCACGGAGGGATCGGTGACGCGGCTCATCCGCGACTACGCGATCCCGGCCGCGCTCTCGCTGCTGCCGCCCGCGATGACCTCGCGCGAGGCCGCGGCGCTGCTTCTGGCGATTGCGCAGCAGGAGAGCGACGGCGAGTATCGCGCGCAAGTCGGCGGCCCCGCGCGCGGCTACTGGATGTTCGAGCAGGGCGGCGGGATTCATGGCGTGCTCGCGCACCCAAAGACGGCGGACCTCGCCCGCACGGTCTGGCGCGCGCTCGATTATCCGAACACGCCGACGACGTGGGCCGTCTACGACGCGCTGCGGCACAACGACGTGCTCGCGGCGGTCTTCGCGCGATTGCTGCTCTGGACGCTACCGGATCAGTTGCCGCCCGAGTCGGCGCCGGAGGCGGGATGGGCCTGTTACGTGCGGGCGTGGCGACCGGGGAAGCCGCGGCCGGAGAAGTGGGCGGCGAGTTGGCGGATCGGATGGGAGCACTGACATGGACTGGCTGCACTCAACGCGGGCACATCAGGCGATGGCTGGAGCCCTTGCGGGATTCGTCACGGCAATCGAGGCTGACATCGACGCCTTCCGCGCGTGGAAGGCGTGGCATGACCTCGTGGTCTATGACTGGCGGACGGCCACGTTCCGCTGGTGCAAGGGCATTGTGCTTGGCGCGCTAACCGGAGTCGGACTCGGGGCGACATTTGGGATCTAACAGACGCGGTGAGGACGAACGGCTAAGTCGTCGGGCTCATATCCCGAAGAAGCGGGTTCAACTCCCGCCGCCGCAACCAGTAATTGGAGTGAATGGGAGTCGGAATGGGAGTGAATGGGAGGAATCAATGAGAGGACGCATTCTAGCCGCGCTCACGGCGCTCGGACTCATGGTCCTGGCGCTCGGCTGCGGCGGTAAACAGATCAAGCTGCCGGATGTGCCGGCCGTCGTGACGCCGGCAGCCGACGCAGCGCAAGAGGATATCTACGCAGCATCGATCAAGGCGCTGCAAATCACGAAGGCGGCCGGCGACACGCTGCTCGGCGTGGCGACCAAGGAATCCGAGCTGAACGCCGAAGGCTTGCTGACGCCTGGTATTCACGCGGCGCTGAAGGCCGGCATCGAAGCGGCGGCGCTCAAGCTCCATGGCGTGAACGAGGCCATTCGCAACGGCGTCACGGCGTGGGCTGAACTCCGCGCGTTGCTGCAAAGCGCGCTCGGCCCGGTCCAGCAACTCATCACGCAGGTGCTACAGGTCGGCGGCCAGACGAAGCAGGTGCTGAGCGACACGCTCACCACTATCGCCGCAAATCTCTCGTCCGTCATTCCCGGAGGTGTTCAGTGAGTGCTGCGGCCCTCGCGCTTGTGCTGTTTGGCGTCAAGTTGCTGCCTGAAATCGAGAAGCTGATCAATACCGGCATCCCGGAAGTCACCGATCCGGCGACGGCGCTGAAGCAACTCATCATCGACAAGTTCCTGCCGAAGAACCCTGATGGCACGCCGTGGAAAGACGACGACGTGAAGCGATTCGCGGATGCGGCTGATGCACCGCTCGATCAGGTCTTCGCGGTTTTCGGTGACACGCTGGCGGCGGCCGTGAGTCGCCAGTCGTGACGGGCTCATGGTGGACCGACCCCGCACTCCAACAGGACCACGCGAAGTTCTACCGCGAGGTCGAGGCGCACGCGCCGCAGATCTCAGCGGGGCGGTTCGGCCAGTTCGCGGGCAGTCCGACGCTCGGCACGCTGCGAGCGGGGCCGCGCCTGACACGGGCGCAGCGACGGAAGCGGGACAAGGAACGGGCGGGATGAGCCCGCAGGACTACGCCGCCGAGCCGAACACGTATCGGCGCGATCCGCCACTCGGATAGGAGGCAGGCATGGATTCAGTAATGACCGATAGATACACGGCAGACAACTGTATTCAGGTATGGCCGACATGGCCCTATCCGTCTCAGACATTCGTAGGGTTCGGCTGCGACGTCAGCCTGTCGCGTGACGAGTTCGAGAGGCTTATTCGCGAGAATGAGCGATTGAAGATCGAGAACGAACGCCTAAAGCAAGGGCAGGCCAAAAAGCGGTGACCACGATCCCGGCGACCTGCCCGTCGTGCCACGTGCCGCTCATCATCGCGGCGCTCGTCTGGCGCTACGGCGTGCCGCACTGTCCGCGGTGCGCGACGGGGATTCAGGCGGTGAAGGGGAAGGATTAGAACATGCGACTCGTCGACTTACATCCGGACTTCCTCAACGCGGGCGGCCCTGGCATCTATCAGCAGACGGATCGCCCGTGCGAGGCGTGCGGTGGATCAGGCTGCGACACATGCCACAACAGCGGTAAAGCCTATGAACCCGCGCCGCGCATCAACGGCGTCGGCGTCGAGTTCGATTGCCCCTGCGGTAATCACGACGAGCAGCATCGCTGTTACGTGCCGTTCGAGAATCCGATCGGTGGAGGTCCGACACGGCAAGGCTGGCGGCGTGAGGGCGAGACGTTCGAGACGCTCACGATCACGCCGTCGATTCTCCGCAACCGCGCGCGCGGCGGCTGTGGCTGGCATGGCTGGATTACGCGCGGCGACGTGACCGGGCAGGTCGAGGGCTGACGCATGGCGACTGACCTCGTCGGCTTCACGGACGTCTGCCACGACGGCACGCGTGTGTCCGCGCCGTGGGGCACGGGCGCGCCGGCCGAGCTGCACGTGCAGGAGCCGGGCAAGCCGATGCAGATCATCGCGCTGCCGGATCGGGCCATCTACGTGTCGGCCGAACGGGTCACGCTCGGCGCCCTGCCCTCCGACGACGATCCGATCTTCGTCGCCTGGAACTCGCAGTCGGACGGCGAGCCGGGGCGCTGGTGGCGAAGTGATACGGGCGCCGTGCAGACGCTCGAATTGCTGCACGGGGAATATCCCGTCGTCGTCACGCGCGACGGCAGCATCGAATACATGCCGGCCTCGGGCGGCGGCCGGTCGACGGTCACGCTCTTGCCATCCGGCGAGCGCACCTCGCAGCCCTGCGCCCTGACCTCGCAGGGCTTCGCCGGCTATGACGACGACTGGACGGCCGTGCGGATGGATGACGTCATGTCCGTCACGCTCGGCGGCCTCACCTTCGCACGTGCCTGGCGTCATGGCGAGTGGACCGTCGGCGGCGATGTCCACGCCGACCGCATCCTGGCGTATCACCATCCGACCGCGACGCCCTACGTCGTCGCCAACGTGCAGACCTCGATCGGCCCGCGCGTGCGGACGATGGACGATGGATCGGCGGTCGTCGCGATCTCGCTGCCGGGCTTGTGGGTGACCTCGGCGCAGTTCGCGGCCTACACGCCGCCGCCGGTGACGATCCCGACGTTTCCCGCACAGCAGGCGAGCGTCCTCGTGATTGGTGACCACGGCGCGCCGGAGACGATCGCCGTCATCGATCGTCCGGGCGATCCGCGCGACGCGCACACGCGCGGCGTCTTCGCGACGGAGTTCGCGAACGACCTCGCGCTCGGCGCCGCGCAAGCGGCCTCGCTCAATGTGCCGCTCTACGTCTACCGTGACCGCGCGGTCTACGGACCCGATCCGATTTACACGCAACCGGGCGTCACCATCCTCCCCGCGCTGCGCTGCTACCCGGAGCGGGTGAATGGCGACTGGGCGACGCCGGCCGCGCGCATCGACGCCGTGGAGCCACAAGTCACGGCCGCTGAGCATGCGGGCTATCGCGGCCAGATCGCGATGGTCTTGCCGGTCTATACGGGCTCGGGCGCATGGAGCGTCGAGCATGCGATCGCGCTCATCAAAGAGTGCGCGACGCGACTCGCTGGCCGGATTCGCGTCTACGTCCTGTTCGAGCAAGCGCGCGGCGCGACGGACGGCATTGCGCACGTCCCGGCGTTCGCGCAGACCGCCGCGAATCTCAAGGCGGCCTGTGCGCTGCCGGCACCGGTCGTGACGCATCAGCCGCCGCCAGTCGTTGAGACGCCGACACCAACGCCGCCGCCAGTGGAGCCGCCCATGCCGACGCAACCGACCATTCAGCCGCCGTCGACGCAGGAGGAACAACTCCGTAACTACCATGCGCCGAAGGACCAGCCGCCGGGGCCGGGCTACGTCTGGATGGCGGGACATTGGGTCTACTACGGGGCCGGCGCGGCGAGTGCGGCGGCGTCGATGGCCGCAAACGCCGCAGCGCAGTCCGCGACGCCGACGGCTCCAGTCGTGCAGGCGACGGTCTCGATTCCGTTGCCGCTCTATGTGGACGGCCCGATCCTCCGCACGTCTGACGGCCGGCCATTCCAGTCGAAGGGCTTTTCATGCTTTACCGTGCTGCAGCGAATGCGGAATGGCGAAGACATCGATCCGACACTCGATGAATACGTCGCGCTCGGCTACAACACGGGCGTGATCTTCTGCCAGTTCCGCTTCATGAACTGGCCACGCATTGACAGCTTCATCGCGACGCCAGCCGAAGCGCGAACCGTCGCCGATCGAGCCGCCCGCAAAGGGCTCTACATTCGGCCCATCTTCCTCGCCGATTGTGAGACCGACACGGGCGACGGCTATCAGGGCTTTGGCCAGTCTCGAGACCAGCGCGTGCAGATCGTGCGCGGCCACGTCGATGGGCTCACGGGCGCGCCGAATGTGACCGGCGTCGTGATGAATGAGCCATTCGCAAACGGCGGCGATGCCGTCGATGTGGCGCGTGCGGCGGGCCTGTTCGATGCGCGGCCGTTCCCGCTGGCGCTCGGCCTCTATCCGGAGACCGGACAGGAAGCGAATTTTCCCGTGCTCGACTTCATTGTCGACCACCCACCGCGCAAGCCGACGTGGGCGACCGAGGCGGGGAAGATCGGTTTCTACGTCTACCAGCAGTGCGGCGTCCCATGGATTGCCGACGAGTGGGCGAAGTTCGCGCCTGAATCGAATCCTGACGGCGAGGGCACCGAATTTGATCCGGTCGAGTCGCCGCGGCGTGCGGAAGAGGCGGCGGCGGGGTGCGCGCTCTCAGGGGCCGGATTCACATTTCATAGCGTGTCCGGCATCCATGCCCAACCGCTCTCGCCGCTTGAACATCTCTGCGCGCAGCGGGCGTCAGCCGCGATGGACCTGATTCCTGCAGATGCCGCGCTCGGCGAGTACACGCACGATGGGCTTGCGAATTGTCCGCTCGCGCCAATCGGCGATGTCTCAATCGTCGGCGAGATTGCGGGCCGCGTCATGGGCTCGCGAGCGGTCGTCGTCGGGGCGATGCCGTCGTCAGCGTGGCAGCCCGTGGCGCGCGATGGCTGGCGCATTACCGACCGCCAGGGCGAACTCGGACAGATCGTTTTCTTGGAGCGATAACAATCATGACCGTCACTCGACGCGAACTCACTCTCTTAGCGATCGGCCTCGCCGCGATGACGCTGGCCTTCCTCAGCGCGGCATCCCCGCGCGCGCAGATCGCTGATGCGCCGCTCGTCCAGGCGTCCGACCTCACGTACGTCGGGGCGTTCCGCGTCCCGGCCGGCGGCGACGATCAGCACACGTTCAGCTACGGCGGCACGGCGCTGCAGTTCGACAGCCGCGACGGCGGGCTCTGGATGGTCGGCCATGCGCAGCAGCAGCGAGCTGCCGAAATCTCGATCCCCACGCCGAGCGCGTCGACGTCACTCGCCGATCTGCCGCGCGCGGCGCTCAAACGCGACTTCACCGATCTGCTCGCCGGCAAGATGGGCAGCATCGGATCGGGAGAGGCGCACGTGGGCGGCATCTTGCCGTGGGGCGACGGGCTCATCGTGAGCGCGTATCTCTACTACGACGGCAGCGGCAGTCAGCAGCTCTCGCACTTCGCCGTCTCGGCCGACGGCACGGTGAGCGGCCCGTACCGGATCGGCTCGGCGCGGACCGGGATGGTCTCGGGGTACATGACGCCGATCCCGTCGGAGTGGCAATCCGCGCTCGGCGGACCGGCGCTGACGGGGCAGTGCTGCATCCCGATCATCAGCCGCACGAGCTTCGGCCCATCGGCGACCGTGTTCGATCCGTCGGCGTTGTCGAATCAGTCGAAGGCCGTGCAGGTCGTCGGGTATCCGAATGAGCATCAGAATTTGGGCGGCTACTACGACACCGATCTCTCGCACGCTTTCCTGATGGCGACGTCGATCGGCGGCCTCGTCTTCCCATCGGGCACGCGGAGCGTGCTGTTCTTCGGCGCGCAGCCTGGCAGCGTCTGTTACGGCGAGGGCACGAGCGATCAGAGCAAGGTCGGTCAGCCGGTCGACGGGACCATCTGGTGTTACGACCCGACGAGCATTTACAAGGGCAATCACGGCTATCCGTGGCGACCCTTCATCTGGGCTTACGACGCGAACGATCTCGTCGCCGTGAAGCAGGGCACGAAGAATCCATGGGATCTCAAGCCCTATGCGACGTGGACACTGCCGGCGCCGCTGGCCTCGCAGGACGCAAGCACGGTGCTCGGTGCGACCTATGAGCCGGCCACGCGACGCATCTACGTCTCGCTCGGAGATGCCGATGGACGTGCGCCGATCGTCGCTGTGTATCAGCTCGCGGTCGGCGCTGCTACGCCGCCGGTTGTGACACCGCCAGATGGGACAATAGAGCCGACGCCGCCGCAGGATTCACCAAGTGGCACCGACGCCGCTGTCACGGCGGACGCGCCGACCGCGACGATCAGCGCGGCCACCTGCCGCGTCACGTCAATCAAAGCCAAGATGCCGCAGGGCGGCGGCTGGACAGCCGAATTCTTCGACAGCGACAAATCGCTCGGCAAAGACGCGGGCGGTCCGGCAACGCGGCCCGCACAAACCGTAACTAGCGGCGTTCACTCGCTGACCGTGCGGTGGACCAAGGCTGGGCACGATCCGGTCGTCACGCCGCCGCTCGTGTTGGAGTGCCAGTAGGTGTATTACCTCGCGCCTCTCGTCTCGGACGGCCCGCGCCATCGCGTCGCGGCTGGCGCTGAATCGGCGCGGCAGGGCGCGGTTTATCTGCGCGATCACGCACTGCTCTACGCGCCGGATGGGCCGGGCGATCGACGCATGATCCCGATCGCTGATGATCCAGGCGCGGCCATGGCGCGCTCGACTCGGCGCGCGCTGGCGAGTGTGCTCGGCGAAGGTTCGCGCACTGTTACCGAGCAGATCGTATCCGCGCTGCGGCCACGCCTGCGGCCCTCGATTCGCCAGATCGGCGGCCAGTGGATCGCGCGTCGAGAGATCTGGCTCGGCGATCTGGCCTGGTCCGAGCCCGCGGTGTTCGTGCCGCATAGCAAGACGTTCACCGACAGCTTCGACGCGGCGATCGCGGACACGCTCAACAGCAAGGCGCTCGACGGCGGGACTGGCACATGGACGAACATCCGCGACAACACCGCGCGATCCTGGCAGGGCGGCACGGGCGCGGCGACACAGGTGCTCGTCGCCTTCGCGTCGATCGGCATCGCGGTCACGCCCGAATGCGACACGGATGATCAATATGCCGAGGTCGAGATCGTCACGATTCCGAGCCTGATCTGTGAGCTGCATGTCTCGGCGCGCAACACGGCGGGAGACACCGGCGACACGTTTCTCGATCACGGTTACGGCGCGCGCGTACATCGACATCCAACGGATTCGTCGTCGGACTTTACCGATCTTCAGCGCCACAGCGACGGGACTCGGCTCGGTAGCCCGGTGTCAGGTGCGCAGACATCGGGCACGTTGCGCGTCGAGTGCAACGGCAGCTCGATCAGCATGCTCCAGGCCGGCGTCGTCACGGTGGGACCAATCACCGACACGACGGAATCGACTGGCACCGGCTTTCGATCAGTGGCGTTCTGGAGCTACGGCGGCAATACGGGTGACCAGACAATGGCCGTCGACAATTTCAAAGGCGGCGACTTGACGACAGCGCCGGCATTTCAGCCCGCATGGGCGCGCGGCGCGAACACGATCTTGCAGTGAGGTAGACCGTGCAGATCAACACGAGCGGACAAAAAATTGGCGCGCAGATGGTGAGCGCCACAGACGGCTCGGCCTTCACCGGTTCGGTGACGTGCTACGTCACGATCGACGCGGGGACTCAGGCGGCTGGCAGCGTCGGATCGGGCACCTGCACGCACGAGGGCAATGGTTACCATACGTATGCGCCATCCCAAAGCGAGGTAAATGGAAAACTGATCGCCTTCACGTTCGTCGGCACGGGTGCGGTGCCGACGACCGTGCAGGTCTTCACGCGTGGCTTCGACGAAAGCTCGGCCGTCGTGCCGGCAAATGTCACGCAGTTCGGCGGCACGAACGGCACGTTCGCCAGCGGCCGGCCAGAAGTCAATACCACGCATGTCGGCGGGATCTCTCAGACCGCGCGCGATATCGGCGCGAGCGTCCTGCTCTCGTCCGGCACCGGCACAGGACAAGTCAGTCTCTCGTCGGGCAAGGTGCTGCTCCAGGCCACACAGACCGGCGTGACGATCCCGACCGTGACGACGCTGACCAATGCGCCGAGTGATTCGTCCGGCGTGACGACGCTATTGTCGCGGATTCCGAGTGGACTGTTTACCGGCATCACCTCGCTCGCGCAGTGGCTCGGTCTGCTCGCGGGCAAACAGACGGGCAACTCCGCCGCGCGCACCGAGATCCGCGCGACCGGCGCGGGCAGCGGCACGTTCGACGAGACGACGGATTCGCAAGAGGCGATCCGCGATCGCGGTGATGCGGCGTGGTCGACGGCGACGGGCTTCTCGACGCTCGACGAGGCCGGCGTGCGGACGGCGGTCGGGCTGTCGAGTGCGAATCTCGACGATCAGCTTGACGCGCTAGTGCCGCTCACGGTGACGACTGGCGCGGTCGCCACCGGCACGAACTCGGCGACGACCTTCACGACCACGCTGACCGAGACCGCAGACGATCATTGGAACGACGCGTTCCTCGTCTTCACGAGTGGCGATCTGGCCGGGCAAGTGAAACGCATCACCGACTATGACGGGACCGGAAAAGCCATCACGGTCTCAGGCGGATTTACTGGCACGCCAGCCGATGCCGACACATTCGCGATTGTGAATCGATAGGAGAGAGCAATGGCCACGATGACGAAATTCGATCAGTACACTGCCGACGTCGCCGCGGGCGTCCACGCGAACGCGCTGACCGCCGACACGGATACGCTCAAGGTCTATCTGACCAACGCCGCGCCGTCAACGACGGACAATGCGGTCAAGGCGGATCTTGCGGAAATCACGAACGAGCATGGCTATACCGCGCCGGTCGATGTGCAGAATGCCGCCTCGCAGACGGCCGGCGTCATCACCGTGACCGCGACGGACGTGACGATCGCGGCCAGCGGTGGCACGGTCGGTCCCTTTCGCTACGCCGTGCTCTACAACGACACGCCGAGCGATCCGGCCGATCCGCTGATCGGCTACTGGGATTACGGTTCACCCGTGACCCTTGCGGACGGCGAGTCGATCAAAATCGATTTCGGCGCGAGCCTGCTGACGGTCGGCGCATAGTCCGATGTCGCTGCTGCTGCTGTCCGAGTCGCGCGAACATGCGGCGCTCGACGCCGAGAGCGGGAGCCTGCCTGTTGCCGGCGGCAGTCTCACGCTCGCCCTGGCTCGGCGGCTCGTCGCGGCCAGCGCGGCACTCGCGCTCGTCGGTGGCTCGGCGACGCTCGCCCTTCAGCATCGCGCCGATGCTGGCGCGGGCACGCTGGCGCTTGATGGACAGTCCATCACGCTCACGGCGTCACGCCGGATCAATGCTGGCAGTAGCAACCTCACGCTCGCTGGATCGAGCGTGCTGGCGCGCGGCCTGCGGCTCTCGGCGGCGAGTGGCAGCCTGCCGCTGGTAGGTAGCGATGCGACGTTGGCGCGCACGCGACGAATCGACGCCGGGGCCGGCGTGTTGTCGCTGTCGGGCGTCAACACCGATCTGCTCATCTCGCGGCGCGTGAATGCGGGCGTTGGCGCGCTCCCGCTCAGCGGCGGCGACGCGACTCTGATCGCCTCTGGCGCATCGGTGATCGACGCGGGCGCCGGGGCGCTCGCACTCGACGGCGGAGTCGTCACACTGAGCGTCAGCCGGCGACTCTCGACCGACGCGGGAGCACTATCGCTCGCTGGCGGTAGCACGGCGCTCACGCTCGCGCGCCAGGTCTCGGCAGACAGTGGGCCATTGCCACTCGTCGCCTCGCCTGCGGCTGTCACTATCGCGCGGATGCTGGTGGCCGATGGCGTCGGTCTGCCACTCGCGGCCGGCGACGTGTCGCTGGCGCTAGCGCGTCGCGTGGACGCGGGCAATGGAACGCTCATGCTGATCGGCGGCGACGCGACTCTCAGCGTCAAGGGCGGCGCGGCACTACCTGATCACATCAACACGACAACCGTGCGCTACACGCGCGTCGTGCGCCGCGTCGACTACACGCCCGCGCGGCGCACCGTGACGAAGGAGCAATCATGATCGACGACATCGTGGAGGGCGAGACGATCGAGCGCGGGCCGTTTACGCTCGAAGCGGACGGCACCCCCATCGACCTCACGGGTCTGACCGTCACGCTCGTGCTACGCGATCGCGAGGGATCGCTCGTCTCGACATCGGGCAAGACGCGCGTCGACGATGATCCGACGACGGGCAACGTCTACTGGACACCTGGCGCGACGGACGTGAGCGCGGCGAAGAGCCCCTACGAGATGCATTGGTTCGTGGCGGACGACGACGGCTCGAGCGCGTTTCCGAACGGGGCGCCGGACGGGTTGCGCGTTTATCGGGCCTAGGAATCTCGCGGCGTGCCGAGAATCGCGACGGTGTGGCTGATCGATTTTCCTTGCTGATCGCGATCCCATTCGGAGCCGACATGCAGCAGGCTCCAACCGTGATCGAGCATGTGATTGATCGCGGCATCGACGCGATGGCCCGCGTCGATTGAAAGGATCGGCGCTGCACTCCGGACACCGAGCGTCGCCTGTATTCGTGTGGATCTCAAAGACTCGCCGAAAGTCCTGCATCATCGCCTCCCGCAGGGAAGCCATCATTGTAATCGCCTTGCCTGCCGCTAGGCAATCCGCTACGATGGCAGCATGAAGAAAACGAAGGCATCTCCCCCCGCCTCGGCCGCTGCCGCCGCGCTCGGTCGCCTCGGCGGGCAGGCCCGGAGCCGTCGCTTGACGGCTGAGCAGTTGCGCGAGATCGGGCTGCGCGGGGCGGCGGCTAGGTGGGAAAAAGCGCAAAAACAGGCCAAAAAACCGCCCCTTGACAATGCCTAGCGGTAGGCATAAGATGTATCCATTGGCGGTCGCGACTGGCCGCCAGAACGTCGGGCCCCATCACCCCGACAGGAGGACAGCAGACATGCCAGCTCGCGTCGTCACCTATCAGCGCGCCTACGATCAGGACTACACCGTCAATCTCTGCGAGCGGCACGATCCGGACGGTCCCGCCCATGAGGCCATCTACGACACGTTCGGCGCGATCGGCGCCGCCTCGCACGGCCTCCACGCGGGCACCTGCGACATGTGCACCAAGGAGCAGATCCGCGCGGCCCGTCTGACGCAGCGTCAGGAGGTGCGGTAGTGCGCCGCGGCACCATCACCGACGCCGCCGTCGCCGTCATGAAGGCGAACGTGTTCGCCACGCAATATCCTGGCCCCTACGGAATTATTTACGGACCGGAAGGCGATTTCCCAGACCTGGAGGAGGACGGCCCGTTCGGCACACTGAGTGATCTATGGGACGCTTTTGATCGCGAACGGGCTGAGCGCGTAGGTGGCGTGACATTCGTCGCTGAATACGAGGAGTCAGACGGCCAGACCATAATCTCTGGCGCCGGCAGGGTCATCACGACAGAGCTCGATGGATGATGCCAGCCAGATCGATCTCCACTCTCTGCCGTCCATCCGTGGAGGGCGGAGCCGCCGGGTGATGCCGGGCCGGGCCGAGTCGGTGAATCTCGGCCACCATCCTCATGTCGCCATTGTCGCCGCAGGTCGCCCGTCTCGAATCCGCGCCCGAACGCGCGCGCATGCGTCGCGTGCGCAATGCGGAGACCTACGACGGCCGCGGCGTCGATGCCTGGTGGCGCTCCGGCGCGTATCGCGGCAACAAGCCGAGCGGCGGCCTCTGGACCAGCAGCTACACGCCAGACGATGACTATCTGAGCGATTGGCACCGTGGGCTCGCGATGAATCGCGCCATCCAGATCGCGCAACAGCATGCCGCAGGGAAGCAACTTACGGACTGGCTCCTCGTGCCGTCGCCGGAGGCGCGCGTCTGCATGATCGCGTCGCTGGAGGATGCGGTTGTCTTCACGCGCGACTACCGCCTCGCGACGCTGCCGCGGCACGCGGGGATCGGCGGTCCGCTCGGCGTGTTGGTCGCCTGTGAAATCACGAACTGGGAAGCCGCCGGCCGTTCACTTGACGCCGTGTCGCTGACGGCTGACGCCGCCGATGCCGTTGCCTACGAGAGGGCGCATGCCCGCGTCGAGACCGCGTTTCACACATGGAACTGTGAAAGCACGCTGTGGTTCCGGTGGGCGTTTGTGCGCGTAGAACCGATTACCGACCTGCCGGCGACGGTGCATCCGGTCAGGCCGTAGGCTTCGCGTCCCGCAACTCATCCAGATAGTCGCTCCATCGCTGCATCATCTCGACGCGCTGCTCCAGGTAGCGCGCGCGGTTGTAGGTGTCGCCGAGTAGGCTTGGCACCTTGTGGCCGAGCTGGACCTCGATGATGGCCGGGTCGAATCGGAGTTGTTCGTCCAGAAGCGTTCGAGCCATCGCCCTGAAGCCGTGGGCGACCATCTGATCCCGTGTATAGCCCAGTTGTCTCAGGCCAGCCGTCAGCGCCGCATCTGAGAGTGGGCGAGACCGTGTGCGCGGCGATGGAAAGACGAGATCCGCATGGTCTCGGCGCGGCATCTCGCGGAGCAGCGCCACAACCTGACGCGAGAATGGCACGATGAGATCGGCGCGTTGCTTGGTGCGCTCGGCTGGGATTATCCAGCATGCCGCATCAAGGTCGCATTCGGACCAGCGCATTAGCCGAAGCTCCACGGGGCGCACGAAGACATGGGGCTCGATGCGCAGCGCATAGCCGACCGACGTCAGCGGCAGACCATCAATGGCCCGGAGCAACGCGCCGACATCGGTCGGTGTCGTCAACGCCGCATGGTGTCGATCTGGCGGCGTCCGTAGCAGTCCGCGCAGGTCAGCAGTCGGATCGCGCGCCGCATAGCCGCAGCCGATGGCATAGCGGCAGATCTGGCCGAGCACGATCTTTAGTCGCCGCGCGACGTGGAGTGTGCCGCGGCGCTCGATCTGGCGCAGCGCCTCAAGGACGGCCGGCGGCTCCAGCGTCGAGATCGGCGCCGTCGCCAGCGCGCGCGGCATCTGGTTCAAGAGCGATCGCACGCGCTTCCGCGTCTTCTCGGCATAGTCTGTTTGGTTCTCGAACCATTCATCCGCCACGCGCTCAATGGAGAGTGAAGCGAGCGCGACATGATGCCGCCGCTTGGCGCGACGTTCGGCCATTGGATCGCGGCCGGCCTTGAGATGCTCGCGCGCTTCTCGCGCCAGCTCTCGCGCGTCGGCCAGCGTGACCGCCTTCGGGCCGTAGACGCCGAAGCTGATGGTTTTCCGCTTGCCAGCCCACCGGTAGTCCATGCGCCACAGCCTGGCCCCGGAAGGCCTGAGGAATAGGTAGAGGCCATGCGCATCGCCCATCTTGGTTGGCGTCTCTGGGCGCTTCGCGCGGGCGATAGCGAGGTCGGTGAGCATGTGACGGTATCGGACCGGCAACTTGGCGCGATGCCGTCAAGGATACCGTCAGATCGGTCCGGCTTCAAGCGAAAGTGAGCGCAAGCAAGCGGAAGACGGCGCAATCGAGAACTGGCCGAATTATCGTGTCGAATTGCTGATATCAGAGCCTATGCGAAAGCAAGCGAAGGCACACGAAAGACACGTGATGGCGTCCCCATCGGGAATCGAACCCGAGTCTCGGCCTTGAAAGGGCCGCGTCCTGACCGCTGGACGATGGGGACGTCGAGGCGGGCAGCCCTCTACGATAGCAGAAAAGTTCTCGCAGACGGCGTGCGGCCGGCGCCCTCGGCGTTGCGTCACGAGCCGCCGCGTCAGCGCGTCGCGCGCACGTCGAGGCCGGCGGACGCGAGAATCGCCTGCGTGCTCTCGGCCACGTCGAGTTGAGCCGTGTCGATGACGAGCCGGGCGGTCGTCCACGGCCGGTAGTCGTGCGCGACGACCTCCGCCCAGGTCGGCTGTCGATGGCCGGCGATGTCCGACGTACGCGACTCGACGCGGCGTCGATGTTCGGCCTCGTTCGAGCACGCCACCTCGATCTCGATCGCGCGTGTGCCGGCGCGTTCGGCGACGTCCCGCCACGCCGCGCGCGTGACTGGCCACGGATTGACGCTGTCGGCGACGACGACATGGCCCGCGCGCAGCTGGTCCTCGGCGATGGCATACGCCACGGCGTAGCCTTCGGATCCGACGACGAGTCCCGTATTGCGCAGCGCCTGCTCGATCGTGTCGATGCGGAGGTGGACCGCGCCCGTCCGCTGCACCACCGCGCGACCGATCGTCGTCTTGCCGGTGCCCGGCAGGCCGCTCAGGATGACGAGCATTCGGCGAGTGTACGGGCCCGCTGGCGCGGCTGTCCACGGGAGTTCGGGGGGGGCGAACCTGAAGCTTGAGAGGTGCTTCGGCGGCGCCGGCAGATCGCCTACACGACGGTCATGACCGTCATGCAGATCCTCGAGAAGAAGGGCCATCTGAAGAAGTCCACGGCCGGGCGGCAGCACGTGTACCGGCCCGCGCGGCCGCGTAGCCAGACGGTCGCGGCCATGCTGAAGGACTTCGTCGACCGCGTCTTCAGCGGTTCCGCGCGTCCGCTGCTCGTGCAGCTCCTCGCGGACAAACGGTTGTCGAAAACCGAGATCGACGAGCTCCGGCGTCTGTTGAAGGAGCGCGAATCGTGACCGGCGTCGCGACGGCGTTGGTGGCCTACGTCTGTCAGGTGTCGGCGCTGGCCGTCGCCGCATGGCTCGCGCTCGTCGTCGGCCGCGTGCGTGCACCTCGGCTGCGCCTGCTGCACTATCAGGCGACGCTCCTCGCGGCAGTCGTTCTCTTGCCGTGCCTGGCGTTCGTCGATCTGTCCATTGCCTCGCCGGACGCCATCGTCTTCAGCGCGCCGCATGTTCTGTTCAGTGCGAGCACGACCGGCATCGACACACAACGCCTCTCGTTCGGCCGAGTGTGGACCGTCGCCGGCGTCGTGCTCGCCGTCGGAGTGCTCGTGCGCGCGACGTGGCTCGCGATGGGACTGCGGCGTCTCCGCCGCATGCGCGCCGGCGCGCGCGAACTGGATCCACCTCCGCCGGTGATCGTGGCGTTGCAGGCGGCACTCGGCATTCACGCGCGCTGGTTCGCGACCGACGCCGTTGTCGTCGCCGCGACCTATGGCGTTCGGCATCCGATCGTCCTTCTGCCCGTCGCCGATCTCCAACGGTCCGACATCGCCTTGCGCGCGGTGGCGTGTCACGAGCTGCGTCACGTCGCGCGACGCGACTGGCTCTGGACGATGGGGGAGGAAGCGATTCGGACGGCGCTGTGGTTCCATCCCGCGATCTGGTTTCTCGTCGACCGTATCCGTCTGTGCCGGGAACAGGTCGTCGATGCCGATGTCGTCGCGATGATCGGCGACCGCCGTGCGTACGCCGAGGCGCTCATCGACAGCGCGGCCGCCGCATCGGAACCGCTACTCGCGCCAGCCTGGCTCCGCACCCGTCACGTGCGCGCCCGCATCCTGTCGATCGCCGCCGCTGCTGGAGGTCCCATGTCGAGAACACGTTTCGTCTCGTCCGCCGTCGCGCTCACCGCCGTTCTCGCCGCGGCCTGTACGTGGAGTGCGTGCGCATTTCCGTCGCACGACTCGGATCGCGATGGGGGCGCGCCGTCGTCCGTAGCTCGTCCGACACCGGCGATGCCGTCGGGCGCCACCTCCGACGTCGGGATGGCCCTCCGGTCGCCCGTCGCGCCTGCGCTACCGCCGCTCGCAACCTCGGACATCGCGGACGCACGATCGCCACGGGATGCGCGTGCGGCGGGCATCACGCTGCCCAAACTGCTCACGCGGACGAAGCCCCAGTACACGCCATCCGCGATGAAGGCGGGCGTCCAGGGTGACGTCTTGCTCGAGGCCGTGGTACGGAGCGATGGAACGGTCGGAGATACACACGTGACGCAGTCTCTCGACCGTGTTCACGGGCTCGACGATCAAGCCGTGAAAGCCATTCAGCAGTGGACGTTCGAGCCGGCGACCAGGAACGGATCGCCGATCCCCGCGACAGTGGCCATCGTCATGAACTTCCGCCTGCGCTAATCGCGCGACGTCGCCGGCAGCGCTACTCGTAGCGCAGCGCCTGAATCGGATCGACCCGGCTCGCCCGACGCGCGGGGATCCACGCGGCCAGGAACGCGACGATCGTGAGCACGATCGGCACGCCGACGAAGACCATCGGATCCCACGCGCGCACGCCGTAGAGCATCGAGGAAATGAATCGCGTGAGTCCGAACGCACACGTGAGGCCGACGACGACGCCGATGATGGCGAGGCGAAGGCCCTGCCGCACGACCATTCGCCGTACGCCTTGCGCATCCGCGCCGAGCGCCAGACGGATGCCGATCTCCTGCGTCCGCTGTTCGACCGAGTACGCCATCAGGCCGTACAGCCCGATCGCCGCGAGCAGAAGGGCGGCCGCGCCGAACACGGACATGAGCCACATGTTGAACGCTTGTCGCGACGTCGATCGCGCGACCATGTCGTCCATCGTCCGCACGGCGAAGACGGGAAGCCCCGTGGCTTCGCGCAGCGCCGCTTGAATCGCCGCACTCGAGCCGGCCGGGGCCGTGCGCGTACGGACGACCCACGCGATGGGCGTGATGCGCTCGTTCAGCGCGTTGACGGCGTCGGGCAACTGCGCCTGAGGGACGTACATGTGCGGCTGTGGGTCGTTCTCGAGGCCGCTGTCGCGCACGTCGTGCACGATGCCGACGATCTGCCGCTCGGGCTCGGAAGCGAATTCGCGCATGATGCCGCGCCCGATGATGAGCCGGTCGTTGAGCGGATCGCCCGTCGGCCAGAACTGCCGCGCCATGGCCTCGTTGATGACGACGACCGGCGGACTCGTCGACGTGTCGCGATCGGTGAACGCGCGGCCGCGCAGAATCGGGATGCGGAACACGTCGAAGTAGCCCGGCGAGATCGTGAGCCACGAGCCGCCACCGTGGAACGGCCCCTGCTCGAGCGGCCGGCCGACGATGATGAAGGGCAGGCTGTAGCCGCCATCGAGCGGCACGCAGCATGTGGCGCTCGCCGAGAGGACGCCCGGCACCGTCCGGAGGCGCTCGACGCCGGTTCGCACTATCTGCTCGACGCTCGCTGATGTCGTGAACCGTGCATCGGCGAGCGACATGCGCAGTGTCAGGATATTGGTCGCATCGAACCCAGGATCGACCGCGCGCAGTGCGATGGCCGTACGCACGAGCAGGGCTGCACCGACGAGCAGGATGAGCGCGAGCGCCGTCTCGGCGATGACGAGCAGCGACCGCGTCCGTTGCTGGCGCGCGCCCGTGCCCGATCGGCTCGAGCTTTCCTTGAGGACGACGCCGAGATCGGCGCGCGAGGCGTTCAACGCCGGGACGAGGCCGAAGAGCACGCCGGTGAGGAGCGACACGCCGACCGTGAATGCGAGCACACGCCAGTCGAGCGTCACGCCTGCGCCCGTCTCGCCGATGCGCGGAAGGCCGGCAGTGTTGACGAGTAGCAGACCGCGGATTCCGATGAGGCCGACGCCGAGGCCGAAGATGCCGCCGGCCGCCGCGAGCAGGAGGCTTTCGACGAGCAGTTGCCGGATGATGCGCCAGCGGCTCGCACCAATCGCCGCGCGAATGGCGATTTCACGTTTGCGTCCCGCCGCACGAGCGAGCAACAAGTTGGCGACGTTCGCGCATGCGATGAGCAGCACGAATCCCACGGCGCCCGCGAGCACGAGCAAGGTCGACCGGACGCCCCCCGCGATTGCCTCGGCGAGCGGCGTGGGCGCGAACGTCTCGCCGTTCTGCAGTGCCGTCGGAAACGTCCGCCGATATCCATCCGTCGATGCGCCGAGTCGCGTCGTTGCCTGTTCGAGCGTGATGCCAGGTGCGAGCCGTCCCGCGACGCGGAAGTAGTGTCCCTGGTCGGTCGAGTTCGGATCGAGCTGGAAAGGAAGCCATACGTCCGGGATGCGATCGATCTCGGCCACCGCCGGCGGCGCGTCGGCAATGCCGACGATTGTGTACGGCTCGCCGCTGAGGGAAATCGACGTTCCGAGCACGTCATCGCGGCTCGCGAAGATCCGCGCCCATGTCGCGCGGCTGAGCACGACGACGCGCTCGCCGCTGGGGCGATCTTCAGCCGCCGTGAACGTGCGACCGCGAAGGACGGGCACGCCGAACAAGTGGAAATAGTCGGCCGAGACCTGCGCCGCCTGGAACTGTTCGGGGACGCCGCCGCCCGTGTAGTTGACGACGTTCGTGCGGAACGCGGAAACGTCGCGAAGCACGCCGGTCTGGGCGCGCCAGTGCTGGAACTTGGCCGGCGATCCGCCGCGATTGTCGCCCTGCGGGCTGTGCGTGCCGAGGATGACGATGCGGTCCGCGTCGGGAAACGCCAGCGGCTTCAAGAGCACGGCGTTGATGACCGAGAAGATCGCGGTGTTGGCGCCGATGCCGAGCGTCAGCGCGGCAACGGCCGACAACGTGAAGCCGGGGCTCTTACGGAAGAGACGCAGTGCGTGGCGGATCATGCAGATCTCCTCGTCACAGCGCGCCCCCAACTTTCTATTACGGCAAAGGGCCGCGAAGGTGGACAGCGATTGGACGTCGGTCGAATCGTGGCGGTTGGCGGTGTCGTCCGGCCGCCGGACCGCATTGGAACAAAAAAGCCTGGTCGCCCCGAAGGCGACCAGGCTCGAAGGCAGCGTCCGTGTCGCTTCTACGGCTTGCGCGACGACACGTAGGCGATGATGTTCACCATGTCGTCCTCGGTCAGGTGCGCGACGACCGGCTTCATGAGCGACGACAGTTGTCCGTGCCGCGTGCCCTGCTGGAAGTCGTAGAGCTGGCGGACGAGATAGCTCGGCGACCGGCCCGCGATGCCGGGCACTGATCCGACACCCAACAAGTCCGGCCCGTGGCACGTCGTGCAGGCGATCGTCTTGCCGTTGCCGCCCGTCGTCACCATCGCTTCGCCGCGCTTGACCGCGCCCTTCGGCACGTATGCGATGAAGCCGACCCGCGGATTGCGCAGCCGTGCCTGCGCATTGTCCTCGGGCGTCTCGACGATGCGATCGCCGAGCGGCTCGGTCGTGCCGTCCTCGAGGCTGTAGAAGATGTTGCCCTGCAGCCGCATCGTGGGAATCGTGTCGGTCTCGACGACGCGAATCCACGGCGTCCATTTCATGGATGAGAAGTAGGTCGCCGCGGCCTCCGCCTCTTCAGGCGTGAGGTTCGACGCGATTTGGATCATCTCGGCCGTGTTCTCCTTGCGCGCCTCGGCGCTGTGGCGCAGGCCGTTCTTGAAGTCGGTGAGCTGCTGCAGGATGTAGTCGTGCGGCTGTCCGGCGGGCGGCGCGTTCTCGGGCCGGCCCTTGCCGTTCGGCAGGTGGCAGAGCGCGCACGCGCGGATTTCCGGCGCGCGGCCGTGCGCGACGATGTCGGGCATCGTCGGGTGATCTTCGGGGAACCAGTCCGCTGGGCCGTAGCCGTTGTTGATCTGCTGCGACGTGAACTCGAACTTCGATCCGTCGATGTGTTGAGGCGGCGGTGGCGCGCCCCGGCGTCCCGCGCCCGCGCCGCGTGGACCACCCGCGCGTCCGCCGCGCCCGCCCGCGCGTGCGCCGGGGGCTGGACCCGCCTGGCTGAGCGGCGGCACGCCGTACGCCCACACGGGCGCCGGATCCTCCGCTGATTGTGCGCTGACAGCGACCCATCCGGTCGCGGCCAGCAATAGAACGATGCCGACGTATTTCCGCAAGTTGGCTCTCCTCCTCCGAACGACGTGAGCCGCTGGTGGCTGCACCTTATATCCCGTGCGGGCCATGCGCGCAATAAATGCGCGTGAATGACGACTCCGTTTGACGTCCGTATGTCGATGCACGACCTGACCCGAGAGATTTGACCCCAGACGTAGCATCTCGTTCCCCGCGGCCCCGGTCACCGCGCGGCTTCGCAGTATGATCCCGTCGGCGGCCGCGCATGGATGCGGCGATGCGAAAGCGGGAGACAGCATGTCGGCAGAGCGGCACGTGTACATCGGCACGGACGGGGGCGCGACGACGTCGAAGGTCGGCGGTGTGTGGCACGACGGGACGGTCGTCTCGACGCGGCTGTTGCAGCGTCCCACTGGGTCCGCGCTCGGGCCGCAGGCGGTCGTCGCCGGCTGGGTTGCGTCGATCACGGAGTACCTGACCGAGCACGGGCTGGCCTGGGATCAGGTCGAAGGCGTCGGCCTGGCGATTCCCGGTCCCTTTCAGCGCTACGGCGTCTTCGACAAGTCACCGAATCTTCCAACGGCCTTCGCGGGCTTCGACGTACACACGGCCTACACGAGCGCGCTCGCTGAACGCGCGGGCCGTGCCGTGCCGCTCGTCGTCGGCAACGACGGCAACATGGCGGGCGTAGCCGAGGCGCAACACGTGCGCGGCGGAACGAACGCGACCGTCATGGTGCTCGCGCCGGGCTCGGGCCTGGGCTGCGCGTACGTCGATCGCCATGGCTTGCCGATGGATGGCGACACGCTCGCCGGGATGGAAGCCGCGCACATGCCGGCGCCGCTGCACCTGCTCGGCGCGCGGCCGCTCGCGTGCGGATGTGGACGGACGTGGGGATGTGTCGAGGTCTACACGACGCTGTCCGGTCTGCCGACGCTGCTCGCGGACAAGCTCGAAACGAATCCCGATCACGAACTGGCTCGATCGCCGCTCGATCCAAAACAGCGTGCGTTGGCCTTGCGCGGGCTGGCGCAGAAGGGCGACGCGCTCGCACTGGAGCTCTTTGACTTCCAGGCGCGCGCGCTCGGGCTGCACGTGGCGAGCCTGGCCATGGCGCTCGACACCGAGTTCGTCGTGATTGGCGGCGGGCTGATGGATCCGGAGTCGACGTCGCAGACCTTCCGCGATCGGTACCTGCAGATCATCCGCGACACCGCGTTGCCATATCTGTGGCCGGCGCAGCGCGCGCGCATGAGCATCGTGCCGGCGGCGCTCGGCGATCTCTCGCAGGCCATTGGCGCGGCGCTCGTCGCGCTCTACTACAGCCGCTCGAGGTCGTCCTCGCCCGCGAACTGATCGAGCGCCACCGAGATGATGGCGGCGCTGGGGATCGCGAGCACCGCGCCGAGGATGCCCGCCAGCTCCCAGCCGACGAGCAGCGCGATCATGACGGCGCCGGCTGACACGCCGACGCGACGTTCCATGATTTTCGGGACGAGCACGTTCGCTTCCAGTTCGTGCAGCGCGATGAAAAATCCGCCGACGAGAAGGGCCAGCGTCGTTGATTTGCTGAGCGCGAGTCCGACGGCCAGGACACCTGCGATGATCGGCCCGACCATCGGGATGATCTCGCCGAGCGCGGCCACGAGCGCGACAACGTAGAAGAACGGTTCGCCGGCCAGCCCGAGCACGAGCGCCGAGGCGCCGCCCATCACGCCGCCGAGCACGACGTTGGCCTGCATCCACGCGCTGACCTTCACGACGATCTGCCGCGACGCCGACCAGGCACCCGCGCGCCGCGCGCGCGGCACGAAGCGCATGACGTAGCCCGCGATCGACTCGGCCTCGAGCAGGAAATAGAAGCTGAGGATGAGCACGGTGACCACACCCACGACGCCGCCGATGAGCGTGTAGCCGGCCGCGAGGACCGCGTTGATGGCACCGGCCGCGTTCGACGTCGGCGTCTGCTGCACGGCTTCCTGCAACGTGATGCGCCGCGAGGTCAGGCCGTAATGGATGAGCGTCGTCTGGAAGCGGCTGAAGAGCGATGGGATTTCCGACGACAGCGCCGACGCCTGTTCGACGAGCGGCGGCAGGACGAGCAACGACAGCGCAGCGATGACACCGACGAACGCGACGTAGATGGCCAGAATCGCGAGTGCATGCGGCATGCGGCGGCGCCGCCGGCTGAGACGGCCCGGCCGCTCGAGACGCCGGACGAGCGGGGAGACCGCGATGGCGACGAGCGCGCTGATGTAGATGAGCGCGAGCGCGCGTCGCGCGACCCAGAAGAACGCCGCCAATGCCGCCACGATGGCGACGGTAAGGACCGTCCGCACCATGCGGCGCGTGAACACGCGATCGGCGTCAGGAGGGGTGTGCGTCACGGCGGCTCACGCTCGTCCGCCTGCTGAGGCAAGAGGGATGCCACGCCGCATGATGCGCGGCTCGCGTTCGGACGCCGATGCGTGCCTCGGGAGACCGGTGAATTGTGCGCGCGCGGCGGGCAACCTCGGTTACGAACGACTTGGCCGGACCGACGACCTCGGCGTAGGATGACAGGGCCGGCCGCCGTGCCCGTGAGTTTCACCTTATGATTCGTCGCCTGTTCTCGTCACGCCGCCGGAGCGCGCTCGCGGCGTTTGCCGTCGGCGGGGCGCTCATTTTCGCCTCCTCCTGCAGCAACTCCGCGACCTCGCCCGACGACCCGCTCATCGTCGACGCCACGGACCTGGTCGTCGGCACCGGTATCGAGGCCGTCGCCGGCTACACGGTCACGGTCGAGTACACCGGGTGGCTCTATGACGAGAACGCGCCCGATCACAAGGGCGCCCAGTTCGGCTCGTCTGATGCTGATGGCCAGCCGCTGATATTCCCATTGGGATACGGCTATGTCATCCAGGGAATGGACATCGGCATCGTCGGCATGCGCGTTGGCGGCTCGCGCCGGCTCGAGATTCCGCCGGAGTTGGGCTACGGCTCGCAGGGCAATCCGCCGGCGATTCCCCCGAACGCCCGTCTCGTCTTCGACGTGACGCTCGACAACGTGCAGTAGCGCACCGTCAACCATTCAGCAGGGCCGACACGATCGCACGCCATTCGGCGTCGAGCGTGCCGGCCGGCCGCGTGCGTCGCGCACGGCGGTACCAGTAATCCGCATTCGACAAGTCGCCTTCCTTGCGGTGGAGATACGCGTGTATCCACGCGCCGGTCTCATCGTCGATGTCCTGCGCCGTCCCATGCGCAGCCGCCCAGTCACCAGCCGCATCCTGCCAAAGCGCCGTGAGCGCCGGCGTGAGCCCGGCCGGCATACGAGCAGCCTTGGTAGTTGCTTCGAAGTCGTCGACGGTCATGGGTACCTTCTGGTCAAGTTGGAAGTTTGAAGCCAGAAGCCAGAAGTAAAAAAGAGGATACCGCGAGCCCCCGAGCGCAGCGAGGGGGCGAGCATCAAGAAAAGCTGACACCGCGAGGCCCCGAACGTAGTGAGGGCGCCGAAGCGCGTAGCGTGGGGGTGGGGCCCCGCGCCATTGCAAAGAAGATGACTGGCGCCCGTCAATTTTTTTTGTGTTGAATTGTACTAGTGTATTAGTATAATACGCCAATGGCCACGCCTCTGGTCGCCATCGATCCCCGGCACCCGACGCCGATCTACGCGCAGTTGACGCACGCACTGCGTGCAGCGGTGGCGACCGGACGGCTCGCGCCGGGGGATCAGTTGCCGACCGTGCGGCAGTTGGCTGTCGACCTGCGGATCAACGCGAACACGGTCGCGCGCGTCTATCTCGAGCTCGAGCGCACAGGGCTCCTCGAGACGCGGCGCGGTGTCGGCACCTTCGTGGCGGCGGGTGGGGCGGTGTCGAAGCGGCGGCCGGATCCCGCCGTGCTGCGAGCGCTCGTGAGGCGCTGTCTCGACGAGGCGGCGGCCGAGGGGTTCACGGCGGTCGACGTGCGGCGCCAGATCGACGAGATGCGCCGCTGAGCCGCAGAGAAAGAGCAACGCTTCGCCGCGCGTGAGCACGACGTCCCGTACGCAGCCGGCGAGTTTCGTCAGGGGACACCAGGAGGCGACACCGTGGATCTCAATGCCTTGTCACGCGTGAAGACCCGTTCGCCGCGGCGGACCAACATCGTGGCCGTGCTGGCGCTCGTCGTGCCCATTGCGGCCGGCGTCGCGATGGCGGCGCGAAGCCAGCACGTGTGGTGGATCTGTGCCGGCGTGCTCGTCGGCATCTGGGCGCTGCAGGCGCCGCGCGTCGCCGAACAGTGGGAGCGCGCCGTTGTGCTGCGCCTCGGACGCTACGTCGGCCTGCGCGGCCCCGGACTCTTCTGGGTCTGGCCCTTCGTCGACCGCGTCGCTGCCTACGTCGATCAGCGCGTGGCGACGACGGGGTTCGCGGCGGAGCAGACGCTGACGGCGGACACCGTGCCCGTCAACGTCGACGCCGTGCTCTTCTGGATGGCGCACGACGCCGAGAAGGCCGCGCTCGAAGTGCAGAGCTACACGGACGCGGTGAGCTGGGCGGCGCAGACGGCGCTGCGCGACATCATCGGCCGGACGTCGCTCACCGATCTCCTCCGTGGCCGCGAGCGCATCGAAGAGGAACTGCAGCAGCTCATCGACGCGCGGTCGAACCCGTGGGGCATCACCGTCCAGTCCGTCGAAATGCGCGACATCGTCATTCCCGCGTCGCTGCAGGACGCGATGTCACGCGAAGCGCAGGCCGCGCGCGAGAAGCAGGCGCGCGTCATCCTCGGCCAGGCGGAGCTCGAGATCGCGCACACGTTCCAGGAAGCCGCGCAGTCGTACCGCGACAACCCGACGGCGCTCCACCTGCGTGCGATGAACATGCTCTACGAGGGCCTGAAAGAGAAGGGCGCACTGATGCTCATCCCGAGCTCGGCCGTCGAGTCGATGGGCATGGGCGGCCTACTGGGATCGGCCGCGATGATGCAGCAGAAGCTGACCGACGCGGGGGAGTGAAGAAGTGACCAGCTAGAAGTTTGAAGCCAGAAGCCAGGAGGCAGGCTCGTGATGGTCTCGCGCGAAGGCGCGAAGATCGCGAAGTAAGAAAAGAAAAGTAAAAAAGGATGACACGCGAGCTCCCGAGCGCAGCGAGGGTGGCGAAGCGCGTAGGCGCGGGGGTGGGACCCCGCGCCACTGCAAAGAAAGATGACACGAGCGCAACCGTGCGTCACACTCGCCGGTGCATCCCGACGGCGGCGAAGAGCCACGCGATCGCGAGAAAGCCGCACGCGACGAACGCGGGTGTGACGGATTCCGAGAGGCCGTGCGCGAGGACGTCCAATCCGTCGGGAGTACTCAGACTCGGCAGTCGCCGCAGCACCGCGGCCACGCCGGACAGCAGCGTATTGCCGGCCGCGAAGATCGTGGCGAGCGACAGCGGACGGAGCAGTTCGAGGAGACGTTCGGTCGGCCGAAGCATGTAGACGGCGGCGACGATGAGCGGTAGCAGGCTGACCGCCATACCGAAGAGCGCGGTGACGCCGGCTCTGGCCAGATCGTGTGACATGACGATGCCTCCCGAGTGAAATGTCACCCCGTACAAACGCGAACCGTGCGGGCGCGTGACGTGTCACGCGAGGGGCACGTGCGCGTTATGAGAAGTGTGGCCCTGAGCCCGAATGATGAGCCGGCACTCGTGCGACGTCTGCAGGCCGGCGACACGTCGGCGTTCGACGTCATCTACGAGGCGCACAACGCTCGGCTGTTCAACTTTTTGCTGCGGCTGTCGCGGCGCCGGGACGTCGCCGAGGATCTGGTCGAAGAGACGTGGCTGCGTCTCGTCTCACGCTGTGGCCGGCTGCGAGAGGACACGCAGGTCGATCGGTGGCTGTTCACTGTCGCGCGCAATCTTTATTACAGCTATTGCCGATCGCGGCTGGTCGAGGCCTCGCACGCGGTCGACCTCATCGGGTTGTGGCCCGTGCCGGCACCGTCGCCGCTGGAGGAGACCGCTCGGAACGAGACCGACCGCCGGCTCCTGGCGGCCCTCGCCGACCTGCCGGCGGTATCTCGTGAAGTGCTGCTGCTCGTCGGCGTCGAGGGACTCACGCCAGCCGAGGCCTCCGAGGTCTGCGGTCTTAGCCCCGAAGCGTTGCGTCAACGCTTGCGCCGCGCCCGCGTGCAGTTGGCGCAACGGCTGGATCGGGTGACGACGCGAGAGGACGTCTCGTCATGATGACTCCGTGGGACGAATCGGATCTCTCCGCGCTCGCGAGCTTGCCGCGGGCGATGCCGGACGCCAGCCGCGATGCGCGTGTCCGCGCCCGGTGCCACCGGACGCTCATGCGCCGGCAGCGTGCACGTCTGCCCGGAGAGTCGCACGCTCGCGCCCGCCTGAACCGCCGCATTATCTTGGAGATGACGCTCACCGGCGTTGTCTCGCTGGCGTACTTGCTGACGGTCGTGCGCGAGGCGTTGGCGATCTTCGCCCGGTGAACGTTTGCCACATGGTCGGCATAGAGGTTCTGCGTTCGGTCCGGCCTGATAGGATGTCCTCCGTGGGCCGCTAGCTCAGTGGCAGAGCACCTGGCTTTTAACCAGAGGGTCGCTGGTTCGATCCCAGCGCGGCCCACCAGCCTTCGCCAATCGCTCGCTGCGCTCGCGGCTTCGGCTGGCGGGCCATGCCAAGCGCTCGCAGGCGCAGACACGCCTTTACTTGACCTTTCGAAACCAGAAGCTGCCGCTGAGCGTCGCGCGTGCGGCCTCGTCGAGGAGCTCGGGGAAGTAGTGTCGGGCGTAGCTCGCGCCGAAGACGACCTCGAACGTGTCAGAGAACATCAAGAGCGCGCGTAGCAGGTATTGCTCGTTCCAACTGAGCTTCTCGCCGAGGACGCGTTCGACCGGGTAGTCGTGCGGCAGGAAGATGTCGTGCACGTGGATGACGACGCCGGCGCGCAGCCGCGGGATGACTTCGAAGAACAAGTGGTTCACGTCGCTGCCGGTCTTGCCGACATGTGAGGAGTCGATGAACAGGATGTCGCCGGCGCCCAATCGCTGGTATTCGTCCAGAGGAACCTCTTGCACGCGCTTGGTGATGAGGCGCGTCATCCCTGGAATGCCGTCCTTCAGGAACGGACGGGGATACGGCTCGATGCAAGTGAAATCGAGGGCCGAACCGAGGAACCGGCGATTGACGTCCGCGACGAGCAGCGACGAATACCCCGAGCCCACCTCAATCATGTGTGTCGGCCGGATCGAACGCAGCAGCACGAAGAGCGTCGTGGCATCGAACATGGAAAAGACCGGATTGTTGCGCCGATACGCGTACTCAGGCGATCCGGGAGGCAGGTCGGACGGATAGTCGAAGTCGCCAGCGTATTTCGGGAACGCCTCGACGAGGAGCCGGCGTTGGGATTCGTGCCTGAAATCGATGCCGACGATCGTGGGCTGGTCCGGCCACACACGCGCGCGCTCGCGCGCCAGTTCGGCGACGTTGACGACGGCGGAGTAGAAGTGTCCGTCGGGAAACGGGTTGAACACCTCGCCGTCGGTCGATGAAAGATGAATCGCGCGGCTGCCGACTGGGACGATCGTCCCGCTGGTGTCTTCGGCCAGGAAGTCGAGCTGATGAACGCCGTCGTCCAGATCGTCGGGAAGGTGGCAGTAGAGATGGTAGCCGCAGGGGCGATCGTGCAGGCGAGCCGGCGGATAGAGATCCCGGACGTCGTCGCGTGTGTCGCCCAGCGGCGAGGAGACGAGCGGCCGGCCAGCCACTCGAACGTGCACGCGCGCCGCCGGGCCGGTGGCGAACGCCAGCACGCCTCTCAAGAGCAGGGGAACGCCGCGCGGATGGACCGCGTCGGCGCGCGGCAAATCGATGCCGAAGAAAATCGGGCGCTCCTGTGCAGCGTCTGTCATGGTCCCTTCACCTCCAGCGCTCTCCCAGAACCCACTTCTGGCTTCCGGCTTCGAACTTCTAACTTCAGATGATCCGCATCCCCATCGCCGAGAGCGCGAGCTCGGTGGCGAGCGTCGCGGTCTGGTTCTGCACGTCGAGGATCGGATTGACTTCGACGAGATCGAGGCCGGCGAGGCGGCCCGAGTCGGCGACCATCTCCATCACCATGTGCGCCTCGCGGTAGTCGAGGCCGCCCTTGACTGGCGTGCCGACGCCGGGCGCGATCGACGGATCGCAGACGTCCAGGTCGAACGACACGTGGATGCCGTCCGTGCCCGCACCAGCCAGTGCGAGCGCGCGCTCCATGACCGTCGCGATGCCGTCGCGGTCGATGTCCTTCATCGTGAAGAGGTGGACGCGCGCGTCGCGGATGCGCTGCTTTTCGAGATCGTCGAGGTTGCGCACGCCGATGAGCACGGTGTGTGACGCGTCGACCTTCGGCGAGCGGCCGCCGATGCGCGCGAGCTCGGCCGGCTCCGATCCGAGGAGCGCCGCGAGCGGCATCCCGTGCACGTTGCCGCTCGTCGTCGTGGCCGGCGTGTTCATGTCGCCGTGCGCGTCGACCCAGATGAGTCCGAGCGCTGCGCCTCGGCGCGCAAGGACGTCCGCTGTCGCGCCGACCGACCCGGCCGCGAGCGAGTGGTCGCCGCCGAGGACGAGGGGCAGCGCACTGTCGGCGTGCGCCTGCAGGACCTGCTGATAGAGGCGCTGGCAGACCCGCGCGATCTCGCGGATGTACTTCTTGTGCGGATCGCGCGCCGTCCGCGTCTCCGGAATGGGCGCGGCCAGGTCGCCCCGGTCGGTCACGGCATAGCCCATGCCGGCCAGCCGCTCGCCGAGTCCCGCGATACGCAGGGCCGACGGCCCCATGTCGACACCGCGCCGGCCGCCGCCGAGATCCAGGGGCACGCCGATGATCTGGACGGGACGTCGGGGAGCGGGTGGCGTCATGCCGCCATTATGCGGCGCGGGACCGCGCAAAATCGCCGAAGATCCATCGTAGCGGGCGCTGGAGTAGTGCTAGGATTAGCGTCGCTGGTATCTCGCTGCCCGGGCGAACTTTGTCAGGATCGGGCTTACGACCTAACCGGCGGGAGGCTGCGTGTCGCCCATCTTCGTTCGGCCGGTTCGAGAGCAACTCGAGCACGACCGCCTCATCCGGCACCTGCAGACGACATACAAGAAGAAGTTCGAGGTGGCCGCCAACGTGGGCGACGAGCAGGTCGCACCGGTGAAGCTCGGGCAGGCGACCTTTTTCCCCGACTTGGTGCTGACCGACGGCCGGAAGTTGACCGGACTCGTCGAGGTCGAAAGCGGCGAGTCGGTGAACAACCTCGAGGCCATGGCGCAGTGGGTCCACTTCGCCCGCGCCCGCGTGCCGTTCCATTTGTACGTGCCGGTCACGGCCTACGACGCCGCGCGCCGGTTGTGCGAGGCCCATCAGGCTCGCGTCACTGAAATCTGGACGTACCGGCCGCTGGCCGAAGGGTTCGATCTCGTCCGCATGCACCAGGAAGCCACGCCATCGGCTGCCGCGCGACGTCAGGCGCCGCCGCCAAAGCCCACGCGGCCTCCGCGAACGGCTGCCGCGAAGAAGAAGACGAAGGCGCGGCCGGCGGCACGCAAGCCGGCGGCTCGACGCCCAGCGTCCGCTCCGGCCCATTCCGCAAAGACCGGGCGAACGGCGGTTCGGCCGGCAGCCCGCGGCGCGAAGAAGCCCGCGGCCCGAGCTCGCGGGGCCAGTGGAGGCCGGAAGAAGAGGTAGGCGCGCGTGCCGTTCATTCGTTCGACTCGAGACAAGCGCGGCTACGAAACCACGTATGTGATGCACGCGTACCGGCCGGCGCAGGGCCCGGCTCGCACGCGCGTGCTCTATCTCTTTCGCTGTCCCACGCATCTACGCGTCGGCCGGCGTCCTCTCGACGAGGAAGCGCGAGAAGCGCTGACGCACACGCATCCCGATCTCGTCTTCGACTGGGCCGGCCTCGCGCATGACGTCGGCGCCGCCGCGCTGCGCGTCGATCCGCCATCGCATCCGTCGCGGCCCTCGCGCAACATGGCGCGCCGATCGCGGCCGTCGCAGGCCGATCGCGCCGATGCGCCGCCCGTCCAGGCATCGGTCGTCGAGCCAGAGGTCGATGTCGACGACCGGTCGGCGCTCGCCGAGGTCGTCGGCGCCGCCGAGGCCGCGCGGCTTCGGGGCGGCTACGCCGATCTCGTCACGCGCATCGCACGCCGCGCGCGGACACCCGAGGATCGCGACCGGCTGATGGCGCGCGTCGAACGTCTGAATCCGGGGGCGTGGAGCGACGAGGCGACGGTTCGCGCCGCGCTTCCCACCGTCGAGGCCGACTGGGCCGCGGTCGACGCCGAACTGCCGAGCCGTCGTCGCGGGCGCCGCGGCGGCCGCCGACGTCATCCGTCGGCTGGTCACGCGTCCCAGGCCTCGGCGATAATGCCTGAGGATGGCAACGACCATGCACGTGAAGACGCTCAAACGGCTGGGGCTGACGTTGACGGCGGCACTCGCGATGACGGCCCTGCCGGCGGCGCAGCAGCCGGCGAGCCAGCAGGGGACGGTGTTCCGGGCGACGACGAACTACGTCTCGACCGACGTCCTCGTTCATGACAAGGACGGGAAGTTCATCCCGGACCTGACGGCCAAGGATTTCACCGTCTACGAGGACGGCGTCCCCCAAGCCATCACCAACTTCGTCCGGGTCGTCGGTGGTCGCGCCCTCGGCGGGCTGACGGCGGCCGGCACGATGCCGGAAGCGACCGAGGGCCTCATTCTGCCGCCCTCGCGGCCGTCGACCGACGCCTCGGGCCGCATTTTCATCATCTTCATCGACGACCTGCACATCGAGCCGGCGCAGACGCCGCAGATGAAACAACTGCTCCAGATGGTGCGCGACACGCTCGTGCACGACAACGATCTCGTCGGCATCGTGTCGACGGGCACGTCGGCCATCGAGATCGATCCCGCCTACGACTTCGGCCACCGCCGGTTCAACGAGGCGATTGCCAAGGTCATGGGCAGCGCGGCGACGGCCAACGACATCATCCAGGACGCCTTCATGGAAGGCGCCAACGGCCCGACCGGCCTCCGCTACAACGCGCACGTCGCGTTCAGCACGGCCTACGACATGCTGAGCGAACTCGGCAAGATCTCCGACCGCCGCAAGTCGTTCGTCTACCTCAGCAACGGCTACTCGTTCAATCCGTACCAGGACGCGCGCTTCAAGGCTATTCAGAAGCAGTACGAGGACCTAGGCATGACGGGCATGGGGCAGGTCGACGGCGACCAGGGGGATCCGAACAACCAGAGCGACGGCACGGTCGCCGACCCCACGAACCAGCATCTGCAGTCGACGCTCAGCCCGTACGACGGCTTGGCCGATCCCGAATATCGCCGCCGGACCGAATTCGCCGAGTCGGACCTCGATCGCGAGCTCGCCGAGCTCGTCGCGGCTGCACGGCGCGCCAACACCGCGTTCTACGCCATCGACCCACACGGGCTGCGCGCGGGCACCGACATCAGTCTCAACCAGCCGGTGGCCTACTCGGACATCCGCGACACGAACATGACGCAGATCAGCTCGCTCCGCGTCCTCTCGGACGAGACCGGCGGCTTCTGCATCTGCGAGACGAACGACTTCAAGAAGGGACTGCAGCGGATCGACAACGAGACGAGCGACTACTACATCATCGGCTACTCGCCGTCGAATCCCGACCCGCTGCGCTTCAAGCGCACGATCAAGATCGACGTCGATCGTCCGGACGTCGCGCGGCTCGATTACCGCGAGACGTACTTGATGCCGCGGCCGAAGAAGTCGAAGAAGTAGCGGCCGCCTCGCGCACGCGCGCCGCGGCCTCGTCGAGGTACGCGGCGTCCATTTCGATCCCGACGACGTCGAGCCCGAGTTTGACGGCGGCCATCGCCGTCGATCCCAGCCCCAAGAACGGATCCAGCACCGCGCCGGCGCGCGCGACGCCGTGGAGGCGCAGGCACTGTTCGGGCACCTTCGGCGGGAACGACGCCGGGTGGGGCCGATCGCGATCGCGGCTCTGGATCGTCTCGTACGGGATGAACCACGTGTTGCCGCGGCAGCGGAGGCCGTCGCCAGCGGCCTGCCAGCGCTTGATGTTCGACCGGTCCTGATAGGGCACGCCCACGGCGCGCCGATCGAGCGGCGTCCGGCCGCCCGGCGTGAAATGAAAAATGAACTCGTGGCAGTCGTTCACGAACCGATCGCTGTTGATTGGCTTGTAGTGACCGACCGCGACGTCATGATCCAATCCGGCGCCCGTTCCCGCCGACGCGCGATCGATCGCGATCGACTTGACCCAGTGAATGGTGTTCTGCAGCTTGAAGTGCTGTCGCGCCGCCTGCGCGACCTCGAGCGGAATCCACGGATCGGTGGGCTTGGCGCCGACGTTCAGGAAGAGCGATGCCTGATCGACCATCACGCGCGAGACGGCGCGCAGCCAGCGATCGGTCCACGCCAGATACTCCGCGCGCGGCAGGTCGTCGTCGTAGCTTCGATACTTCACGCCGATGTTGTAGGGCGGTGAGGTGACGACGACGCCAATCGAGCGGTCGAGGAAGGGAAGAATCGACAACGCGTCGCCGTGGTAGAGGCGGACGTGCGACTGGCCGACCATGAAGTCGGCGCGGGGTTGCGGGGGACGGGGAGCGACGAGGGCAATCGCCATCGGAGGCATTGTCGGACGATGGCGGGAAAAAGTACAGAGGGCGCGCGGCCGGACGGCCGAGAGGAGCGGCCAGGCCCGGAACGGGCCGGCCGTAAGGAAGCGCTTACGAGGCCTTGCCGACGCGGGCCGACTCGAAGCCGTGGGCCACGCGCCCGGCCCCAACCGGCTGATTGCGCTGGTGGCCAGCCACCGCGCAGCCCACGCCTTTCTCCTCGATGTAGGTGGTTTCACGCAGCGAGCCGACTTCGCGGTAGCGTCCCGAGACGCAGCCGCAGCTCATGGTCGTGAACCCAATCAGACGCACCACACTCATGCCGTCCCTCGACTCGACGCTAAGCAAGCGACGTGCCGTGTCGTGCGGGCGGCGGCGCGATCGCATTTTCAGCGGTTTCCTGCGGCCATTTCGCGAAGACGCGTCATCTCACCGCACGCGATCGACGGCGATCCTGGATCGCACGGACAAACGTTTGGATCGTTTCCGCGCGAGTCGGCGCGACGTCGACACGTCGATCGCGTCACGCGCGCACAATCGTAAGGCCGCCCACAAACCGGGTCGATGCCTCGGATGCCACGGCCCATCGGTCGCGCTTCTCATCACGCGAGGCAGCCACGCGGCTGGCCGCCTCGGCGTACGCGCGGCACCGCGCGAGTGATTGAACTCGGGCGCGTTTTCGGTCGATAGACGCGAAGAGATCCGATGTGCTGGCGCAAGTCGGGGCAGGCCGGACGGATCCCGGAGGCCGTCACTGCCCACGGCACGGGAATTGATGGCGCTTATCTGTTGCGGTACAAGGACTTCGGATGCTACCATCCGAGCCGCACCGGCGGCGGTCGACCGGCTGGGCCAGGGATCCCGCGACGGAGTCCCGGCCGGCAGGTTGTCGGCGACCTGATCGCCTGGAGGCATCGACACGTGAGACGCCGCGTTGTTCGCATGATTCTGGCCGGCGCGCTCGCCCTTTCCTGGGCGGTGGCGATGCCCGCCCCGTCGGCCGCGCAGTCGAGCCGGACGACCACCTCATCGAAAACCAAGGCCAAGGCGAAGCCGCGCGTCTCGAGACGCACGAGCCTCGCGCGTGCCGCAGCCGCCGCCCGCGCGCGCCGCGCCGCCGCCGCGCGCCAGTTGGCCGAAGCGAAAACGCCGCATTACAAGACCGACGCGGCCGGCAATCTCGTGCCCGACGTCCGCGCCGCGGCCGCCATCATCTACAACCCGGATACCGGCGCCGTGCTCTGGGAGAGCAACTCGCACGACTCGCGCTCGATCGCGAGCCTCACGAAGCTCATGACGGTCGTCACGTTTCTCGCCGACGATCCGGACATGGACACGCGCGTCACCGTGACGCGCGCCGACGTGACGCGTGCCTCGACGACGCACATCATCGCGGGTGATCGGCTGACGTACGACGATCTCCTGCACCTGACGCTCATCGCGTCCGACAACGCCGCTGCGCGCGTGCTCGCCCGCACGTCGGAAGGCGGCACGGCGGCCTTCGTCGATCGCATGAACGAGATGGCCGTGCATCTCGGCCTGACGAACACGCACTACGCGGATCCGACGGGTCTCGATGCGGCGAACGTCTCGTCGGCCTACGACATCTCGCACCTGATCGCGTTCGCGGCGTCCGACGATCGCATCGGCTCGATCATGCGTCTCGAGACGTACGAGATTCAGTCGCCGAAGCGCAGCTTCTGGATTCACAGCACGAACAAGCTGCTCGGCACGGACATGGACGTCGTCGGCGGCAAGACGGGCTTCATCCGCAAGGCCGGCTACTGTCTGGCCACGCTCCTCCAGGTTCCGCAGGGCCAGCAGCTCGCCGTTGTCGTGCTCGGCGCGACCAACAGCGCGATGCGCTTCTGGGAGGCGCGGCACCTCTTCGACTGGGCCGCGAGTCACACGCCGAGCTTCATCGGCGGCGTGCCCGCGCTCGCCGCCGCCTCGAGCGACGACGAGTAGTAGCGGGCAGTACGCCCGCGCACGGCCGTTGGACGATGTGCCGTCGCCGCGGTCTCACGTTACACTTCAGCGGTTGTGGGTTCGTCAGGCACGCTGACCGAGCGTCGTCGTCCCATGCCTCGCCTCGCCGGCCGCGCCCCGCGGCTGGGCGTGCTCATGGTCGCATCCGAAGTTTCGCCATGGGCCAAGACCGGCGGGCTGGCGGACGTCACCGGCGCACTCCCCGAGGCACTCGAAGCGCTCGGCCACCGCACGACGATCGTGCTGCCGCGCTATCGTGGCCTCGACGCGCTCGGCGCGCCAGGACCCGTCGAGACGATTCGACTCGGCCGCTTCGTCCACGACGTCCGCTTCGTCGTTGCAGACGTCACGCCTGATCGACGCGTGGTCGCGGTCGACGCGCCAGCGCTCTTCGATCGCGACGGGTATTACGGCAAGGGCGGCGTCGACTTTCCGGATAACGCCGAGCGATTCGGCATCCTGGCGGCCGCGGCGCTCCACTTTGCCGAGGCACACGCCGACGAGCGTCCCGTCGACGTCGTTCACGCGCACGACTGGCAGGCGGGATTGGCGCCCGTGCTGCTCCAGACCGAAGCCGATGCCTTTCCCCGCATCCGCCGCGCGGGCATCGTCTTCACGATCCACAACCTGGCGTATCAGGGGCTCTTCCCGCGCGAGATCGTGCCCGCGCTTGGCTTGCCGTGGTCCGTCTTCGCGATCGACACGGGCGAGTTCTGGAATCAGCTCAGCTTCCTGAAGACCGGGATCACCTACAGCGACTTCGTGACGACGGTCAGCCCGGCCTACGCGCGGGAGACACGCACGCAGGCGTTCGGCGCGGGGATGGAAGGCGTCCTGCGCGCGCGATGGGATCGCTACGTGGGGATTCTGAACGGCATCGACACGCGCGTGTGGGATCCGGCCACTGATCCGCTTCTCCCGGCGCACTTCGATGCGAATGACCTCTCGGGCAAGGCCGCGAACAAGCGTGCCTTGCTCGATCGCTTCGGTCTCGCGCGCGGCGACGATGCGCTGGCACGGCCGGTCATCGGCCTAGTGTCACGCTTGGTCGAACAGAAGGGACTGGCCGTCATCGAGGCCGCGAGTGACGCCCTGGCGGCGCTCGACGCGACCTGGGTGTTCGTCGGCACGGGGGAGGCGCGCTTCGAGCGCTTTCTGCGCGAGTGGGCCGCCCGCTATCCGGCGCGCGTCGGCGTCCATATCGGCTTCGACGAAGCCCTGGCGCATCTGGTGGAGGCGGGCGCGGACATGTTCCTCATGCCGTCGACCTTCGAGCCGTGCGGCCTCAACCAGATGTACAGCCTGCGCTACGGGACCGTGCCCGTGGTCTCAGCGGTCGGCGGGCTCGACGACACGATCCGGCCGTACACGACCCGCGCGCAGCACGCCAACGGGTTCAAGATCCGGCGGCTCACCCCCGAATCGCTCGTCCGGACGCTGAAGCAGGCCATCCGGCTCCATGACGATCGCGACACGTGGCTGCGGATCGTGCGGGCCGGCATGGCGGCGGACCACTCGTGGGAGACGTCGGCCAGGGAATATGTCAAAGTGTATCGAAGGGCCAGATTGGACGCCGTCCGTCGGACGGCCTGGTGAGCTGGCCAGAGCGAAAGGGCAGAACGGGACATGGCTTCCGAACACATCCAGACGTTTACTGACGGCAATTTCGAAAGCGACGTGCTCAAGGCGCAGACGCCGGTCCTCGTGGACTTCTGGGCGGAGTGGTGCGGTCCGTGCCGCGCGCTGGGCCCGTCGATCGACGCGTTGGCAGGCGATTACGCCGGTAAAGTCAGTGTGGGCAAGCTCAACGTGGACGACAATCCCAGCGTCACGATGAAGTACATGGTCCGGGGCATTCCGACGGTGATGCTCTTCAAGGGCGGCGAGCTCGTCGACCAGCTCGTCGGCCTCGTCGACAAGGGCACGCTCAAGGAGATGGTCGACAAGCACATCTGACGCCCTCACGCGTCACTCCTTCGTCAGTCACTGACCAGCCGATTCGGCCGGGCCGGGACCGATGGTTTGGATGCGCCTAGGTGCGTCCGGCCTCGGTCCGGGCCGTGGCATGCGGGCCGGCCGATCGGCCATACTCCTTCCTCTTATGTCCTCTGTCCGCAACGTCGTCATCATCGGGTCCGGCCCGGCGGGGCTCACCGCCGCGCTCTACACGGCGCGCGCGAATCTGTCGCCGCTCATCATCGAGGGCCTCGAAGCGGGTGGCCAGTTGATGATCACGACCGCGGTCGAGAACTTTCCGGGCTTCGCCGACGGCGTCCAGGGGCCCGATCTCATCGCCGCGATGCGGACGCAGGCAGCGCGGTTCGGCGCCGAGACGAAGCAGGGGCAGGTGACGGCCGTCGACCTCGAGAGCCGGCCGTTCGCCGTCACCGTCAACGGCGAGGTCATCCACACGCACACGCTCATCATCTCGACCGGCGCCTCGGCCAAGCTGCTCGGGCTGCCGTCCGAACGCAAGCTGATGGGACACGGCGTGTCGACTTGCGCGACCTGCGACGGTTTCTTCTTCCGCGGCAAGCCGATCGCCGTGGTCGGCGGCGGCGACTCAGCGCTCGAAGAGGCGACGTTCCTCACGCGCTTCGCGTCGAGCGTCACGATCATCCACCGGCGCGATACGCTCCGCGCATCGAAGATCATGCAGGACAAGGCCTTCGATAATCCGAAGATCTCGTTCGAGTGGGACACCGAGGTCCTCGAGGTGCTCGACAACGGGCATGGCGCCGTCTGCGGCGTGAAGCTGCGCAACGTGCGCACGGGCATGGAGAAGGATCTCGAGATCGAGGGGCTGTTCGTCGCGATCGGCCACACGCCGAACACCGCGCTCTTCAAGGGCATGCTCGACATGGACACGAACGGCTATCTCGTCACCCGGCACGGATCGAAGACGAGCATCCCGGGCGTCTTCGCCTGCGGCGACGTCCAGGATCCCACCTACCGCCAGGCGATCACTGCCGCCGGCTCCGGCTGCATGGCCGCTCTCGACGCCGAGCGGTTCCTGGAGAGCCAGGGACACTGACGCGCCGGAGGCGCTTCGTCACTTCGAAGTTCGAAGTTCGAAATTTAGTAAGCGCTCTTCACTCAACAAATCCACCCGCCTCCGAGCACTTCGTCACCGTCGTAGAAGACGACGGCCTGGCCGGGGGTAATGGCGAGTTGTGGATCGTCGAAGGTGAGTGAGGCGTGGCCGGAGACGTCGGCGGTGACCGTCGCGGTGGCGTCGGTGTGGCGGTGGCGGATGCGGGCCGTCACGCGACGCGGGCCGTCGGGCGGCGCGCCGGCGATCCAGTTCACGCCGGACGCGGTGAGATCGCGGCGTCCCAGTTCCTCGCGCGGGCCGACGACGACGCGCGTTTCGGCGGGATCGAGGCGCAGCACGTACAGCGGCGCGCCGGTCGACAGGCCGAGGCCTCGGCGCTGGCCGACCGTGTAGCGGTGCAGCCCGCGATGGCGGCCGAGCACGCGGCCGCCTGAGTCGACGATCTCGCCGTCAGTGGCCGGCGCCGGCAAGTGCCGCTCGACGAATCCGCCCGCGTCCCCGTCGGGCACGAAGCAGATCTCGTGACTGTCCGGCTTGTCCGCAACAGCAAGCCCGAGCCGCCGCGCCTCGGCGCGCACATCGGTCTTCGTCAGCGCGCCGACGGGGAACAACGCATGCGCGAGCTGGTCCTGCGTGAGCGAGAAGAGAAAGTACGTCTGGTCCTTGTCGCGATCGGCGCTCCGGAGCAGGCGGAACCGCCGCGTCTCCTCGTCGAAGTCGACGCGCGCGTAGTGGCCCGTCGCCACGGCCGCCGCGCCGAAACCGGCAGCGCGCTCGGCGAGCGTCGCGAACTTGAGATCGGCGTTGCAGTGGACGCATGGAATCGGCGTGCGGCCGGCGGCGTACTCGTCGACGAAGTTCCGCACGACGAGCGCGTCGAACTCCCGCTCGAAGTTCACGATGTAGTGGGGAATACCGATCCGCGCCGCCACGCGTCGCGCGTCGTGGAGATCGTCGAGACTGCAGCAACTGCCGAACGCCTCGCGGCCCTCCTGCTGGTCGTACAACTGCATCGACAGGCCGACGACGTCGTGGCCCGCGCCGGCGAGGAGTCCGGCAGCGACCGACGAGTCGACGCCTCCCGACATGGCGACGACGATACGCATGAGACTAGCGAACGGCCGCCGCGCGGTTGATCGTGCGGAGGCGCGCGACGAGATTGGGCAGAATGCCCGTGACGAAGTCGACCTCCTCGACCGTCGTCTCCGGGCCGAGGCTGAAACGCAGCGAATTGCGCGTGCGAGCGTGGGGCAGGCCCATCGCGCGGAGCACGTGCGACGGCTCGAGCGATCCCGACGAACAGGCCGATCCGGTCGACACGGCGACGCCCTCGAGATCGAGCGCGATGAGGAGTGACTCGGCTTCGATTCCCTCGAAGCTGATGTTGGACGTGTTCGGTACGCGCCGCGAGCGGTCGCCGTTGACGACGGTGCCGGGCACGCCAGCGAGCACGGCGGCCTCGAGGCGATCGCGCAGCGCCGCCAGATCGCCGGCCGCGTGAAGCTTGGCGGCAGCCGTCGTCGCCGCGACGCCGAGCCCGGCGAGCGACGGGACGTTCTCGGTCCCGGCGCGGCGATTGCGCTCCTGTTTGCCGCCGGTCATCACGGCCGTGAGCCGGACGCCGCGGCGAATCCACAGCGCGCCCGTGCCCTTCGGTCCACCGAACTTGTGTCCGGCGAGCGACAGCAGATCGACGCCGAGCGTCTTGACCGACACTGGAATCTTGCCGACGGCCTGTACTGCGTCGGTGTGAAACAACGCGCCGTGCGCACGCGCGATCGCGGCGAGTTCGGCGACCGGCTGGATCGTGCCGACCTCGTTGTTGGCGAGCATCACGGAGACGACGGCCGTGTCGTCACCAATTGCGGCCTCGAGTGCGGCAGGGGAGACCATGCCTGACGCGTCGACGGGGAGAATCGTAATCGCCGTGCCCGTGCGCTCGAGCGCGCGCGCGGTCGTCAGCACCGCTTCGTGTTCGATGCCGGTCGTGATGAGCCGTCGACGTCCGATGGCCGCTCGTGCCGCGACGGCGCCGCGCACCGCGAGGTTGTCGGCCTCGGTGCCGCCGCTCGTGAAGACGACCTCGCCCGGGTCGGCGTCGATGAGCCGCGCGACGGCGGTGCGTGCCTCGTCGAGTTCCGCCTTCGCCTGCTGGCCGAAGGCGTGGACCGACGACGCGTTGCCGTACGTCTCGGCGAGCACGCGCGTCACACGGGCGACGACCTCGGGATGCGGGGGCGTCGTCGCGTTGTGGTCCAGGTAGATCCGCACGGTCCGATCGTAACAGAGTGCCTCGTGCGGCTCGTCGCGGCGCAGGCGGCGGCCGGGGCGCGCAGATCCGCGCAGACTGCGGGGCGCGGATTAAAGGCCACCGCCGACAATTCCGAGATTCCGTGGTGGACAGGGTACGTGGGCCTTCGTATACTGGCGCAGCCTGACTCCCCCGGCTGGCCCAGTCCTCCTCGGCCCGCTGCCTCCAGGAGTATTTTCGGCTTGGAGATGATGCATGTGGAAGCGTGACGAGTCCGTACGTCCCC
>DASZOV010000054.1:0-33139 GCA_035550595.1 Vicinamibacterales bacterium
CGGCGTGCCGATGAGGCTGAGCCGGCCACCCTGCCGGCTCACCGTGATGTGCGCGGCAATCAGCTCGCCGAGCCGCGTGCTGTCGATGTAGTGGACGCCCGACAGGTCGAGCAGCACGTGCCGCGCGCCGCGCCGGAGCACGTCGGCCACGGCTTCCTTCAGCATGCCGGGATCGTCGTTGATCGTGAGACGGCCGTCGAGCGCGATGATGCCGACGTTGCCGTCGAGGCGGCCATGAATCTGCACGCGCCGATCATACCTAAACCCCATGACTCCTGACGCGACGCTCAACGCTATCCGCCGGCCGCCCGTGCCCGTGAACGAGCCGGTGCGATCGTATGCGCCCGGCTCCGCCGACCGCGTGGCGCTCCGCGCGCGTCTCGAGGCCATGGCCGGCGAGCGCGTCGACATCCCGCTCGTCATCGGCGGCCGCGAGGTCCGGACGGGCCGGACGCGTCCGGTCGTCATGCCGTGCGATCACGGCCACGTGCTCGCCGACTGTCACCAAGCCGGCCCGCGCGAGATCGCGCGGGCGATCGAGTCCGCGCGCGCGGCTCAACGCGAGTGGGCCGCGTGGCCCTGGGAAGATCGCGCCGCCGTCTTTCTGAAAGCCGCCGAGCTCGTCGCGGGCTCCCGTCGCGCCACGCTCAATGCGGCGACGATGCTGGGGCAGGGCAAGACAGCGCACCAGGCGGAGATCGACGCGGCCTGCGAGCTCGTCGACTTCTGGCGCTTCAATGTCGCCTACGCCGCCGACCTCGTCACCGCGCAGCCCGACAACAGCCCGGGCGTCTGGAACCAGACCGACTACCGGCCGCTCGAAGGCTTCGTCTACGCAATCTCGCCGTTCAACTTCACCGCGATTGCCGGCAACCTGCCGACCGCGCCCGCGCTGATGGGCGGTGTCGCGATCTGGAAACCGGCGTCGACCGCCATGCTCAGCGCGCACTACATCATGCGCGCGCTCGTGGACGCGGGATTGCCGCCCGGCGTCATCAACTTCGTGCCCGGACCGGCCGATGTCGTGAGCGACGCGCTGCTCGCGTCGCCGGATCTCGCCGGCATTCACTTCACGGGCAGCACGGCCGTGTTCCAAGGGTTGTGGCACACCGTGGGGGCCAACCTCGCGCGTTATAGAAACTATCCGCGGGTCGTCGGCGAAACCGGCGGCAAGGATTTCGTCCTGCTGCACCCATCCGCCGATCCGCAGACGGCTGCGGTGGCGATCGTCCGTGGTGGCTTCGAGTACCAAGGACAGAAGTGCTCGGCCGCGAGCCGCGTCTACGTCCCGAGGTCGCTCTGGAAGGACGTCCGCGATCGCGTCGTCGCCATGATGCAGACGATCACGATGGGCGACGTGCGTGACTTCAGTCACTTCATGGGTGCCGTCATCGATCGCGCCGCGTTCGATCGCATCCGCGGCTACCTCACGCACGCGAAGCGGACGGCGCGCGTTGTCGAAGGCGGACGCGCGGACGGACGGAGCGGCTATTTCATCGCGCCGACGTTCGTCGAGGTGTCCGATCCTGCGCATCGTCTGATGCGCGAGGAAGTGTTCGGGCCCGTCGTCGCCGCGTACGTCTATCCCGATCGGCGATGGACGGAGACGCTCGATCTCGTCGATCGGACGTCGCCCTACGCGTTGACCGGGTCGATCTTCGCGCGTGACCGGCGCGCGATCCGCGAGGCCACGGCCGCGCTGCGCTACGCGGCGGGCAACTTCTACGTCAACGACAAACCGACGGGCGCCGTCGTCGGCCAGCAGCCGTTCGGCGGCGCGCGCGCGTCGGGCACGAACGACAAGGCGGGATCCCCGCTGAACCTCTTGCGGTGGGTGAGCGCGCGAACGATCAAGGAAACGCTCGCGCCGCCCGACGACTATCGCTATCCGTACATGGCGGACGACTAGTCCGGCGCTTGCCCGATGACGGGCCGTCCCGCTATCATCGCGGACTGTTTCCTGGTGTTTTGATCTGACGGGCGGCTCCTCGCCCCCTTTCGTTCGAGTCTCATCCCGTGACACATCATCAACGCGTCGCCATTCTCGTCGGCGGAGGTCCCGCCCCCGGCATCAACAGTGTCATCGCCGCCGCGTCCATCCGCGCCGGCCTCGAAGGACTGGAGGTCATCGGCATCCGCGACGGCTTCCAGTGGCTCATGCAGGGAGATGTCGACCACGTCGAACCGCTCCCCATCGACAAGGTCAGCCGCATCCACTTTCGTGGCGGATCGGCGCTCGGCACGTCGCGGGCGAATCCCACGACGAGCGCGGCCTATCTCGAGACGGTCGTCGCCTCGCTCCAGAAGTTGAACGTCGCGCAGCTCATCACGATTGGCGGCGACGACACGGCCTTCTCCGCCATGCGCATCGAGGCGCAGGCCGCGGGCCGGCTGCGCGTCGTGCACGTGCCGAAGACGATCGACAACGACCTCGACCTGCCACCGCACGTCGACACGTTCGGCTACCAGACGGCGCGTCACTACGGCGTGGAGATCGTCAAGAGCCTGATGGTCGACGCCAAGACGACGTCGCGGTGGTACTTCGTCATCGCCATGGGCCGCAAGGCGGGGCACCTCGCGCTCGGTATCGGCAAGGCGGCGGGCGCGACGATCACGCTCATCGGCGAAGAATTCACGACGCCGGTGCGGCTGCAGACGATCGTCGACACGCTCACGGCGTCGATCATCAAGCGGCGCTCGCAGGGACGCGAGGACGGTATCGCCGTCATCGCCGAAGGCGTGACGCTCGATCTCGATCCACGCGACTTCCAGGAGATGGGCGACGTCGAGCGCGACGCGCACGGCCACATCCGGCTCGCTGAGGTGAACCTCGGCGAGATCCTGAAGACGCGCGTCGGCGCGCGGCTGCGCGAGCTCGGGCTGAAGACGACGATCACCGAGAAGAACATCGGCTACGAGCTGCGGTGCGCGGACCCGATCCCGTACGACATCGAGTACACGCGCGACCTCGGCTACTGCGCGGCGAAGTACCTCATCGAGGGTGGCAACGCCGCGATGATCTCGATCCAGGGCGGCCACTTCGTGCCGGTGCCGTTCAGCCAGATGGTCGACGCGGCGACGGGCCGTACGCGCGTGCGGCTGGTCGACGTGACGTCGGCGCGCTACGCCATCGCGCGGCGCTACATGATCCGCTTGCGGCGCGACGACTTCGAGGACGCGGACGCGCTCGCGAAGATCGCGGCGACGGCGCATCTATCAGTCGACGAACTGCGCCGGCAGTTCGCGTATCTGGTCGAGAACGAGCCAGCGCCGTTGGTGCTGAAAGAGGACGCGCCGGTGTAAGGACGCGAAGGGGGCCTCGCGCGAAGAGGCGCTCACGCGAAGATCGCGAAAGGCCTCGCGCGAAGGCGCGAAGATCGCGAAGAAAACCAAAAAAAGTTGATACCGCAAGCCCCCGAGCGTAGCGAGGGCGGCGAAGCGCGTAGGCGCGGGGGTGGGGCCCCGCGCCACTGCAATTAAAGATGACTGGCGAGGGTGCCGAAGCGCATTGATAAAAGTCCGCGAAGCCCTCGACAGAGGAGCGGCGCTGAGCGGGCGAGCGGGGGTGGGGCCCCGCGAGCGAGTAAAGAGAAGATGGCCCCAACGCATTGCAAAAGAAGATGACTCTCTCAGCTCTCGACTTCTGCTCGCGACCAGCGCCGCGCCAGGGCCGCGGGATCGGCGAGGTGGCGCAGTAGACGGTCCGCGCCTCTGACGCCGTAGCCGGCGGCGAGAAGCGCATCGGCGGCTTCGAGGCTGCGGAGCCAGGTGCGAAGGCCGCGGCCCATGTGCAGTGTCCAGCTCGCGAAGGCGTGCGCGGCCAGGAAGCGCCGCGCGATGTGATCGGCAGGCCGCGGTTCGTGTCGTGCGGCGTCGGACGTCCGCAGCTCGGACGGAACGGCGTCCAGGACGTCGGTGATCAGCCTGATCGCTGACGGCGCGTGACCCTCGTGACGGTGGGCTGTCGTGAACGCTGTCTCGATTCGTGTCGCGAGCGGGCCGTCGCCTGGCCGCCAGCCCCGCACGTCGTCCACGATGGCATGCAGCCGCGCGAGCGTGCCGGTTGTCGGTCCTGCGTCGGTGGTGATGAGCGTGACGCTCAGCCGTTCCCATCGCGACACGGCGTCCCAGTCCATCAACAGATTTGGACGAAGGAGCGGCGGCAGGCTCGCGCGCGCGTCGAGGCCGACGTATTCGCCGTCCGATGGAAACACCGGGGTGTCATCGACGATGTGGACGGGATCGCGCGAGTCGAGGAGCGCCGCGGCCGTCGGGCAGAAGTGCGACAGCGTGATGGACGCGCCGCGTGGATCGACGACCACGACGCGCGGGAATTGCCGGCAGGCGAGCGGCAGCGCCGCGTGACCGGCGGCACGATGCACACGGCAGTGGTGGCCGGTCGCTGGATCATAGAAGACGCACGCGCCGGCACGCGTCGTCAGCAGCGCTGGCGTTTCCGGTGGCGCGTCGGTCGGCATGACGAGCGCATCGGTCGCATCATCGCCTCTGGTCGCGCGACGCATGCCGCTACGCAAGGCCACCGCCGTCAGGCCATCGATGCGATCGGCCTCGACGGGAATCGGCCAGCCGGCGGTGCAGCAGGCGCCGCTGTCGCGGCAGCGGTAAGTCGCGTGGAACGAAAGGCAGCGCGTCACGGGAGGTGGCGCCGAGTGCAGTCTGGCGGTGTCGCGGTCGACCGCGGCCGTCGAGTCGAAGAGGCCATGTAGCTATGACGCATCGTGTGACGTTCTCGATCTTCGTTCTTTCCGTGATGCTGCTGCCGGTGACGGCCCGCGCGCAAGCACCGGAGCCGCTCGCCACGACCCCAGCTCCAGCCACCGAGCCGCCGCCCAAGCCGTGGACTGCATCGCTCGCGGCCGGCCTTGCGCTGACCGGCGGCAACACGCAGACGACGACGACCAATCTGTCGTTTGCGTTCGAGACGGACAAGACGAGGCGTCAAGTCGTGAGCGCCGAAGGCCTCAACATCCGATCGTCGCAGGACGGCGCCGCCATCGTCGATCGATCCAGCGTGTCGGCGCGCGACCAGTACGCGCTCACGCCACGCAGCTACGTGTTCGGCCAGGTGCAGTACGTGCGCGACGTGTTCAAGAGCATCGAATACCTCGTCGCGCCGACCGCCGGCGCGGGCGTGAAGCTCATCGACGAGGAGACGACGACGCTCTCGACCGACGTGTCCGTCGGCGCCGTGGCGGAGAAAGACGACGACACGCCGCGCACGACGTCGACGGCAGTGACGTTCTCCGAGAAGGCGTCGCACAAGCTGTCGGAGGGCGCGGACGTGACCGAATCCTACTCGGCGCTCTGGAGCGGCGGCGGTCACGGCATCCTGCACACGTTCCAGGCCGGCCTCGTCGCCAAAGTGACCGCGCACGTGCAGATCAAGGTGGACGTCATGGACACCTATCGCACGCGGACGTTCGAGGAAACCGTGAAGAAGAACGACACGGCACTTCTCACGTCGCTGGGGTTTACGTTCTGAGCAGGGATCAGGCGACAGGGGGGCAGGCTAAGACAACGATGACACCGCGAGCCCCCGAGCGTAGCGAGGGCGGCGAAGCGCCGTAGGCGCGGGGGTGGGGCCCCGCGCCACTCCAAAGAAGATGACTGTCCTGCCACCCAAACCCAGCTGCACCGAAGAGAGCGAGAGTCTGCGGCCGTGCGCGTAGCGAAGCGGCGGAGCGCGTAGAATGGGGCCCCATGGCCAAGACACCCACGCCTGCCGACGTCGTCGATCGCGACTTGCCGACGCGGCGCGATTTGCTGCAGATGGCCGCGGCCGCGATGGCGCTCCCGGGCGCGCCGCGGTTCTTCTCCACATGGTTCGCGTCGGCGCGTGCCGCTGGCCAGTCAGGGATGGGGCCGATGCCGGCGCCGCCCGAGCCGGCGCTCTTGGATCACTACTCGCCGGCGTTCTTCGACGCCGAGGACTTCGCCGCGCTCGAGGCGTTCACGGAGATTCTGATTCCGACCGATGACACGCCGGGCGCGCGCGAGGCGCACTGCGCCCACTTCATCGACTTCGTCCTGCAGGCGTCGGTCGGCGTCGACGAGCCCACGGTGACGCGGTGGCGAGCGGCATTGCGCTCGCTGCGCGCGGCCGGTTTCCACGCAGCCGATGCGAGCGGCCGAGCCGCGCTGGTCGAGGCGATGTCGCGCCCCGAGCGCGACCGCACGGCCACGCATCCGGCCTATGCCGCCTATCGGCTCATCAAGCAGCAGACGACGTTCGCGTTCTACACGTCGCGCGCGGGCATCATCGAGAACCTCGACTACCGCGGCGCCCGTTTCAACGCGAGCTTTCCGGCCTGCGAGCATCCGGAGCATCGGAGGGTGTGATGGGGGCGATCGTGTCAACTTCGAACTTCAAACTTCGAACTTCGAAATTGGGTTCCCGATTCCAGCTCGGCAGCCGATAGCAGCAACCGGAACGGCGCAACCCAGAATCCAGTTCGAAGTTCGAAGTTCATAGTTCGAAGTTTGCGGAGCATTCAATGGCGCAGACGAAGTACGACGCGATCGTGGTTGGATCGGGAGCGTGCGGGGGATGGGCGGCGATGGCGCTGGCTGAAGCCGGGCTCAAAGTGCTGATGCTCGAGGCGGGCGCGCGCATCGATCCGGCGCAGGACTTCCGGCACACGTTCCTGTATCAGTGGGATTATCGCGGCCGCGGCAAGCCAGGCCTGCTGCGGCGCTATGCGGGCGACGAGCGCAACTACCGCATCATGATCGACAACGTCGAGAACCCGTACACGACGGCGCCCGACACGGTCTATTCATGGGGACGGTCGCGTTGTCTCGGTGGCCGCACGCTGCACTGGGCGCGCGCGACGGATCGAATGGCCGACTACGAGTTCAAGGCCGCGTCGCGTGACGGCTACGGCATGAACTGGGCGGTGTCGTACGCCGACATGGCGCCGTACTACGACCGCGTCGAACGCTTCATCGGCGTGAGCGGCGCGGCCGAGGGCCTGCCGCAGTTTCCTGACGGCGTCTTCCTGCCGCCGATGGCGCTCAACTGCGCGGAGACGATCTTCACGGCCGCATCGAACGCGCTCGGCTGGCGATCGACGCCGCGGCGGCTTGCGCAACTCACGCTGCCGCACAATGGCCGGCCGCCGTGCCACTACTGCGGGAACTGCGTCAACGGTTGCGACGTCGGCGCGATGTTCAATCCGATCGCGGTCACGCTGCCGCCCGCGCTCCAGACCGGCAACCTCGAAATCCGTACCGACAGCATCGTCGCGGCCGTCCGGATGAACCGCGAGAACCGCGCGCAGGGCGTCACCTACATCGAGCGCGACACGAGGCGATCGGTGGACGTCGACGCGACCTTCGTCATCCTGGCGGCGTCGACGCTCGAGAACACGCGGCTGCTGTTGCTCTCGGCGAAGGAGGGACTGGCCAACTCGAGCGGCACGCTCGGCCAGTACATGATGGACCAGGTCGGCGGCGGAGGCGTGACCGGCTTCCTGCCGATCCTGCGCGGCGGCCCTGCGCGGCTCGACGACGGCAAGATGTCGGGACTCACGATCCCGAACTTTCAGAACATCGACGACAAGACGCAACGCAAGGACTTCATCCGCGGTTACGTCATGAACGCGACCGGCGGCCAGACCGAGTATCCGCAGTTCGCGGCCAACGTGCCCGGCTACGGATCCGAATGGAAGAAGGAGATCAAGAGTCGCTACGTCGCGCAGGCGCGCGTGTGGAACGCCGGCGGCGAGATGCTCGCTCGCAAGGAGAACTTCGTCGAGCTCGATCCCGAAGTGAAGGATCACTGGGGCATTCCCGTGATCAAAATCCACTTCACGCACGGCGACAACGACTACAAGTTGCTCGACGACTTCCAGCAGCGCGCTGAAGAACTGTTTCGCAAGGCCGGTGGAGAAGTCATGCCGTCGCTGCCGGCGGGCGGACCGGTCGGATTCCCCGGTGCACCAGGATCGCCCGACGCGAACACGGCACCCGTTCGCGGCGGTGGCGCGCGCGGAGCGCAGGGCTCAGACGGGCGCGGCGGTCGCGACGGGGCATCGGCGGCAGACGGCCAAGCCAGTGCGCGCGGCGGCGATGCATCGACTGGCGCGCGTGGCGGACGCGGATCACGCAGCGGACGTGGCGGTGCGGCCGGGCGGCGCCGGCCGCTCGGCGGCTCGATTCACGAAGTCGGCACCGCGCGCATGAGCGTCGATCCGAAGGAAGGCGTGCTCAACTCGTACTGCCAGACGCACGACATCCCGAACCTCTACGTCTTCGGCGGCAACGCCTTCCCGTCCACCGGCGACAAGCACCCGACCCTGACGATGATGGCTCTTACCGCGCGCGGCTGCGATCATTTGCTGGAGCAGATCAAAGGGCGGGCGTGACGCGCGCGCTGTCATCTTTTCTGCAGTGCGTTGGGGCCCCACCCCCAACGCTACGGCGCTGCGGCACCCTCGCTACGCTCGGGGCCTTGCGGTGTCATCGTTTTTAATTCTGTCCTTTGCCCCCTTCGCGATCTTCGCGGCTTCGCGTGAGGTTTAATCGCGCTTGCCGTCATCTTCTTTGCAATGCGTTGGGGCCCCCGCCTGTCTCGTAATACTTCGCGTATCTCCCGCGCCTGAACAACCATCCGCCCAGCGGGCCGAGCCACTGCAGGACGTAGTGCATGTAGCCGAGGTCGATCATCTCGATCAGGTTGCCGTCCATGTCCTTCGCGAAGAAGAACGAGTGGCCGCGCGGCGATCGTTCCGGGCGGCTGACGCACTCGACGCCTTTGCTCTGCAGATAGTCGTACCAGCGCGGCAGGTTGCGCGCGTTGAAGGAGATGTGCGTCAGCCCGATGCGGTTCCACGGTGGCGGCACGGGTGGCTGCTGTGGCTCGAACGCGAAGATCTCGATCGTCGCGCCGCCGGGTACGCGAATCCATCCGATCTTGCAGCGCGGCGCCGGTGCGTCGACGCCGAAGAACGTCCGCACGCGATCGGGCGGCGTGTCGGCGACGCCGACGAGCGGACAGCCGAACACGTCCCAGTAGAAAGAGACCGCGCGGTTGAAGTCCGACACCGTGATGCCGACGTGGCTGAACGATCGCGCGCGCATGTCTGGATCTCCCTGACGACTACCGCAGACGGGTCTCGATGAGATGGTCGGCGACGCGCAGCGCCTGCGCCGCGATCGTCAACGCCGGATTGACCGCAGCCGACGACGGAAAGAACGAGGCGTCGACGACGAAGAGGTTGTCGAGATCGTGGGCACGGCAGAACGGATCGAGGACGGACTGCCTCGGGTCGGTGCCGAAGCACAGTGTGCCGCACTGGTGCGTCGTGTTCGTGCTGCCGTGCGAGTGTGTCATCACTTTCCAGAAGCCGAGCCCTTTCAGGATCCGCGTCATCACCTGCACGAGCTCGCGGTGCGCGACGGCGTTGTTGGATCGATAGGTGAGCCGGATGCGGCCGTCCGGCTCGACCGTCACGCGGTTGGCGTCGTTCGGCAGATCTTCGGACATCGCGAGCCAGTCCACGCCGCGCGCGACCCACGCGTCGTAGGCCCAGAGCGGAATCCACGGCGCGACCGTCTGCGCCATCACGCCGTGCGTGCGGCCCTGCGACTGGATCTGGCCGAGCGGATACCGCGTGTCCGGTCCCCGAAAGTAGAAGTCGTTGATCGCGACCGTCTTCTGAAAGACGTCCGTGTTCACCCGCAGCGGATGAAACCCCTGCATCATCGTCGCGAGGTGCGCCATGTAGCGGCGGCCGACGAGGCCCGAGGAGTTCGCGAGGCCGTTCGGGTGCCCGTCGTTGGCCGAGCGCAGCAGCAGGGCGGCCGAGTTCACGGCGCCGCACGAGACGATGACGAGGTCGGCCGAGATGCGGCGGCGCTCACCCTGATGCACGATCTCGACTGACTCGACGCGCGCGCCGGTGCCGTCCGTGATGAGACGCTCGGCGTACGCGTCGGTCCAGAGCGAGACGTTCGGATGCGCGAGCGCGGGCTGCACGCAGCAGACTTCCGCATCGCTCTTTGCATGGATGCGGCACGGGAACGAGTTGCAGGTGTTGCAGAGCCGGCAGCCGTCTGGTTCGCCGGGCCGAATGAGGCCGAGTGGAAGCGGCGACGGGTGCAGGCCCTGGGCGCGCAGGCGGTCGACGATCGCGGCCATGCCGGGCGCGTGCGGCACGGGCGCGAAGGGGAATGGGTCGCGCGCCGGCTCGGTCGGATCGGCGCTGGCGTCGCCATGGACCTGATACAGCCGCTCGGCGCGCGTGTAGTACGGCGCGAGCGTGTCGTAGTCGATCGGCCAGGCCGGCGATACGCCATCGCGATGCTCGATCGCTTGAAAGTCTTCGCGACGCAGCCGATAGAGCACGCTGCCCCAGAACTTGCTGTTGCCGCCGACGTTGTAGTGCGTGTACGGGAGAAACGTGCCGCCGGCCGCGTCGAGCCAGCGTTCACGCGTGCGATAACGCAGGTGCTTCCAGACGGCGGTGGGATCCCAGTTCTCGGCCTCCTGCGGTACGACGCCGCCCCGCTCGACGATGAGCAGCCGCGCGCCGGTCGGCGCCAGAGCATGGGCCATCGTGCCGCCGCCCGCGCCGCTGCCGATGATGAGGATGTCGTAGTGGTCGCGCGGCTCGGGCATCAGGCGCGGCCCTGCCCGGCGCGAACGGAAGTCGGCATCATGAATCGAGTGGCCGCGCGAGCCGGCGCGTCCGCGTTCGTCCGGACGCCGCGTCAGCTCTCCGCGGCACGCCGATCATCATATCCGGGCGCGCGGGTGATCTCGCGCGCGCGGCGCGGCGTGGGCACGGGTGGCGAGCCGCACGGATCACGGGCGAACGACGAGGCTCATATTGAAGTAAGCGTAGTATTAGAATCCCGATATGCGCCATTCCAAGGCCCGTTTGACGGTCACGGTCGATCCGCATCTCATACAGGCCGCGCAGGATGCCGTCGACCGCGGCCAGGCGAACTCGCTCAGCGCGTGGGTCAATCACGCCTTGGCCGATCGCGCCGAGAAGGACCGCCGCTTGCGCGCGCTCGGCGCGGCCATCGCGTCGTTCGAGGACGAATTCGGCGTGCTGACCGCCGATGAACTGGCCACGCAGGCGCGCACGGACCGCGCCGGAGCGCGCGTCGTCCGCGGCGAAGGCCGCCGCGTCCGGAGGTCCACGCGCAAGCGAGGTGCGGCGTGACGCTCGTGCTCGACAGCGGTGCGCTCATCGCCCTGGAGCGCCACGATCGCGCGATGTGGCGCCGGTTGAAGGCCGCGCACGCGGCCGGCGAAGTTCCGGTCTCGCATGGAGGAATCGTCGCGCAGGTCTGGCGTGGTGCCGGTGGTCGGCAGGCCCTGCTCGCGCGCGCGCTCGACGGCATCGACGTTCGGCCGCTCGATCTCGCGTTGGGACGTGCCGCCGGCGCGCTGCTGGCGACCGCGAGGTGTCGGGACGCCATCGACGCCGCACTCGTCCTCCTGGCCGAAGACGACGATCAGATCGTGACGTCCGACCCCGACGACATCGAGCCGCTTGCGCGCGCGGCGGGCACGCACGTCGAGATCGTGCGCGCATAACGGAGGGGCTCGTCGGACGCCGCCGACAGGGCGGGGCCGCACTCCGCTATCGATACCGCCGGCATCGTGGTAGCGTCCGGTCGCCGCATGGGCTCGACGCTCGATGTCGTCATCGTGAACTGGAACGCGGGCGTCTGGCTCGAGCGGGCGCTCGATGCGCTCGCCCGCGTCCGTCCCACCGCCGGCACGCTCGCGCGTGTCGTCGTGGTCGACAACGCGTCGACGGACGGATCGGCCGACACGATTGAAGCGCGTGGCCTGCCGCTCACCCTCATCCACAACGTCATCAATCGCGGCTTCGCCGCCGCCTGCAACCAGGGGGCGGTGGCGTCAACCGCCGACGTGCTGCTGTTCCTCAATCCCGACGCGCTCATCACGACCGAGGCGATCGACGCGGCATTCCGAATGTTCTCCGCGTCCGAACACGCTGGCGTGGGCATTGCCGGCGTGCGGCTCGACGGCGGCGCCGCGCCGCCGCCCCTCGGTGTCGGCCCGTTTCCGACGCCAGCCAGCTTGGCCGCGTTGTCGCTGGGGCTGGGCCGCAGGGCGGCACGCCAGGCCGCCGCTCGCACGATGCCGGGCCGCATCGGCGAGGATCGGCGTGAGACAACGATTCCGCGTGAGGTCGACGTCGTCTGCGGCGCGTGTCTGTTCATCCGGCGCTCGGTGTTCGAAGCGCTCGGCGGATTCGACGAGCGGTTCTTCGTCTATTACGACGAAGTGGACTTGTGCCTGCGCGCGCGCCGGCACGGCATCCGGGCCGTCGTGCTCGACGACGTGTCGATTCACCATGCCGTGGGTGTCTGTACGACCGCCGTGCCGGGCTGGCGCCTGTTCTGTGGATTGCAGAGCCGGCAGGCGTACATCCGCACGCACTTCCGTTCATGGGAAGTGGCAGCGCTGCTCGCGCTGATGAGCGTGCCCGAGCCGATGCTCCGGCTGGTGCGCGCCGCCATCGGTCGCGGCGCTGAGCGCCCGCGCGACGTGATCGAAGCCTATGCCCGGTTGACCGGTCTGCGGACCTGACGCGTCGCGATCACGCCAACGGCTTGCGGGCGTTGACGATGATCATGCTCGGCAGACCCATGCCACCGGCGATCCATCCGGCGCCCCAGAGCGCGGCACGCGCGGGTAGGGAAGAGATCCATCGCGCGCTGGTTCGCGACGAGACCCACCGGCGGTCGTCGAGCCGCGCCGCGATGCTGTACGCGAGGTCGTACGTGGTCCATGGCCGCATCACGACGACGTCGCGAAAACCGCACGATTCGAGAACGCGGCTGAGCGTCGGCACGGAGAAGTGGTACAGGTGCCGCGGGAGTTCGAGGCAGAACCAGGCGTTGCCGAACGCGCGGAACATCCAGCTTCCCGCATCGGGCACGCTGAGCCCGAGCCATCCGCCAGGCTTCAACCATTCGAACGCGCGGCGTAGCGCGGCAACCGGATCGTGAAGGTGCTCGAGCACCATCCACGCGGACACGACATCGAAGCTCGCCGGCGGAAGCGTGATGCCACACACATCGCCCACGTGAACGGGTGCGCCCGTGGCTGCGGCTGCCACGTGAGCAGCCGACGTAGACAGTTCGATGCCCGTCACGTCCCATCCGGCGCGCTGCATCGCCTGCATGTAGAGGCCAATCGCTGGACCGAGCTCCAGCAGTCGTCCTGGTGGCAGGCGCGGCAGGTACGTCCACCGCGCGTTCATGTGCTCGCGCAGCGATTGACCCCAGCGCGTCCGCGCGGGCGGCGGTTGATACGGCGCGTACTCGCTCGGATAGTAGACGCCGATCGATTCCAGCGTCGGGCGGGGATGCGTACGCAGCAGATCGCAGCGGGGACAGCGCACGACCTGGAATCGTCCAGGGCGATCGAGCGCGCGATCGCGTCCGACGATCACGCGTTCGCCGCCGGGTGTCCCGCAGAACGCGCACGCAGCGTCTTCCAGGATGACGCCAGCCGCTGCGAGGTCGTCGGGCGTGCTCGGCTCGTCTTCTTCAGCGGTCGGATGTGGATCGCGTCGGCGTTGCAAGGCGCGGCATTATACGGCGCGTGGCCGCACGCTCGACGGTCGTCAGCGTTTGGTGCGCCAGGACGCCGGCTGTCGCCTACGCGCCGAGGCGGCCAGCAACTACCAGCACGGCCCACGCCATGAGGACGCATCCGGTGAGCCGTGCCGGCCATCGTCCCGGGACGAGCTTCTCGATGAACGTCGCCAGCGTGAGCGCGAGCATCGCCGCGAGGCTCATGACGCCAGCCACGAACATCACCGCCATCAGCGCCCAACAGCAGAGGACGCAGATCGTGCCGTGGCGCGCGCCCATGACGAACGCACCGCGTTGTCCCGGCCGCCATTCACGGACGAGGAAGCCAATGGGCGTGCGGCACTGACGTAGACACGCTTCTTTGAGTGACGTGAACTCGAACGCGCCGGCGCCGGCAAGGACGACGGCCGCCGCGGATGGGCCGAGCACGCCGGCGGCATCGACCATCGCGGTCGACTGCAGAAACCATTGCACGAGAGCCGCCGTCACGCTGTAGGCGATCCACACGACGAGATAGCCCACGACGAACGCGCGCACGGCCGCGAGCCGCGCGTCCACGCCGCGCCGTTCGAGCAATCCCGCGAGCGTCAGCGCCGTGGGCGTCGCCGATGGCAGCATCATCCCCATCGTCATCGCCGCCCACATGATGAAAGTGATGGCGAGCGACTGTACGTCCCAGGCGCGGCTCGTCATGTCCATGCCGTCGTGCACGACGCCGGCGGCCATGGACGGCATCGACATCGGCACGGCGCGCGCCGCCGACATGACGGACGGCAGACGCGCGAGGACGATCCACGACAGCGCGGTCAGCAGGACGATGGCGCCCGCGATGATCCGTCGCTCGACGACGAGCGCGCGCGAGGCGGGCGCGGCCTCGGCACTCAAGGCAGGAAGAGAACCCGAGCGGACCATTACGGTCCGGCGTACTCGAACGGCGAAAGCAGGACGTCCTGTCCGGCGGCATCCAGCGTGATCCCGAAGTCATTGAACGACGCCGTCGTCGATCGCCCGACGACGGCGGGGAAGCCGGGCGCGATGCACAGCGGATGATTCGCAACGGTGACGGGCTGCCTCTGCTGACCTTCGAGCGCCGCACCTTCGGCCAGGCCCGCATCGCCGACCTTCAGTCGGCCCTTCTTGCCGTCCGTCGTGAAATCGATCGGGACGACGCGACTGCCGGCAACCGTGCCGACGAGCTGGATGAGATGGGCGGGATGGCCGCCCGCTTGCCCGGCCCAGATCGTGTGCAATGCGTCGCGCTGTTCAGCCGTGGCACGCGCATCCATGTACATCGCCACGGTCCAGCCGCCGGCGCTCATGTTGCCGGGGCTGTAGACCGCGAGCGCGAGATTCAACCCGTCGAGCGGCACGCCGCCGTACGCGCCGTGATCGATGTGCCAGCCCACGAGCGCCGTACACGTTCCGCCGGTCGGGTCGGCGAGCATGATGCACGGACAGAGCACGTCACACGTACAGGCTTCCATGTACTGACCTCGAACCGACCATCGTTCTGCCATGGATACTCCCTGCGCCGCGGACCGACGTCACGGCGATGCGATGATTTCACCGCGTCGGCGTGGAGGCTATGATTGTGCGTCCGGCAAACCTGACCGCGCCGCTGGATGTGCGGGTGGCTCGCGCGCCGGCACGCTGCCATGGATGTGCTCGCTGATGCACTCGGATCGTTCCGACTGACGGTGGGTGTCTTCGTGACGGCGCGCATGACGCCGCCCTGGTCGGTCATCTCGCCGCCGTCGGCCGACGTCGCCCGCGTGACGCCGCCAACGCCTGGGCCCATCTCCGGCTTCCACGTGCTCGTCGAGGGACGCTGCTTCGTGCGTGCGAGCGGCGTGATGATCGAGGCCCAGGCCGGCGACTGCGTCATCATCCCCGCCGGCGAGTCGCACGTGCTCTGCAGCGATCCCGCACTCACGCCGCAGCCCATGGCGCCGTATCTCGCGGCGTCGCCGAGCGACGCCATTCCGCACGTCGAACACGGCGCGGGCACGGGCACGGACACGGCCGCGGTCGTCTGCGGCTTTCTCGTGGGCGATGCGCGGCTCGGACCGCTCGTCCGATCGCTGCCGCCGATCCTCTGCGTACGCGGCGTGCGCCACGTCGAGCTCGTCTGGCTGGAACCGAGCGGGCTCGTGACGCGCTGTCCGGCCGGCGACGATGCGGACGGCTGGCTCGAAGCGACGCGGCGGCGGACGGTCGAAGAGGCGAGCGCCGGCCGCCGCGGCAGCACCGTGATGGTCACGCGGCTCGTCGAGATCCTGTTCGTCGAGGTGCTGCGCCGCTTCGTCGAAGCGCAGCCAGCAGGTGGGGCCGCTTGGATCTCGGCCGCGCGCGACGACGTCGTCGCCCGCGCGCTCAGACGGCTGCACGAAGCGCCCGGTCGATCGTGGACGGTCGAGCGGCTGGCGCGCGAGGTCGGTGCTTCACGATCGGTGCTCGCCGCACGTTTCCGCGCGAGCGTCGGTAGCGCGCCGATGGAGTATCTGACGCGGCATCGCATCTATCTCGCCAAGCGACTGCTCGCGACTGGCGATCTCAGCCTCGCCGCCGTGGCTGAGCGCGCGGGATATGCGTCGGCCGAGGCCTTCAGCCGCGCATTCCACCGCGCCGCCGGCCTGGCGCCCGGTGCGTGGCGCCGGCTGCCACCGGACGCGCGCCCGAGCGCGGAGCGCGAAGGCGGGAAGACGCGCGCTTGCCCGCCATAGCGCAGAACGTGAAGGCGCGAAGGGGAATCTCGCGCGAAGATGCGAAGGGGCCTCGCGCGAAGACGCGAAGATCGCGAAGGAAACAGAAGGCTTGCGCGAAAGGGGATTACGAGCTGTTTCAAACTTGAAGAGACGCGCCGAAGGCGCCCCATTCCTTCGCAGTTCGAAGTTTTGAAACGTGCTCTACGTCGTCGTTGCGTACACCTGTTCCATCAATCGATGATCCTCGAGCGCGCGTTCGAGGCTCATCTCGGGTGACGCGCCGGTCGTGATGGCGTGCACGAAGTCGCGGTACATCGCCTGATAGCCGCGCACGTCGCGGAGGCCCGGGATGCGGGCCGTTGGGATGCCGCGGCCACGCGCGACGACGATGAGGCCGTTCGACTCGAAGGTGATGACGCCTCGTCGGCCCATGAGCTTCGAGAGCCGCAGGCCTTTCAGGAGCGACGGGATCTCGCGCGAGTAATAGAGCGAGCCGACCGCGCCGTTGTCGTAGCGGAACGCGGCCATCAGGCTCTTGGCGCGCCGATCGGGACCCTCCGTCGAGACAGTCGGGCGATAGCCCTGGATGGTCGTGATACGCGGTCCGAGGCTGTTGGCCAGGTGCAGCCAGTGGATGCCTTCTTCGAAAAACGCGTCGCCGCCCGCCATCGCTTCGTCGTTGCGCCAGTCGTCGGCGGCTTTGAAGCGGCGCGCGATCGTCGTGAACTGCGCGAAGACCATCTCGCCGATCGCGCCCGACGCCAGCAGGCGCCGGAGGCGATCGGCCAGCGGCTTGTAGTGGTCGTTCTCGCCGACGAGCACGACACAGCGCGATTGATCGCGCGTGGCGATGACGCGACGATAGTCGTCCGACGTCAGGAAGGCCGGCTTCTCGACGAGGACGTGCTTGCCCGCGGCGAGTGCTTGTTCGGTGAGCTCGAGATGAAAGCGCGGCGGCACGGCGATGACCACCGCGTCGATCGCCGGATCGACAATCGCGGCCTCGTAACTGGCGTAGCTGCGGACGCCGTGAAACCGCCGGCAGAACGCCTCGGCCTTCGCCCCCTCGCGGCTCGCGTAGCTCGCCGTGACGAGCGAGCCGAGGCGGCGAAGGTGCCGGCTGTGCACACGCGTGATGAACCCGCAGCCGAGAAACGCCAGTCGCACCGAAGCTGACACGCGAGCATCATAGTCCGGCCTTATTGCGGCCGATGAAACAGTCCCACGTACACGGCCTTGCCGAGCACGTGGCCCTGCATCGCTTCGAGCACGGCCTTGCGTGTGGCGAAGCCGTCCGATCCCGGTTGGACGTCGATCGTCGTGTCGAGCGCGTAGATCTCGAACGTGTAGTGATGGAGCGGTCCGCTCGCCGGTGCGCCGGGGCCGCGGTACGACGGGCCGCTCGCGCTCGTCTGGTGGCTGCCGTCCGGCCGCGTCGCACCCGCCGCCACACCTTCCGGCAGGCTCGTCGTCGTCGCCGGCATGTTCCACACGAGCCAGTGCAGTTGATCCTCGGTTGAGTGATTGCGCGCGACGTCCGGGTCGTGCATGTGCAGCACGAAGCTGACCGTCCCGGCCGGCGTGTTCGTCCAGGTGAGCGCGGGCGACGTCTGGTCGCCGGCCTGCGTGTACTTGTCGGGGATGACCGTCCCGTCGGCGAACGACGTGGACGTGAGCGTCATCGCGGGCGTGGCCGCGCCGCCGCCGCGTACGGGAGGCGTCTGCGCGGACGCGACGCCGGCCGACAGGGCAAAGGCGAGGGCGAAGGACGAAGTGGATCGAACGTACCGCATGACAGGAACCTCTCGTACTCGTGATGGGCGCACGGGCCGTGAATGACCGTCGCGCGTGTGAACGCCCTCACGTTACCGGATGCGCGGCGGCGTTGCCAGTCGGCGCGGCATCGACGATGATGGTCGCCGCACGGACAACGAGCGGAGGGCACATGACGACCTACACACGGCGCGAGTGGACGACGATGTGTCTCGGGGCGGTTGCGATGAGCGCGATCGCGCGGCACGCGGCGGCGCAGGGGAATGCTGCGTGGACCGAGCCGTTCCCGGCCTTCCGTATCGCCGGCAATCTCTACTATGTCGGCAGCCGCGGCCTGGCGAACTACCTCATCACGACGGCGGACGGCCACGTCCTCATCAACAGCGATTTCGAGGCCAACGTCCCGCTGATTCAGAAGAGCGTCGAGCAGGTCGGCTTCCGGTTCAGCGACATCAAGATCCTGCTCATCAGCCACGCGCATTCCGATCACGACGCGGGCAGCGCGCGTATCAAGGCGCTGACCGGCGCAACCTACATGGTCATGGACGCGGACGTGCCCGTCGTCGAATCCGGTGGCCGAGAGGATTTTCAGTACGGCGCGTCCGATCACTATCCGCCCGTCAAGGTCGATCGCGTGCTGCACGACGGCGACACGGTCACGCTCGGCGGTGCCGTCCTCACGGCGCGCCTTACGCCCGGCCACACCAAGGGCTGCACGACGTGGACGATGAGGGTCGATGCGGACGGAGGCACCTACGACGCCGTCATCGTGGGCAGCCCGAACGTGAACGCCGGATATGTGCTGGTGAACAACGCGAAGTATCCGCGCATCGCCGAAGACTACGCGCACACGTTCGAGGTGCTGAAGTCGCTGCCATGCGATCTCTTCCTCGGCGCGCATGGCGACTATTTCGGTCTCGAGGCCAAGTATCCACGGATGAAAGCCGGCGACGCGAACCCGTTCATCGATCCGGACGGCTACAAGCGCTACGTTGCCGAGCGCGAGCAGGCGTTCCGTCGCGAGCTCGCGCGCCAGCAGGTGGCGGCGCGGTAAAGAACGACGAACGCGCGGATGTGACGACGGGCCCGCGAAGGCTATGATGCGCGGGCGATGTCCTCCCGTCGTTGGCTCCTCCTGGCCGGCTGCGCGCTGACGTTGGCCGTGTACGGTCTCCGGCTCAACCCAGTCGCGGGCCTGTATGTCGACGACGCGTGGTACGTGCTGCTGGGGCAGGCCATCGCATCAGGGCAGGGCTATCACCTGATCAACGCGCCGACGCCGGCGATGGCCGCGATTCTGCCGGCATTCCCGCCCGGTTTTCCGCTCGTGCTGGCGCTCGTGATGACGTTTACGTCCGCCTTTCCGGCGAACGTTCTGTATCTGAAGCTCGTCTCGGTCGTGGCGATGTTCGGCGTCGGGCTGCTCGCAGCCGCGTACTACCGCCATCGAGACGTGCCGGCACCGTTCGCGTTCGGCCTCGCGCTCGCGGTCGTGCTCACGCCCGCGTTCGTGTGGCTCGCGACGTCGACGGTGATGTCCGAACCGCTGTTCACGTTGGCACTCGTCGGCGCCGTCGCGCTCGTCGCCAAAGAACGGCCCGTTTGGGGCGGCGTGACCGCGGCAGTCTCGGCGCTCATTCGATCGGCCGGCCTGCCGATCATCGCGGCCGTCGTGCTCTGGTATGCGATGCGACGCGATTGGCGCTCGATCGGACGCTTCGTCGTTCCGGCCATCATCGCGCTGCTGCCGTGGACGATCTACGCGCACGTCCACGCCACGCCGTTGGAGCTACGGCTTCAACACGGCGGCGCGCACGTCTTCACCTACGGCGAGCAGTTCTGGATGCGGCGGGCGGGCGAGATTGAATCCGGCCGCATCTCGTGGACCGATATTCCCGCGCGTGTCGGCAGCGCCGTCGTCGACATCTTCGGCCGTGACGTCGGCGCCATCGTGCTGCCCGAGTTGTATCGGCCGCCAATCGAGAGCGGTGAAGAGACGCTGTCGGTCGGCGGCAAGCGCACCGATCTCTCGATGGGCAGCATGGGCAATGCGACCGGGACGCTGGTCATTTCGGGCCTTTTGAGTCTCGTCGCGCTCATTGGCTTCATTGCGGCATGGCGACGCTACGCGGGCGTCAGCGAATACGTCGTCCCGTTCTGTCTCGTCCCCATCGTCCTGTTTCCACATTGGGCGTATCGCCTCGTGTTGCCACTCGCGCCGTTCCTCTACTTCTATCTGCTGACCGGCGTGCAGGCGATGACTTCGTCGTGGACGCGAGTCGCACGCATCGCGATCGCCTGCGTGCTCGTGCTGCACGTGCTCGACCACGCGCGCTATCGCCTGCAAGTGGACGATGCGGTGTGGATGCAGGATGCTCGCGAGACGAACGAGGTGCTGGACTGGATGCAGCGTACGTTGAAGGAACCTGGCGGCGTGGCGTCGACGAATCCGGCGTTGATTTACCTGCGGACCGGGCGCCGCGGCGTCGCCATCAACGACGCGCGCGCACGCTGGGCGGCGTGGCGGTTGCAGGGCATCCGCTATCTCGTGTCGCTGCGGCGAAGCGCGGAACTGCCGGATCGTGCGCTGCCTTATCGCGTGCTGTTCCGCACGGAACGGTCGGGCATGTGGGTGGTCGAGGCGACCGACGAGGCCGTCGCGCCATCGGCGGGCAGCAGCTCGACGACCCAGAGGTTCTTGTCGGGCAGCTTGAATCGCAGTGCGGAGCGGGGCGAGTCGTCCATGGGTTGGGCGTCGCTGAGACACACGAGATAGCGAACGCCCAATCGCCGCCAGCGATTCCAGCGATCGCCAAAGCTGTCAATCGCGACCGTCTGATGCCCCGTCAGCAGATACACGAGCGCCGGATTGTAAGCGGCGATCACGCTGCCGCGCTCGGCATGTCGACGCACCCAGTCCATGATCGCGTCGGTATCATCACCCTGCGCCTGCCATGTCCCGCCGCGCGCATTCTCGTGCGGCTGCGCGACGTACCGCACGTGATCGAGCACGTTGAGCCCGATGAGGACGAAGAGGAAGATGCGCGCCGCCGACACCGACGTGGACGCGACCGTCGCTGGCCGGCTCACTCGCGCGGCGGCCGCGCCGAGCGTCTCGACGCCGATGACGAGATAACAGAGGAGAAACGGCGTCAGCGGCAGGACGAACCGGAACGTCCAGAACGGCCACAGCACGATCATTCCAACCGACAGCACGGTCAGTGGCTCGGCGACCGTGAGCCGCCGGCGGCAGGCGACGATGAATCCGAGGACGGCGACGAGCGTCAGGACGAGCGACACGGCCTTGGTGCCGGTGGCCGACCCCATGCTCGGCACGCTGCCATCCTCGGGCGGCCCGAGCCCGACGGCCTCCAAACCGCTTTCTCCCGCGCTTCGAAACAGGACGGGCACGAAGATGCCGCCCATGTCGCGGATGGCGATGTCCGTCACGTTGCGCACGATGCGCGCCGGCAACGCGACGAGGCCGACTGACCGCGCGGTGACGGTGCCGGCTTCACGCGTCCAGAACCAGTTCGCGTAGTCGACGGCCATCACGCCGCCGAGGTCGACGCGTTCCGCATGCGTCGCTGCGTGCCGGTGCGCGTAGATTGTCCACGGCAGCACGCACAGGACTGACGCGGCGACGAAGGGGACCGCGCGACGCCAGCGTCGTGTGCCGACGAGATACAACACACCGGCCGCGACGACCGCCACGCCGGCCGTCCGTACGAGCATCGTGGCGCCGGCAAGCACGCCTGCGAGCATTGCCCCTCGTGATGCGCGATCGGGCTCGGCCGCAGCCGCGCGCTCGATGGCCAGCACGGCGGCGAGTTCGACGAAGAGGAACACGACTTCCGACATCAGCGTCGACGTCGCGAGGAAGACGAGCGACGGCGTGATGACCGTGGCGAATGCGACCGCCGCGGAAATGGCAGTGGACTGGCCGCGACAGCGCACCGCATAGCGATACGTCAGCACGCCCACGCCGATCATCGCGGCCACGGACACGCTCTTCAGGAGCAATAGATTGGCGGGATACGACGGACTGACGAGGAAGACCAACGAGAGAAGCGCGGGAAATCCGGGTGGATACACCGGCGAGAGGACGTGCAGTTCGGCCGAGCCGATGAGTCTCGGTCCGTCGCCTTCCGCGATGGCTTTCGCGAGAACCGCGTACCAGGCGTCATCGCCAATCAACCCGGCGACGTGATCGAGGCGGACGACGTAAATCGCGAGTGCGCTGAGGACGAGCGTGGCCGTTGTCAGGACGGCGACGGCCAGTCGTCGGGACGGACCTTCCACGCGGACCGGGAGGGGCACGCCTGATCATCGGATCGGCGGCCGGAGGGCTTCATACGGCCGGGCAAATCGCGGCCGTCGTGTGCACGTGAGGCGATCGCCCGGCGGCGGCTTCCGAAGCCGCGCGCCGGACGTCGTCGTATGTTGGAGTTACTCGCCAGGCGTCATCAGATGCGCGCCCGTCGTGCCCGCGTCCATGATCCACACGCCGCCCTGCTTCGAGCTGTCGGGCAGGCCGAGCTTCTCAGGGGTCGCATTCGGCACCGCAATCGTCACGTGCATGTGCGCGCGCGCCTTGTCGGGGCCCATCAGGTGATACCAGACCGACCCGTATTCCGGCTTGACGCGCGTGCCGGCCTTTTCTTCGGCGGCGAGCATCGCCTCGCTCTTCGCGTGGTCGCCCGTGGCCTCGGCCTCGAGATTCTGTTTCTCGCGATCCAGATTGGCCATGCTCGTGCAGACAACGGAGAACGGGTTCTGCAGCGGGAAACCCGATCGATCGAAGCACACCAGATGGTTCGTGCCCTTGCGCAGCACGGTGTACGTGTGATCGGGCTTCCACTTGATGACGGTCGCCTGGTTGCGCAGATTCATCGGCGCAGCGAGGAGCGCCGTGTCGACCTCTGCCTGTGTGGCGCCCGGCTCGAGCGGCGCGGGAGGCGCGGGTCTGCCGCGACCCTGCGCGAGCACGAAGGCTGACGTCGCGACGATGCCGAGGACCATCACGGCCATGCGTTTCATATGAACTCCAAGAGGATAGGCAGGGCGCTGGCGCACCCGCGCAAAGGATAGCACTCGGGCGAGAGGCCAAGTGTGCGACCATGGCCTGCCGCCCCTGTCGCGCGGCTGGAGGACGTTCGATCATGACGACGCGCGTAGTGGTGTTGGGCGCCGGATTCGGTGGCCTGGAATTGACGGCAATCCTTTCGGCCGCGCTCGGCAACGCCATCGACGTCGTGCTCATCGATCGCAGCGACACGTTCGTCTTCGGCTTCTCGAAGCTCGACGTCATGTTCGGCCGCGAAACGCCCGCCGACGTCCGGTATGCCTATCGAGACATCGTCAAGCCCGGCGTGCGTTTCGTGCAGGCGGAGATCCGCGCCATCGACGCGGTGGCGAAGCGCGTCGTGACGAGCAACGGCACGTTCGACGCGGACGTGCTCGTCGTCGCGCTCGGCGCCGACGTCGATCCGGCGGCGACGCCCGGCCTCGTCGACGGCGGCCACGAGTTCTATTCGGTGCCCGCGGCGTTCGCCGTACGCGATGTGCTTCGCCACTTCGAAGGCGGCACGGTCATCGTCGGCGTGACGGGGAAGTCGTTCAAGTGTCCGCCCGCGCCGAGTGAAACCGCGCTCCTGCTGCACGATCATCTGACGGCCGCGGGCGTCCGTGGCAAGTCCGCGATCTCGCTCGTGATGCCATTCGGCACGCCGATTCCGCCGTCACCCGACACGTCGCAGGCGATTCTCGAGGCGTTCGCCGCACGCGACATCGCGTTCGTGAAGGATCGACTCGTGACGGCGCTCGATCCGGGCCGCAAGGTCGCCGTGCTCAGTGACGGCACCGAGATGCCGTACGACTTGTTCCTCGGCGTCCCCATCCATCGCGTCCCGCCCGTCGTCGTCGAATCCGGTCTCTCGACGGGACCGTACGCCTGGGTGCCGGTGAACAAGCAGACGCTCGCGACGACGTTCCCGGGCGTGTATGCGATCGGCGACGTGAACGGCGTGGGCACGCCGAAGGCCGGCGTGTTCGCGGAGGGCTCGGCGAAGATCGTGGCGGCGGAGATTCTCTCGGCGATCACCGGCGCGCCGGCGCCTGAGGCCTACAAAGGCGCCGGATCCTGCTACATCGAGTTCGGCCACGGCCAGGTCGGACGCGTGGACGTCGAGTTCCTGACCGGACCGAAGCCAACCGGTTCGTTCCAGGCGCCGTCGACGTCACTCCTCGCCGAGAAGCGCGAGTTCCGATCGAGTCGTCTGCAACGCTGGTTCGGACGCGAAGCGTAGGCTGAGGCGCCGAGGCGACGAAGAGATCAGAAGAGATCAATCGAAGGGGCCTGCGTGTTGCTGGAGCGCGGATTCAATCGTCATTCGCGACCGGCGGCCGACACTGCGCTGACGGCGGATGATCGCGCGCTGATTCGCGTCTGTCCGACCTGCGGCGAGTCAGGGGCGTTTGCGTGAGGCGGCAAGGCCAGGCGGCGTCCTCGCGCCGTCTCGTCCATCTCGACGCCCTCCGCGGGCTCGCAGCGTTGCTCGTGCTCGTTGGCCATCTGCGATCGTTCTTGTTTCCCGCGTGGAGCAGCATTCCGCACGGGCCGATCCTGGCGCTGTTCTACGGCGCGACCAGCCTCGCGCATCCCGCTGTCATCGTGTTCTTCGTTCTGAGCGGCTACTTGGTCGGCGGCCCGGCGCTCGGCCGTGCCTGGACGGGCAGGTGGTCGGCGTCGCGTTATGCCGTTCATCGGCTGACGCGGCTGTGGGTCGTGCTCCTGCCCGCGCTGGCGCTGACGCTCGCGTGGGATGCGATCGGACAGGCAGTAAACCGCGCGGCCTATCAGGGCGCCTACGCCGCGATCCTCACGAGCGGGCCGACGTCCGATCATCCGGCAGTGCACGGCTGGAGCGTGGCCTTCGGCAATCTCGCCGGACTCCAGTCCCTGATCGTGCCAGTCTTCGGCTCGAACGGACCGCTCTGGAGTCTGGCCAACGAGAGTTGGTATTACGTGCTCGGTGGCTTGCTCGCGACGGCTGTGGCGGCGCGCGGGCGCCCGCTGCGACGGTTTGCCGTCATCGTACTCGTCGCTTGCGGCTCGTTTCTCGCGATGCGCGTCGGACTGATCGGCGGGGCCGCAATCTGGCTTGCCGGCGCCGGAGCCGAGCGCCTGCGCGCGTGGTTGCGGCCGGCGTCACGCTGGGCGTGGTTCCTCGCGGGCGTCGGTATCCTCGTCGTCATCGCCATCGTCGTGATGCTCTCGCATCATGCGGCCTGGGATGATGCGCTCGTCGGCGCGGCCGCGGCTCTCGCCGTGCCGTGTTTGGCCTCGGCCCCGCCACTGGGGGGCGCGTACCACCGAGCCGCGACCTGGATGTCTGACATCTCCTACACGCTCTATCTGACGCACTTTCCAGCCGCGTTCGCGCTCTACGCCTGCTTCGCCGCGCCACGGCGGACGGCAACCTGGGAGACGGCTGCCCTGTTCGTCGCCGCTGCTGTGGCGCTCGTGCTCTACGCGACGGCGCTGTGGTGGCTCATCGAGCGCCACACGCCAGCGATCCGCCGCTGGGCCGAGGCGCGCGTCGCGACGACGAGCGACTTCGGGGGAAGCAGCTTCCAGACGAAGACGAGCCCGTCACTCGGCGCCGACGGCACGCTCGTCGTCGACACCGACCGGCCCGACTTGCAGAGCGACGGCGCGCCCGTCAAAGCGAAGACGACTTACAAGAAGCGCTGATGGTCGAGGTGGTGCCGGAGGTCGGGATCGAACCGACACTCGCCGTGAAGCGAACGGGATTTTGAGTCCCGCGCGTCTGCCAGTTCCGCCACTCCGGCACTGGGGACGATTCTAGCAGGACTCAAAATCCCGTGACCTTGACCGAGGGGGGCGCTCTTCGCCTGCGGAGTCAACACGTCGAGCCGACCGCTCGCGCCGCCTCGAACGTGACGTGGAGGTGCTCGGCGGGCGCTTCGCGATGTTCGGGGCGCTCGGCGATCACGCGGAGAGCGAGGGCCTGCACGCGTGCAACGGCTTCGTCACGGTCGCCGCCATACGCGACGACGCCAGGCAGAATCGGAATTTCCGCAAGCCAACGGCCGTTGACTTCGCGTTCGATTTCTATCGTGAAGGTCACTGGCGACAATCCAATCTGTACGGAGGGCTACGAAGGGACCGACGGCAAACATCCAGCAGGCGACGATGATTCAGGCATGCGCGATCGTGCGGGGCCGCGCAATGGGCGTCACGCGAGGACGGCGCATGCGGCGCCGCAGATGCCAGAGATCCCACGCAGTCTGGAGCGTCAGCCAGAACTCCGCGTCCATGCGCGTGAACGCTTCCAGCAAGACTGCCGTCTCGGCGCTGACGGCGCGGCGTCCGCGAATGATGGCGTTGAGGCGCTGGAATGGCATGCCCATCCGCCGCGCCGCATCGGCTTGCGTGAGCCCGGACGGCTTCAGAAACTCCTCGAGCAACATTTCGCCGGGATGCGTCGGGGGGCGATGGGTCGGCAACATCATTCAGGTCCTCAGTGATAGTCCTCGCAGGCCACGTCGTGCGCGTGACCGTCCACGAAGCGAAAGGTGATCCGATATTGGTCGTTGACGCGGACGCTCCAGGAGCCGGCTCGGTCGCCTTTGAGCGCTTCGAGATGATTCCCAGGTGGCTCGCGCAGCAACTCGACACGGTTCGCCGCATTGAGGGCGTCAAGCTTCCGCCGGACAATCGGCCACAGAGCCTTTGGCAGCCGGCGGGCCACCTTCGTGTTGACGCCATTGTAGATATCCTTTGTGGCGTCGTCCGCGAACGACTGAATCACACGACAGCATAGCACGCGTCACGTGCTATGCTGTCGTGGCGCCGGGTGACGACGGAACTGGCAGACGCGCGGGACTCAAAATCCCGTTCGCTTCACGGCGAGTGTCGGTTCGATCACAACCTCCGACACCACATGTTTCTTCCTTCGCGATCTTCGCGATCTTCGCGTCTTCGCGCGCTTACCCCCGCGCCCCTCGCGCGATGCGTTGCCAGAGTGCTTCCAGGCCGTCGCCTTTCGCCGCCGAAACCGCGATCGGTGCCTGACCGAAGGTTCGTTCGATCGCGCGCAGGTGCGTGGTCCGTTCACTGCGCGAGAGCTTGTCGATCTTCGTCGCGACGATGTGCAGCGGCGCGCGCGTGGCGAGCCAGCGGGCGGCGTCTACGTCCGATGCGAGTCCCGGATGCCGTGCGTCGACGAGCAGGAACACCGCGTCTCGACGCTCGTCGGACGCACCACCAGGCGGACGTCGCGTCTCGAGGGAGGTGAAGTACGCGTCGGCGACCTCGGCGAGCTCGCGCCGCGACGCGTCGCCGCCACGCGCGTAGCCGTAGCCGGGCAGATCCACCAGATACACGTTCCACGAGCCCGGGCCGTGACCCCCGCCTTCCGCGGTGATGAGAAAGACGTTGGCCTGGCGCGTCTTGCCCGCGGCCGCGCTCGTGCGCGCGATGGGGCGCCGCACCAGCGCGTTCAACAGGCTCGACTTGCCGACGTTCGATCGCCCCACGAACGCGAACTGCGGGACGTCGTCTCGAACGAGACCATCGCGCGGTCCGGCCGTCGACGCGCTCGTCACGAGCTCGGCGCGAAGAATTTTCATCGTCGCGAGCTTAGTGGGGGTGTGTCGCCGCGCGCAAATGGTGGTCGAGAGCCTGCCACACGCCGGCGAGCGGGAAAGACCGCCGACCGCCGTCCACGCGTCCGATCGCCGACAATAGGCGCGTGACCCACGCCCGACCGGACGCCGCCGAGGCAGAGACCGCCGCCTCGGCAACGGCGCCGCAACAGGCCGCCGCGCCTGACGCGATCGTGCGCGAGTACGAAGAGCGCCTGGCCGCGCGCCGCAGGACGCTCGCCGTCCGCGAGCGCGCCTGCTTTCGCGTCAGCAACCTTCGCCTGGCGATAGCCGCCGCGGCGCTCGTGCTCTTCATCGTCGGCGGGCCGGCTCATGCGGCGTGGCTGCTCGCGCCGCTCGCGGCCTTCGTCGCCGTGGCGGCCTGGCACGCACGGCTTCTGAACGCGCGCGATCGAGCGCGGTCGGCCGTCGGCTTCTACGAGCGCAGCCTCGCGCGGGTGGCGGGGCAGTGGCCAGGTCATGGTCGGGATGGCGCGCGATTCGTCGATCCCGCCCACTCGTACGCCGCCGATCTCGATCTGTTCGGCCGCGGCAGCCTCTTCGAGCTGCTCGCCACGTCGCGCACGAGCGAAGGCGACGGGACGCTCGCGCGCTGGCTGCTCGCACCCGCCGGCCGTGCAACCATCCGCGAGCGGCAGGACGCCATCCGCGAGCTCGCGCCGCGCCTCGACCTGCGCGAAGCCGTCGCCGTCATGGGCGACGTCGTCGAAACCGGCGAGCATGTCGATGTTTCAGGACTGCGCGCATGGGCAGCGGCGCCGGTCCGGCTGCGCGGCACGTCGATCCGAGTCGCGCTCGCGAGCCTCGCAACGCTGACCCTCGCCTCGCTCATCTGGTGGGGCACGACGGGCGCATTCGCCACCGGCCTCGCGTTGCTGCTCGTCATCCAGATTCTCGTCGCGCAGATCTTCAAGGTGCGCGTCCACGACGTGGCCGAAACCGTCGAAGAAGCCGCGCACGACCTGGACGTGCTCGTCGGCCTCCTGCGCCGCGTCGAAGCCGAGACGTTCACGAGTCCGCTGCTGCAGCGCCTGCAGGGCGCTCTGGCCGACCGTCGACGCGCGCCGTCGCGCGAGCTCGCGCGGCTGTCGACGTACGCCGCGCTGCTCGCGTCGCGCGAGAACCTGATGTTCGCGCTGCCGTCCTCGCTCGTGATGTGGACGACGCAGTGGGCGTTCACGGTGGACGCGTGGCGCGCGCGCGTGGGACCGGATCTCGTCCAGTGGCTCGACGCGATTGGCGAGCTCGAAGCGTTGCTCGCGCTGTCGACGCTGGCCTTCGAGCATCCCGAATACGTCTGGCCGGACGTCGTCGACGGCGCTCCGCTCGTCGTGGCGACCGATCTCGCACACCCGGCGATGCCGGCCGGCGCCGTGGCCAACGACCTTGCGCTCGGCGACGGTCCCGTGCGGCTGTGCATCGTGAGCGGCTCGAACATGTCGGGCAAGAGCACGTGGCTGCGCACGATCGGCGCGAACGTCGTGCTCGCGCTCGCCGGCGCGCCCGTTCGCGCGTCACGCTTCCGACTGTCGCCGGTCGACGTCGGCGCAGCCATCAGCATCCAGGACTCGCTCGCCGACGGCCGGTCCAAGTTCTTCACCGAAGTCCGGCGGCTCGCGCAGGTCAGCCAGCTCGCCGCGGATCGCGCCGGCCGCGTGCTCTTCCTCTTCGACGAGATCCTCGGCGGCACCAACTCGCACGACCGCCGCATCGGCGCAGAAGCTGTGCTCGCCAATCTCGTCCGCCGCGGCGCGATCGGATTGGCCACGACACACGACCTCGCGCTCGGCGAGATGGCCGACCGCCTCGCGCCGGCCGCCGTGAACGTCCATTTCGAAGACCAGTTCGGCGCCGACGGCCTGACCTTCGACTACCGCATCCGCCCCGGCGTCGTCCGCACCAGCAACGCGCTCGTATTGATGCGATCAGTCGGCTTGGATGTCTAAGGGCCCTGCCAAGTTAGAAAGTTGGAAGCGCAGAGGCGCGGGCTGTTACGATCAACGCGCCGTGCCCATCGTCGCGATCGACCCACGCCGTCTTCGTGGTCCGTGGGCGGCTGGCTACGTGCTCGAACGCCACCACACCCTGAGCAGCGAGTTCCTCGGACACGATTCGTACGGCCATGCGCAGTTCAACACGAAGCGGAGCGCGCTGGGCGAGCTCGTGTTCCGGCTGAAGAACCGGCACGACCGGACGACGTTGCCGGATATCGCGGACACCGCGGCCGATTTCGTTGGGAAGCGAAAGCTTCGGATCGATGCCATCGTCCCGGTGCCGCCCTCCCGGCGGCGCGCATTCCAGCCGGTCGTCGAAATCGCCAAGGCTGTTGCCGACCGCCTCTCGACCCCAGTCCTGAAGGGCGCTGTTACGAAGACGACGGAGACCCCGCAGCTCAAGGACATCTTCGGCTACGATGAGCGTCAGAAGCTTCTGGATGGTGCGTTCGCTTTCGACCGGAAGCTCGTCGAAGGGCGCCGATTGCTCCTCGTCGACGACCTCTATCGGTCGGGTGCCACGGCCGCCGTGGTCGCCCAGGGATTGATTGACGCAGGGACGTCGACGGTCTACTTTCTCGCCATCACGAAGACTCGGACCAAGGCATGACGAGGGTCTTCATCGCCGGATCGCGCCAGATCACTCGGCTTCCCGCCGAGGTGAAGACTCGTGTCGACACGATGATCGGCAAGGGCTTCCAGATCCTCGTCGGGGACGCCAACGGCGCGGACGAGGCCGTCCAGTCGTACCTGGCCGAAAAGGCGTACCCGAACGTCGTCGTGCACTGTATGGAACGTCACTGCCGGAACAACATCGGCCAGTGGCCGACGCACGAAGTGCCCGGTCCAAAGGGCACCCGAGGCTTCGACTTCTATTCGGCCAAGGACCGCGTCATGGCCGATGCTGCCGAGTACGGGCTGATGCTGTGGGACGGAAAGAGCAAGGGCACGATCAACAACGTCGTGAACCTCTCCCGCGACGGCAAGCCCGTCGTCGTCTACATTGCGCCGAAGAAGCGGTTCCTCACCGTGAAGGCGTTCGACGACCTGGGGCGCGTGCTCGCTCAGGGCGATACCGAAGGCGTCGAACGTCTCGTCAGCGCTCTGCATCTCGAGAACCTGCAGCACCGGATTGCAGGCTGAAGACACGTGTCGATGGAGCGATCCGCGCTCCCTGGCCTGGGGCTTCCGTCTGTTCATGATCCAGAATGACTACGTCGTGCCCGACCGCAACTACTTCGCCGTGCGCAATGCGCTCTTCGTCCTCGCGTAGATCCGCATGAGACCGCGCCTTCATCCGCTGCGAGCCGTGGCGCTCGCGCTCGTCCTGTCCGTGCCGGTCCTGGCGCAGTCGTCGGCCGTCCGGGTGCCGATGGACGTGCCGGTGTCGCACGCCAATCTGCCGGCCTTCAACGAGCAGGATCTGCACGAGTGGCTGACCTTCCTGTCCTCGGACACGCTTCAGGGGCGCGAGGTCTTCACGGAGGGCTACGGGATGGCTGCGTCGTACGTAGCCGACCACCTGCGGTCCTGGGGCGTGACGCCGCTCGGAGACGACAAGACGTACTTCCAGGTGGTGAAGGAGCGGACCTATCAGGTCACGCGCCACTCGTCGGTGACGATCGAGGCGAACGGGCGGTCACGGACGTTCGCTGACGGGGAGCACGTGACGTTTCCCGTCCGGGCCGGGGGGCGCCGGACGCTGACGTTCACCGGCGTCGACTTCGTCAGTCCGGACGTCACGCCAACGGCGGGCGCATCGGCCGGCACCGCGACGGCGCCGTCGACATCCAGCGGTCGGCTGCTCGTTTATCTGCCCGGCACGCGCTTCGGCGTGCCGCGCGAGGATTCGCCGGACGAAGGCGACGAAGGCCCCGGCGTGGCGGCGACGATTCGCTTCGTGCCCGCGCCGCCCGAAGGCGAAGGCGCGACGAGTCGTCAACCAGCCGTGACGACGACGCGGCTCACGACCGTGCGACGCGTGGACGGGGCCATCACGCCGCAGCTCACAGGGGACGAGACGTTCTACGAGGCCCTTCTCGCGGGCGCGCCTCGCTCGCTGGACGACCTGCGCGACGAAGTGCGTCGCGGCCAACCGCCGGCGCCTTTCACGCTTCGTAACGTGACCGTGACGATTCACGTCGACAACACATACGACGTCGTCTCCACGCGCCTGACCGAGAACGTCGTCGGTCTCGTGCCCGGGCGTGATCCAAAGCTGCGCGACACGTACGTGTTCTTCGGTGCGCATCTGGATCACGTCGGCTATCGGCAGGCAGGTCCCGTCGAGCAGCAGGCCGAGTGTCGTCCGGCACCGCCGGGCGATCTGATCTTCAACGGCGCGGACGACGACGGGTCGGGGACGACGGCGTTGATGGCGATGGCCAAAGCCTTGGCCGAAGGACCGAAACCGAAGCGATCAGTGGTCTTCATCTGGCACGCGGGCGAGGAGGCGGGGCTGCTCGGCTCGCGCTACATGGCGGACTTTCCGGTCGTGCCGCTCGACCACGTCCAGGCCGAATTGAACATCGACATGATCGGTCGCAATCGCGACGACGACCCCTCACAGGCGAACACGGTGTACGTGATTGGCGCGGATCGCATCAGCACGGATCTGCACAACCTGGTGGTCGCGACCAATCGCGCGGACTCGCACCCGCTGCACCTGGACTACGAATACAACGACCCGGACGACCCGAACAGCTTCTACACGCGAAGCGACCACTACAGCTACGCGTCGAAGGGGATTCCGATCGCGTTCTTCTTCACGGGCACGCACGCGGACTATCACTGCGTGACCGACGAGGTCGGCCGCATCATCTTCCCGAAGCTCGCGCGCGTGGCCGAGCTCATCTATCGGATCGGCTACAGCATCGCCGACAGCGACGGGACGCTCGTGCGCGACGACAAGGGCGCGCGGAGCGGGCGCGGGTTTCAGGGATATTTGAACTGACAAGTTAGAAGTTCGAAGCCAGAAGCCAGAAGTTCGGCTGTATCCGTCCGGTGTGGGCTCGCGCGGGCTAACCGATGTTCATGGAAGGGGTTAGCGCGCCTGCCTCGGGACCACTCGGGTTCGTGCCGTGAGGCGAATATCCGACGAAAGACGCAGAAAACCGCGTGTTTTCGGCCTGTTCTCCATTGCGCCCCCCGGCGATTGGGAGTACAATAATGAGACGTCCTACTCGGAGAGAGCCAACCTAAAGCGAACGTCAAGCAGCACATATCGGGGGGCACGTGGCATTTGAGATCGGCGACAAGGTCATCTACCCGAACCATGGTCTGGGCATCATCGAGCGCATCGAGACCAAGACCATCATGGGCACCACCTGCGGCTTCTATCAACTTCGGATGGCAAACGAAACG
>DASZOV010000055.1:0-17125 GCA_035550595.1 Vicinamibacterales bacterium
CCCCCGGCCGCGGAGCGACCTTCCGCGTGACGCTGCCGGTCGTGCCCTCGATTCGAAGCATGGGGAGATAGCTATGGGACGTATTCTCGTCGTCGACGATCACGATTCGCTGCGGAAGGGCCTCGTGCGCGCGCTGGTCAATGCCGGGCACGACGCGGAGGAAGCGGCCAACGGCACGCTGGCCATCGAGCGGCTGCAGGACAGCCAGTACGACGTCGTGCTGACCGACTTGCGCATGGGCGGCGCCGACGGCATGGACGTCCTGCGCACGACACGATCGATCCAGCCGAACGCCGCGGTCATCCTGATGACCGCGTTCGGATCGATCCACACCGCCGTCGAGGCGATGAAGATCGGCGCCTTCGACTTCGTGCAGAAGCCGTTCGAAATCGAGGAGATGGAGCTCAAGATCGAAAAGGCGATCGAGCTCCGCCATCTCAAGTACCAGGTCGAGTACCTGCGCCACGAGCAGCAGGACCTCTACGACTTCGACCGCATCGTCGGCGCGAGCGGCGCGCTGCACCAGGTGCTCGGCATCGTGAAGAAGGTGGCGCGGAGCAACTCGACCGTGCTCATCCGCGGCGAAACGGGCACGGGCAAGGAGCTCATCGCGGGCGCCATCCATCACAACTCGACGCGCGCGAGCCGCGCGTTCGTCAAGGTGAACTGCGCGGCGCTGCAGGAGAACCTGCTCGAGTCGGAGCTCTTCGGCCACGAGAAGGGCGCCTTCACGAGCGCCGACAAGCAGCGTATCGGCCGGTTCGAGCAGGCCGACGGCGGCACGCTGTTCCTCGACGAGGTCGGCGACATGAGCCCGAGCACGCAGGCCAAGATCCTGCGCGTGCTCCAGGAGCACGAGTTCGAGCGGCTCGGCGGGACGCGGACGCTGCGCGTCGACGTGCGCATCATCGCCGCGACCAACCGCAACCTGACCCAGATGGTGCAGGAGGGCCGATTCCGCGAGGACCTTTTCTATCGGCTGAACGTCGTGTCGGTGGAGATGCCGCCGCTGCGCGACCGCAAGGACGACATCCCGGCGCTCGCCGAGTTCTTCGTCCGCCGCTTCGCCGGCGAGCTGAAGAAGAAGATCGACGGTATCGACGCCGAGGCGCAGAAGGTGCTCATGCGGCACAACTGGCCCGGCAACATCCGCGAGCTCGAGAACGTCATCGAGCGTGCGGTGCTGCTGGCCGAGGGCACCGTCGTGCGCGTCGATGACCTGCAAATCGGCGAGCATTCGGCACAGAGCTCACCGGCCGATCGATCGCCGGTCGTCAAGATCCCGCCGACCGGAATCCCGCTCGAGGACATCGAGCGGCAGGCCGTCGTCGAGGCGCTCCGGATGTCGAATTGGGTGCAGAAGGACGCCGCCGAGCTGCTCGCGATCAGCCCGCGCGTGATGAACTACAAGATCAAGATTCTCAACATCGAGATTCCGCGCGGCCGCCGGCCGATGGCGGAAGCCGTCACCAGCTAGTCCCCTCAACGCGGCGGACGGCCCGGGCCGTCCGTCGCGTCTCCCGCCGATCCACCGAGTTTCGCTTTGGGATGCGCCTCGCGATAGACGTCCATCAGACGTCCGACGTCGAGGTGCGTGTAACGCTGTGTCGTGTTCAGACGCGCGTGGCCGAGGAGTTCTTGAATCACCCGTAGATCCGCGCCCGCCTGGAGCAGGTGCGTGGCGAAGGTGTGTCGCAGCGCGTGCGGGCTGATGGGCTGCGCGATGCCGGCTTCGCGCACGTAGCAGCGAACGATGCGGTCGATGCTTCGGGAGGTGAGACGACCGCCGCGCGCATTGAGAAAGAGCGGGTCGCGCGCCCGTCCATGACGCGCGGGCCCACGCCCACGCGTCGACGAAGCCGTCGTCAGTCGCCGATCGGGCGTCATCGCGCGGATGGCCTCGGCGGCCGCGCGGTTGAACGGTACGAGCCGTTCTTTTCCGCCTTTGCCGCGCACGCGCACGATGCGGCTCGACACGTTGAGATCGGCGAGATCGAGATCGGCGAGCTCACTCAACCGCAACCCTGACGCGTAGAAGAGCTCGAGAATGGCACGATCGCGTCTCCCGGCGGGCGTCTCCATGTCGGGCGCGGCCAGGAGTCGCGTGACTTCGTCATGGACGAGATGTGCGGGCAGTGCGCGCTGCTGCCGCGGCGCGCTGACGAGCGATGTCGGGTCGTCGGCGATCAGCTCCTCGCGGACGAGGTACCGTGCGAACGTCCGCACGGCCGCCAGCCGGCGCGCGCTCGACGCGCGACTCAGGCCGCGGGCGTGCTGATCGCCGAGAAAGCCGCGCACGCCCTCGGCGTCGAAGCGGGTCACCGACACCTGGCTCGGGCGACAGCCATCGCGAGCGGCGAGGAATGCGACGAACTGCTCGAGATCGGTCGCGTAGGCGCGAACGGTCTGGGCCGAGACATTGCGGTTGTAACGCAGGAACGCGAGAAACGCGCGGACGTCGTCCTTCAACATGTCGGACGCCTCAGTCCGCGACGCGCGCGGCCGCAGCGGCGAGGTCACCGTCAACCGTCGCCGATCCCGACTCGGCCGCCATCCAGCGCGCGAGGTCGTCGAGCGCGCGCCGGCTCGTCGCGAGCTGTCGCTCCTGGCGGCTCCGCGGTGGATCGTCGAGCGCGGGCATGATGCCGAACGTGATGTTCGACGGCTGATAGTGCCGCGGGTCGGCGTGCGAGACGTAATAGCCAAGCGATCCGATCGCCGTGGTTCGCGGTGCGGCGATCGGCGTATGACCCTGCTCGAGACGCGCCGCATTGATCCCGGCGATGAGCCCGGACGCCGCCGACTCGACGTAACCCTCGACACCCGAGACCTGACCGGCGATGAAGAGCGTCGGCCGCGTGCGCGTCTGCCAGGTCTCGGTGAGCACCGTCGGACCGTTCACGTACGTGTTCCGGTGAATCATGCCGAAGCGGACGAACTCGGCGTGCTCGAGGCCGGGAATCAGGCGCAGCACGCGCGCCTGTTCACCCCATTTGAGCTGCGTCTGAAACCCGACGAGGCTGTAATGATCGCCAGCCAGATTGTCCTGCCGCAGTTGCACGACCGCATAAGGCCATCGGCCGGTTCGGGGATCGGTCAATCCGGCGGGCTTCATGGGACCGAAGCGCAACGTGTCGACGCCGCGGTGCGCCATGACCTCGATCGGCAGGCAACCCTCGAAGAAGGTCGTGCGATCGAAGTCGTGGACCTCGGCCTTCTCGGCGGTCGTGACGGCCGTATGAAACCGCTCGTACTCCTCGCGCGTGAACGGACAGTTCAGGTAATCGCCCTCCTCCGCCTTCGCGTCGGCCATCGACATGTCCGTCGATGCTTCGGCGAGACTGGCTGAGGCCGTCCCCCGAATCGATCGATTCCAGCGCGAGGCACGGAAAACGCGTGACTGATCGATCGACTCGGCCAGAACGATCGGACTGATGGCGTCGAAAAACGCCAGGTGCTCGTGCCCGACGAACGCGGCGATCTCGTCCGACAAACTTGGTGAAGTAAGCGGCCCGGTCGCGACGATGACTGGCGTGCGCTCGTCGGTGTCCGGTAGGTGCGCCACCTCGCCGCGCTCGACGCGAATCAGCGGATGGCTCGACACCGCTTCCGTCACACGCTCGGCGAACGCTTCGCGATCGACGGCCAGCGCCGCGCCCGCCGGCACGCGCACCGCATCGGCCGCGCGCATGACGAGAGACCCCAGCCGCCGCATTTCCTCTTTCAGGAGGCCGACGGCGTTGTCCAGCTTGTCGCCACGAAACGAATTGCTGCAGACGAGCTCGGCGAGACGGTCCGTCCGATGAACGGCGGTCGCGCGCACCGGACGCATCTCGTGGAGGACGACCGGGACACCGCGCGAGGCTGCCTGCCAGGCAGCTTCAGATCCTGCCAGTCCGCCGCCGATGACGTGCACCATGGCCCCATGATACCGGGCCGCGGGCGGGAGGTTCCGTTCAGTTGATGGCGAAGCAGTAGAAGAGGCCGTCGCCGCCCGTCGCGCGCAGATCGTCCTGACTGCACCCCTGCGAGGCATGCGCCGAGTTCCAGGACGACGGGTTGTCTCCGCCGCCTTGGCGATCGTGATGGCCGAGCTGAGCGCTGCCGCGACCGTCGCTCGTCCAATTGTGGCAGGTGCGATCGGGCCCAGCGGGAAACGCCGTCCCGTCGGGCTGCGATCCGGTGAGCATGTCGTGCCGGTTCGGCGTATCGCCGCGGCCGTTGACGATCTGCCCTTCCTCGGTGAGCTGCGTCGTCTTGAAGAGATTGTTCGCGTCCGAGTGAAGCTCGGTCAGGTTGGTGGCGATGCGCACGCCACGGGCGTTGAACCACGGCCCGGCGCCGATGCGATCGCGCGCGTTGACGGCCGAGGCACGGCCGGTCGCCTGCGTGCTGAGATAGGCGTGCCACGTGCGGCCGCCCGCACCGACTGCCGTCGCGCGTGTCTGGCAGAGTCGATCTGCGCCTTGGAGGCCGCCGAGATTCGCGCCGTCCCCCGACCCGCGGCTCGTGATGAAGAAGCTCATCGTGCTCGCTGGCGCCGCGGGCGGCTGCTGCGCATGGACGAGATAGGACGCCGCCACGAGCGCGGCGACCGAGAGTCCCCAGACGCCGAGCACACTCGTCCTCTTCATCATGGCGTTCTCCGTGCAGCCGCTCGACGCCCGACTACGCTTCGGTCGCCGCCGGCTCGAGCTCCGCGCTGCGCACGTAGTCGCACGCCTCGTTGGCGCAGATGAGCTGCCGTCCGTGTCGCTTGGTGATCTTCTCGGTCAGGAACGCCCAGCCGCACTTCGGGCACGGCTCGGGCACCGGCTTGTTCCACAGCGTGAAGTCGCACTTCGGATAGTTCGCGCAGCCGTAGAACACCTTCCCACGGCGCGACTTCCGTTCGACGATGTCACCGCCGTCCTTCGGGCAGGCGACACCGGTGGACTTCTGTTTGACGTACTTGCACTCGGGATAGCCGGTGCACGCGGTGAACTCGCCGAACCGGCCCTGCTTCAGGACCAGGTTGCGGCCGCAGTTCGGGCACTTCTCGTCGAGAATCTGATCCGGCTTGGCCGCGGCCATGCCCTGCTTGGTCGAGATGATCTTGCGTGTCGTCTTGCACTCGGGATAGCCGGTGCAGGCGAGGAACATCCCGAAACGGCCGCGCTTGAGCACCATCGGCCGCCCGCAGTTCTCGCACGTCTCTTCCAGATCCTCGGCGGGCGCTTCGGCCGGCTCGAGCTCCTTCGTGTTGTCGCAGTCCGGATAGCGGCTGCAGGCGAGGAAGATGCCGAACTTGCCGGCTTTCTCGACCATCTGGCCCTGCCCGCACTTGTCGCAGGTGATGCCGGTCGGCTGCCCTTCCTTGAAGCTCGGCATCTCCTTGGCCGCGCGCTTCAGGTCCTTCTGGAAGCTCTTGTAGAAGTTCGACAGCGTGTCTTCGTAATCCGCCTTGCCCTTCTCGATGTTGTCGAGCTGATCCTCCATGCGCGCCGTGTACTCGACGTCGAGGATGTCGTCGAACACGGGATGGAGCAACCGATCGACGAGCCGGCGGCCGAGGATCGTCGGCCGGAAGCGGCCTTCGACCTTGTTCACGTAGTCGCGCGCCTGGAGCACGCCGATGATCGACGCGTAGGTGCTGGGACGGCCGATGCCGTTCTCTTCGAGCGCCTTGACGAGCGACCCTTCGTTGTAGCGTGGCGGCGGCTGGGTGAACTTCTGCTCAGGCGTGATGGCGCGGACGTCGAGCGTCTGCCCTTCGCTGAGTGCCGGCAGCACACCGCTCGTCGTCTCCTCATCCGCGTCAGCACCCGCCGGCTTCGCCGCCGGACGCTCCGTCCGCTCGCTTTCCTCCGCCTCGCCCGTGCCCTGATAGACGGCGAGCCAGCCGGCGAACCGCGGCACGGATCCCTTGGCGCGGAAGACGTACTCGCCAGCCGAGATGTCCACTGTCGTGTCATCGAACACGGCTGACGCCATCTGCGAGGCGACGAAGCGATTCCAGATCAAGCGGTAGAGATAGAACTGGTCTGGCGTGAGATACGCGCGCACGGACTCGGGCGTACGCATCGACGTCGGCCGGATCGCCTCGTGCGCGTCCTGCGCCGTCGACTTCACCTTGTAGCGGTTGGGCTGTTCGGGCACGTAGGCGTCGCCGAACGCCGACCGCACGTGGGCGCGCACCTCGTCGAGCGCCTGCTCGGCGACACGCACCGAGTCGGTTCGCATGTAGGTGATGAGGCCAATGGGCGCCTCTTCGTCGGGGAGCTGGATCCCCTCGTACAACTGCTGCGCGACCATCATCGTCTTCTTGACCGGGAAGCGTGAGGCCTGCTGCAGCTTGCTCGTGATGAACGGCGGCACCGCATGGCGCCGGCGTTCCTTGGTCGCGACCGACGAGACGACGAACGAAGCGCGCGACAGGTCGTCGAGAATCGCCTTGGCCTCGGCCTCGCGCGACACCTTGACGGCCGCCTCGCCCTTCCGGACGAGCCGTGCGTCGAACTCGGGCGGTTCGGCGCCGGCCAGCCGTGCCGTGATGTGCCAGAACTCCTCGGCGACGAACGCCTCGATTTCATGCTCGCGGTCGCAGATGAGCTTGAGGGCGACCGACTGTACGCGGCCGGCGCTCAGACCGCGCCGGACCTTGTCCCAGAGGATGGGGCTGATCTTGTAGCCGACCAGCCGATCGAGCACGCGGCGCGCCTGCTGGGCGTCGACCATCCGCATGTCGATGTCGCCCGGATGGTTCATCGCCTCGAGAATCGCCTTCTTGGTGATCTCGTTGAACATCAAGCGGCGGATCTTCTTCTTGGTGCCGCCGAGCTCTTCGGCGAGATGCCAGCCAATGGCCTCACCCTCGCGGTCAGGGTCGGTCGCGACGAAGACCTGGTCGACGGCCTTGGCCGCGTCCTTCAGGTCCTTGATGACCTTCTGGCGGTCCGGCAGGACCACGTACTCCGGTCGGAAGCCGGCCTCGACGTCCACGCCGAGCTTGCTCTTCGGTAGGTCGCGAACGTGCCCCATCGACGCGATGACCTTGAAGTCGCGGCCCAGATATTTGTTGATCGTCTTCGCCTTCGCCGGCGACTCAACGACCACGAGCGCCTTTGCCATATGTCAGGTCCGTCCCTTGTCCTTCTCCTCTATTGGTAGCAGGTCCGTCAAGTCCTGAGGAACGCGCCACCCGGCGTCCTGGCCACCGCGCCGGCCAGTTCCAAGCCAGTCAGCGCAGCCAGAATTTCGGCCACCGGCCGGCCCATCCGCTCGGCCAACGCATCGGCGGTCAGCGCTTCTCCGGGCCGAAGATCGAGCGCCAAGCCATTGGCGCTCAAGGGCTTGGCCGCCGAAGCGGCGGGAAGTTCCGCCCAGCCGATCTCCTCCAGGACGTCCCGTACAGTCTCGACCACTCGGGCTCCATCCTTTATGAGAGCGTGGCAGCCGCGATGGCGGCCGGGCATGACCGGGCCGGGCACGGCGAGCACGTCGCGTCCCTGCTCGAGCGCGAGGCGGGCGGTGATGAGCGACCCGCTGCGCTCGGACGCCTCGACGACCACGACGGCGAGCGACAGGCCGCTGATGATGCGGTTACGCAGGGGAAAGTGCGGTGCGAGCGGCGGCGTTTCCGGCAGGTGCTCGGTGAGGAGCGCACCGCGCGCCGGGATCTCGGTAGCGATGTCTGCATGTTCGCGTGGATAGATGACGTCGATCCCCGAGCCCAGCACGGCGATCGTCACGCCGCCGGCATCGAGCGCCCCGCGATGCGCCGCCGCGTCGATGCCCCGCGCTAGGCCGCTGACGACGGTGAGTCCGGCCTCGGCGAGTTCGCGGCCGAGCTGCCGCGCCATGGCCAAGCCGGATGCCGTCGCTTGACGCGAACCGACCACGGCGACGGCTGGTGAGGTGAGCACGGCCGACACGCCGCGGATCCAGAGCACGAGAGGTGGATCCGCGATCTGCCGCAGACAATCCGGATAGGCGTCGTCGAAGACGGTGACGAGCGGCACGCGCAGCCTCGCGGTCGCGTCGGCCGCCTGGCGCGCCCGTGCCCGTGCGTCCCGCACGCGAGTTGCCCGTTCGGCCGATGGGGTAATCAGTGCCTCCGCGGCGCGTTCCACGAGACCGCCCGCCATGACCGGCGGGTCCGTCGTGCCCAGGACATGGTCGCGAAACCAGCGGGCGGTTCGCGTATCGACGGGCGGCCGCAAGGCCGCAAGCGTCAGCAGGTCGTCCAATTCGCCAGGTGTGAGCTGTCCTCGTGTGCGCACGGCACCACGCCGTAGTGCAGCGCACATGCCACGAAAATTTGGAGAGCCGGACGCGTGGCCATTGTCACCGATGGATGGGCCCGCCAAGGCGTCGCGGCAATGATTTTGCAAAGTGCCGGTCCGCTCGGCCGCAATCAGCCGGCGCCACGCCCGGTGCCCGGAGTATATTTGGAGCGACATCGACGATGCCCGTCCGTTTCGTTCTGATTCTCGCGCTCGTCCTGGGGTCGGTGGTGCCCGCCCTCGCCGATCGGCGTTCGGACGCCAAGGCGCAGGTGGAGTTCGGGATCACGGTCGCAGAGAAAGGGCTGTGGAAGGAAGCCACCAATCGATGGCAAAAAGCCGTCGAGATGGATCCCACCTACGGCGCCGCCTGGAACAACCTCGGCATCGGCTGCGAGCAGCTCGGCCGGTTCGACGACGCGCGAAAGGCGTACGAGAAGGCACTCGAGCTCGAGCCCGACAACACGCTCATCCGCAACAACTACGATCTCTTCCGGGAGATTTATGACCGCCAGAACCGCCGCCGCGATCGCTAGCGTAGGCTTCGTGCTGGCTGCGGCCGGCTGCGCGAGCTTCGTCGAGATCCCGGTCGAGATTCCCATCCAGTCGAAGTTCGACGTCTCGGCGTTCCAGCGCGTGCTCATCGCCGGCTTTCTGCCGGCTGGCTCGAAGAGTATCGATCCCAACACGGAGACGGCGCGGCTGCTCCGCAGCCAATTGCGCTCGAAGCAGGATCTGCGCGTCATCGACTCGGACGCGATCTCGCTCGTCGACGCCGTCAACGAACAGCGGACGGGTGCAGGGACCGCGGCCGCGCCGGCTACTCCTCCGTCAACGGCGCCGACGGCCGCCAAAGCCGCTGTCCTGCCCGACGCGCAGGCGCTCGCCGGTTATCAGGGCATCTTCAAGGACGCGGCGTTCTGGAAGAAGATCGGCGACGAATACGACCATCCGCTCATCGTCACCGGCTCGGTCCTGTTCGACGAGATCACGAAGAGCGGCGAAGTCTCACGTCCCCAGGCCTACCGGGATGCCGAAGGCCATGAACAGTACCGGTCGGTTCGCCAAGTCCAGAACATGAAGGGCTACTCGCTGTCGCCGACGTTCATTTTCATCGACGGACGCACGGGCGAGCAGTTGTACACCGAGACGTATCACGAGGAAGCCCTGTACCCGCCGGACCAGAACACGCCGGCGCTGTCGTCGTACTTCGAGCTCATGGACAAGCTCCTGCCGAGCTTCCTGAACACGCTGAGCACGCAGAAGATCCGCGGCACCCGGGTGTTGCTGAAGTAGGCGCCGCCCGGCCCGGGCGGATGCCGACCTTGCCACGACGTGGAGGCTGGTGTTAGCCTTGGAGGTTCCAGATCGGGCCGCGCCTGGCGCTATGGCCCGCCACGTCGGTTGGGGAGCCATCTCACATGTTCGCAATCGTTGAAGCCGGTGGCCGGCAGGAAAAACTCGCCCCGGGCGCGCTCGTTCTCGTCGATCGGCTCGAAGCCGAACCGGGAGCCGAAGTGACGTTCGACAAGGTGCTGCTCGTCGAGACCGACGGCGGCGAGGTCATGACGGGTGCGCCCTATCTCGGCGGCGCCTCGGTCACGGCAGTCGTCGAGGCCCAGACCAAGGCGAAGAAGATCCGCGTCTTCAAGACGAAGCGCCGCAAGCAGTATCGGCGCACGCAGGGTCACCGTACCGAACAGACGCGCGTGCGCGTCACGAGCATCAACGTCTGATTGTCCCGGCGCCCGCGGCGCCAGAATGACCGAGTGTCTCCATGGCTCACAAAAAAGGTCAAGGCAGTTCCCGCAACGGCCGCGACAGCAACTCGCAGCGACTGGGCGTCAAGCGATTCGACGGCAACCTCGTGCCCGGCGGGTCGATTCTCGTCCGCCAGCGGGGGCGCCGCTTCAAGCCCGGCCTGAACGTCGGGCTCGGCAAAGACGACACGCTCTTCGCCAAGGTGACCGGCCGCGTCAAGTTCTCCGACCACGGCGCGCGCGGACGGGTCATCAGCATCCTGCCTGACGAAACTCGCTAAACTTGGAAGCAGCCGGAGGCGGACGCGCGAGCACGCGCGGGCCGTTCCGGCTGGAGCTCCAAGTCCTTCATGTTCGTCGACGAAGTCGACATTCACGTCCAGGCCGGCGACGGCGGCAACGGCTGCCTGAGCTTTCGGCGCGAAACCCGGGTCCCCCGCGGGGGACCGAATGGCGGCGATGGCGGACGCGGCGGCTCGATCTACCTCGTCGCCAGCCCGCACCACAACACGCTCGTCGCCTACCGCTTCCATCCGCAGTTCAAGGCCCCGCGGGGCCGACACGGCGAAGGCTCCAACCGGACGGGTCAGAATGGCGACGACCTCGTCCTCGAGGTCCCGCCGGGTACGGCCGTCTATGACATCAGCGCTGACGGGGACACCGTTCCGCTCGCGGACCTGACGGCCATCGGCGACCGCGTGCTCATCGCACGGGGAGGACGCGGGGGACGTGGGAACGCCGCCTTCGCCACGTCGACCAATCGCGCGCCGAGACGCGTCGAGCCGGGCGGCTCGGGCGAAGTGCGGGACTTGAAGCTGCGGCTGAAGCTCATCGCCGACGTCGGCCTCGTGGGCTTCCCCAACGCCGGCAAGAGCACGCTCATCGCTCGTTTGTCGGCGGCGCGGCCCAAGATTGCCGACTACCCGTTCACGACCCTCACGCCGAACCTCGGCGTCGTCCAGCTCAGCGACGATCGATCGTTCGTCGTGGCCGACGTGCCCGGGCTCGTCGAAGGCGCGCACCACGGCCACGGCCTGGGCACGCGGTTTCTTGCGCATCTGGAACGGACGAAGGTGCTCCTCCACGTGATCGACGTGTCGTCGGCATCAGGGCGCGATCCGGTCGAGGACTACGACGTGATCTGCCGCGAGCTCGAGCTCTTCGCCGGCCTCGACGACGACCCGGCGCGCGCGCTGGCGGAGAAGCCACGGATGGCCGCAGCCAACAAGATCGATGCGCTCGACGATCCCGATCGGCTGGCGCGGCTCGAGGCGCACCTGGCGCGGGCGGGCGTGCCGCTGTTTCCGATCTCGGCCGTCACGGGCGAGGGCGTGGACGCGCTCGCCGAAGCCATGTGGCGCGAAGTCGCGCGCGAGCCGGCCGGGGCCGAGTCTCGATGAGGCTGGGACTCTTCGGCGGGACGTTCGACCCCGTCCATCGTGGCCATCTGGACGTCGCACGTGCCGCGCAGCGTGCCGTCGGTCTGGATGATCTTTGGTGGCTGCCGGCACCCGCGCCGCCGCACCGGACGCGGCCTCAGGTCTCGGCGTATCACCGCTTCGCCATGGTGGCGCTGGCCGTCCAGGACGAGCCGGGCATGATCGTGTCTGACTTCGAAATGGACGTGCCGGGCCCGACCTACGCGTCGGACACGCTCGCTCGCCTCCGCGCTGACGGACGGACGCCGGGGTCGCTCTTCTTCATCACGGGCGCCGACGCCTTCCGCGACATCCCGCAGTGGAAAGACTACCCGCGTCTGCTCGACACGGCGCACTTCGTGGTCGTCTCACGCCCGGGTGCGCCGGTCGCCGCGTTGCGCGACCAACTGCCAGCCCTCGCCGGCCGCATGGTTCACGACCCGCACGACGCGCGAGAGGAACCACGCATCGTCCTCGTCGATGCGTCGACCGCCAACGTCTCGTCGACCGATGTCAGACAGACCGTGGCAGCGGGCGGCGGACTCCAGTCGCTCGTGCCGCCGAGCGTGGCCACCTATATCGATCGCCATCGTCTCTACGCGTTGTCCGCACCGAACTCCAAGGGAACCGCATGACGAAGACACCGACGCGCCGGCCCCGTAAACGTTCGACTGGTCCGACTCTGTCCAGCGAGTTGACGCGCGCGATTGCCGCAGCCCTCGAGAAGCAGGCCACCGATGTCGTCGTGCTCGACCTGCGGCAGGCGTCGGCATTCACCGACTTCTTCGTGATCTGCACGGGGCGCAACGCGCGCCAGGTCGAAGCCATCGCCGAGGCAGTGCGCGAGACGCTCGCGGCGCACGGCACCAAACCGGCGCTCGTCGAGGGGCTGAAGCGCGCCGAGTGGGTGCTCATCGACTACTTCGACTTCGTCGTCCACGTCTTCACGCCCGCCATGCGCGAGTTCTACGGCCTCGAACGGCTCTGGGGCGACGCGCAGCGGATCGACGTCTCGGCCTGAACGAGGTCTGGCTGCCAGAAACTGGCAACCCGGTTGCATCGTCGGGCCGCAGCCATGTGGCTCTCCGACGCGGCCAACGCGACGGTCCGTCTGTTCCTGGCGCCCGTGTGCCTGTGCTGCCGAACGCCACTCGACACGCCGCTCCGAAGTCCTGTCTGTCCGGCCTGCTGGCGCGGCATCACGGCAATCACGCCGCCACGCTGCGCGATCTGCGGCGACGCGTTGTCGGCCTTCGACGCGGACGGCGATCTGTGCGCACGGTGTGAGACCGAGCCGCCGCCCTTTTCCTGCGCGCGGAGTGCCGGCCGATACGATGGACCGCTGCGCGAGTTGATCCACGCGCTCAAATACCGTCACTGTCGGGCGCTCGCCGGGCCACTCGCGGCGATGACCGTCGGAGCGAGTCGTGACGTCCTGAGCGGAGCCGATGCTCTCGTCCCCGTGCCGCTGCATCCATGGCGAGCGTTCACGCGCGGTTTCAATCAGGCCGACGACCTGGCGCGCGCGATGGGCGTTCCTGTCTGGCGCGTGCTGCGACGGACGCGCGGCGGACCAGCGCAGGTCACGCTGTCGGCCACCGAGCGCCACGCGAACGTGCGTGGTGCATTTGCCCTGACGCGCAGAGTGGCGACCTCAACCGTGATGAGACGACGGTTGGCGCACTCGACCGTCGTGGTCGTCGATGACGTGATGACAACGGGCGCGACGATCGCCGCCTGCTGCCGCGTCTTGGCGGATGCGGGCGTCAGGGACGTGCGGGCGTTGACGGTGGCTCGAGCGCCGACGCCACCACACGCGCGACGGCTGTCGCCACGTCATCCGGCGTCTGCGAGCCGTCGATGACGGCCCAGCGCGGACCAGACGCCTGACGCCGATAGCTGTCGCGGACGCGCGATAGAAGGCCCATGTCGCGCTCGTAGCGATCGCGACCCGCCGACTTGCGCGCCACGGCCGTCTCCGGCGCGATGTCGAGCAGTAGCGTCAGCGACGTCTCGGGCAGGTGGCGCTGGATGTCGTCGAGCCACGCTGGATCGAGCCCCTGCGCCTCACCGTAGGCGATGCTCGACGCGCGATACCGGTCGCAGATGACGATGTCTCCCGCCTCGAGCCAGGAGCGAAGGCGCGGCCGGAGCTCGAAGCGGTTGGCGACGTAGAGCAACTGCATGACCTCGGGTCCGAAGTCGCGCTCACCCGCCAGCGCGCGCTGGATCTCCTGGCCGATCGGTGTGCCGTAGTCGGGAAACGACACGACGCGCACTTTGCGGCCGTCCTGTTCCAGCCGCGCGCGCAGATGTCGCGCCTGTGTCTCCTTGCCGCTCTGATCGAGACCTTCGAACGCGATGAGCATCACTCGTCCCACTGCCGCAAATCCGCGGCGGTCTGTCGCCGTCGAACGAGGCGGGCGCGCCCCCGATCGACGAGGACCTCGGCCGCCAGCGGCCGCCGGTTGTAGTTGGACGCCATGACGGCGCCGTAGGCGCCAGCGTCACGCACGACCAACAGGTCGCCGACCTCGAGCGGCGGAAGATCGCGCTGAGTACCGAGCGTGTCAGCGGTCTCGCACACGGGACCGACGACATCGGCACGGACCGGCGAGCCCGGACGCGGCCGCACGGCATCGACGCGATGCCACGCGCCGTAGAGCGCCGGCCGGATGAGATCGTTCATGCCGGCGTCGACGATGACGAAACGCTCGCCTCCCGCCTGCGACTTGAGGTCCACGACTTCGGTCAGGAGCACGCCGCACGGACCGACGAGCCATCGCCCCGGCTCGAGCAGCAGACGCAGACCTGATCGCCGAATGGCAGGCAGGATGGCCGCGGCATAGGCTTCGGGCGAGAGCGTCGGCTGATCGGGACGGTAGGCGATGCCGAGACCGCCGCCCGCGTCGAGGTGTTCGAGTGGCACGCCCTCGCTCATCAGGCTGCGCGCGAGGTCGGTGACCAGATCCACCGCTCGCGCGATGGGCTCGGGTGCCGTGATCTGCGAGCCGATGTGCACGTGCAGTCCGACGACGCGTACAGACGGTCGGGCCGACATCTCGCGAACGAGCGCGCGCGCATCGGCGATCGACATGCCGAACTTCGTGGCCGACGATCCCGTCGCGATGTGCGGGTGGGTCCCAGCGTCGACGTCAGGATTCACGCGCACGGCCACGCGTACGGTCCGGCCGGCGGCCGTGGCCAGAGCGGCGATGCGCGACAGCTCGCCCGGCGACTCGACGTTGACGGCGGCCAGGTCCAGCGCCACCGCGCGTTCGAGTTCGGCGCGCGTCTTTCCCACGCCCGTGAACACGATGGCGCGCGGGTCGAATCCGGCAGCAAGCGCGAGCTCGATCTCCCCGCCGGAGTTGGCGTCCGCGCTGGCCCCGAGCTCGCGCAGGCGGCGCAGGATGGCGAGCGTCGCGTTCGCCTTGATGGCATAGTGCAGCGTGTGGGGAACGCCGGCGAACGGCGCCTCGAACGCCTGATAGCGCTCGGCCAGGAGCGCGCCGCTGTAGACGTAGACCGGCGTGCCGGCCGAAGCGGCGATGTCGGGAAGCCCGACGCCGTCGCACGTCAGGATGCCGTTGTCGTAGACGAAGCCCGCCACAGGACCGGCCATTGTACTCGCAGCGGGCCGGAATCCCCGCGCACCGCGCCGGACGCGCGGCCGAAGATCCGGCGGGACGCGCGACGTCGGTCTGGTATCATCCGAATCTTTCCCGTTTCCCGATGTCGAGTGATCCGCCCCTTGCGCCGCCGAGCGACATCGACGCGCTGATCGCGCGCTGCCTGGCTGGCGATCAGACCGCCTGGGAGGAGATCGTGCGCCGGCACTGGCGCAAGGTGTTCAACCTCGCCTACAAATTCGTCGGCCGTCACGACGAGGCCGAGGATCTGACGCAGGACATCTTCCTCAAGATCTTCAAGGCGCTGCACACGTTCGACCAGCGGGCGAACTTCCAGACCTGGCTCATCAGCATCAGCCGCAATCTCTGCATCGACCACTACCGCAGCGTCCGGAAGGAACGCGAGACCATGGCGCGCGACGTCAACGCCGCCGACCTCTCGCCGGCGTCGCACGATCGCGGTCCCTACGGGCAGCTCGAGCAGAGCGATCTGCGACATCTCATCCGCGAGGCGCTGAACGGCCTCGCGCCCGCCCTGCGCGAGGCCGTCATGTTGCGCGACCTGCAGGAGTTTTCCTATCAGGAGATCGCCGACCGCCTGCAGTTGCCGGAAGGGACCGTCAAGTCGCGCATCAACCGCGGGCGGCTCGAGCTCGCCCGCCAGATCAAGCGGCTGCAGACAGTCGGCGCGGCGGCCCGCACGCCGCCGCACGGAGACCACGCATGAACCTCACCACGTCACACGTCGACGGCGCCGCCGTCATCCAGGTGAACGAAGCCCGTCTCACCTCGCCCATGCTGGCCGACTTCGCGGCGGCGGCTTCGGGCCTCATCAGCCACGGCACCGATCGCCTCGTCGTCGATCTGAGCGCCGTCGGCTACGTCGACAGCGCCACGATCGGCCTGCTGATGGATCTCTATCGCCAGGCGACGGCGGCCGGCGGCAGCGTGAAGCTCGCCGGCGTGCAGAAGCGCGTCGAGACGATGCTCACGATGACCGGCGCGCACCAGTTCCTGGAGCTGCACCCGGACCGGGCGTCGGCGTTGTCGAGTTTTGGAGGCTAGCGATGCGCGTCATCACGACGTTGTCGGGCGAACGCGTCGAGTTGGACGGCGACGTGCTCGCCGTCATCGAAGCCATCTCGCGCGCACTCGCGCGCCGCACGGCGCTCGAATACGGCTTCGAGGACGTCGACCGCGAAATTCAGCACCTCGTGGCGCAGTTGACCGACGAGGAATTACGGATCTATCTGCGCGAGAGCCTGTTCATGAGCTTCAACCGCTTCGAGAACGACCGCATGACGGCCATCATCCGCCGCGCACGGCGCGCCGCCGATGACACGGCGGCCACCGGGGAACACGGCACGCCGGACGGCGAATAGCGATCGCGGAGGAAGCCGATGAGGTCAGTGCGTCGTTGGCTGGCCGGCGAGCGCACGCGCGGGCCGGGCCGCGCGCATGTCCTCGGCGCCCGGCAGTTCGACGAAACGCCACGCGTCGCGTTGCTTGACCATCTCGGCCGCGAACGCCGTGTGCAGCGCATGGCCGCCGCAGTGCACGACGAGATGGCCGAGCACGGGATGGCCGACGAGCGCGAGGTCGCCGATGACGTCCAGGATCTTGTGGCGCACGAACTCGTCCTCGAACCGCAGCGGGTTGAGCACGCCCGTCTCGCCGAGCACGATCGCGTTCTCGAGCGAGCCGCCGAGCGCGAGCCCGCGCTGGCGCAGCATCTCGACTTCCTTCAGGAACCCGAACGTCCGCGCGGGCGCAATCTCGTCGATGAACACGCGTTCGTCGAGGTCCAGCGTCTTCTGCTGGTGCCGCAGGAGCGGATGGTCGAAGCTGATGCTGTAGGTGATCTTGAAGCGATCGGCTGGATAAATCGCGATGCGCTTGTCGCCCTGCTCCACCTGGATGGGCCGCAGGATCTCGATCGTCCGCCGCGGCGCGCTCAGGTCCTTCACGCCCGCGTCTTGAATCAGGTAGACCCAGGGCGCCGCGCTGCCATCCATGATCGGCACTTCCGGATGGTTCAACTCGACGCTCGC
>DASZOV010000056.1:0-4671 GCA_035550595.1 Vicinamibacterales bacterium
TGAACTGGCGCAAGGCGTCGAGCGCCGGGCCGTGGGCTTCTCCGAGGCCGATTTCTCGCGGCTGTTTCACAGGCTGAACAACCAGCTCGGCATCATCCTCGCGAATGCCGAGCTGCTGGAAACGCGCCTGACCGACGAGACGCAACGCACGCGCGCGAGCCAGGTCGTGGCTGGTGCGCTCGACGCGATCACGACCATCCAGGACCTCCGACAGATGGTCGGCGATCGCGCATTCGACCGCTGACCGAGCCCGTCGATACCCGCCGGCCGATCACAATTGTGATCGGCCCGTCAACCTGTTGACGATCCGCCCGCGCCTCCTGCGTTGGGCTTCACGTCGCTATACATCACGACGTCGGCTCGTAAAGCCAATCGCATCAGTATCTTGCTGCCATCTATCTCGACGTGTGTGACATGACTTCACGTCGGCCGCCGATTTGGCACTGAGGTTGCCTTACAGCTCGCCGCCAGTCGAGCTGAGGAGGCATGAGATGTTACGGGCGCCGCTGATGGAATCGCAGCAGGATCGGGTCGCGGCCACGCTGCCGTTTGTCGAGTCGCTGGCTCGACGGATGGCGTCGACCATGCCCCATTCGATCGACCTTGGGGATCTGGTGCAGGACGGCGTCCTCGGCCTCATCGACGCCGCGCATCGCTACGACGAGTCGCGCGGCATCAAGTTCGAGACGTTCGCCGAGCGCCGCGTCCGCGGGGCGATGATCGACGCCCTGCGCCGCGACGCTTGGCCGCGCGGCGTCCGCCGCGCCCGGCGTGAGCTCGAGGCCGCGCGCGAGGAACTGCGCCGCGAACTGGGCGCCGAGCCGACACTCGCCGATCTCGCACGTCGCGTCGGATCAGACGAAGCGCGGCTCGAGCGGACGATCATGCGCATCAGCACGATCGAGTCGACGTCGCCGCTCGCCAATCTCGACACGCTCGACAGCGCGTCGCTGCCGGCCGTGCTCGTGCCGAGCGAGCCGCCGGCGCCCGATCGGCTCTACGAACAGTCACAGGTGCGTAGCCGCGTGCGCAAGGCGCTGGCGGAGCTGCCCGCGCGCGAGCGCCGCATCATCGGGATGTACTACTTTGCGAACGCGACGATGAAGCAGATTGGCGACGCGATCGGCGTGAACGAGTCGCGCGTCTCGCAACTGCACGCGCGCGCCATTCAGCGGCTGCGCCGAGTGATGAGCGGCGTCGACGATCGTCCCGCGCCGCGCCTGGTCAAGCGCCCGCGTCTCGCGAAAGCGCCCGCCGCGCGCCGCCCGGCTGTTGCCGCGGCACTGCCGGATTCACGGAGAGCAGTGGCGTAAGGGCAAGTTAGAAGTTTGAAGCCAGAAGCCAGAAGAGCGGAGCGCCCTTACCCCAGAGTCTCCCGTGCTGCGCGGACGACGTCGCGCAGGCGGAAGGGCTTGGGGATCCAGCGGCAGCCGCTCTCTTCGAGGAATCGTTCCGCTTCGGTGCCGGCCACGTCGCCCGTGACGAAGATCAGCCGGCGTGCGATGTGTGGCAGCGATCCAGACACTTCGCGGAAGAACGTCATGCCGTCGACCTTCGGCATCTTCAGGTCGCAGATGATCACGTCATAGTGCCGCTCGCGAACGCGCTCGAGCGCTTCGGCGCCGTCCGACGCGCGGTCCGGGCGGAAGCCTTCATCAGCCAGTGCTGCCGCGACGGCTTCGCCGAGCGCGGACTCGTCCTCGACGACCAGCACGCGCGTGCCTTTCGGCACCGCCGGTAGCGATTGCGGCGGCGGCTGCTCGGTGAGCCGCACCGACGTGCCACTCACCGGCAGTTCCAGCACGAACGAGGCGCCGCGGCCGGTCGACACGACGCTGATGCGGCCGCCGTGTTCCTGCGCGATCGCGTAGGCGACGGTCAGTCCGAGGCCCGTACCCTTGCCAACCGTCTTCGTCGTGAAGAACGGATCGAAGATTTTCGTCTGCACATCGTCCGGCACACCCGGGCCGTCGTCGTTCACCTCGAGGACAACGGCGTCGCGTTCGAGATCCTGCCAGGACCGAAGCACGAGCGTCCCGCGTCCGTGCGCGCCAATCATCGCCTGCTCGGCGTTGATGACGAGGTTGAGAACGATCTGCTGAATCTGGTGCGGGTCGGCGAAGACCGGCGGCAATCCAGCCGCGAGCGCGTCGATGATGACGACGTTCGCGCGACGCTGTTCGTAGGCGCGCAGCGCGAGCGTCTCGCGAACCACCTGGTTCAGATCGACGGTCGTTCGCGTCGTGTGTCGCTTGCGCGCGAACGTCTGCAGGTTGCGGACGATGCGCGCGGCGCGCTCCGCCGCGTTGTGGATGGCGTCGAGATCACGGCGCGTGAGCTCGTCGAGCCGGCGGCCGGCGAGCCGCTCCGCGCAGGCGAGGATCGTCGCGAGCGGGTTGTTCAGCTCGTGCGCGACGCCGGACATCGTCTGGCCGAGCGCGGCGAGTTTCTCGGCCTGCGCGAGCTGCTGGTAGAGCTCGCGGCTCTGGTCCTGCAGTTTTTTCCGCTCAGTGACGTCGCGCATCACGGCTTCGACGCGCAGAGTGCGGCGCTCGGCGAGCGGCTCGGCGCGGGCGGTGACTTCGATCCACATCGCGGCGCCGTCGGCGCGCCGCAGACGGAGCAGGTAGTCGCGCGCCACGCCGTCACGTGCGAGCTGCTGCAGGAATTCGGCGCGCGCCTGGTCGTCGACGAAGCGATCCGCGTCGAGCGGCCGCACTTCGGCCATCGGCACGTCATCGGCCCAGCCGAAGATCAGTTTGAGAGAGGGATTGGCCGCGAGCGTGGCCGTTTCATCGGGACCGATGAGGCCGATGTACGCGCCTTCGTGCAGCGCTTCGAACAAGCGTGCGAAAGCGGTCTGCGACAGGCGGGAGGTCGGACGACGGCCCGTCGCGGCGTCACGACTCACGGCCACGGCCGTTCAACGCCGGCTCGCATGCCGGGAATCTTAGCATCTCGCAGTAGACTTGCCGGATGGATCGCGGCGCGCGGCGGAGGATCCGCCGGCGTGTGCGATCGGTCAATCCCGCATGGCGAGACTCCCGAAGATTTCCGAGATCGACGCGACGTCGAATGGCACTGGCTTCTTTCTCTGCGCGCGCAAGGAACGGCGCACGGGCCGCGGCGGCCCGTTTCTCGTGCTGCTCCTGCAGGACGTCTCGGGCGAGATCGGCGGCAAGGTGTTCCAGGACGTCGACATCGCGAGCGCGCAGTTCGAGGTCGGCGAGTTCGTGGCGGTCCAGGGCAAGAGCAATCTCTATCAGCAGCGGATCGAGCTCGTCATCGATCGCATCCGCCGCGTCATTCCCGGCGACGCGGCGCTCGGCTTTCGCGAAGAGGATTGCATCCCGTGCTCGCCGCGGCCCGTCGACGAGATGTGGCAGGAGCTGCAGGGCCGGATTGCCAGCGTCGGCGACCCGCACGTCCGCGAGTTGCTCACGCGCATCGCGACGCGGTACGAAGAGCGGCTGCGCATCTGGCCGGCCGCGCGCCAGGTCCATCACGCGTATCGCAGCGGGTTGCTCGAGCACCTGCTGAAGATCATGGAGGCCGCCGTGCTGCTCGCCGACGTCTACGGCGCGCGTCGCGACCTTCTCATCGCCGGCGCGCTCCTGCACGACATCGGCAAGCTCGTCGAATTGGATTATCGCGTCGCGGCCGACTACTCGGTGGAAGGGAACCTCGTCGGGCACATCGTGATTGGCGCCGGCATGGTGCGCGATGCGATTCGCGAGATTCCGGACTTTCCGCCCGAGCTCGGCATCGAGATCGAGCACCTCGTGCTGTCGCATCACGGCGCCAAGGAACTCGGATCGCCGGTCGTGCCGATGACCGTCGAGGCATTCATCCTCGCGGCCGCCGACGATCTCGACGCCAAACTCTTCCAGGTCCGCCGCCATCTCGACGCCGACGACTCGGACGGGCGGTTCACGACGTACCATCGGTACCTGGAACGATCGCTGTTCAAGCCGACGCGGTCGTAGGGGCAACGAGCCCGCCCGCCGTAGCGCGCCGCGCCTGGGCTTACCCGCCGTGGCGCACAGCGCGCAGGTGGATCAGCCAGTGGCCGAGACGGGATGCGCCGCGGGTGCTGGTGCCGTCTTCGGTCCAAGGGCGAACGTCATCGTCCCATCGCACACGACCGTGCCGTTCACGCGCGCCGCGCCGCTCAGGATGCCCATCCGGCTGCGGAGGCGTTTGACGACGGCTTCGATCTCGACCGTGTCGCCGGGATGGACGGTGCGCCGGTAGCGCACGCGCTCGATGCCCATGAAGAGCGGCAGCCGCTCGCGGTTCTCCGGCTTGGCCAGAATCAGGATGGCGCCGACCTGCGCGATGGCTTCCGTCAAGATCGTCGGCGGCAGCACGGGGCGCTCGCCGGCTTCGTGCCAGAGGTAGCGGTCGTTCTGCGAGACGTTCTTGATGCCCAGAATGCGCCGGTCCGGCTCGAGCTCGGTCACGCGGTCGACGAGCAGGAACGGGTACCGGTGGGGCAGGATGCGTTCGATCGCGGCGTAGTCGAGCGGGAGCTGTAAAGTCATTTTCCGGCAAGTATAATTCCAGTGGGTTCCCGCCTCGCTCGTCGATGAATCAACAGCCTGCCGACACCGCCGCACCTCCCCTCTCGGGAGATGAGCGCGACATTCTCCTGACCTTGTTCGATCTCGG
>DASZOV010000057.1:0-4821 GCA_035550595.1 Vicinamibacterales bacterium
ACGTCATTCGAGTGAGACCGAGGATCGCATGCCCAAGCTGAAGAGTCACCGCGGCGCCGCCAAGCGCTTCAAGAAGACCGGAACCGGCAAGTTCGTCCGGGCCAAGGCGTTCAAGCGCCACATCCTGACGAGCAAGCCCACACGCCGCAAGCGGCACATGCGCGGCACGGAAGTCATCGCCGCCGCCGACACCGCGCGGCTGCGCCGCATGCTGCCGTACGACTGAGTTCTGACGCGTGTCAACTTCGAAGTTCGAACTTCGAACTTCGAAAGATCGCGAGCGCGGTGCGGTCTAGTGTGACGCCGCGTGGTTTGAACCAGTCTGAAGTTCCTAGTTCGAAGTTCGTAGTTCGAAGTTTGTCATCGGAGAACTCGAGATGCCCCGCGTCAAAAGAGGAACCGTTCGCCGCGCCAAGCGCCGCAAGCTGCTGAAGCGGGCGAAGGGGTTCTACGCCACCAAGAGCAAGCTCTATCAGGCCGCGCAGGAAGCGGTCGACAAGGCGCTCAACTACGCCTACGCCGGCCGCCGCCGCAAGAAGCGTGACTTCCGCCGCGTGTGGGTCGTGCGCATCAACGCCGCGGCGCGCGCCAACGGCCTGAGCTACGGCCAGTTCATCACCGGCCTGAAGGCCGCTGGCGTCGGGCTCGATCGCCGCAGCCTGGCCGACCTGGCCGTGCACCATCCGACGGTGTTCGCCGGGCTGGCCGCCAAGGCCCAGGCCGCGCGACCGACCCGTCACCACGCCGCCTGACGGCCCGCCAGGGCCGGCGTCCCGACAGGCGGCCGACCGGATCGCGCGGCGCCGACGCTCGTGGCGCCGCCGGCCCGTCGGCCGCGACCGTTCGCCGTTCACATGTCCTCGACTCCCGCTCTCGACGCCATCCGCGCCGATGCCGACGCCGCGCTCGCCCAGGCGGCTTCGGCCGCCGATCTGAAAGCCGTGCGCGACCGGTTCCTCGGCCGCAAACAAGGCGTCGTGACGCTGCTCCTCAAGTCGCTCGGTGGACTGCCACCCGAGGAACGACGACGTGTCGGCGGCGCGGCCAACGCGCTGAAGCAGACCATCGAAGCCGCGCTCGCCGAGCGCGAGCGCGCCGTGCCGAGCGATGAAACACCGGGCGGCACCGTCGACATCACGCTGCCCGGCCGCGTGCCGCTCATCGGCCGCCGCCATCCGCTCACGCACGTTCGTGAGCGCGTCGAAGACATCTTCCTCGGCATGGGCTACGCGATCGTCGAAGGGCCCGAACTCGAGGACGACTGGCACAACTTCGAAGCGTTGAACATGCCGCCCGAGCACCCGGCGCGCGACATGCAGGACACGCTGTACCTCGCGTCGCCACAACCGGCCGACGCCGACGGACGCAAGCCCAGCCTGCTCCGCACGCACACGTCGGGCATGCAGATTCGCTACATGGAGCGCCACCGGCCGCCGGTGCGCATCATCGCGCCCGGCCGCGTGTATCGCCGCGACAACTTCGACGCGACGCACACGCCCATGTTCACGCAGGTCGAAGGGCTCGTCGTCGACGAAGGCATCAGCCTCGGCGATCTCAAGGGCACGCTCGCGGCGTTCGCCGAGCGCTTCTTCGACGCCGCCGTTGCCACGCGCCTGCGGCCGAGCTTCTTCCCGTACACCGAGCCGTCGGCCGAACTGGACGTCTCGTGCCAGGCGTGCGGCGGACGCGGTTGTCCGCTCTGCAAGCACACGGGCTGGATCGAAGTGCTCGGCTGCGGCATGGTGCACCCCGCCGTGTTCGAAGCCGTCGGTTACGATCCCGAGCGCTATACCGGATTCGCGTTCGGCGTCGGCATCGAACGGCTGGCGCTCCGGCTGTACGGCATCGACGACATCCGTATGTTCTACGAGAACGACCTGCGCTTCCTGGAGCAGATCGCGCCATGAAGGCGCCGCTCTCCTGGCTTCGCGATTTCGTCGACCTGCCCGAGGACGCATCGGCCGTCGCGGCGGCGCTCGGATCACGCGGGTTCGCCGTCGAGAGCGTCGAGGGCGAGACGATCGACGTCGAGGTCACGGCCAATCGGCCGGACGCGCTGAGCGTGTACGGACTGGCGCGTGAAGCGTCGGTGGCCTTCGATCGGCCGCTGCGGCCGCTTGCCGCCGTCGCATCCGTGCCCACGGGTCCAGCGCCCGTGAAAGTGTCGATTGCCGACGCGGGCTGCGGGCGGTACGCGCTCGCCGTGGCGGACGTCACCGTCGGATCGTCGCCCGACTGGCTCGCCGATCGGTTGACCGCCGCCGGCGTTCGTCCCATCAACACCGTCGTCGACGTCACGAACTACGTGATGATCGAGATGGGACAGCCGATGCACGCGTTCGATCTCGCGACGCTCGGCGGTCCGGAAATCCACGTCCGCCGCGCGCGCCCGGGTGAGACGATCGTGACGATCGACAACGAAACGCGCGCGCTCGACGAGACGATGCTCGTCATCGCGGACCGGACGCAGCCGGTGGCCGTGGCCGGCGTGATGGGCGGCGCGGCGACGGAAGTCACGAACCGGACGTCGCGCGTCGCCATCGAAAGCGCCTGGTTCCTGCCGTCGTCCGTGCGCGCAACGAGCCGACGACTCGGCCTCAAGACCGAAGCGTCCGCGCGGTTCGAGCGCGGCGCGGATCTGGCAGCGCCGGCCGTGGCGCTCCGCCGTGCGCTGCAATTGCTCGCCGACATTGGCGCGGGACGACTCGCGGGGGGGCTCACCGACGTCTCGCCGCGCACGCCTGAGACACCGAGCATCACGCTGCGTCGCGAGCGCATCGCGCGTCTACTCGGTGCGGCGGTGCCCGACGCGGACGTCGAACGCATTCTCGGAGGACTCGGCTTTCAGACCGCGCGCACGCCGGCCGGCTGGCACGTGAGCGTGCCGTCGTTCCGCGTGGACATCGCGCGCGAATCGGATCTCATCGAGGAAGTCGGCCGGCACTGGGGCTTCGACCGCATTGCGGCGACGTTCCCGACGCTCCGGTCCGCGCCGCGTTTGTCGTCGCCGGGCGTCGCGCGGGGACGACTCGTTCGCCGCCTGCTCTGCGGCGCGGGCCTGCAGGAAGCAGTGACGTTCACGTTCATCGAGGCTGGAGCCGCCTCGCCGTTCGCCGGCGCGGCGGGCGTCGTGCCGATCACGAATCCGCTGTCGGAGAAGTTCGCCGTGCTGCGGCCGTCGCTCGGTCCGGGGCTCGTCGAGTCGCTGCACTACAACCGCAACCGGCAGGCCGCCGACGTGCGGCTCTTCGAGATCGGATCGGTCTTCTCGCCCGCGCGCGAGTGGACGGCCGTGGGCTGGGTGCTCACCGGATCGCGCGGCGCGCACTGGAGCGGCAACGCGGGCGTCGTGAGCTTCGCGGACACGCGCGGCCTGGCCGAGCTCATTGCCACAGGCTTTGGCGTCACGCTGTCCTTGGACGCGGCGGGAGCGCCGTCGTGGCTCGCGGGCGGCGAAGGCGCGTCGCTCGTCCACGAAGGCGCCACCGTCGGCTGGATCGGACGGCTCGCCGGCACGCGCGAGGCGCCCGTCTACGCAGGCGAGATCGATCTCGACGCGCTGCCGGCGGCGACAGCGCGTCCGGCGCCCATCGCGCCGCTCGCGCGCTTCCCGTCGGTCGTGCGCGATCTCTCGATCATCGTGAGTGATCGCTTGCCAGCGGCCGATGTTCGTGGCACGATTCAAGCCAGCGCGCCGCCGACGCTCGTCGAGATTCGCGAGTTCGACCGGTACCGCGGCAAGGGCGTGCCGGACGGGCACGTCAGCTTGTCGATTCGGCTGACGTTCCGCGACCCGGCCCGTACGCTCACCGATGCCGAGGTTCAGCAGGCCGTCGAGACGACCGTCGAGGCGCTCGGCCGGACGCACGGCGCGGTGTTGCGCGGCGCATAACACGCGGGCCTCCACCCGCCGGCAATCATCGTTGAGTTTTCGTCAGGTTCATACGGATGGGTGACGTGATGGCACGAACCGGTGCAACGCTGGATCTCCAGCCCATCGATCGGCTCGAAGAGAAGATTCGTCAGCTCGTCGGCATGATCGACACGCTGCGCGCCGAGCGCGCGAAAGCCGTCGACGAAGCCGGCCGGCTGCAGCGCGAGCTCGACGCCATGCGCGGACGGCTCGCCGAAGCGTCCGGCACGGTGGCCGAGCTCGGGACGCTGCGCGAGGAGCGCGAGGTCGTGCGCAATCGCGTCGTCCAGATGCTCGCGCAGATCGACAAGCTCAACCTGTAGCGCGTCTCTCACCATGGCCAGCCGCGTCATCCAGGTCGACATCCACGGTCAGCGCTACGCGGTGCGCAGCGAGCTCGACCCGCAGTACATCGGCGAGCTGGCGGCCTACCTCGACGAGAAGATGCGCGCCGCGGCCTGCGAGCTGACCAGCGCCGACCCGTTGCGCATCGCCGTCATCGCCGCGCTCAACATCTCGGACGAAGTCTTCCGCGCTCGCGCCGACACGGCAGGCGTCGATAGCCGCGTGCGCGCGCGCGCCGCGGAGATCGAGCGGCTCGTCGACGCCGTGCTCGACGACGCGCGAATCAACGCCGTCAACCAGTAGCCGGCGCGATCGACGCGCGCGACGACCTTGTCGAGTGCGCGCTGGTCGGTTAGGATCGCGACAGTTTCAGTTCCCTGCTTTGCGCGTGATGGCTCGGAGTGTTGCTTGAGCCGATGTTTCACGACCAAGTGAGCCGCGACGCCGCGTGGTGTGCATGCCTCCGTGGTGAGGAAGCCTGAAGCGCGGCTTTGACAGTGGCTCCACCTGCTTAGCAGGTTCATGCGACCTCCCCACACGGCAAAGCGGGGCTCTTCGTTCCG
>DASZOV010000058.1:0-47778 GCA_035550595.1 Vicinamibacterales bacterium
CTACCGGCCGGCCGAAACAGGCCGAAATCCGGGGACACGGACGGGACGTACAGACAAAGCGGTGACAATCGCACCGCGGCGCTTGCATAAGATCATTAGATAGTGCGTCTCGCCCTGATCCATCAAGCCCCCGGTCCCGCGCCCGCACCGTCCGACGCGGTCCGCTGGCGCACGTGCCTGCGCGAAGTCGCGTTCCTCGGCGACGCGAGCGCTCCGGCACCCGACACGCCCGTCACCTTCGACGCCGACGCCTACGCGCTCCTGCTCGAGATCGTCTGCGGCCTCCGCTCGCCGCTCATCGGCGAGACAGAAGTCCAGGCACAGTTCAAGACGTTTCTCGCTTCGCTCGACCGTGCGCGCCACGGAACGATCTTCAGCCTTGGCCAGCGTATCCTGTCGGACGCGAAGGCCATCCGCCAGCGCCATCTGCAGGGCTTCGGCACGCACTCGTACGGCCATCTCGTCCGCGCCCGCGTCGCACCCGGCCAACACCTCGTCGTCATCGGCACCGGTGCGCTGGCGCAGGAGATTCTCGCCGCGCTCGACGATCGCCCGTCGGCCGATCAGTGGGGACGCAAACCCGAGCATGCGGACGAGGTCGGCGACCACGTTCGTTATCGCCTGTTCGTCGACGCGCTACGCCAGCCGGTGAGCGCGATGCCGGCGACGATCGTCATCGCCGCGCCGGCCGACCAGGCCGATCTCGAAGCCGTCAGCCGCGCGTACGCGCGCATCGACCGCGTCATCGATCTCCGCGCCGTCGATCAGCGAACGCCCATCACGTTCGGGGCGTCGCTCGTCACGCTCGACGATCTCTTCGACGAGGCGCGCGCCGCGGGCGCGGCGCCGGCACGGTCGGTCGACGCCGCCCATCGGGACATCGAAGCGCTCGCGCGCGCGTTCGGCCAGCGCGAAGAGCTTCACCCGTTCGGGTGGGACGACGTATGCGCGTAAGGCTGGTCAGCCGCGCGAGTGCGCTGGCCGTCCTGCAGACGCGGCTCGTCGCCGACGCGCTTCGCGCACGCTGGCCCGATCTCGACATCACCACCGCCACGCGATCGTCGGAAGGCGATCGCGACCGCGCCATCGACCTCTGGGCCAGCAGCGAAAAGGGCCTCTTCACCGCGGATCTCTCCGACGCGCTCGCCGCGGGCGAGGCGGACGCCGTCGTCCATTCGTGGAAGGACCTGCCGATCGAAGGACGGCCAGACACGACGATTGCGGCGACCCTCGAACGCGCCGACCCACGTGACGTCCTGCTCGTCCGGCGCGAGGCCGTCGATGCGCGTCCTGACGCGATCACGATCCTCTCTTCGTCGCCGCGTCGCGCGTGGCAACTCGAGACGTCCATCCGACGCCTACTGCCGTGGCGCGTGTCGACGCTGACGATCACGCCGGTACGCGGCAACATTCCAACGCGAATCGCGAAGCTCGTCTCTGGTCAGGGCGACGCGCTCGTCGTCGCCAAAGCCGCGTTGGATCGGTTGCTCGGCCCCGAGTCGCAAGCGGACGTCATCGCCGAGATTCGCCACGGCATCGAGCAGTGCCGGTGGATGGTCCTGCCGCTCAAGGAATTTCCGACGGCGCCGGCGCAGGGCGCGCTCGCCGTCGAAGTGGCGGCGAAGCGGCCGGACGTCTACGAGCGGATCCATGCGATCAATCACGAGCCGACGCGGCAGGCGGTCGAGCGCGAACGCGCCGTGCTCGCCGCGTTCGGCGGAGGTTGTCGCGAGGCAATGGGCGCGACGGCGCTCGTACGCGAATATGGCGAGGTGACGAGCATACGCGCACACCTCCCTGGCGCCACCGACCGCGCCACGTGGACGTTGACAACGACGGCGGCGATCCCGCCGCGGGTCGACGACGCGTCGATCTGGCCGCGGCCCGAGGAGCGCGATCGCGCCTCGCGCCGGCCGGTCGATGCGGCGCCGCCTTCTGGCGACGAAGGCTTGTGGATCGCACGCGCGGACGCGCTGCCGGCCACGTGGACGATTGGCGCGGATCGCGTCGTCTGGGTCGCAGGCAGCCGCACGTGGGAGAAACTGGCGGCGCGCGGCGTGTGGGTCAACGGCTGCGCGGATGGTCTTGGCGATCTGGAAGCGCCGAATATCGAGCGCATCGCCGGGCGGACCGTTCGCTGGCGCCGGCTGACGCACACGGCGTCGGGCGATCCGGACGCGCTCGCGACCTACGCCGTCGAGACGCCGCTGCCCGACGATCTCGACGCGCGCACGCACTTTTTCTGGACGAGCGGCAGCCTGTTCCGGCGCGCGCTCGAAGACTGTCCGTCGATTCGCGAGGGCTGGCACGCGAGCGGGCCGGGACGCACGTCGCGCGTGATTCGCGATGCGCTCGGTCCGGACGCGCGGACCAGCGTCTGGCTGGAGTACGAGCAATGGCACGAGGCGGTGACGTCCTGACCTCCACGGCGGCGGCCACGCGCGCGCCGTGGTCGCGGCTGCGCCTGCGGCAGTCCGCGCACCTGCGCGATCTCCTGAGCGAGACGACGTTCTCCGTCGCCCAGCTCATCCAGCCGCTCTTCGTCGTCGAGGGGCTGAACGGCAGCGAGCCGATCCCGGGGCTCGGCGACAACGGGCGACATGGCGTGGATGCGGTGCTCGACGTCGTCGCGCACGACGTCGACGCGGGTGTTCGGCACTTCCTCCTGTTCGCGATTCCCGAAGCCAAGGGCGATCGTTCGCTCGAGTTCAGCTTCCTCACGCGCGCGGTCGATGCGATCAAGGCGCGCTTCGGCGACGCGCTGTGCCTCTGGACCGACATCTGCCTGTGCTCGTGTACGACGCACGGTCACTGCGCGGTGCTCGACGAGGGCGGCAGCATCGACCTGGACGCGACGCTCGACGCGCTTGGACGCGCAGCGGTCGCGGCGGCCGAAGGCGGCGCGGACGGCGTCAGCCCGAGCGACATGATGGACGGCCGCACGGCGTACCTGCGCGCGGCGCTCGACGCGGCGGGCCACGCACGCGTGCCGGTCATGAGCTACAGCACGAAGTTCGCGAGCCAGTTCTACGGGCCGTTCCGCGCGGCCGCCGACTCGTCGCCGCACTTCGGCAATCGACGGCACTATCAGATCGACGTGCGGTCGCGCCGTGACGCGATTGGATCGAGCCTTCGCTGCGCCGATGAAGGCGCGGACCTGCTGATGGTCAAGCCGGCGATGACGTCGGCCGATCTGATCACGCCCATCGCGGAATCGACGGGTCTCCCGGTCGGCGCCTATCAGGTGAGCGGCGAATACGCTGGGCTCGTCGCGCTCGGCGAACGCGGCTTCGCGGATTTCGACCTCGCGCTGGCCGAGACGCTGCACGTGCTGCGCCGGGCCGGCGCGGCCTACATCATCACGTATGGCGCGCGGCGCGCGCGCGCGCTCGGACTCGCATGACGACGACCGCGCTCTTCGATCGCGCGCTGGCGACTGCGCCGGGCGGCGTGCACAGCCCCGTGCGCGCGTTCCGCAGCGTCGGTGGCACACCCGTGTTCTTCAAGTCGGCGGCCGGCGCGCGGCTGACCGACGTCGACGGCCGGTCGTACATCGACTTGTGCCTGAGCTTCGGCCCGCTCATCCTCGGCCATCGCGATCCGGAAGTCGCCCGCGCCGTACACGCGGCCGTCGACGACGGCTGGTCGTTCGGCGCGTGCGAGCCGTACTCGCTCGCGCTCGCCGAGTGGATTCTCGCGCGCGTGCCATGGGTCGAGCGGCTGCGGTTCGTCTCGTCGGGCACCGAAGCCGTGATGTCCGTCCTGCGCGTCGCGCGCGCGGCGACGGGCCGATCGATCGTCCTCAAGTTCGAAGGCTGCTATCACGGTCACGCCGACGGCCTGCTCGTCCGCGCGGGCAGCGGCCTCGCCGGTCGCACGGCCGCCTCGAGCGAAGGCGTGCCCGCCGGCACGCTCGCGCATACGGTCGTGGCGCCGCTCGATGACGAAGCCGCATTCGACGCGGCGGTCGAGGCAGCCGGCGACGATCTCGCGGCCGTCATCCTTGAAGCGGTGCCGGCGAACTACGGGCTCCTGCCGCCGCGGCGCGAATGGCTCGCGCACGTAGCCGCGCGCACGCGCAAGGCCGGCGCGCTTCTCGTCGTCGACGAAGTCATCACCGGCTTTCGCACGGGCGTGACGGGCGCGTCCGGCGCATTCGATCTCCGGCCGGACCTCGTGTCTTACGGCAAGATCATCGGCGGCGGCTTTCCCGTCGGCGCGTACGGCGGCCGCGCGGATCTGCTGACGCGCGTCGCGCCCGAAGGCCCGGTCTATCAGGCTGGCACGCTCAGCGCGAATCCGGTCGGCATGCGCGCGGGACTCGCGACGCTCGACGCCATGACGTCGCGCGACGGCTGGACGACGCTCGAGCGACGGACGGCGGCGTTCGCGGGCGAGCTCAGCCATCGGCTTGGCGCGGTCGATCCATCGCTCGCCGTGACGAGTCACGCGTCGATCTTCTGGATCCACGAACGTCTCGCATCGGGCGAGATCCGACGGCCGGATCGCATTCCTGCGGAGAACGCCGCATGGTTCGCGCGCTTCTTCCACGCCGCGCTCGATCGCGGCATTTATCTGCCGCCGTCGTCGTACGAAGTGTGTTTCCTGTCGCTCGCGCATGACGAGGCGACGCTCGCCGAAGCGGCGGACCGTCTCGTCGACGCCGCGAAGGCGGCGAGAACGTAGATGGCAACGCCCGCGCTCTCGACGTCCCGTCTGTCGTACGCGATTGCCGGCGTGTGGCTGCTCCTCACCGTGTCCCTCGCGTCGTGGTGGCTGACGATCGGGCTGTCCCTTCCCGAACACCTGCATCGCATGTTCATCTGGGAGGGCGCGGCGTTCATCGCGCTGCTCATCGCGGGCGGCGTCGCGATGCTCCTGGCGATCCGGCGCGAGCACCGGCGACGGCAAGCGCTCGAGACGTTCTTCATGTCGTTCACCCACGACCTGAAGACGGCGCTCGCGAGCGTGCAACTGCAGGCCGAAGGATTGCGCGAGGACTGGCCGGACGCCACGGCGCGGCCGGCGCTCGACCGACTGTTGCAGGACATGCTGCGGCTGCAGATCCAACTCGAGAACTCGCTGTTCGTCGCGCAGCCGGATGGCCGGCTGCTCCACGAGCGCATCGACGCGGGCGCGGCCATTGAACGGCTCGCCGAGGACTGGCCTGAGCTGTCGGTCACGGTGACCGGCCACGCCGACGTGCTCGTCGATGCGCGCGGCTTCGAGGCCGTGGTCCGCAACCTGCTGCAGAACGCCGTCGTTCACGGCGGCGCGCGGCACGTGCGCGTGAACGTCGAGCCACGCGATCGTGGCCTCGTGCGACTCACGGTGAGTGACGACGGACGCGGCGTCCCGGCCGAGGCGTTCGCGCGGCTCGGACAGCCGTTCGCGCGCGCGGGACGTACGGGCGGAAGCGGCGTCGGTCTGTACGTGTGCCGACAGCTCGTCACGCGCATGCACGGCATGCTCGACTTCACGCGTCCGACGGCAGCCGATGGCGGCCTGACCGTCTGGCTCGATCTCCCGGGAGCGCGCTGATGTCTCGCGTCCTCCTCGTCGAAGACGACGCGTCGCTCGGGCGAACGCTCACCGAGCGGTTGCAGAAGGAACGGCTCGACGTGACGTGGGCACAGACGGTCGCGGCCGCCGAGACGGCGCTCGAAGCCGGCCGGTGGGACTTGGCGATCCTCGACGTTCGTCTGCCCGACGGATCGGGCTTCGGCCTCGCGCGGCAGATCAAGCGATCGTCGCTCACGCCGGTGATGTTCATGACGGCGCTCAACTCGGCGGAGAATCGGCTCGAAGGCTTCGAGATCGGCGCCGACGAGTATCTGCCGAAGCCGTTTCACCTGAAAGAGTTCATCCTTCGTGTGCGGCACGTGCTCGCGACCCAGCGCGTCTCGGCAGTCGTCCGCACGCACGGACGCGAGGTCGATCTCGCCGCACTGACGGTGACCGGTCCAGACGGACAGCGCGCGTTCCTGCAGGTGCGCGACGGACGCGTGCTGCGGCTGCTCATGGCGGCCGCGCCGACCGTGGTCGATCGATCGGAGATTCTCGATCGCGTGTGGGGCCGCGATCAGTTCCCCACGCCGCGCGCGGTCGACAACGCGATCGTGCGCCTGCGGCAGGCGCTGCAGGACGACCGCGGGCAGCTCATTCGATCGGTCCGAGGCGTCGGCTATCAGTGGGCGCCCGACCCTGAGCCCGGATCGGAATCGGCATGACGATGAATCGTTTCGCGCGGGCCCTCGAGGGCGAGACGCAGGCCGTGCCGCCCGTCTGGTGCATGCGCCAGGCGGGACGCTATCAGCGCGCCTACCAGGCGCAACGGCGGCGGCATTCGTTCGAGGCGCTCTGCCGCGAGCCGGACCTGGCGGCAACGGTCGCCATGGCGTCGATCGAGGACTTCGACTTCGACGCGGCGATCCTCTTCAGCGATCTACTCTTTCCGCTGGACGCGCTCGGGCTCGGCGTGTCGTATGACGATCGAGGGCCGCACGTGGCGAAGCGGCTGACGCCGGCGACGGTCGGGCGACTGCGATCGATCGATCGCGCCGCGCGCGCGCTGGCGTTCCAGGCCGACGCGGTGGCCGAGACGCGGCGGCGGCTGCCGGCCGACAAAGGCCTCATCGGGTTCGTCGGCGGACCGTGGACGCTCTTCGTCTACGCGATGGAGGGCACGCACGCCGGCACGCTCGCGCGGGCGAAGTCGTCGCTCGATCTCTATCGCCAGTTCGCGCGCGTGCTCGTGCCGCTCATCGAACGGATGATCCGCGCGCAGATTGCGGCTGGCGCGGATCTCGTGATGGTGTTCGACACGGCGGCCGGCGAGCTGGCGCCCTCGGCGTTTCGGCGGATCATCGCGCCGGATCTCACGCGGCTGGCCCGGAGCGCGCCTGGACACGTCGGGTACTTCGCGCGCGGTCTGCACCCGGCGCACCTCGCGTCGGACACGTCGGTGTCTGACGGACCCTGGGCCGGACTGGGCGTGGACTGGCGATGGGATCTGTCGGCGCTGCTCGCCGCGCCGGAGCGCGCGGGCTTCGTGCAGGGGAATTTCGATCCCGTGCTCCTCCGGCTCACCGGTGCGCCGCTCGCGCGCGCGGTCGAGGAATTCCTGGCGCCGATTGCCGCGCTCGCGCCCGACACGCGCCGCGGCTGGATCTGCGGTCTCGGACACGGCGTGCTGCCGGACACGCCCGAGGCGAGCGTCCGGCATTTCGTCCGCGCCGTTCGAAAGCGATTGTCATGACGGACTACTCCGAGCTCTTTGCCAAGTACGACGTGCCGGTCCCGCGGTACACGAGCTATCCGACCGTGCCGCAGTGGCACACGACGCCCACGCCCGAACAGTGGATCGACGCGCTCACGCGATCGGTCGAGACGCCGGGGGCCTCGCTCGCGGTGTACGTGCACGTCCCGTTCTGCGAGTCGCTCTGCACGTTCTGCGGCTGCAACACAGTCATCACGCGCGATCACGCGCGCGAGGACCCGTACGTCGATCTCGTGCTCGCCGAGCTCGACGCGTATCTCGCGCGCGTGCCGTCGCTCGCGCGCACGCCCGTGCGGCAACTGCACCTCGGTGGCGGCACGCCGACGTTCCTCTCGCCGCCCGCGCTCGGCCGGCTCGTCGACGGCATCCGCCAGCGCCTCGCGTCGCAGACGGCCGCGTTCGAGGGATCGATCGAAGTCGATCCTCGCGTGACTGCGCCCGCGCAACTCGAGACGCTCGCCGCGCGCGGGTTCACGCGCCTGTCGCTCGGCGTGCAGGACTTCGACCCCGAAGTCCAGGCGCTCGTCAACCGCCGGCAACCGCTCGAGGTCACGGCCAATCTCCTCCGCGCGGGTCGCGCGCTCGGCTACGCGTCGACGAACTTCGATCTCATCTACGGATTGCCCGGCCAGTCGCTCGGCTCGATGGCGACGCTCGCCCGCGAAGTCATCGCGCTCGCGCCCGACCGGCTGGCGATCTACAGCTTCGCGCGCGTGCCGTGGATCAAGCCGGCGCAGCGCCGCTTCCGCGACGACCAGGTGCCGGCTGGCGCGGAGAAACGTGCGCTGTACGAAGCGATCCGCGCGCCGCTCCTCGAGGCGGGCTACCTGGAGATCGGCCTGGACCACTTCGCGCGGCCCGATGACTCGCTCGCGCACGCGGCGGCCGAGGGCACGCTGCACCGCAACTTCATGGGCTACACCGACACGCACACGACGGCGCTTCTCGCGCTCGGCGTGAGCGGCATCTCGGAGACGGCCGACTGCTATCACCAGAGCGACAAGGTGCTGACGATCTACGAGAAGCGCGTGCGCGCGGGCGAGATCCCGACGCTGCGCGGGCATCTGCTGTCGGACGAAGATCGGCGCCGGCGCGGGAAGATCGCGGATCTGATGACGGGATTCGGCGTCGAGCTCGATCCGCCGGAACTCGCCGAGGCGCCGCGCGCGCTCGGCTCGCTCTTCGCCGACGGCCTCGTCCACCTCGAAGGCCGGACGCTCGTCGTGCCGCCCGAAGGCCGCGCGTTCCTGCGCAACGCGGCGGCGTTCTTCGACGAATACCTGCAGCGGGGCGCCGCGAACGGTCCGCTCTATTCGACGACTGCATGAAACCCGCTCGCGTCGTCGGGGCGGGCCTGAGCGGCCTGGCAGCCGCGTGGTGCCTGTCGAGCGCAGGCTTCGACGTCGAAGTCGTCGAAACGAGCGCGCATCCCGGCGGCCTCATCGAGACGCTCGCCACACGCCACGGTCCCGTCGAGCGCGCGGCGAACGCGTTCGTCTGGACCGAGACGACCGAACGCTGGTTCCGCGCGATTGGCGTGCGCCCCGAATTTCCCCTGCCGGCGAGCCGGCGGCGCTTCATCTTCCGCAACGGCCGCGCGCGCCGCTGGCCGCTCGGGCCGATCGAGACGCTCGGGATGGGCGCGCGACTCGGCACCGCCTGGGCGCGGCGCAGCCTCTCACCGCGCGTCGACGAAACCGTCGCCGCCTGGGGCCGGCGTGTGGTCGGACGCGCGGCGACGTCTGCGCTCGTGGGACCAGGCCTGCAGGGCGTCTACGCCGCCCCGCCCGATCGGCTGTCAGCGCCCGTCATCTTCGGCGAGCGCCGGCGCGGCCGGACGATTTCGGCGGCGCCGCGCGGCGGCATGGGCGAGTTCATCGAGAAGCTGTATGCGGCGCTCGTCGCGCGCGGCGTGACGTTCGCGTTCGGACGTTCGATCGACGCGCTCGATCCCGCGACGCCAACCGTTGTCTGCACGAACGCACCCGCGGCAGCCGCACTCGTCAAGCCGCACGCGCCCGCACTCGGCACCGCGATCGCGGCCGTGCCGATGAATCAGATGGTGACGGCGACCGCGTTCTTCGAGCCGCACCTGGACGACCTGCACGGGTTCGGCGTGCTCTTCCCGCGAGACTGCGGCGTCCAAGCGCTTGGCGCGCTCTTCAACACCGACATCTTCATCGATCGTGGCGCGGATCGGTCCGAGACGTGGATCTACGGATCGATCGATCCGGCCGCGCCGATCCCCTCCGACGCCGATCTCGCCGCGCGGCTCGAGCACGACCGCGAGATCCTGACCGGCCAGCGCCGCTCACCGGTTGCCGTTTTCTGGACGCGGCGCGTGCCGGCGCTCCCCATCTACAGCGCGGCGATTGACGACGTGCGACGGCGGCTCGGGGACTTGCCACCATGGTTGGCACTCGCAGGCAACTATCTCGGCCGGCTCGGCGTTGCCAAGCTGCTCGACGTCGCCGCCGACGCGGCCGCGCGCCTGGGCGGTGCTACTTCGCCGGAATCACGCGCGCGCGCGTGACGAGGATCGGCGTGCGTGGCGTCTCGCCGTCGACCGGCACGACAGCGATGCGCTGGAGGACGTCCATCCCGCCCGACACACGCGCGAACACGGTGTACTTCCCGTCGATCGCGTGACACGACCCGATGCAGATGAAAAACGACGTCGTCCCGTCGCCCGGGTCGTCGCCGTGCGCCATGGCGGCCACGCCGAGGTCCATTGGCGTGTCGTTGAACTCGGGTTTGAGCGGATGGATGAGTCCCTGCTGTGCCGGCGTCAGTGGCTCCTGGCGATAGGCCGGCGCGCCGGTCTGCATCACGAAGTTCGGCGTGACGCGATGGATGAGCGTCTCGTCGTAGACGCCGGCGTCGGTGAGCGTCAGGAACTGGCGCACGGTCTCGGGCGCCTTGTCGGCCAGTAACGATAGCTCGATCGTGCCGAGGCTCGTGTCGAGCGCGACGTGGTGCGCGGCGAGCTGGGCAGGCGTGTCGTGGCCGAACGGATCGGGCGGCGGCAGGTGTACGAGCTGACCGGCCGCCGGCGCGGCGCCGAGCATCAGGCTGAGAACGAGCAGATACGGCAGCATTCCGGCATTCTACTCGCGCGATTGCGCGATAATGAGCCCATGACTGACATCGCCTCCCGCGGCTACACGAACCCCGAGGTGCTGGTCTCGACCGAGTGGGTCGCGGCCCATCTCGACGACCCCTCCCTCCGCATCGTCGAATCGAACGAAGACACGCTGCTGTACGCGTCGGGACACCTGCCCGGTGCCGTGCACGTCGACTGGACGGCGGACCTGAACGATCCCGTCCGGCGCGACTACATCACGCGCAAAGGCTTCCAGGCGCTGATGTCGCGCATCGGCGCCACGCCGAAGACGACGGTCGTCTTCTACGGGGACAAGAACAACTGGTGGGCGTGTTACGCGTTCTGGGTGTTCCAGCTCTTCGGGCACAAGAACGCGCGGGTCATGGATGGCGGCCGCGTGAAGTGGGAGAAGGAAGGCCGGCCGATGACGCGCGAGGTGCCGGTCATCACGCCGACGAAGTATCGTGCGCCCGAGCGCAACGACAAGCCCGTCCGCGCGTTCCGCCAGGACGTCCTCGCGCACCTCAAGAAGAAGGGCCAGCTCGTCGACGTGCGCAGTCCCGAGGAGTACTCGGGCACGCGCATGCACATGCCGGACTATCCGAACGAAGGCGCACTGCGTGGCGGCCACATCCCGACCGCGAAGAGCGTGCCCTGGTCGCGTGCCGTCAACCCCGAAGACGGCACGTTCAAGGACGCCAAGGAACTCGCTGAGCTCTACGTCAAGACGAACAAGCTCAAGAAAGACCGGCCGACGATCGCGTACTGCCGCATCGGCGAGCGCAGCAGCCACACGTGGTTCGCGCTGAAGTACCTGCTCGGGTTCAAGAACGTCAAGAACTACGACGGCTCGTGGACCGAGTGGGGCAACTCGGTCGGCGTGCCGATCGAGAAGTAACGCACCGCGGCATTTCGGGCCCGGAACGTCTCGCGCGTTCCGGGCTCATTCCTTCGACTCGACACACCGCACGGCGCTTTCGTCCAACACGTCCCGTCCGGAAACGTGCGCCGAAGGCGCTTCATGTGTTCGAAGTTCGCCGTTCGAAGTTCGAAGTTTGCAAGGCACGCCCATGTCACTGCCGTCCAAGCTCGAAGCCGTGCTCGAGACGTTCGATCTCTTCAGCGACCCGGCCGATCGCACGAGCCTGCTCCTGAGTTATGCCGACCAGTTCCAGGAAGTGCCGAAGGCGATCGCCACACGGCCATTCCCGCAGGAACATCTCGTGCCGCACTGCGAGTCAGAAGCTTACGTGTGGGCAATCAAACAGCCTGACGGGACGCTGAAGCTGCACTTCGCGGTGGAGAATCCTTCGGGCGTCTCGGCGAAGGCGCTCGCAACGATTCTCGACCGATCGCTTTCAGGTCTGCCGCCGGCCGAGATCGCGCAGGTCACGCCGGATCTCGTCGAACGCATCTTCAGGCAGAACATCTCGATGGGCAAAGGCCTTGGCCTGATGTCCATGGTGCAGGCCGTGCGGTCGCTCGCGACCGCGGCCGCGAAGGCACGCGCATGACGCCACCGCTCCCGCTCGCGGCGATGCCGGCGATCGATCTCGATCGCGTCCTGGCGGACATCCGGCGATTGTCGTCCGACGAGTTCGGCGGACGCGCACCAGGATCGACGGGCGAGACGCTGACCGTCCAATACTTGATCGATCGATTCTCGGCTGCCGGTCTCGAGCCGGGTCATCCTGATGGCGGCTGGACGCAGCCGGTGCCGCTTGCCGGCATCACGCCGTCCGGTTTCAGTCCGCTCGTGATCGAACGTGACAGTCGCCAATCGTCGTTTCGCCGGCACGACGACTTCGTCGCCTTCAGCGAGCGCGTCACCGAACGCATTTCGCTCGATCGATCGGACGTGATCTTCGTCGGCTACGGCGTCCAGGCGCCCGAGTACGGCTGGGATGATTTCAAGGGTGTCGACGTCACGGGCAAGACGCTCATCGTCCTCGTGAGCGATCCGCCGGTCCCGCTCGATCCCGCGCGGCCCGACGAGCTCGATCCGGCCATGTTCAACGGCTGCGCGATGACCTACTACGGCCGCTGGACGTACAAGTACGAAAAAGCCGCCGAGCTCGGCGCGGCCGCGGTGTTCATCGTCCACGAGACGGGACCGGCGGGCTACGAGTTCGCGATCGTGCAGGGCATGGAAGGCGAACGCTTCGGGCTCGTGACGCCCGATCGGAACATGCGCAAGCCGGCCGTGGAAGGCTGGCTGACACTCGACACGGCCAGGGCGATCTTCGCCGCGAGCGGCCTCGACTTCGATCAGCTCAAACGCGCGGCCTGTACGCGCGAGTTCACGCCGGTATCGCTCGGCGCGACCGCGTCCCTGTCGTTCGATCAGGCGCTGCGCACGGTCGACTCCGCCAACGTCATTGCGAAGCTGCCTGGCGCCGATCCGGCAGTCGCCGGTGAGTGCGTCATCTTCATGGCGCACTGGGATCATCTCGGCATCGGCGCGCCGGTCGACGGCGATCCGATCTACAGCGGCGCGCGCGACAACGCGAGCGGCACGGCGATGCTCGTCGAGCTGGCGCGCGCGTTCAAAGCGATCCAGCCGGCGCCACGACGAACGGTGCTGTTCCTGGCGACGACGGGCGAAGAACAAGGCCTGCTGGGCTCGTCCTACTACGCTGCGTTCCCGCTCCATCCGCTCGAGCGTACGCTCGCGGTGATCAACGTCGACGAACTGAACATCTGGGGCCGCACGCGCGACCTGACGATCATCGGCCTGGGCATGTCCGATCTCGACACGTACGCGCGCGAGGCCGCGGCCGAACAGGGCCGCCAGCTTCGCGGCGATCCCGAACCGGAAAAGGGCTTCTACTTCCGCGCCGATCACTTCAGCTTCGCCAAGGCCGGCGTCCCGGCGCTCAGTCCGGAATGCGGCGTCGACTTCATCGACAAACCCGCGGGCTACGCCGACGAGATTCGCGAGGCATGGAACCGGACTTATCACCGCCCCACTGACAAAGTCCGCGACTGGTGGGATCTCCGCGGTGCCGCCGACGACGCGCAGGTGTTTTTCGCCGTCGGCTACCGCGTCGCGAATGCCGACGCGTTCCCCGAATGGTCGGCGGGAAGTGAATTTCGGGCGATAAGGGAGCAGGCGCTGCAGCGAGGCAAGTAGCAACTCGCTGTCAACTTCTTGCAATGCGCTGGGGCCCCACCCCCAGCGCTACGCGCTTCGGCGCCCTCACTTCGTTCGGGGCCTCGCGGTGTCATCTTTCTTGATTGCTCAACACCCTCGCTACGCTCGGGGTTTCGCGATTGTCATCTTTTTCAATCGCGCGGCTTCGGGCTATCCCTGTCTGTGTCTGCGTCAGTGTCCTTCGCGATCTTCGCGGCTTCGCGTGAGGCTACTGGTCGTCAGTACCCCAGATTCGGCGCGAGCCACTGCTCGGCTTGCTCGACCGACACACGTTTGCGCGCGGCGTAGTCTTCGACCTGGTCGCGGCCGATCCGGCCGATGTTGAAATACTTTGCCTGCGGGTGGCTGAGATACAGGCCGCTCACCGACGATCCCGGCACCATCGCGAACGACTCCGTCAGCTCGATGCCCGCCGCCGGCGCCTCCAGCAGCGAGAACAGCGTCGTCTTTTCGCTGTGATCGGGACAGGCCGGGTAGCCGAACGCCGGCCGGATACCGCGGTATTTCTCGCCGATGAGATCGTCGTTCGAGAGCGCCTCGTCGGCCGCGTAGCCCCAGTCGTGGCGCGCCTGCGCGTGTAGATACTCGGCGAACGCCTCCGCGAGCCGATCGGCCAGCGCCTTGCTGATGATCGCGTTGTAGTCGTCCTTCGCGCGCTCGTATTCCGACGTCACCTCGTCGAGACCGATGCCTGACGTCACCGCGAACGCGCCGATGTAATCGGGCGCGAGCGATTCGCGCGGCGCGACGAAGTCGGCGAGCGAGCGATTCGGCCGGCCGTCGGCAATCGGCTCTTGCTGGCGCAGCATGTGGAACCGCGCCACTTCGATCCGCCGCGCATCGTCTTTGTAAACGACGATGTCGTCGCCGTCGGTGTTGGCGGGCCAGAAGCCGTAGACGCCGCTCGGCCGCAGACGCTCGTCGCGAATGATGCGATCGAGCACCTGCCGCGCGTTGTCGTACAACTCGCGCGCAGGTCCGCCGTACTGCGGATGGTCGAAAATGTCCGGAAAGCGGCCCTTCAGCTCCCACGCCGAAAAGAAGAAGGTCCAGTCAATGAACGGCACGAGCTCCTCGATCGACGGCGTTGCCGTACGCCGGCCGACGAACCAGGGCACGGGAATCTTCAGTGTGTCCCAGTCGGTCGTCAGGTGGTTGGCGCGAGCAGCATCGATCGTGAGCAGCGCCTTCGCTCGCCGCCCACTGTAGCGCTCGCGCAGTTCCTCCTGTTCGGCGCGCACGCCGGCGATGAACGTGTCGCGCTGGCGGTCGCTCAGAAGGCTCGACACCACGTCCACCGCGCGCGATGCGTCGAGCACGTGGACGGTCGGCCCGCTGAACTCGGGTGCGATCTTCACCGCCGTGTGCTGGCGGCTCGTCGTCGCGCCGCCGATGAGCAGCGGCGTCTGGACGTGCCGGCGCTCCATCTCGCGCGCCACGACGACCATCTCGTCGAGCGACGGCGTGATGAGGCCGCTCAGCCCGATGATGTCCGCCTTGCGCGCGGCCGCCTCGTCGAGGATGCGGTCGACCGGCACCATCACGCCGAGATCAATCACCTCGTAGTTGTTGCAGCCGAGGACAACGCCGACGATGTTCTTGCCGATGTCGTGGACGTCGCCCTTGACCGTCGCCAGGAGCACCCGGCCCTCCGACGATCGACCCGCGGCGACCGTCGTCTCGCGCGCCGCATCGGCTTCGTCTTCCGTCATGAACGGCTCGAGATAGGCGACGGCGCGCTTCATCGCGCGCGCGCTCTTGACGACCTGCGGCAGGAACATCTTCCCCGCGCCGAACAGGTCGCCGACGATCTTCATGCCGTCCATCAGCGGACCTTCGATGACGTTGATCGGCCGGCCGAGCTTCTGGCGCGCTTCCTCCGCGTCCGCCTCGATGAAGTCGACGACGCCATGGACGAGCGCGTGCGAGAGCCGCGCCTCGACGGGCAGATCGCGCCACGCGTCCGATTCGCGTGTCTTCGCCACGCCCTTGACCTGTTCGGCGAACGCGACGAGGCGCTCTGTCGCATCGGGCCGCCGGTTGAACAGCACGTCCTCGACGTGCTCGAGCAGGTCCGGCGGGATGTCAGCGTACACGGCGAGCTGGCCCGCATTGACGATGCCCATGTCGAGGCCGGCCTCGATGGCGCGATAGAGAAACGCGGCGTGCATCGCCTCGCGCACCGTGTCGTTGCCGCGCAGCGCGAACGACAGATTGCTGATGCCGCCGCTCACCTTCACGCCCGGACACGTGGCTTTGATGATGCGCGTCGCTTCGATGAAGTCGACCGCGTAGTTGTTGTGTTCCTCGAGGCCCGTCGCAATGGCGAGGACGTTCGGGTCGAAGATGATGTCGGTCGGATCGAAGCCGGCCTGCTCGGTCAGCAGCCGATACGCGCGCTGGCAGATCGCCACGCGCCGCTCGACCGTGTCGGCCTGTCCCTGCTCGTCGAACGCCATGACGACGGCGGCCGCGCCGAATTGACGGACGACGTGCGCCTTGTGCAGGAAGTCAGCCTCGCCTTCCTTCAGCGAGATGGAGTTGACGACCGGCTTGCCCTGCACGCACTTGAGTCCGGCCTCGATGACCGACCACTTCGAGCTGTCGATCACGATGGGCACCCGCGCGATCTCGGGCTCGGTCGCGATGTAGTTCAGGAACGTCGTCATCGCGCGCTCGGAGTCGAGCATCGCCTCGTCGACGTTCACGTCGATCATGTTGGCGCCGCCGCGGACCTGGTCGAGCGCGACAGCCGCTGCGTCGGCGAACTGGTCGTTCTTGATCAAACGCGCGAACCGTTTGGACCCAGTGACGTTCGTGCGCTCGCCAATCATCTGGAAGTTGCTGTCGGCGGAGATGACGAGCGGCTCCAGCCCGGCGAGCCGCGTCGCGCGGCTGCCGGTGGTCGCCGCTGGGCGCGGACGCGGCGTCACGCCTTCGACGGCGCGCGCGATCGCGGCGATGTGCTCCGGCGTCGTGCCGCAGCAGCCGCCGAGAACGTTCGCGAAGCCGCTCTCGGCGAAGTCGCGGAGATGCGCCGCCGTGGCGTCGGGCAACTCGTCGTACTCGCCGAACGCATTTGGCAGCCCGGCGTTCGGATACGCGTGCGTCCAGCAGGTCGCAATGCGCGAGAGCTCGGCCAGATACGGCCGCATCTCGGCCGCGCCGAGCGCGCAGTTGATGCCGACCGTGAACGGTCGCGCGTGCTCGATCGCGAGGTAAAACGCGTCGAGCGTTTGACCCGCGAGCGTGCGGCCGCTGCGGTCGGTGACGGTCACCGAGATCATGAGCGGTAGCTCGACGCCGAGCGAGGCCTGCACGTCCTGGATCGCGACGATCGCCGCCTTCGTGTTGAGCGTGTCGATGATCGTCTCGAGGATCAGCAGGTCGACGCCGCCCTCGATGAGGCCGCGCACCTGATCGACGTACGCCTCGCGCATCTCGTCGAACGTCGTCGCGCGCAGCGCCGGATCGTTCACATCGGGCGAGATCGAGAGCGTGCGGTTGGTCGGCCCGATCGAGCCGGCGACGAAGCGCCGCCGCTCTGGTTGCCGCCCCGTGGCTTCGTCAGCCGCGGCCCGCGCGACGCGCGCGCCCTCGAGGTTCAGCTCGTAGATCAGGCTCTGCAGTCCGTAGTCGGCCTGCGAGATGACGTTGGAGTTGAACGTGTTCGTCTCGATGATGTCCGCGCCCGCCTCGAGATACTGCCGGTGGATCGCACGGACGACATCCGGACGCGTGAACACGAGGACGTCGTTGTTCCCCTTCAGATCTTGATCGTGATCGGCGAACCGATCGCCGCGAAAATCGCGCTCCTCGAGGCGGTATCGCTGAATCATGGTGCCCATCGCCCCATCGAGGATGGCGATGCGGCTGGCGAGTAGGTGATCGAGTGCGGCACGAGACGTCATGAGCGTTCCGAGATCCTTCTCTTCGAGGCGCGCCGCGCGCGCGGCGCCCTGGCCGGCACGGCCGGCACACGTGATGAAGCGGCCGGTTTCGTGGCCGCGGCAATGATGACGACGAACGGGTCGCCGGCGCGACGTGCACCGGTGCGGACGACGGCGCCGGTGAAACCCGCGGCGGCGAGCGCCTGGCAGAGGCGCGTGTCGGCGAAGCCCTGCCAGCGGTCGCCGAGCTTCGCGCGGACCCAGGCCTGCGCGTGTTCGCGCAGATCGAGGATGAGCACGCGGCCGCCCGGACGCAGGATGCGCCACGCTTCGGCGAGCGCGGCTTCCGGGTGTTCCGCGTGGTGCAGTGCCTGCGACAACAGGACGAGGTCCACCGACGCGGCGGCGAGCGGCACGCGCTCGAGCTCGCCGCGCTTCCAGACGATGTTGGCGACCTTGCGGCGGCGGGCCATCTCACGGCCACGCGCGAGCGCGGCGGCCGAGCGATCGATGGCGACGACTCGGCGGGCCCAGCGGGCGGCTTCGATCGTGAGATAGCCTTCGCCGCAGCCGAGATCCGCCACGTCGAGCGGCGGCAGCAGCAGCCCGAGGGCGCGGCCCCAGGCCGCCCAGCTCCGGCCGGGCACGAACTGGCCGCGTTCGCGCTCGGCGCCGTGCGCGAGGAAGCTCTCCTGCCGCACCCGCCGCACCTCGGCCAGCCGGGCATCGTCGGCCGCCGCGTCCGTTGCCGCGCGGTCGAACTCCGCGTGGAGCCACGTCCACAGCGGGCTGCGGGCGTCAGCGGGCGAGGCCGGTTCGGCCAGCCGGTACCACGTGAACGCTCCGCCGCGCTCCTCGACGACGAGGCCGGCTTTGCGAAGGAGGCCGAGGTGCCGTGACACACCGGACTGGGCGATGCCGAGGATCGCGGTGAGCTCCGACACGTTCAGCGCCTCCTGCGACAGCGCGCGCAAGAGGCGCAGGCGGACCTCGTCGCCGAGGAGCCGCAGCAGGCCGGACGCTTCCTTCACATCTATAAATCTACATTCGTGGATATCTGAAGACAAGCCGATGCGGCCGTGCGGCTACAATCCCCCGCGTGCCGCTTCACGCCGCCTCGCCGCTCGACGCCCCGCTCCTCGTTCTGGCCCATGGTGCCGGGGCCGGCGAGCGGCACCCCTGGATGCAGCGTGTCGCCGGCGGACTCGTCGCGCGGCAGGTGGCGGTCTACACGTTCGACTTTCCCTACATGGCGGCCGGGCGACGGGTGCCCGACCGCGGCCCAGCGCTCGAAGCCGCCTTCACCGCGGCGTGGCGCGACGCGGTCTGGCAAGTGGCCGCGGCCGGCTTGCAGCCGCGCGCGTTCTTCGCGGGCGGCAAGTCGATGGGCGGCCGCATCGCCACGCAGGTCACGGCCGAGGACGGCCTCGCGCCGCACCCGGCCGGCATCATCTGTTTTGGCTATCCTCTGCACCCGCCCGGCCGCCCCGACGAGCGGCGCGACGCCCATCTCCCATCGCTCCTCTGCCCGGTTCTTTTCCTCCAAGGCACGCGCGACCCATTCGCCACGCCCGACGAAATGCGCACGGTCGCCTCGACGCTCGACGAGGCGACACTCTGGCTCGCCGACGGCGGCGACCATTCGCTCGAACGCGGCCGCAACAAAGCCGACCAGCCGCTCCTCGACGCCGCCCTCGACACCGCGGCGATGTGGATCAAGGGAAGGCACGAGCACTGAAAGGCTCCTGTCAACTTCGAACTTCGAACTTCGAACTTCGAACTGGGTTCCGGGTTCGGGAGTTCGAAGTTCATAGTTCGAAGTTCGAAGTTTTACAGAGTCCTCTCGCCGTACCGTTATGATCCCCTCATGACCACGGCCACGGCAGCGACTCGGCGGACGCGTGCGGATATCGATGACGCGCACAAGTGGAATCTGGCCGATATCTATCCGGATTGGCCGGCGTGGGAGGCGGCGCTGGCGACGCTCGAGCGCGGCATCGGCGAATACGCCGCGCTCAAGGGCACGCTCGGCCAGGGCGCCGACGCGCTCCTGCGCGCCTACGAGCTGAACGACCGCCTCGGCCAGCTCGCCTATACCGTCTACTTCTACCCGTCGCTCAAATACGACGAGGACCAGCGCGACAACAGCGTGAACGCGCGCAAGCAGCAGGTGCAGGCGCTCATGGCGCGCTGGCAGCAGGCGACGTCGTGGTTCAATCCCGAGCTGCTCGCCATCCCGCTCGCGACCGTGCAGGCGTGGATGGCCGCTGACGCGCGACTGGCCGTCTATCGCTTCGCGATCGAAGAGGTGTACCGCCAGCAGGAACACGTCCTCGACGAACGAGGCGAAGCGCTGCTCTCGCTGTCGTCGCGGATTTCGTCCGCGCCGGGCGAGGCCTATCAGGCGCTCGCCACCGCCGACGCGAAGTTCCCCGAGGCGACGCTATCGACCGGTGAGACCGTGCGGTTGTCCTACGGCCAGTACCGCGCCGTGCTCGCGACCAACCGCAACCAGGCCGATCGCCGCACGGCGTTTCTCGGCCACTACGGCACGTATGCCGCGAGCCTGAACACCTACGCGACGCTCTATCACGGCATCTGCCAGCGCGACTGGTTCCACGCGCGCGCCCGCGGCTACAAGACGACGCTCGATGCCGCGCTCCACGGCAACAACATCCCTCGCAGCGTCGTCGACAACCTGATTCAGGCCACGCGCGCCGGTGTCGAGCCACTCCGCCGCTACCATCGGCTGCGGCGGAGAGCGCTCGGGCTCGATCGCTACTGCCCGTACGACTTCTCGATCCCGCTCATCGAGTGGACGCGCCGGTACAACTACGCCGACGTCCTCGACGGCATCGTCTCGTCGGTCGCGCCACTCGGCGAGGAGTACCAGGCGCGGATGCGGCAGGGCTTCGGTGGCCGGTGGATCGACGTCTACGAGAACGAAGGCAAGCGAAGCGGCGCGTATTCGGCGCCGGTCTACGGCATCCATCCGTACATGCTGCTCAACTGGGCCGACACGCTCGACGACGTGTTCACGCTGGCGCACGAGATGGGCCACTCGATGCACACGATGCTCGCGCACGAGCGGCAGCCGTTCGTCTACTCCGACTACACCATCTTCATCGCCGAGATCCCGTCGACGCTGAGCGAGGCGCTACTGCTCGAGCACCTGCTGGCAGAAGCGACCGACCCGAGCGAGCGCATCGTGCTCCTGCAGCACGCCATCGACAACATCACGAGCACGTTCTACACGCAGGTGCTCTTCGCGGATTTCGAGCTGGCCGCGCACGAACGCGTCGAGCGTGACGAACCGGTCACGGCCGAGGTCCTGAACGCGCTGTACCAGGAGCGCTTCAACGCCTATTACGGGGATGCCGTGGACGCGGAAGAACTCACGCCCATCACCTGGGCGCGCATCCCGCACTTTTTCAACTCGCCGTACTACGTCTACCAGTACGCGACGTGCTTTGCGTCGGCTGCGCGCATCGCGGGAGAAATCGGCCAATCGCCCGAAGCGCGGACGCGCTATCTGGATCTGCTCGCCGCGGGCGGCAGCGATCACCCGATGACGCTCCTGAAGACGGCCGGCGTCGACCTCGGCCAGCCAGAAACCGTCCAGGCCGTCGTCGATCAGCTCGACCGGTTGGTCACCCGGCTCGAGCAGGAGATGAGCTGACGCCGGGTTCGTCTTGGCGCCGACATCCGGCCGACATCCATTCGTCTTGGATTTGTTGATTCGGGTTGCTGGATTCGACACACCGGCGTCGCAGGGCAGTCGTTGACGACGAATTCGTAACTCGTTGATTCTAAAGACAATTTTTCACAGCCCTTCCATCGGCACTCCGGAGCGGAATCCGGCACGACCTTTCCTTATGGTGCGGCGGCGATCACCATGGGATTTCTCGACAAACTGAAGCCGCAGCCCCGTTGGAAGCACGCTGACCCCGCCATCCGCCTGGAGGCCTTGAAGGAGCTGGACGATCCGGTCGAGCTGGCCGTGCTCGCCGAGTCCGATCCGGACGTGAAGGTCAGGCGATGCGCCATCGGGCGGGTCGTGGACACGGCCGTCCTCGGACGGATCGTGGCGAACGACCCGGACGCCGACGCGCGCGAGCGTGCTGCGGATCGGCTGGTTGGCTTCGCCTGTCGGACGATTGCGCTGGCCGAGCCGCCAGCCGGATCGGACGCGCCGGCACCGGACGCTGATGCGCTGGCCCTGGCCGCCGTCCGCGAGGTGACTGATCCCCGCCGGCTCTCGACGATCGCGCGCAGCGACGCGCCGGACGCGGTCCGCACCGATGCGCTGGGCCGTATCACCGACGATCGCGGCATCCTGAGCATCGCGCGTCAGGCCAAGCAGCCTTCGACGGCCCTCGCGGCCCTGGGCCGCCTCACGCAGCCAGGCGACGTGCTCGAGGTCGCGCTACACGCCGACGCCAAGGACGTTGCGCTCGCCGCCTTCGATCGCCTCATCGACGCCGGCGCGGACCTCGGCGTCCTTCGGACCCTCGAAGCCAAGTCTTCAGAAAAAGCCGTCAGCCGAAAGGCTCGCACCGTGATTCAGGAACGCGAGGCCGCGGAAGCCGCTCGTCAGGCCGCGCTCGAAGAGCGCCGTCGCCGCGAGGCGATGCTTTGCGACCGGCTCGACCACGTGGCCGCGCTCACCGATCTCTCGGCCGCGCGAGCCGAACTGGCGCAGGTCACCGAGGCCTGGGCCGCGCTCAGCGACGTCGACGCCGACGCATCCAGCCGCTTTACCGCGGCGCAGACGACGGCCGAACAGGCCATTGCCCGCCGCCAGCGCGAAGCCGACGAAGCCGCCGACCTGCGGCGGCAGCGCGCCGAGGCCATCGCGACGCGCGACGCGCTCTGCGCCCGCGTCGAGACGCTCGACGGCGACGACGCCCTCGATCAACTGGTTCCTATCGAAGAAGAGTGGCGATCGCTCCTGCCGCTCGTCGGCAACGGCCCGGAGGCCGACCGATTGGCAGAGCGATTCGCACAGGCGGTCACCGCGTGCCGGAAGCGGCATGAAATGGGTGCCGTGTTGGCTGAGACCCGCGCCAAGCTGGACGCGCTCGTCGTCGAATCCGAGTCTCTCCTCTCGAACGACGACCAGGGCGCGGCCGCGGCGCGCTGGCAGGCGCTCAGCCAGGAGGCACGCGGTTTGACCGCCGTTCTTTCCGGCGCGGCCCGTCCGGCCGCCGATCTCGAGTCGCGGCTGGACGTGGTCGCGGCCGGCTTCGCGGCGCGCGTGGCCGAACGCCAGCGGGCGGCCGAAGCGGCGCTCGATGCCGCGCGACAGGACGTCGTCAGCCGGCTGCGGCGGTTGACGGATCGCGCGCGGCGCGCGGCCGAAGCCGACACGATCACGCTGCGCGAAGGCGATCGGCTGATGCGCGACATCAGCACGGGCCTCGACGGCGCGGGCGCGGTCAGCGCGAATCGCGAGATCGAAGAGGCCATCGCGCAGCTTCGCGATCTGCAGCAGCAGGTCGCGCCGCGCGTCCGCGAGCTGCGCGAAATGGACGAGTGGCGCCGGTTCGCGAACGCGCAGCGCCAGGAACAGCTCATCGCCATGGCCGAAGCTATCGTCGCGTCGCTCACGGCCGACGAGCAGGCTGGCAAGGAATCGGATCTAGCCGCAACCGCTCGCGCGCTCCGCGAGCTGCACGGCCAGTGGCAGACCGTCGCCGAAGCGCCGCGGCAGACCGCGCAGCGGCTGTGGGATCGGTTCCGCACGGCCACCGACTTCATCCGCGCGCGCTGCGCACCTTACTTCGCCAAGGCGCGCGAGGAGCGCGAAGCCACCCTTCAAACCAAGACCGCCATCGTCGAGGAAGCCGAAACGCTCGCGCAGTCGACTGACTGGGCCAAGGCCGCGGCTCGCCTGCAAGAACTGCAGACGGCCTGGCAGCAGACCGGCCCCGTCAACCGCGAGACGGGCCGCGAGCTCGCGCAACGGTTCCGCACCGCGTGCAACGCGTTCTTCGCGCGCCGCCGCGAGGACATGGCCGATCGCAAGAAGGTCTGGAGCGAGAACCTTGCGCAGAAGGAAGCGCTGTGCGAGCGCGCGGAAGCGCTGGCGCACTCGACCGACTGGGACGCGACCGCTGCCGAGCTGAAGCGGCTGCAGGCTGCGTGGAAGACGATCGGACCGGTGCGCCGCAACAAGTCCGAAGTCGTCTGGAATCGTTTCCGCGCGGCCACCGACACGTTCTTCGATCGCTATCACCACCGGCACGAAATCACGCTGCTCACGAAACTCGCCGAACGCGAGGCGCTCGTCATCCAGCTCGAGGAGCTGGCCGGCGCGGATCCAGCGGCGCTGCCCGAGGACTTCGGCGCGCGCGTCCAGCAACTCCGTACGACGTGGAACCGCAGCGTCCCAATTCCGGCCGCGGGCATGAAACCGTTGGACGACCGTTGGCACGTGGCGCTCGCGCGCGTCGTCGCCATCCATCCGGAAGGGTTTGCCGGCACCGATCTCGACCCGGCCAACGTCATCCGGCGGATGCAGAAGCTCGTGGCGCGCGTCGAGTCGCTCGCCGAAGAGACGCCGCAACAGACCGATGGCGCCCTGTCGGCGACCGAACTGCTCGCGGCCAAGCTTCGCTCGGCCTTTGCGACCAACGCCATGGGCGGCCGCGCGAGCGAGGAAGCCAAAGCACGCAGCGCGGCCGAAGCCGTGCGCGAGGCCGAGGCGGCCTGGCAGCGGCTCGCGCCCGTGTCGACGCCCGAAGCGCGCGATCTCGAGACGCGGTTCCGCGAGGCCTGCCGGCGCGTGACGGACCGCACGCGCCGCCAGCCGCGCGGCAACGGCAGCAGCAACCACGCGCCGCAGCAGCGGCCCGAACGGCCGGAGCTCGCGACCGTCTGATTTCGCGTTCCCGGTTCTCGATTCCGCGTTCGTCCCTGAGCCTCAAGGCTCAGGGCTCCACGGACTCGCTCGAAGTCCTGGCCGTCAGGGCTCCGGGAACGGGTCCATGGTCGATCACCGGTTTGTGGAGCCCTGGGTCTTCAGACCCAGGGTGACATCGCTCCCTCCCCATTACCCCCACCGACTGCATTCGTGACACGATCGATCCGTCTCGAATGGCCGTCGCCGCTGTCCCTCCCGTCATTCTCGTCAACGACCTCGTCAAGACCTTCGGTGACGTCACCGCCGTCGCGGGCGTCAGCTTCAGCGTCGGCGCGGGTGAGATCTTCGGCTTCCTCGGTCCCAACGGCGCCGGCAAGTCGACGACGATCAAGATGCTGTCGACGCTCGTGCGGCCAACGAGCGGTCGCGCGACGCTGGCCGGCTACGACATCGCGCGCCAGTCGAACGAGGTCCGGCAGGCGATCGGCCTCGTCTTCCAGGATCCGTCGCTCGACAATCGCCTGACCGCCGACGAAAACCTCAAGTTCCACGCGATGCTCTACAACGTGCCCGCGCCGGTCTTCCGGACGCGTGCGGACGCCGTGCTCGCGATGGTCGATCTGGCCGATCGGCGTCAGGCGCGCGTGGCGACGTTCTCCGGCGGCATGAAGCGGCGGCTCGAAATCGCGCGCGGGCTCCTGCACGACCCGAAGGTGTTGTTCCTCGACGAGCCGACGATTGGCCTCGACGTCCAGACGCGCAACGCGATTTGGACGCACGTCCGCGGGCTGCGCGAGCAGGTCGGCACGACGGTCTTCATGACGACGCACTACATGGAGGAAGCGGAGAACTGCGATCGCATCGCGATCGTGGACCGCGGACGCATCCAGGCCATCGACTCTCCCGCCGCGCTCAAGCGATCGATTGGCGGCGACACGGTCGTCGTCTCGGGCGATGACGCGCTCGCCGGCGACATCGAGTCGCGCTACGGCGTCAGCACACGGCGGTCCGGCGCGGACGTGTCGTTCCAGGTCGCGGCCGGCGCCGAGTTCGTGCCCCGACTCGTCGCGGATTTTGGCGGCCGCATCAAGGCCGTACAGGTGAAGCCGCCGACGCTCGACGACGTGTTCCTCACGCTGACGGGACGCGCGATTCGGGCGGAGGAAGGATCGTCGACGTTGGAAACCATGCGGCAGGGCGCCGGCCTTCGAGGGCGGCGGTGATGGCGCGCGCGCTTCGCACCATCTACACGATCTGGCTGCGCGAGAGCGTGACGTTCTGGCGCGAGCGCGGGCGGATGATCGGCATGGTCGGCCAGCCGCTGCTCTACCTCTTCATCCTCGGCAATGGCATCACGGCCGGGCTGCGGCTGAACAACGTCACGTCGGTCGGCTACATCCAGTTCCTGTATCCAGGCGTCATCGCGCTCGCGGTACTGTTCACGTCGCTCTTCTCGGCCATCTCGATCATCTGGGACCGCGAGTTCGGCTTCCTGAAGGAAGTGCTCGTCGCGCCCGTGCCGCGTTGGGCCGTGGCCGTCGGCAAGGCGTTCGGCGGCGCAACCGTGGCGCTCGTGCAGGCGGCGATCATGGTCGTCATGGCCCCGTTCGTCGGCATCTCCCTCTCAGTGACCGTCGTCGTCGCGTTGCTCGTGCTGTCGTTCCTGATGAGCCTTGCGGTGACGGGCCTGGGCGTCGCAATCGCGTCGCGCATGGCGTCGATGCAGAGCTTCCAGATGATCATGAACTTCCTCATCATGCCGCTCTACTTCCTAAGCGGCGCGATGTTCCCGCTGACGTCGGCGCCGACGTGGCTGCGCGTGCTCATGACCGCCGACCCGCTCACCTACGGCGTCGACGCGCTGCGCAACGTCGTCTTCTCCGGCACGATGGTCGGCACGGGCAGCGCGGCTCGATCGCTGCTCGAGGTCGGCCGCGAAGGCGGCCTCGTCCGCTGGCCGCTCGGCTTCGACGTCGTGCTGATGCTCGTCGTCACGATCGCGTTCATCGGCTTCGGCGCGTGGCAGTTCAGCCGCGCGCAGGCGGCTTGAGGGCAAGTCAGAAGTTCGAAGCCAGAAGTTAGAAGTGGGGCTCGCGGCTTCGGGCCTGTCTGGTTTTGCCCGTTCCCGTCACTTCGCGTCTTCGCGTGAGGCCCAGGCCTGCGCAAAACCCAACCGGCGTTCGGCTAGTAGGAAGTACGGGAGTGAGAGCAACCCCGCCAAGCCGGTGAACGCGAAGGCCGCGCGGAAGCCGTAGGCCGAGATGACCCAGCCCATGAGCGACGCGCCGGTGCCGATGCCCGTGTCGAACGCCGCGAGGATGGCGCCGAACGCGGCGCCGCGGCGTGACGGCGCGACGTGGCTCATGATGTACGCCGCATACGCCGGATACATCAGGCCGAATCCCACGCCGAAGACGATCGCCGACGTGATGAACAAGCCGCGGCCACTTGCCATCGCGAGCAGGAACAGGCCGATCGACGGCGCGATGAGGCTCGGTAACAGTACGCGGCGATGGCCGATGCGATCGAGCGCGCGTCCGATCGTCAACCGTCCGATCACCGTGGCTGCGGCCATCACCGTCAGGAACAGACTACGCGGCGCAATGCCCTGCGCGTCGGCGAACAGCGAGGTGAAGCTCGTGATGGCGCCGTACCCGAGCGAGAGCACGCTCATGCCGATGGCCAGGAGCAGCACGCGCCAGGCGATCGCGTTGTGGATGCCGGAAAACAGCGCACCGGAGATCGCACCGTCCGCCGCGGCCAGCTCGCGCCGCGCGGCTTCCGCTTCCGCACGGTCGTCCGGCAGCAGCCAGGCGATAGCGGCCATCAGCAGGTTGAGCGCCGTCATCTCGACGCAGAGCGTGATCCACCCGTGGTGGTACACCCAGAAGCCGAGGATCGGCGCCGCGCCGAACGCGAGCACGTTCGCCAGACCCCAATAGCCGAGTCCCTCGCCGCGCCGAGATGGCGGAATGGCTGCCGTCATGTACGCGCCGGACGCCGACAGCAGGCCCGACCAGATCAACCCGTGGGCGACGACCACGAGAAACAGGACGTGGTAGTCGTGGATGAACGCGTAACTCATCGTGAGTGCCGCAAGTCCAAGGCTGACGACGATGAGCACGGGGCGATGGCCAATGCGGTCGCTGAGCGGACCGGTGAGGGGTGCGGAGAACGCGGACGCGTAGGTCAGCAGGCCGTGGAAGAGACCCGCGACGGCCATCGAGCCGCCGAGATCGAGGATGTGGTACGGCGCGGTCGGCAGCAGTTGGAACAGCGACACGAACACGGTGAACGTGTAGACGAACATCGTCAGGAACCGCGGCGTGAAAAGGCGATCCGACATGCAACCGTCAAGTATAGGTGCGCCCGGATGGCGCTGCTAGAATCACCGGATGGTGCAACGTCCGGCGCGGCTCTGGAAGGACATGGCGACTGACACGCGCGTGCGCGCGGCCGAGGCATTCTGGCGCGACACCGAGTCGCAGGACATCCAGCTCCAGCACGCCGAGGCGCTCAACGCGCTGGCGCAGCGCTTCCACTTCCGGCTGAAGAGCGTGCAGGCGCTGCCCGTCGAGCGCCGCGCGCGCCAACTCGCGCAACTGGTGGACGTGTCGGACGCCATCGCCACGCGCTCGCTCATCGCCTACCACTTCGCCTGCCAGCGTCCGCTGATGTCGGCGTTCCTCGACGCCCTCGGCGCGCCGCACGAGAACGGCCTCATCACCGAGGAGAACTTTCCCGCGCCGGCCCGTGAAAAACTCGAAGCCGCGGTCCATGCGGTGTGCGCCTCGTTCGACCGCACGGACGTCGCGCTCTATCTGCACACGCTGATGGCGCTGGATGCCGAAACGTGGGGGCAACTGGACGGCCTCGATCCGGCCTGAAACGCCGCGGCAGAGCGCCCGTGGTACGTGACTTGCTCCGCCATCCGATTGCATGGCGGGATCGTCCTACTTTGTGATGGCGATGGGCGGATTCGTGCGCGGGGCGATGGCGACGGCGCTCGCCGTGGCGATGGCCGGTCCAGTGTGGGCGCAGGCCACGGCCGACTCGCCATCATCGTCGGAGCCGACGTCGGCCGGCCAGCCCGAAACGTCATCCCCTCAAAGCCCTGCGCCGGCACCCGCGACCGAGCCGTCGTCCGCGACGTCCATTCCCACGCCGAACCTCGGCCAGATTCGTGATGCGCTGGCGCGGCAGCCGGGCGTGAACCTCGACGTCGACCAGCTCCGCTACTACCTGCGCGTCGTCGAGAAGGCGCCGGCGTTCTCGGACTACGTGAAGGGGTACGACTTCATCAACGGCGCGACCAAGGGCGGCGACCCCATGTCGCACCAGGAATTCGTCAACATGGTGACGCCAAAGGAGCTCCACAGTTCGGCCGGCATCACCGCCACCGAGTCGCTGCAGTTCGCGCTCACCAACTGGCTCGGCCAATCGCTCATCAAGAAGGCGCTCGCCGACATTCAGCAGGCGCAGTCCGAGCGCGAAGTCGAAGCCATCCGCGCGCGCATCACGCAGGAGCTCGCTGCGCTCGGTGCCTCTGCACCCAAGTAGCGAAGATCCCGTTCCACGGCGGAATCACGATCGACACGGCGCCGAACGCCTGCGTCTGGCACGCGAGCCGGATGAGCGGGCGCGGCTCGTCGGTATCGATGTAGCCGAACACTTTCATCCGGCGGCCCTCGTCGCGGTCGACGACCGGCGACAGCTTTTCCGCGCCGCCGAGCACGCCGACCCAACACGTGCCGCAGGACGCCGACCGGCACTCGACCGGAATCGGTCCTTCGCCGACCGTGCAGCGCGGATCGGTTGTCCGGTACTCGCGACGATCGCTCTTGGCCGCCGTCGCGATCTCCTGGCCGTTGATGAGCTCGAAGTGGGCATCGGGCTCGTTCTCGTCGAACGTGATCGTCCAGCGTTTCTTCAGCCCGCGCGTGAAGCCGAACACGCCCTGCCAGTCGTCCTGGGCGCGCTTCTTCATCACCTGATGCGGCGACATGGCGCGGGCGCGCATCGACAGGTGGATCTGACCCGGCGCGGCGAACGCGTCGACGCCAGCCTGGCGCAGCGTCATGAGCGCCGCGGCCGACAACCCGATGAGGCCTTCGCGATCCACGCGCGCCGTGCGCGAGGCCTGCTCCGCGACCTCGCCGATGAGCGCCGCGAGATCGTCGGGCGGCGGCGTGGAGAAGCGCTGCACGGCCGCCTTGATCGACGGCCAGTAGCGGTGCGCGTAGAAGAACCGGTGCGACGTGTCGACCTGATCGGCGAGGAGCCACCGTCCCATCAGCCCCATCACGCGAACGGCGGAGGCCGGATCGGGCGCGGCCTGGAACGTCAGGAAGAAATCGAGTGGATAGAACGCGAACCAGATACGCGTCGCGTTCCGGTCGATCGGATGACTTTCGGCCGCCACCGCGTCGACCGCGCGCTGCCACGCCGCCGTGTCATAGCGGCAGAGGTGATCGTACAGAGACACCATCCGGCTATTTTATGTGGACGCGATGCGGTGACCAATTTGACGGGGCGCAAGAAGGGGAAGCGGAAGACAAGGATCAGGGGCAAGCTGCCCTGGGCCTCTGGCCTCTGGCTTCTGTCTTCAAACTTCTAACTTCGCTACCGCGGCAGCACGACCACCGCGTCGCTGACCGACCGTGGACCAATGGGATCGGAAGGCTTGTTCACCACGCGGTCCTTGACGACCATCGTCGTCGAGCCGCCGCCGTCGAGGTTGAGGGCGTCGCTCAAGTCGAGGCGGTCGGCGAGGCGCTGCATGTCGGCGAACGTCATGCCGATGCTGTAGCTCGGCTGGCGGCCGTCGATCGCGGCGAGCCAGGCGACGCCATGGCGGTCGAGACCGATGAGCGTGCGTGGATGCCGCGCGTCGACGAACGCGTCATGACTGAGACCTTCGTCCTTCCAGTCGACGATCACCTCGCCAGCGCGTCGCAGCAGCCCGGCGCCCGTGACGATGTCCGCGGCATGATCGAGCCGGTCGGGCGACAACCCGGCGTGGCTGCGCCAGTGCGTCTCGAACGTGACCGGGACGCCCTCGACGAGCGCCTGGAGATCGGCCGGCAGATCGAGTCCGCCGAACGAGAGCACCGCGCCGTGCGGCGGAATGCGCGTGTGACCGTAGTTCATCCGCACGTCGACGACGCGCAGCGGCGAGCCGTCGAGAACCCACTCGGTGCCGGTCGGCGCCGTGTCCGTGTCGAGATGATAGGCCGGCGTATAGAGCATGAGCCGGCCACGGACGCGCGTCGTGTCGACGCCATCGACACGCACGACGTGGTCTTGTCCGCCGGCCGTGAAGTGCAGGCTGAGCTTGGCGGCCAGCCGATCGAACGCGAGCGACGTGGCGCCATCGCTCGCGCGTTCCATCACGACTGCGCCCTTCTCTGCCGCGCTGTCGCTCACCAGTTCGCCGCCGACCTTCAGGAGCCCGATGGGTTCGCCGTTCCCGCTGTTGAAGAAGCTGCCATTGACCGCGGCAATCGCACCCACGCGCGCGGCAATCGCTTCGACGGGCTCGGCGTCCATGACCTGGCCGTTCGAGAGCGCCGTACCGAGACGCACACGCGTGAGATCGAGGCGCAACAGATAGATGGCGATGGGACCGGCGTGGTTGACGAAACTCTCGTCGCCGACGCGGTAGAGCGCCACGCCAGGCGCGATGTCCTCCGGCGCGCCGAGCGACAGCGAGTCCGGCGAACGATGGCACGCGGCGGCCAGCGCCACGAGCGCAATCCCGATCAGCCGGCGTCGAACGATCGTCATGGGACGTACGAGCATGCAAGAAGCAGCCCACGCGGGCTGCCGTCCGCGCGATTTTCGTTACGGCACGGCCGGCGCGGGCGCCTGAACCTTGCCGGAATACTCGAGCATCTGCCGCTCGAGGTCTTGCGGATACGAGACGGTCACGTCGACGATGTGCCCGGCTTCGTCGAGGACGGCCTCGAGCCGCGGCTGGACGAAGCCGGTGTAGGACGGCAGGTTCAGCCGATCGACACGGCGCACGATCTCGTCTCGGAGTTCCGGATCGAAGTGGATGCCGTGCGACTCGAACAACGCGCGCGCGGCCGCATAGTCGCCTTCGGACTTGATGCGCTGCACGTCGTGCAGCAGCCGTCCGACGCCCGCGCGAAACGCCTCGACGCTCGCGAGCACGTAGAACGTGCGGTCATCTCGCACGCGAACGTCGATCGCGCGTGTGTGCGCGATGAGCCACCGCACGATCATCTGGCGGTTGCGCATGTGATCTTCCTCGATCGTCGATCCATGACGCACGCGCCGAAGCTGCACGAGCGCGTTGCGCGCGTAGGCTTCGTACTCGGCCTGGACGATCTCGGCCTGATGGTCGGCCGGCAGCAGGCCGACTTCGGCGATGCGCGGCTCGGCGATGAAGTAGAGCGCCACGAGATCGGCGCGCGCTTCCTCGAGCGCGGAGTATTGCTCCTTCAGCGCGAGCTGCGGCTGACCTTCGAGTCGATCGGCGACGCGGCCTGATCCGTGTCCCAGCACTTCATGAATCGCCGTCGTGACTTCGCTCGCGATCGCGCCCCACGCCTCGGCCCGTGCGACTTCTTCGTCGTCCCAGCAGAACTCGCGGCGAAACGCGGGCGGCTGCGACTTGTCGTACGCCTCGGTGATGTTGGCGAGCGACACCGATTTACTGCCGTAGCGCTCGCGAATGGCCTGGTCGTTCGGCAGGTTGATCCCGATGGGCGTCACGGGCCCCGCATCGCCGGTCTCGACGATGACGTCAATCGCACGCGCGGTGACGCCAACGACGTCCGTACGGCGCCATTTGGCGTCGATGGGCAACTGCGCTTCGAACCACGATGCAGCTTCGGCCAGACGCTGCAGGCTCTCGGTCTTCTGCGGATTGACCGAGTAGACGAGCGCCTCCCACGCGCCCTTCACGCCGCGTGCGTCGAGGTAGTTCTCGATGAAGCCGTTGATCGTGTCGATGGGCGACGTGGCGTCTTCGACCCACGCGATGTCGTAGGCCACGCGGTCGGCGTCATCGCCCGTCTCGTAGAAGCGGATGAGCGCTTCGAGTGCACGGTGCATCGCGGGCGGCGCGTAGCGCAGCGCGGACCGCAGATGATCGACGATGGCCGCGATCTCGCGGCCGTAGCGGCCGCCGACACGATAGACCTCCTCGACGAGGCCGGCGTCGGTGCGCACGAGCCGCGAGTTCAGCCCGTAGCGCTCGTCGAAGGCCTCGAGGTCGGCCATGATGACGCCGCTGTAGAGGTTGTTCGCGCTCGACGACAGGATGTCCCCGTCGCCACCCGGCGTCTTGCACGTGACCATCGCGTCGACGTCCGGATCGAAGAACGGTCCGCGCAATCGCTCAACGAGCGCATCGATCGACTCGCCCGGCGCGGTCGGCAAATGTGCACCGTGAGCCACGGCCGCGCGCGCGGCTGCAGCCAACTCATCGCGCGTGCAGCGGAGGACGAACTTCCGCGCGGTCAGGTTGTTGTGCGGGCCGGAGTTGATCCAGAACAGCTTCGCGTAACGGCGGATCTCGGCGATGACCGGCGTGAGATCGAGGCCTGACGCGGCGTCCATGCCCGCCGGGCAGTGGACGAGGATTTCCTCGACGATCTCGCGCATGTCGAGCGCGTGACGGTAGCGCTGGTCGTAGTAGATGTCGCGGCCGGCGAGCGCGGCCTCGTAAAGGTGCCAGGTCAGAATCTTCTGGTCGCGCGGCAGCGCCTCGAAGCCGTCCGCGTAGTACTGGACGATGGCGGCATCGTCGACCTGCTCGAGGAGATAGCGGCGGGTCATGACGCCGGCGCGGCCGCGGCTGGTTCGAGCGCGGCATCGAGATCGATCGTCTCCTGGTGACCCGGCGTGCGCACGGTCCAGCCGCGTTCGCGCACGATCCGATCGCGCAGCGCGTCCATCGGCTCGGGATCGCCGTGAACGAGACAGGTGAGCGTCGGCGGGCGCGTGAAGCCGCCGAGCCAGCGCAGGATTTCGTTCGCGTCGGCATGGGCGGACATTGAATCCACGCTTTCGATGCGCGCGGCGACCGGAATGTCGCGGCCGTGCATCCGCGTCGACGTGGCGCCGTCGCGCAGATCGCGCCCGCGCGTGCCCACGGCCTGGTAGCCGACGAAGAGCACGGTGTTGCGCGCGTCGGGCAATGCGCGCTCGAGATGGTGCAGGACGCGGCCGCCTGTTGCCATGCCGCTCGCGGAGATGACGATCGACGGCGCCTTCGACTCCTGCACGGCAATCGACTCCGGGATCGACGAGACGACTTTCAGCTTTGCCGTGCAGAATCCGCAGAGCTTCTGGTGCGCGCGAGCGCGGTGGCCGTTGGACGCCGACTGCAAGATGTCCGCGTCGAGCTCGTTCATGTGCGCGCGATACGTCTCGAGTACGACGGCTGACATCGGACTGTCGACGTACACCGGAAGGACGGGAATCCGGCGCTCATCCTCGAGCCGGCTGATCCAATACAGGACCTCTTCGACGCGACCAAGCGCGAAAGCCGGAATGATCACCTTGCCACCGCGCTCGGCCGTCGAGCTGATGACTTCCGCCAGCCGCGCACCGCCGTCATCGTCTTCGTGCAGGCGATTGCCGTAGGTCGACTCGACCAACAACAGATCGGCCTCGGGCACCGTCGTCGGATCGGGCAGGACGGGCCGATCATAGCGGCCGAGGTCGCCGCCGAAGAGCAGCGTACGACCCGACGACTCGGCCTGGACGCGCGCATAGCTCGATCCGAGCAGGTGACCGGCGTTGATGAACTCGACGGTGAGCCCCGGCGCAACGGGAATGGGCCGGTTGTAGCCGACCGGCTGCAGCCGCGTCATCGCCCGCGCCGCATCGGCCGAGGTGAAGAGCGGCAGCGCCGGATGGTGCTTCGTGTAGCCCTTGCGATTGGCGCGTTCGGCGTCTTCTTCCTGCAGATGGCCCGCGTCGGCCAGGACGATGCGCGCGAGCTCGGTCGTGGCCGGCGTGCAGAACACGCGTCCGCGAAAGCCTTGATTGACGAGCCGCGGCAGGTAGCCGCAGTGATCGAGGTGCGCGTGCGTGAGGATGACCGACTCGATCGTGTCGGCCGGCACGGTGAGCGGCTGCCAGTTGCGCTCGCGCAGCTCTTTCAGCCCTTGAAACAGCCCACAATCGACGAGCACGCGATGGCCATCGACTTCGAGCAGATGCTTGGATCCGGTGACCGTGCGCGCTGCGCCGAGAAACGTGATGTTCACGGGGTAAGAGTATGGGACATACTGACCGGATGTCATCCCCGCTTTCGGACGCGCTGGGCGCGTCGGCTTCGGTTTCGGCGGTGGAACTGCGTCCGCCGCGGGCGGAGCTGGACGCGGCGGCGAGTCGAGACGCGTGGATCGACACCTACCACGCCGTCCGCGGCGTCGTCGGACATGGCACGTTCGTCTTCCTCACCGACAGCGCGGTCGGCGAGCGCGAGGAGCACAACCTTCGGCACCTGGTCGCCAACCTCGGCCGCGACGTCCCGCGCGATCGCGTCGTCCCCTTTCTCACGACGAAGCACCCGCTCGACTATTGCCTCGACTACGCGGACCGCGCGTGGCACGAGGGCTTTCAGTCGCTCGTCGTGCTAGGGGGGGACAGAACGGTGGGACCGCCGCGGTGCGTGGATCACGCGTGGCAGCTCCGCCAGACGATCCGGCGCCACGTTCCGGGCCTGTCGCTCGGCGGCTGGGCGAATCCGCACGCCGACGCCGCACGACAAGTCGGCTATCTCGCGGACACGGATTTCAACGGCGAGTACTTCCTGACGCAGGTCGTCTCGCACCATCACCGCCCGGCGATCGATCGCTTCATGAACGAGATGACGCGACAGAACGTGATCGTGCCCGGCATGTTCGGCGTCTTCTACTACCGCAGCGCGAACCCGAAGACGCTCGCCGCTCTCCAGCACTTCCTGCCCGTACCCGCCGAGGCGCTGGTCCGCGAGTTCGCCGACGGCGCGTCAGCCGACGAAGTCTGCGCGCGCACCCTCCGCGGGCTCGCCGAGGCCGGCGTGCGGCACTACTACATCTCGAATCTGCCGGTGGGCCGCGCGCAGCGGACGCTCGAACGGATCTTGAAGCTTGTGTGAGTGAGCAGAGCGGTCCCAGTCATCTTCTGTCCAATGCGCTGGGGCCCCCCCCCCAGCGCCACGGCGCTTCGCCGCCCTCGCTACGCTCGGGGGCTCGCGGAGTCATCTTTCTTGGCTCTCAGTCCAACGCCCTATCCCAGATCCCATCGAAGACAAACTCGCGGAGAGCCCGACGGGAGCGCGGGCTGGCTTCGTCGGTGCGGTGGTGTTCGAACGTCAGCGTCGACGGATCGCCCGCGTAGCCGACGGCCATGACGATGGCGGGTTCGTAGAGGGCGGGCATGTGGCAGGCGGCGCGGATGGCAGCGGGATCGAAGCCCTGCATCTGGCGTGTCGACAATCCCTGCGCGGTCGCCTGCAGCGTCAGGAACGCGACGGCTTGTCCCGCGTCGTACCACGCGTGCGAGTTCACCAGGTCGTCAATCTCGTGCGTCGTGCGCACCGCGACGACGAGCAGCACCGGCACGACGGCGGCCCATGCCTGGTTCTTACGTGTGAGAGACGCCAGCGTCGCGGCGAACGCGTCGGGCGACTGGCGGCGGCGCGCGACGACGAATCGCCAGGGTTGTTCGTTGCGCGAGGACGGCGCCCAGCGGGCGGCCTCGAAGAGCGTGCGCAGGTCTGCGTCGGCGACGTCTCGGTCCGCGTCGAAGGCGCGCGGACTCCAGCGGTCCCGGATGACGTCGAGGATCTCGTGGTCGGGACGCGCGATCTTCGGGTGGACCGGGTCGTCGGACATCACCACAATCTACGCCCGCGGCGGGTGCGGTGTCAGGCCAGGTGCCGCCCGCCGTCGACGCGAATCGTCTCGCCCGTGATGAAGTCCGAATCGATGAGGGCGAGAACGGCTTTGACGATCTCGTCCGCACCGCCCCATCGGCCAACCGGCGTGGCCTGCTCGACTGCGTCGAGCTCGGCCTCGCTCGTGCCTGGCGGCGCCAGGATGGGTCCGGGCGCGATCGCGTTGACGAGGATTCCGTCGGCGGCGACCTCGAGCGCGAGCGCTTCGGTCAGCGCTTTCACGCCGGACTTCGCCACGTAGTACGGCAGGAAGCCCTTGTACCGCGGCCGGCCGCTCGCCGCGACCCAATCGCAGAAATTGACGATGCGTCCGCCACCCTGCTTGCGCATGAGGGGTACGGCCGCGCGCGCGCAGAAAAACGATCCGCCCAGATCGACCGACAGTTGCCGCGTCCACTCCGCGGCGTCGACCTCGTCGAACGGCACCTGGTGATAGAGCGACGCCATGTTGACGAGCACGTCGAGCCGCCCGAACGTCTGGTCGACGAGCGCGACCGCCGCCGCGCACGCAGCGGGATCGGAGACGTCCGCCTGCACGGCGAGCGCACGGCGTCCGGCCGCTTCGACCATCGAAACGACGGCGGCGGCTTCATCGGCCGATCGCCGGTAGACGACGGCCACGTCCGCGCCGCGAGCGGCAACCGCGCGGGCGACCTCGGCACCGATGCGCTTCGCGCCGGTGAGTAGGACGACTCGGGAAGTGAGTGTCATCAAAAATAAAAGGCCATGCCGCTCGTCCACATCGATCCACGATGGGACAACTTGATCGCGCTGAGCCCAGGGATGTTGATTGGATCGGCACCCGCGGCTTCCTCGTCCTCCGCGGCGCTGCCGAAACTGACGAAGCGGAAGCGGTAGTCCGCGAAGAGCGCGGCGTGGCGGCCGACGAACAGTTCGGCGCCGAGCCCGAGGTGCCAGCCGGTTTTGCGCGCGCTCGTCGACGACAACACGAGACCCGACGTCGGATTCAACACCTGATCGGTTTCGGAGTACATGCCGACGCCGCCAAGCAGATACGGAGAGAACGTGCTGCGCACGGGAAAGATGAGAAGCGATCCTTGAAGCGGCGTCTCGCGATGCCGGACCGTCGCATCGTCGTTCAGCTCGGACCGATAGTCGAGCGCGACTTCGATCGCGACGTGCTTCGACGACCGCATCCGCAGCGTGCCGCCAATGAACTTGGTCGAGGGCGTCCCACTCGCCGCCTCGCCACGAACGAAGCTGAACCGCGGCCCGATCCCGAGCCCCTGCGCGTCCGCCACGCCGGGCTGCCACACGACCATCCCAACGACGACCGCGACCACGACGAGCGACAGACGCATGGAGGATCCTCGTCCAGACAAAGTGCGTGTCAACTTCGAACTTGGAACTTCGAACTTCGAAAACAGACCTGGGCGCCTGCGGCGCGTTGATCGGATCTTCGGCCTGAGACGAAGATTCTGTAGGGAGGGCCCGGATTTCGAAGTTCGAAGTTCACAGTTCGAAGTTGACAGGTGCTTTCCCGACCAAAGCCCCGCCTACGCTACGATAGACCCATGCTCACGAGCGCCCCGGTCCGCGTGTCCGCCCGCGTCAACGGCTTCAGCTACGCCATCCGGAACATCGTGGCGGAGGCGAAGGCGATCGAGGCGACCGGCCGGCCGGTGCGCTATCTGAACATCGGCGATCCCGTGCAGTTCGGCTTCCGCACGCCGCCGCACCTGGTTGCGGCCGTCGACGAAGCCATGCGCGCGGGACACAACGGCTACGCGCCGTCGGTCGGTATCATGCCGGCACGCGAGGCCGTGGCCGGCGAGTGGACGCGGCGTGGCGTCCCGGTGACCGCCGATCGCGTCGTGCTCACGTCGGGCACGTCGGAAGGCATCGAGCTCGCACTCAGCGCCATCGCCGATGCCGGCGACGACGTGCTGGTGCCGGCGCCGAACTATCCGCTCTACACGGCGGTGCTCGCGAAGATCGGCGCGCGCGGCGTGCACTACCGCATGGATCCCGACAACGACTGGCTGCCCGACATGGACGACGTCCGCCGCCAGATCGGGCCGCGAACACGCGCCATCGTCGTCATCGATCCGAACAATCCGACCGGCGCCGTCTATCCCGAAGCCACGCGCCGCGCGTTCATCGATCTCGCGGAGTCGACCGGGCTCGTCATTCTCGCCGACGAGGTCTACAGCGACGTCGCGTTCGACGGCCCCACGGCGCTCCTCGGATCGCTCGCGCCCGACGCACCGATCATCTCGTTCTCGTCGCTCTCGAAGGCGTATCTCGCGCCCGGCTGGCGCACGGGCTGGCTCGTCGTCGGACGATCGCCGCGGCTCGACGAGGTGTTGGCCGCGATCAAGAAGCTGGCCGACGCGCGGCTGTGCAGTCCGGGACCGATGCAGTACGCGGTGGCGCCCGCGCTCACGGGCGATCGCAGCCATCAGCGCGTGTTCGCCGACGCACTCCGCGCGCGCGCCGAAGTGACAACGCGCCGGATCTCGGCCATTCCGGGGATGCGCTGCGTCATGCCGCGCGCCGCGTTCTACGCGATGCCGCAGGTCGCGCTGCCGCCGGGCACGAGCGACGAGGACTACATCCTCGGTCTGCTACGCGCGACGGGCATCCTGTGCGTGTACGGATCCGGCTTCGGCATGCCGCGCGATGGCGGCTTCTTCCGCATCGTCTTCCTCGCCTCGCCGGAAGAGCTCGACGCCATCTACGACGAGATGGCGGACTTCACGCGCGGATTCCTGTCGCGGTGAGCGCCCAGTGAGTGACGAGCGCCTGCGCCGGCGTCAGGACATCGCGTTCGCCGTCGCACTCACGCTGTTCGGCCTCGTCGCGCTGTGGGTGCTGTTCCTCGTCCGGCACGTTCTGCTGCTGCTCTACGTGGCCGGACTGCTGGCGATCGGCTTCGGTCCCGCGGTCCGATGGCTCGAGCAGCGACGTGGCGCAGCGACCGCCGGTCGACGCCGGCGCCGACTGCCGCGATGGGCGGCGATTCTCATTCTTTACGTCTTCATTCTCGGCACGCTCGGCGGGCTGCTGGCCGTCATCCTGCCGCCGCTCGTCTCGCAGTCGACTGACCTCTGGCAGAAGCTGCCGACCTACGCGGACGAGCTGCAGGGCGTACTGCAGCGGCGCGGGCTCATCTCGCATCCCTACACGTGGAACGAGATGCTCAAGAACGTGCCGAGTCCGGGCCTCGCGGTGGCGGGCGTCTTCGGCGCGCTGCAGTCGGTCGCGGGCGCGGTTGGCGCGTTCGTGACGATCCTCGTCCTGCCCTACTACTTGTTGCTCGACGCGCAGTCGCTCGAATCAGGATTTCTCCGGATCTTCCCGCACAGCCAGCGCCGCGAGGTCGCCACGCTCACGCACGAGGTGACGCTGAAGATCAGCGCGTGGCTCGGCGGCCAGCTCGTACTCGCGTTCATCATCGGCTCGACGGCCGCGCTTGGTCTGTGGCTCCTGGGCGTGCCGTACTTCTATGTCCTCGCCCTCGTCGCGGGCGTCGGCGAGCTCATCCCGGTCGTCGGCCCGATCCTCGCCGCGATTCCCGCGATCCTCGTCGCGTTCACGGTCTCGGTCGAGACCGGCATCTTCACGGCGTCGTACTTCGTGATTCAGCAGTTCGTGGAGAACCACTTCCTCGTGCCGCGCGTGATGCAGCGCCAGGTGGGCGTGAGCGCCGTGACGGTCATCGCGGCCCTCCTCATCGGTTCCGAACTCCTCGGCATCGTCGGCGCGCTCCTGGCCGTGCCGACCGCGGCGATCCTGCAGGTGCTGTTCGACGCGTTCGTGGCAAGGGGGAAGACGGAGGCGGCGTAAGGGGGCGTCGCGGGCCGGCACAGGGGCCGGCCCTACAGTCGCCCCCTTTCGCGCGCTTCGCGCCTTCGCGCGAGCCCTTCCCATCCTTCGCGGCTTCGCGCGAGACCCGCACCCCTTCGCGTGTTCGCGCCCTTCGCGGCTCCGCGTGAAGCCCTTCCGTCCCCCTTCGCACGGGCCTCGCTCCGCACCCTTCGCGTCCCCCAGTCCTGCCCGATCCTTGCGATATGATCGAGCCGTTATGGACACCGTCACGCTCACCATCGATGGACGCCAGGTCACGGTCGAGAAGGGCAAGTCGGTCCTCGAGGCCGCGATCGCGCACGGCGTCGACGTCCCGTACTACTGCTACCACCCGGGACTCGGCGTCGACGGCTCCTGCCGCGTCTGCATCGTCAAGATCGAGAAGATGGGCAAGCTGCAGACGGCCTGCTCGACGACGTGCACCGAGGGCATGGTGGTGACGACGGCATCGCCCGACGTCGTGGCAGCGCGCGCGAGCGTGTTCGAGTTCCTCCTGGCCAATCACCCGCTCGACTGCCCCGTCTGTGACAAAGGCGGTGAGTGTCCGCTGCAGGACTTTTCTTATACGTTCGGTCCGGAACGCAGTCGCATGGAGTTCCCGCGCCGCGAGTTCGACGGCTCGGGCGTGAAGGCGGACGTCGACTTCGGCCCGACGCTGCTCCTCAACCGCAACCGCTGCATCCTCTGCACACGCTGCGTCCGCTTCATGCGCGACGTCGAGGGCGACGCGCAGATCGGCATCACCGATCGCGGCTACGGCAGCGAGATCTCCACGTTCGAAGAACAGGGCGTCATCTCGCTGCTCTCGGGCAACCTGATGGACGTCTGCCCGGTCGGCGCGATCACCACGCGCGACTACCGCTTCCGCTCGCGTCCGTGGGACAACGCGCACGCCGTCGACACGATCTGCACCTTCTGCGAGAAGGGCTGCAACACGACGGCCTGGATCAAGGCGAAGCCGGAATGGGCGAAGGGCGCGCGCCTGGTGCGCATGACGCCGAGGCTGAACCCCGACGTCAATGGCTACTGGATGTGCGATATCGGCCGCTTCGACTATCACTGGGTCGAGGGCGATCGCCGCGTGCTCCAGCCGCACATCCGGCGCGGCACGTCGAACGACGCGGCGCAGTGGGCCGACGCGCTCGTCGCCGTGAAGGACGCCGTCGACGCGGCGGGCGGTCCGGCCAACACCTTCTTCTACGTGTCGGCGCACGCCTCTCTCGAAGAGTTGTACGTGCTACGTCAAATCGCGGCCGGCGCCGGCGGACTGACGCTCGCCTGGCGCTACCGTGAAAAGCCGCAGCCGGCCAAGACGAAGTTCCGCATTCCATCCATCGACGCACCGAACGTGCGCGGCGCGCGCGATCTCGGCTTCGACGTCGGCGAGCCCGGCCAACCCGCGGATCTCTCGCGTATGAAGGCGGCGGTCGACGCGGGTCAGGTGAAGGTGCTGTACGTCATGGACTCCGGTCCCGACGGCTCGATCGGCGACGTCGACTGGATCCTCGCGGCGCGCCAGGCCGGCAAAATCCAGACGCTCGTCGTGCACGCCGTCCTGCACACGTCGCTCGCCGAGGCCGCCGACATCCTGTTGCCCGCGAGCGCGTTCGTCGAGAAGGACGCGACCTACACGAACATGGACGGCCGCGTGCAGGCCGCGTCGCGCGTGATTCCACCGCCTGGAGACGCGGTCGAGGACTGGCAGGTCCTCGTGAAGCTCGGCGTCGTCTTCGGATCGAACCTTTCGTTCGCCTCGTCGGCGGCGATTCGCGAAGCCATCGCACGCGACTTCGCGTCCGTACCCGGCTACGCGGACATCCCGTCGCTCGCGTTCTCGCGTCCGGTTCCGGCCAAGACGTGGCTGCAGGGCTCGAATCCTTCCGAACGGTGGAAGTGGGACTTCATGTTCCAGGATCTGCCGCCCGTGAAGTTCGGCGACGACTTCGGGCCGCTGCCGCGCGCGGACGTCATCCCGTTGAAAGAAGTGAAATAGCAGCAGGGCCGACGCGGGCCGCCTCGATGCCATGCGATTGCTTCGACTGCTTCCGCCCGTCGTTCTCGCCCTCGCCGCGCTCGGCCTCGCGCAAGGTCCGGGCCCGGCCACGCTGCAACTGACACCGCTCGTCGAGAGCGACGCGGCCGCCGGCGGCACCGTCCGCCTGGCGCTCCAGATCGCCGTTCCCGACGGCCTGCACATCCAGTCGAACGCCCCGCGCGATCCCGCGCTCATTCCGACGGCGCTCACGATCGACGCACCGGCGGGATTCGCCGTCACCGGCATCGCATTCCCGGACTCGATCGATTTCTCGATGCCGGGCTTCGATCAGCCGCTCGCCGTTTTCGAACACACGATCGCCGTCGGCGTCGTCATGACGGTGCCGGCAGGACAAGCGGCGGCCAACGTCGCCATTCCCGCGCATCTTCGCTACCAGGCGTGCGACGCGACGCAGTGCTTCCCGCCGCGCACGGTCGAGACGTCGTGGACGCTCCACGTCGTGCCCGCGGGTGCGTCGGTCGCGAAGACGCACCAGGATGTGTTCGGCGCGATTGCCTTCGACCGCGCGGTCGCGCCGCCGGCACCGGTTGCGACTTCGACGGCCTCGGCGGCCGCGCCTTCTCCGGCCGCCAGTGGGTCGGCAGCAGCGGCACCTGCGACGGCCTCGGACGCGGACGTCGCGGCGCTGCTCGACGACTTCACCGTCTTGAACAAGGAAGGCAGCGGCGGCTACATGAACGCCGCAGACTTCCTGACGTTCGTGCACAACGCCGAGAACGGCGTGAAGTCGGCCGGACCGTTCGAAGGACGCGGGCCCCTGGCGATCCTCGCCATCATCTTCATCGGCGGGCTCGCGCTGAATCTCACGCCGTGCGTGCTGCCGATGATCCCGATCAACCTCGCGATCATCGGCGCCGGCGCGGGCAGTGACAAGCGCGGACGCGGGCTCTGGCTCGGCGCCGTCTACGGCGGCGCAATGGCCATCGTCTATGGCCTGCTGGGACTCGTCGTCGTGCTCACGGCCGGCACGTTCGGCACGATCAACGCGTCGCCCTGGTTCAACGTCGGCATCGCGGCGCTGTTCGTCGTGCTCGCGCTCGCGATGTTCGACGTCATCCCGATCGACTTCTCGCGCTACTCGAGCGGCATCCGGTTCAACCCGAACAGCCGCGGCACGTCACTGCTCGCGTTCGGCATGGGCGCGGTCGCGGCGCTCCTCGCGGGCGCGTGCGTCGCGCCGGTCGTCATCCAGGTCATCGTCTTCTCGAGCAACCTGTACGCGGGCGGGACGAAGGTTGCGCTCGCACTGCCCTTCGTGCTCGGTCTCGGCATGGCGCTGCCTTGGCCGATTGCCGGCGCGGGGTTCTCGGCGCTGCCGAAGCCGGGCGCGTGGATGGTGCGCGTGAAGCAGGTGCTCGGCGTCTTCATCCTCGTCATGGCGGGCTACTACGGCTATGTCGCGTACGGCATCTTCGCCAACCGCATGGTCGATCCCGGCAGCGTCTCGGCCAGCGTGGCGTCGAAGGTCAAAGAAGGCTGGCACGCATCGCTCGCCGAGGGTCTCACCGTGGCGCGTACCGAGCAGACGCCTGTCCTCGTCGACTTCTGGGCGACGTGGTGCAAGAACTGCCTCGTCATGGACGAGACGACGATGGAGGATGCGGGGGTGAAGGCGGCGCTGGCGAAGTACACGCGCATCAAGGTCCAGGCCGAAGATCCCGATCGCGTGCCGGCGCCGGTCAAGCGGTTGATGAACGAGATCGGCGCAGTTGGTCTTCCCGCGTACGCCATCCTCCAGCCGAAGCCTCCAACCGAGACGTCGGCCAGACGCTGACGGTACGGTCGCATTGCCGATGCGGGCGACCGACGCGCGACAAATCATCAAAGAAAGCCGGGCGGCGCGATCGAAGTGCTGCTATAGTAGCCGGGCATGGAGCAGAGCGTGAGGCATCGTAACCTCGGGCTGCTGTTTGCCTTCATCGTCCTCCTCGCGATCGGCACACTCGTTCAGAACTTTCGATTCGACCAGTCACTCGCGCGCACGCGCGCGTCGGCTGCCGCCGTCGACCATCGCATCGGCACGGCCGAGGTGACGCTCTCCGATTTCCGCGCCGCGCAGACGGCGTATCTCGCGACCGGACAAGGCCCGGACTTCTGGATGCAGCGTGCCGGTGAGTTGTCGGGGCAGATCGACACGGCCATTGGCGATCTGCGGCAAACCGCGGACGATGATGTGCGGACGCACTACGAGGCGGCGTCCGCGGCGCTCCAGGCGCTCTTGAAGATCGACGGCCGCGCGCGGGACGACATCCAGAACGATCAGCGGTTCATGGCGTCGGATCTGATTCTGACCGACAGCACCGCACCCGCACAGCAGCTCACGGCGGCACTCGAAGCCGCGCGCACGGCCGAGGCCTCGGCCGCCGACGCGCACATCGTGCGCACGTCGCGGATTCGCCTGGCGATGAACGGGCTAGCGTTTCTCGTGCTCATCGCGGTCACGTCCAGCGTGGCCCGCCGCAAGCCCGCGCAGACGGCGGTCTCAGCGCGCGCCGAGACGGCGGAGATGATCCGCAACCTGCCGCCGCCGGTGAAGACGGGGATCACACCCGTCGCGAGACCGGTCCCGGCGCCCATCGCCAGCCTGCCGGACGCGGCTGAACTCTGCGTCGACCTGGCGCGCGTCATCGACAGCCGCGATGTCCAGACGCTCCTCGAACGAGCCGCGCGCGTGCTCGAAGCCAAGGGCGTCATCATCTGGATGGCGGACAAGGACCAGGGCACGCTCCAGCCGACCTTGACGCACGGCTATTCGGACAATGTCCTCACGCGCCTCGGCGTGCTCGACGTCGACGCCGACAACGTCACGTCGCTCAGCTACCGCTCCATGCGGCCGCAGACGATGACGGCCATGTCGATCGGGTCGGCCGGGGCGATTGCGGTGCCGCTCATCACGGCGGCCGGGTGCACGGGGGTGCTGGCGGTCGAGACCCGCGACAGCAAGCCGGCGAGCGAGATGGTCGCCGTCGCCCGCATCATCGCCGCCCAGTTCGCCACGCTCATCGCGCCGGGCGAGTTCGCCGCCGCCCCCGCGGCAGCGCAGGGCTGACAGTCAGTCATCTTCGCGGCTTCGCGTGAGGCCCAGCGTGAGCCGCGGGGCGCCCTCGCGACACTCGGAAGTCATCTTTATCTCACTCGCTCGCGGGGCCCCACCCCCGCTCGCCCGCTCAGCGCCGCTCCTGCGTCGCGGGCTTCGCGGACTTCTATTAGCGCGCTTCGGCGCCCTCACTGCGTTCGCGAGTCATCTTCTTTGCAATGCGTTGGGGCCCCACCCCCAATGCCACGCGCTTCGGCGCCCTCACTCCGTTCGGGGCCTCGCGGAGTCAACTTTTCTTGGTTTGCGGCTTCGGTGGGTCTGTCCGATTCTTCGCGACCTTCGCGGCTTCGCGTGAGACTCCCCCCGTCGCCTGCCGCCTGTTCCCTGTCGCCCGTGTCATCCCCACCGGTCAGTGCCTTCGCGCACCGGCCTCGGAGCGGGACACCCCCGGGCGCGGCCCCAGCCGCAGTCCACTCGATTTGCCGGCTTCGCGCGCGGCATGCATCTTGAAATCAAGGAGCGTGGGTCGTCAGTCGTCAACGCGATGCGCCAACATACGACAGGCAGGCGCTGGCATCGACGCATCGCGTGTTTCACTCACGACGTCCTGACGGCCCACTTCCTCTTTCTCCTGATTCGTCCTACTTCGTTCCCGGTCTAGACTCCACCCTGCTCTTCCCCCCAGGGCCGGCACTGCCGGCCCTGCACTTGTACGGACGAGGACAGGCGCGCCCCTGCCACGCGTCTCGTGGTCGACGCTCGACGTGCGAGGGCACGATTCGAAGCGCCCGACGTACTGCAATTCCAGATCGACGCAGTTACGCCGTGATCTTGATGGCGACCGCGGTCGTGTCGTCGTTGGGGGGGAATCCGGCGCGGTGCGTCTCGACGGCGCGCGAGATGGCCGCGACGATGTCGGCCGCGGAGCCGTCGGCCGAGGCCTGCATGACCTCGAGCAGGCGGCGCGATCCGAACTCCACACCAGCGCTGTTCATCGCTTCGAGCACGCCGTCGGTCGCGAACACGAACGCGTCGCCGGCGACGAGTGGAAAGCTGACCTCGTCATAGCTCACGCCGAAAAACGAGCCCAGCGGCACGCCCGGCAGCTCGATGAGCTCGCACACGCCGCCGCGCATCCGCACGGGATACGGCCCACCCGAGTTCGCCAGCGTCACGGTGCGACGCTTGAGGTCGAAGATCGCGTAGCAGAGCGTGCAATAGTACTCCTCGAGTTGCCGCTCGTGCAGGATCGTATTGATCGACATCAGCACGTTGGCCGGCGACGACCGTTCCGGCAGATAGCGACCGCGGAACGTGCGGCCGCGGACGAGCTCGCCGGCGAACACGCTGTAGAGCGCAGCGGCCACGCCTTTTCCCGACACGTCGCCGACGGCGACGATGACCGAGCTGGATTCGGGAACGAGGAAGTCGTGGAAGTCGCCGCCGAGCTCGCGCGCCGGCGCGAACGACACCGCCAGGTCCACCCCCTTCACGCGCCGCGGCAACTGCGTGGGCAGGAGCGCCGCCTGCACGCGCTGCGCGATCCGCAGCTCGCGCTCGAGGCGCGCCTCGTTCGCGCTCACTTCCGCATAGAGACGCGCGTTCTCGATCGCCACCGCGCCCTGGCTCGCGAGGAGCGTGAGGATCTCGATGTCGCGCTTGGAAAACGCGTCGAGCTCCGGGCTTTCGAGATCGAAGACGCCGATGCATCGGTCCTTCAAGAGCATTGGCACGGCCAACTCGGACCGGACGTCCTCGACCACCTTGATGTAACGCGGATCCTTCGATACGTCCGGCGCGAGCACCGGCTCGCGATGGAGCGCCGCGTAGCCAACCAAGCCTTCGCCCAGCCCGACGGTCGGCAACGCGACCTTCTCGCCGTACTGGACGGCGACTTTGATTTCGAGCTCGTTCGTCTGGTCGTTCACGAGCAGGATGCCGAACGTGCGGTAATCGACCAGCCGTCGCGCGAGTTGCGCCATCCGCGACAGGAGCTCGTCGAGATCGAGCAGCGCGGCCACTTCGCGGCCGATCTCGGCGAGCGTCTCGAACGCCTCGGCGTCGAGGCGCTGCCGCTCGAAGAGCCGCGCGTTGACGAGCGCCGTCGCGACGTGCGCGGCGAACTGGCGCAGGATGGCGACGTCGCGCTCGGAGTAGCGGTCGCGCTCGCGGCTGAGCACGTTCAGGACGCCGATGGGCCGCGCCTTGTGAACGAGCGGCACGGCGAGCGCCGACTGCATGCCGGGGATCGCGTCGACGGCGTGCGTCTCGGCGGCCAGGTCTCCGGCGACGAACGGCTGTTGCGTCGTGACGACGCGCCCGATGATGCCCTCGGTGGGCGCGAGGCGCCGCTCGATCAAGTCGTCCGGATAACCGACGCTGTAGCCGACGCTGATCTCGTTGCGCTTCTCGTTGAAGAAGTAGAGCGCGAACGCGTCGAACGGGATGAGCCGGCCGATGAGCTCCGGAATGCGCGGCAAGAGCTCGTCCAGGTCGATGACCGACGCCACCTTGCGTCCGAGATCGAACAAGGTCAGGAGAATGTCGCGCTCATCTCCCGAGAGGGGAGGTGCGGCGGTGTCGGCAGGCTGTTGATTCATCGACGAGCGAGGCGGGAACCCACTGGAATTATACTTGCCG
>DASZOV010000059.1:0-71392 GCA_035550595.1 Vicinamibacterales bacterium
CCTCCCAATCGGAGGCGGCGATCTGCCGCCTCACACCTGCGGCTCGCGCTATTCGAACCGGAGGGCGTCGATCGGATCGAGCCCTGCGGCCTTGCGAGCCGGATAGAACCCGAAGAAGATGCCGACCGCCGCCGAGAAGCCCACGGCGACGAGCACGGCATTGGCCGGGACGGAGGCGGCCATGCCTTGGTACAGACGCAGTAATTCTGAGACGAGGAAGCCGAGCGCGATGCCGCAGGCCCCTCCGGCGATGCTGATGACGATCGCTTCGATGAGGAACTGCAGCAACACGTCGGATCCACGCGCGCCGATGGCCAGACGGAGGCCGATCTCGCGCGTGCGCTCGGTGACCGACACGAGCATGATGTTCATGATGCCGATGCCACCGACCACGAGCGACACGCCCGCGATGCCGGCGAGCAGGCTCGTCATCGTGGCCGTGGCCTGCGTCCGGAGCGCGACGATGTCGTCGAGCGTCTGCACGGTGAAGTCGTCCTCGCCCGGGGCGGTTTCGTGCGCCGTACGGAGCGTGGACGTGATCGCGGCGGCGGCCGTGTTGATGCCGTCAGCCGAGGTCGCCGACGCGTAGATGCGCTGGATGAACGTCGTGCCGGTCAGCTTCTTCATGACCGTCGTGTAGGGCACGAAGATCTGATCGTCCATGTTCGAGCCGCCCGAGCCGGCACCCTTCGACGTCATCACGCCGAGCACGTGGAAGATGTGATTGCGCACGCGGATCTGCAGCCCCGTGGGATCGACGTCCTCACCGAAGAGCGTGTCCGAGACGTTCGAGCCGAGGATGGCCACCTTCGCCGCCGACTTCACGTCGTCGTCGGTGAAGAACGAGCCGTACTTGAGCGGCCACGACCGGATGTCGGGCAGGTCGACGTTCGTGCCCTCGACCGAGGTGTTCCAGTTCTGGTTGCCGTAGATGACCTGCTGGCGCGTGCTGATGCTCTCGGCGACGTACTGGAGCTCGGGGAGCTGGCGGAGGAGGGTCGCGTCGTCGGGCGTGAGGCGCGGGCTGTTGCCGTAGCCCGTTCGCACGCCGCCCGTGTTGACGCTGCCGGCGACGACGGTGATGAGGTTCGTGCCGGCCGTCTTCACCTGGTCCTCGATCATCTGCTGCGCGCCCGTGCCGAGCGCGACCATCGCGATGACCGCGGCGACACCGATGATCATGCCGAGCATGGTGAGGGCCGTCCGCATCTTGTTGCGGGCGAGCGCCTTGAACGCGATCCGGAACGTCATGAGTAACGACATGGCGACTCTTTTCGGGAAGCGGACGTCAGTGCGCCGCGGCTTCGGCCGCCGGCGGCGGAATCTGGTCCGGCTCGGGCGGCGGCAGCGCTGCCAACTCGTCGGCCGCGTTGCGCCGGTGGAGCACGGCCTGGTCGGCGACGACATGCCCGTCACGGAAGCGGATGAGCCGCGTGCCGTACTCGGCGATGTCCATCTCGTGCGTGATGAGCACGACCGTGATACCGCGCTCGCGGTTCAGCCGCTGGAAGATGCCCATGACCTCGATGCTCGTGCGCGTGTCGAGGTTGCCCGTGGGCTCGTCGGCCAGGATGATCGACGGCTCGTTGATGAGCGCGCGCGCGATCGCGACGCGCTGCTGCTGGCCGCCCGACAACTGGTTCGGCGTGTGGTGATAGCGTTGGCCGAGGCCCACCGCGTCGAGCGAGGCGAGCGCGCGCTTGTGCCGCTCGGCCGCCTTGAATCCGTTCTGGTTGCGATAGAGCAGCGGCAGCTCGACGTTGTCGAGTGCCGACGTCCGGCTGAGCAGGTTGAACCCCTGAAAGACGAATCCGATCTTCTGGTTGCGCACGGCCGCCAGGTCGTCCTTCGACAGCTTCGAGACGTCGCGGCCGTCGAGCTCGTAGACGCCCGAGGTCGGCCGATCGAGGCAGCCGACGATGTGCATGAACGTCGACTTGCCCGAGCCGGACGGTCCGGTCACGCACACGAACTCGCCGGTGTTGACCTCGAGCGAGACGCCGCGCAGCGCGCGCACCTCGTGATCGCCCATTCGATAGATTTTGGTGAGATCCCTCACCGCGATAACCGCCACGTCTGACACTCCCCTCGAAAGACCGTCCGTGACGACCGGACGCCGACGCGCCGCCGATCGGGCAGCGGCGCGTCAGCCGGTCCGTTTACCGCCGGAAGCCGCCGCGGCCGCCGCCACCGGGGCCGCCGCCGGGCCGCATGCCGCCGAAGTTGCCGCGGCCGCCAGGCCCGAACAGGCTCTGCGTGCGTTCCTCGCTCGTCTGCGGCACGAGCACGCCCGTCACGAGCTGATCGCCCGGCTTGATGTCACCCGACACGAGCTCGGTGTACTGCGCGTCGTTGATGCCGTAGCGTACGGGAATCGCGGTGAGCTTGTTGGCCTGCGCGTCCCACTTGTAGACCTGGCCGGTCAGGACGCGGTGGGGTGGCGGCTCGTAGAGCGCGTCAATCTTGTCGGCCGTGAGATCCTTGGCGAAGAGCGCCGGGTTGACGCCCTCGGTGTTCGCGGCCGGTGTCGCGCCTTCGGCCGCGCCGGCCCCTGCACCTCGACCGCCACGCGCCGCGAACTGCTGGCGCATCGCTTCGCGCTCTTCCGGCGTCATGTTCGCGAAGTTGCCGCGCCCGCCGCCGAAGCCGGCGCCGCCGTTTCCGCCGTTCCGGCGCCGCCGTTCACCGTTGCCGTTGGCCGCCTGCTGGCCTTGTCCCTCCGCCTGACCCGCGGCTCCTGCCGCGCCGTTCGCGGCGTTCGCATTCGCGCCGCGTCCGCCGTTCCGGCCGCGGCCGCTCGGCGGCGGGGTCAGTCCGAGCGCGGTGTACATGTCCGTCGTGGGACGGAAGCGCAGTGCCTGGTTCGGAATCCGCACGACGTTCGGCGCACGCGAGACCAGGATGTAGACGTTGGCCGTCATGCTCGGCCGCAACTTCAGCTCCGGATTGGGCGCGTCGATCCACACCGGGTAGGTGACGACGTTGCTCTGGATCTGCGCGTTGAGCCGGACGCTGTTCACCGTGCCGTGGAACGTCTGGTCGGGATACGCATCGACGGTGAACGTCACGTCCGCGCCCTGCTGGATCTTGCCGATGTCGGACTCGTCGACGCCCGCGGTCAGCTTCAGCGCGCGCAGGTCGGTCGCGATCGTGAAGAACGGCGTGACGTTCATGCTCGACTGCACCGTCTGGCCGACGTCGACCTGTCGGGCGACGACGACGCCGTCAATCGGCGACTTGACCTCGGTGTAGGAGACGTTCAGCTTGGCCTGCGAGAGGTTGGCCTTGGCCTGGACGAGCTGCTTTTCGAGCGAATCGATCTGCGCCTGCCGCGTCTTGACGTTGAGCACGGCCTGTTCCCAGTCCGTCTGGTTGACGAGGCCCTTGTCGTGCAGCTCGGTCATCCGCTTTTCCGTCTGCTGGTCGTTGAGGAGCTGGACCTTCTGGCTGTCGATGTCGGTCTGCTGCCGCTCGATGTTGGCCTCCTGGATGTCGACCTGCACCTGCAGCAGCGAGGGATCCAGCTTGGCGACGACCTGGCCCTTGTGGACGATCGAGTTGTAGTCGACGCCCTCGAGCGAGAGGATCGTGCCCGAGACCTGTGGACCGACGGTGACCGTGCGCTGCGCCTCGAGCGTGCCGGTGGCCTGCACCTGTTCCAGGATCGTGCCCTGCGACACGGCGGCCTGCGTCACCTGCGCCTTCTCGCCGGAGTCGCCGCGCCCAAAGAAGTAGTAGCCGCCGATCGCGGCCAACCCCAGAATGACGAAAATCGTGACCAGTCTTTTCATGATCGTCCGCTAGGCCTGCTCTGGGTTCGAGTGCACCGCCCGTCGGCGCAGTCCGCTCCAGCCTTCTTCGAATAACGTGTACACGCTCGGCACGAGCACCAGCGTGACGAGCGTCGAGGTGATGAGCCCGCCGATGACCACCCGCGCGAGCGGCGCCTGCAGTTCGGCCCCTTCGCCGATGCCGAGCGCCATGGGCACGAGACCCAGGATGGTCGTGAGCGTCGTCATGATGATGGGCCGCAACCGGGTCCGTCCGGCCAGCTCGACCGCCTCCCGCAGTTCCATGCCGTCACGCCGTCGGAGGACGTTCGTGTAATCCACGAGCAGGATGGCATTACTTACGACGATGCCCGCCAGCATGATTACTCCGATATACGCCTGGAGGCTGAAGGACGTTGACGTCAGCTTCAACGCGGTCACCACGCCGATGGCCGCCACCGGCACCGAGAACATGACCACGAACGGGTCGCGAAACGACTCGTACTGCGAAGCCATGACCGCGTACACGAGCAGGACGCCGAGCAGGAGCAGCCACTGGAGCTGCTGGAACGCCCGGCCCTGCTGTTCGACCTCGGCGCCGAACCCGACCGAGAAACCCTGCGGCACCCGGACCTCGGGCAGCCGCGCCTGAATGGCGTCGACGGCCTCGCCGAGCGGCATGTCGGCGTCGAGCTCCGCGTTGACGGTCGTGATGCGCTGCTGGTTCTTGCGGTTGATTTCGGTCGGACCTGTCTGCGGCCGCAGATCGAGCACGTTCTCGGCCGGCAGCACCTGGCCGGCCGGCGTGCTGATGAGCACGTCGTTCACCGACGACGACCGCGCGCGATCCTCTTCGCGCAGGCGTACGACGATCGGGTATTCCTTGCCGCTCTCGCGATAGACGGCGGCCTGCGTGCCGCTGATGTTGGTGCGGATGGTGTTGGCCACGCCCGACACCGACAGGCCCAGGAGCGCGGCCTTGGGGCGGTCCACGCGGATGGCCAGTTCGGGCCGGCCTTCTTCGCGGCCGAGCTGCGGGTTGGCGATGCCCGGCACGTCACGGACGACAGACAGCACGTTGTCGGCGATCCGCCGCGCGTCGCCGAGATTCTCGCCACGAATCTCGACCGCGAGCCGGCTGTCGTCCGTGCCGCCGCTGAGGATGCGCGTGAGCTGGTTGTTGCCGCCCGAGGCGCGCGTCGTGATCTGCGCGCCGGGGATGCCGACGAGGACGCCGCGGAGATCGGTCGCGATCTGGTCGCTCGACCGATCGCGCTCGGTGCGCGGCGTGAGCTTCACCGTGAGCCGCACCGTCGATGCGCCCGCGCCCCAGCCACCGCCGCCCGCGCTGCTGAGCACACTCGTCATCTCGGGCACGTAGGTGCGGACGAGATCTTCGAGCTGGATGGCCACGGCCTCGCTGCGTTCGATGCGCGTGCCCGACGGCAGTCGTGCGTTGATCGAGACCTGGCCCTCGTCGGTGGCCGGCACGAGCTCGGTGGGAATCGTGGGCAGGAGGAGGACGGCGAGCACCGTGAGTCCGGCCGCGATGGCGAGCACGGTCGGCCGGCGCTGCAGCGCGTGGTGGAGCACTGTCCGATAGAAGTCGTCGAGCCCTTCGAGCGCGCGCTCGCTGGCCGTGAACAGCCGCCCGCTCAGCCCCGTCCGCTCGGCGACCGGCGGCGGCAGCCGCAGGAACCGCGAGCAGAGCACCGGCACGAGCGTCACCGCGACGAACAGCGACATCGCCAGCGAGAACATGACGACGACCGAGAGCTGGATGAAGATGACGCTCGAGATCCCCGAGAGGAAGAGCAGCGGCACGAAGACGGCCACGTGCGTGAGCGTCGACGCGAGAATGGCCGACCAGACCTCCTCGCTGCCGTCGATCGCCGCCTGCAGGCGCGGCTTGCCGAGTTCCATGTGCCGGAACGTGTTCTCGAGCACGACGATCGACGCGTCGACGATCATGCCCACGCCGAGCGCCAGCCCGCCGAACGTCATCGTGTTGAGCGTGAAGCCCGCGAAGTAGAGCAACGCGAACGTGCCGATGATCGAAATCGGAATCGACGTGCAGATGATGAACGTCGACCGGATGTTGCGCAGGAACAGGAAGATGATCGCGACGACCAGGAACGACCCGATGTAGACGGCCTCGCGCACCGCCGCAATCGAGCTCTCGATGTAGGTCGACTGATCGTCGAGCAGCGTCAGGTGGACCGACGGCACCTCGCGGTTCGTCCGCTCGATTTCCGCGCGCACGGCCGCGGCGACCGCCACCGTGTTCTCGCCCGACTGCTTGGTCACCTGCATCTGCACGCCGGGCTTGCCGTTGATGCGCTGGAACGATCGGAAGTCTTCCGTCGTGTCGCGCACATCAGCGATGTCGCGCAGGTAGACGGGGACGCCGTTCTTCGTGAGGACGACGAGGTCGCGAATTTCGCCCAGGTTCTGGAACTGGCCCTGGCTCCGCAGGAGGTACGTCGTGTCGCCTTCGTCGACCTCGCCGAGCGGGATGTTCTGGTTCTCGTTGCCGATCGCCTGGACGACGCGGTCGACCGAGAGGTCGAGCGCGGTGATCTTCTCCTTCGACAGCTCGACGTGGATCTCGCGCCGCAGGCCGCCGTTGACCGTGACGGCCGCCACGCCACGCGCGCGTTCGAAGCGCGGCACGAGGTCGTTCTCGGCGAGCTCGCGGAGCGTGACGCGGTCGTAATCGCCCTCGACGCCGATGCGGATGATGGGCGAGGCCGACGCGTCGTACTTGAAGATGGTCGGCGGATCGGCTTCCTCCGGCAGGCGGCCGCGCACGCGATCGACGCGCGTGCGCACTTCGTCGGCCGCCTCCGAGAGATCGGTGCCCCAGGTGAAGTTGAGGCGCACGGTGCCCGATCCTTCCGAAGCGGTCGAGTCCATCTGCTCGAGGCCCGGCACGGCCGCGAGCTGCTGCTCGAGCGGGCGGACGATGATCTCTTCGATTTCCTGCGGGCCGACGCCGGCATAGCCGACGCGCACCGTGATGCTCGGGTAGGTGAGGTCCGGCATCAGGTCGACTGGCAGCCGGAAGATCGCGATGGCGCCGAGCAGCACGATGACCGCCGACGCCATGAACATCGTGACCGGCCGCTCGATGGCGAAGCGCGGAATGCTCATGACAGACTCCGGCTGGAGAGCGGGCTCGAGGTGGACGCCGCGCGCGCCGGCATCCTCACAGGCCGTTGACGCCGGCCGCGCGGCCAGCGTCCTCCGTGGCGAGGGTGACCCGATCGCCATCGCGCAGCGCCAGCGCGCCAATCGTCACGACACGAGTGCCCTCGGCGAGCGGGTCGACGAGCTCGACCCGCTCACCGTCCGAGATGCCGGTCCGCAGTTCGCGAAAGTGCGCCGTCGTGCCGTCGAGCACGTACACGCCGTGCTTCCCGTCCACGTCGACGACCGCGTCGCGCGGCACGGTCAGCGCGTTGTCGTGCTGCTCGGCCGTGAGACGCACGCGCGCGTACATGCCGGGCTTCAGCCGATAGCCCGGGTTCGGCACCTCGATCTCCATCGTCGCCGTGCGCGTGGCCGGGTCGAAGACCGGCGCGACACGGCTGACGTGACCCTGGAACTGTTCGCCGGGGAACGCGTCGACCTCGACGACCGCATCGGCGCCCTGCGTGATGCGGCGGAAATCCTTCTCGATCAGGTTCGCGACGAGCCGGACCGTGCCGATCGACACGACGGAGAGCACGGCCGTGTTCGTCCCGGCGAACGCGCCCGGATCCAGGTTGCGCCGGCCGACGACGCCGTCGAGCGGCGACCGCACGGTCGTGTTCGCGAGGTTGATTTCCAGCTCGTCGAGGCGGGCCTGGGTGGACTGGAGTTGAGCTTTCGCGACCGTCACCTGGGAGACCGCGGAGTTGTGCCGGGCCTCCGCGTCTTCGAGCCCCTGCTTCGAGAGCAGGCCGCCCTCGTAGCTGGCGCGCGCACGTGTCAGCGCGCTCTCGGCCACCTTCAGGTCGTTCTCACGCGCGACGACGGTGGCGCGGTTCACTTCGAGGTTGGCCTTGGACTGGTTGACCTGCTCGCGAATCTCGCGGTCGTCGACTTGCGCGAGCGGCTGGCCGGTCGTGACGCGATCGCCCAGCCGGACGTTGACCGCCTCGAGCCGGCCGGCGACGCGCGGCACGATGTCCACGGTCGCTGCGCCAATCAGGTTGCCGACGACCGCAATCGATGCCACGACGTCGTCGCGGGTGACGAGCCCGGTCTCGACGGCCATCGCCGTCGCGCTGCCCCGGCCGCCCGAGCCGCTCCCCGTTGTCGCCGCGGGCGTCGCCGCGTCACCCGATCGGTAGAGCCACGCGCCCGTCGCGACGACCGCCAACGCGCCAACGAGAACGATCGCGGTTCTCACTGGCCGCCGCCGAAGTTGCCGCCGCCCCCGCCGCTGCTGATGGTCCCGCCGCCACTGCCGCCCACGCGCTGCACGCGATCGAACTCGGCCACGGCGTTGAGGTAGGAGATGAGTGCCTGCAACTCGGTCAACCGAGCCTGCGTCAGCGCGTTCTGCGCCTGGACGACGTTGTAGTTGGTCGACATGCCGACGTCGAAGCGCGTCTGTTCAGCCTCGGCGTTCCGTTCCTGCGCCTCGCGGTTTTTCTGAGCGGCTTGGTACTGCTTGTAGCTGTTCTCGACCGAGAGCCCGGCGCTCGTCACGCTCGACGAGACCGACAGCTCGGACGCTTTGAGCTGGGCCTGCGACTGCTGGAGCTGGAGCTCGGCGCGGGCGTAGTTGGCCTTGGCCTGCCGCATGAAGAGCGGGTAGGTGAAGGTGAACTGCGTGCTCCAGGTCGGCAACGTGAATCCGAACGCCTGGGACAGCGCGTCGAGGTACCCACCCGGAAGCCGATCGGTCGAACCCTGTTGGATCAACTCCGGACCACCCTGGCCGGCGACCTGATATCGCGCGACCAGATCCAACTGTGGCTTCATCAGGTCTTGCGTGACGTCCAGGTTCAACTGACTGACCTCGATGTTGCGCTTGGCCTGTACCAGGTCCGTGCGCTGCGCGAGGGCCGTCCGGACGGCTTCCGGGATGTTCACGGTCTGGACGGACAACTGCGGCCGCTCGGTCGGATCGATCGTGCGCTGATAAATGGGATCGTCCGGTCCGGTGGCGAGGAGCTGCTGGAGGTTGATCTCGGCCGTCCGCCAATTGATCTGCGCGTTGAGGAGGCTCTGTTCCGCCGAGGCGACTTGCGCTTCCGGGGTCACCGTGTCGATGGGGGCCAGCGTGCCGATCTCGACCTTGGTCCTGTTGTCTTCGAAGAGGCGCTGCGCGAGGTCGAGGGCGCGCTGCTGGATCTCGATCTGCTCGATGGCTTCGCGGAGATTCCAGTATGCCGTGCGGACGTTGGCCTTCGTGTTCTCGATGGTCGTGAGCAACTGGATGTCCGCGATCTGCCGCTGCACGGAGAGCGTGCGGAGCTGATTACGTGTCGTGTCGATCTTGAAGCCCTGCAGCAATGGCTGCGTGTAGCTCAGGTTCAGGCCGGTCTGATAGGCCGGGTTGAAACGATTCTGCGAGGAGTTCGACGTCGCGCGGCTGTTGTTGAAGTTCGCCTGCAGGCGACCGCCGTACCACGGCATGGTCTCCGTCATCGTGCCGTTGAAGTTCTGCGTCAGACCGGTGACGACGTTCCGTTCCTCGAGGAAGCTGCCGTTCTGCGACTTCTGGCTCGTGTACCCGTACTGTCCCTGCAACTGCGGCAGGAACGACGCCCGGGCCGCCGCCAACTGATAGTCCACGCCGGGCGGGTTCATCCGCGCGGCCTTCAGATCCAGGTTGTTCTCGAGTGCCATGTCCATGGCCTGCTCGAGCGTCAGGTTCAGCAGCGTCGTGCCCGGCCGCGCCGTGGGCACGGCCTCGCCGACGACGTAATGGTCCACGGTCGCGTTCGCGGGCGGAGCCGCCGGGGCCTGAGAGCTCGGCGCGACTGGCGTCGTCGTCGAGGGAGCGGGAGCCGGCGTTTGGGCCGGCGTCACCGGCGCGGGAGTGGCAGGGCTTGGCGCCGCGGGTGTGGCCGGCGTCGTCTGTTGGGCCGAAGCCGTGGCGACCATGGCCGCCACGGCGAGCGCGAGCGTCCATGGTGTCGCGTTGCGCAGAACGTTCTTCATTGCCGTGTCACTCCTGAGTGAGAAGGTGGCCGGACGAGCCGCCGGCCGTCGGAATCTCAATGTCTCGGGCCGGGGCCCCGATCGCGGTCGCCCGAATGGAACTTCCGCTCCGTGATGTCCTGCAGCTTCTTGTACTGATCGGGCGTCAGCTCGCGGAAGAACTGGTAAATCATCACCGTCCGGCTCTCGATGAGCCGGGCGCGCAGGCTTTCGACGCGTGAGACCTGCAGCCGGTACGTCTCCTCGTCGGCGACGCGGTCGGCCGTCATGTGCTGCAGCTTGTCGTTCTGGCGCAGGTATTCGTCCACCCACGGCTGCGCTTCGTGCAGCCGATCCTGGTACATCGCTTCAATCTTCTTGGACTTGGCGTCGGTGAGGTCCAGGGCCTGCTTGACCTCCGGGTCGTTCCACCACTTCCAGCCAACCGGTCCGGGCGCGTTGCCGGGGGGGCGACCCTCGCGACCCTGCATCTCCGGCGAAGGAGGCGGAGCCGGGGCGGCCACCGGCGCAGGCCCTGACGAGGCCGCATGCACGGGGACGGCACCAACGAGAACCGTGGCAACCATCAGGGTCGCCGACGCCAGGCACGCCGGCCCCCATCGCAGCAGTTTGCGCGTCACGCTCTGACTTACGCTGGCTCGATTCAAATCGTTTACGCCCGCGCGGCGGGCGTCCCTGCAAGATGCTCGCCGGCCAACCGTTCGACGCGCTCGATGATTTCGCCGACGATGCTGTTCGGCGTCGAGGCCCCGGCCGTCAAGCCTACTCTGACGGGTCCGGGAGGCAACCAGTTCCGTGTGAAGACGTTTTCGACCGTCACCGTCGACGGCACGCCGATCGGCCGGTGCCGGATCTCGGTGGCCGAGACGAGGCAGGCCGGATCGGCGATGTGGAACGTCGGCACGCGTTCGGCGCAGATTCGGGCGAGGTTGCACGTGTTGCTGCTGTTGTAGCCGCCGATGACGAGCGCCAGGTCGATGGCGTGCTCGTCGAGCAGGGCGACGACCGCGTCCTGCCGCTCCTGCGTGGCGCTGCAGATCGTATCGAATGCGCGGAATCGCTCCGGCAGTGCGTCGGCGCCGTAGCGATCCGCCATGGCCGCCCGGAGCATCTCGCCGATCTTCAGCGACTCGCTCATGAGCATTGTCGTCTGGTTGGCACAGCCGATGCGGGCGAGGTCGCGATCCGGATCGAAGCCGGACGACACGGCGCCCGAGAACTCCGCCAGAAGATCTTCGGCCGAACCGGTGCCGCGGATGAACGCACAGACGATCTCCGTCTGCGCTTCGTCGCGGACGATGAGGTAGTGGGCGCCCGACACGTCGGTCGCCTGCGACGCCGTGGCTCGCGTCTCTTCGTGCTGGACCTTGCCGTGGATGATCGAGGTGAAGCCCTCGCGCGCGTACCGGCGCACGTTCTTCCAGACGTTGAGGACCGAGCCGCACGTCGTGTCGACGAGCGTGCAGCCCTGCCGCTCGAGCCGTACGAGCTCGCCGACCGACACACCGAACGCCGGCAGGATGACGACGTCGTCGGGGCCGAGCGCGGCGGCGTCCTCGCCCGGGTCGCTCAGGAAGCGGACGCCCTGGGCACGGAGCCGGTCGTTCACGTGGGGGTTGTGGATGATTTCACCAGTCAGGAAGACGCGCCGGTCCGGGAACCGGCGACGCGTCTGGTAGGCGTAGTCGATCGCGCGGTCGACGCCGTAGCAGAAGCCGAATTCGCGCGCGAGATGGATGGTCAGCCGCCCGGCCTCGCGCACGTACCCCGCCGCCCGCACGTCGTCGACGAGCGCGCTGTGATAGGCAGCCGCCAGATCGCCGGCGACCTCGGCCTTCAGATCGAGGCCCTTGCGGAAGATGACCGGCGGCATTACCGCGCCCCGTGCATCTTCTTATTCTATAAGGACAGAGACGGCCTCACGCGAAGGCGCGAAGATCGCGAAGGGACAAAGCAGAGACAGGCCCGAAGCCGCGCGCAAGGCGCGCGTGCTGAGGGCGGAGCGATAGTTCAGCAGGGCGTTGGGGGTGGGGCCCCAACGCGACTAAGTAAAGATGACACCGCGAGCCCCCGAGCGTAGCGAGGGCGGCGAAGCGCGTAGGCGGGGCCCCGCGCCATTGCAAAAAAGATGACTCGCGAGTCTCCAGGCCCTGAAGGGTCTGGACTCCACAGAAAGATCGGTCAGCGGTTGGCCGGTTGCACCATGGCGACGACGTTCAGCATCCGCGGCGTGATCTCGTTGAGCGTCGAGAGCGGCTCGGGAGCCGAGGCGTCGAGATCGAGATCGAGGAACGAGGCGTTCGACGTCGGCACGTCGGTCGCCACGGTGGAGCCCGGCGTCGTGGTCGACATCGGCGCCGTCTGAGCGGCCGTCGCCTCGTGGCCCATCCGTGCGGACACTTGGCCGCTGATGACGCCGACGACCAAGCCCGCGGCTGCAGCTACGCCGACCCAGGCCGGTGCCACGCGGCGCGTGCTGCGATCAGTGCGGTCGGCCGGCGCGTGCGCCGGGAAGGCGATGACGCGCGGCGGCTCGTCGGCCTGCTCGAGCCGGCGGAGGATCTGCGCCTGTTGCGCGGCGAGGCGCTCGGGCGGGAAGGCCTCGTCGGCTGCCTCGGAGGCCGTCTCGCGCACGCGGTCCAGCCAGCGGCTCATCTCGAGCGCCCGATCGGCGCAGAGGTCGCACCGATCGAGGTGCGCCGGCCGGTCGCCCGTCATCACGGCGCTGGCAATGGCTTGTTCGGACAGATGACCCTGGCGAAGCACGACATCAACGAGCCGCATGGCTGTTTCTCCCTGTCGATGACCGCCGCCGGTCGACGCCCGCTCCGAGCAGGCCGCGCAGCCGGCGAATCGCACGAAACAAGTGAACGCGCACCGTCGATTCATTCAGGCCGGTGAGTGCGCTGACCTCGCGCGACGACCGACCTTCGAAATGACTCAACATGAAGACCATGCGCTGCCGTTCGGGCAACTTCGCGAGCGCCGCGCCGAGTTGCTCGCGGCGTTCGAGCGACAACACCTGGTCTTCCGGACTCGGCCCCCGCGAGGGGAGGTAGTCGGCCGGGTTGCGTTCGTCCCCCGACGCGTCCACGAGCGGCGGCGCGATCCAGCGTTCCCGCCGCTTCCGAGCCTTGATCCGATCGAGGCATCCGTTGATCAGGATGCGCGTGAACCACACCTCGAACGGCAGTTCCTCCCGGAACGTGCCGATGTGGGTGTAGGCCTTCACGAAAGCATCCTGCACGGCCTCGTCGGCGTCGGCCGCGTCGCGCAGATAGTGAAACGCGATGCGGACGGCCCGGCGCTGATGCCGTAACACGAGCTCGGCGAAGCGTTCACGGGCTGCGTCGAGCCGGCCTGCGCCGTGCAGGACCTTCACGTCGGCCGCCACGCGGGCGTCGGCTTCTCGGGCGCTCACGGGTGGCGCAAGGTCTCCAGCCATAATTACGTCACAATTCGCGGCGTGTTTACGACGCCATCGTAACGTGATTTTCGGCCGGGCGGGCTAGGGAGTGTCCGCTCGGGTCAGCGCCGTGCCGGGGTAGTAGGCGGCAAGGATCGCCGCCGGGGCGTCGCCGCGGCGGGCGCGGATGGCGGCGCCGAGCTGGCACAGGCCGACGCCGTGGCCGTAGCCGGTGCCCGTAAAGGTCAGCGACGGCCCCTGGCGCGCGATCGTGAACCGCGTGCTGAGGAGGGCGCGTTCGCCGAGCGAGGCGTCGGCGATGGCGCGGAAGTCGACGCCGCGAACGACGCGAACGCGTGCGCCGCGCAGCTCGACGTCACGCGCCCGGCCGCTCGCGTCACGTCCGGCGACCACGACAGCCGTGAGACGGCCCACGCGGCTTCGCGAGTCCGCATCGACGGCCTGTCCGAGCGCGGCGAACGACGTCGTGAACTGCCAATGACGATGCGCGTCTGGCGCCACGTCCGGACCACCGACCAGATACGGCACCGGCGTGCCGTGCCAGACGTCGGCCGCCGCGGCCGTGCGTCCGCCGCAGTCGGCATGGAAGAGCGCGTCGATTGGGCGCCCGTTGAAGACGATGACCGTGCCGTGCGTTCGTTCGATGACGTGTTCGGTGATCGTCGTGAAGCGCGACGTGCGGATCCGATCCGGCTGGTAGACCTGACAGTGCGTCGTGTCGCACAGGTCGAAGCCTTCGCTCGCGTGCCGGCCGAGGTGCGCGGCCGCATAGGTGCGGGCGAGGATCGTCTGCACTTCGAGGATCCGCTCGGCTGCGGCCGGCGCTTCGCCAACGGGAGACACTTCGGCGAGCGTCGTGCCGAGCACGTAGGCTTCGATGGGGACCTCGAGCACCCGGCCGCTGACGCGAACGCGGAGGGCCGCCGGAAGTCGCGTCCCCCGCACGCGTGGCGTCGTCTCTGGCGCACGCGGCACGAGACAGGACGCGGCGCCGGTGCCCGCGGCGAGCGCGAGCCAGGCGAGGACGCGGCGGCGTGTGAGGTCGGCGCCTTCTCCCTTAACATGTAGCGTCATGTCGTACGAGCCCGTCATCGGCTTGGAGATCCACGCGCAGCTCCTCACCACGACCAAGATTTTCTGCGGCTGCGCGACCGCCTTCGGCGCACCGCCCAACACGCACGTCTGCCCGGTCTGTCTCGGGCTCCCCGGCGCGTTGCCGGTCCTCAACCGTCATGCGGTCGATTTGGCCGTGCGCGCGTCACTCGCGCTCGGCTGCACGATCCAGCCGCGGTCGATCTTCGCACGGAAGAACTACTTTTATCCGGATCTGCCGAAGGGCTACCAGATTTCCCAGTACGAGCGTCCGCTCGCGACCGGCGGCATCGTCGATCTCGGACACGTGCGCGTGGGGATCACGCGCGTCCACATGGAAGAGGACGCGGGCAAGTCGCTCCATCACGGTCAGCCGGACTCCGATCGCACGACGGCGCTCGACTTCAATCGCAGCGGCGTGCCGCTCATCGAGATCGTCACCGAGCCGGATCTGCGTTCGGCCGCCGACGCGGCCGAGTGCTTCTCGCGGCTGCGCGAAGTGCTCGTCGCGCTCGGCGCGAACGACGGCAACATGGAAGAGGGCAGTCTGCGCTGCGACGCGAACGTCTCGGTCCGTCCCGCCGGCGAGACGCGCCTCGGCACGAAGACCGAGGTGAAGAACGTCAATTCGTTCCGCTATCTCCAGAAGGCGCTGGAGTTCGAGATCGAACGGCAGATCGACGTCCTCGACTCGGGCGGCCGCGTGCGCCAGGAGACGCGACTCTGGGACAGCGGGGCGGGCGAGACGACGTCGATGCGATCCAAGGAAGAAGCGCACGACTATCGCTATTTCCCCGAGCCGGACCTGCCGCCGCTCGACGTCGATGCGGCTTGGGTGGAGACGATCCGTCAGTCGTTGCCCGAACTGCCCGAGGCACGCAAACAGCGGTTCATCGCCGCGTACGGCCTCAGCGAGTACGACGCCGATCTCCTGGTGCGGTTGATTGCGGGCGGCGCCGACTACTTCGAAGCGCTCATTGCCGCGGGTGCGCCGGCGAAGGCCGCGAGCAACTGGATGCAGGGCGAGATTCGCCGCCGCTTGAAAGAGGCGGGCGCCGACGACATGGCGCGCGTGCCCGTACCCGCCGACGCGCTCGCCGAGCTCATCGTCATGACGGATCGGTCCGTCGTGAGCAGCACGGTCGCCAAGGACGTCTTCGATCGCATGTGGACGACCGGCCGCCGCGCCCGCGAGATCGTCGACGCCGAAGGGCTCGGTCAGGTCGCCGACGAGAGCGCGCTCGCGGCCATCGTCGATGCCGTGATGCGCGCGCAGACGGACGCGGTGACCGAGTATCGCGCTGGACGGACGAACGTGTTCGGCTTCCTCGTGGGGCAGGCGATGAAGGCGAGCGGCGGCAAGGCGGATCCCAAAACGGTGACGCGCCTGCTGAAGGCTCGCCTCGAGGCGGGTGCCTGACCGACAGGTTGCCATTGACACGCCCGATGACTTTGCTAGACTAAGAACTCCCAGTCGAAGATGACCGTGAAGAGTCGTCTGACGAGCGTCGACGTTCCTGTTGCTGCCGGGCCCTTCTGCGGACCCACCTGCACGTGTCTCGCCGAGTTCTTCCGGGAAGAACTGCTCAAGCACCATCAGTGCCTCGAACGCCAGCGTGAGTACTATTCCGAGGACGCCATCAGCCAGGCCGAGGACGCCTTGACCCGTCTGATGAGTCAGCTCGACAGCCTCTGCCAACGCGACGACGCCTGCCAGATGATCGGCGAGATGCTTCGCAAATTCGACCTCGTCACCAAGCTCTCTGCCTGGACCGAGGCCGGCAAACTTCATTAACACGCTCCTCCGGCAACACCTCGCTTCGATGACTTCGGCCGCGCTGGCCGCGGTCGACGCACGGCGTCTCACGTCGCGCGCCCTCGTTGACCTGTCTGACACGCTGCGGGCCGAGTCGCATCTGCGCGTCGTCGCGGCCGGGAAGGCGGCCGTGGGCGCCGCGGGAGCCGTCGATGACGATCCCGTCGTGCGGCCACGTCTCGTGGCTGGCGTGTTGACCGCGCCGGCCGAGGCCGCGCCTGGTCCGAGCTGGCGCGGGTTCGCCGCCGCGCATCCGCGTCCGAACGACGGCAGCGACGAGGCCGCGCGCGCCGCGCTCGCCCTCGCCGACGCGTGCCGTCGCGAGAACGGCCTCTTGCTCGTGTGTTTGTCCGGCGGCGCGTCGGCGATGTTCGAGACGCCCGCCGATGGCCTCACGCTCGACGACGTGCGCGCTGCGGGGGACCTGCTGCTGAAGTCGGGCGTGGACATCGCGGGGTTCAATCTCGTCCGGCGTCATCTTTCGGCGGTCAAGGGCGGCCAGCTCGCGGCGCGCGCCGGGCGCAGCGTGACCCTTGCGATCTCCGACGTCGCCGGTCCGATAGAGGACGATCCCGTCGTAATCGGGTCCGGACCGACGGTCGCCGACGAGACGACGTTCGATGCCGCGATCGAGATCATCGCGCGCCATGGACTCGCCGACGCAATGCCGTCGCCGGTGATGGCGCACCTGCAGGCTGGTGCAGCCGGACACGTGCCCGGTCCCGTCGCGCCAGGCGATCCGCGGCTCGCACAGGCGGCGTATTGGATTGTCGGATCGCGCCGCGACGCGATGCGTGCCGCGGGCGAGACCGCTGCGCGGCTCGGCTACCACGTCCACGTCGAATCGGCGCCTGTGACCGGGGAAGCGCGCGAGGCCGGACCGCGCCTCGTGTCGATTGCCGCGCGGTTGCCGCGGCCCGCATGCCTCATCGCATCGGGCGAGACGACGGTCCGCGTCATCGGTCACGGGCGCGGTGGACGTAATCAGGAACTGGCGCTCTCGGCCATCGAGCCGCTCGCCGCGCTCGCACCTGCGGCGCTGGCGAGCGTCGGCACCGATGGGGTGGATGGTCCGACAGACGCGGCCGGCGCCTTCGTCGATGCGGACACGTGGACAGCGCTTGGTCCGTCAGCCGCCGACCGCCTGGCGCGTGCGCTCGCCGACAACGACGCATATCCTGTCCTGGACAGCATCGACGCCCTCGTCCGCACCGGCCCGACCGGCACGAACGTCGGCGATTTGCAGATCGTCTTGCTTGGAACCAAAGAAAGATGACACCGCGAGGCCCCGAACGTAGTGAGGGCGCCGAAGCGCGTAGCGCTGGGGGTGGGGCCCCAGCGCACTGAAAGAAAGATGGCAAAAGTCATCGTCGTGGCCTTCGTCGCGCTCGTCCTGGCATTCGCTGCCGGGTGGCTGGTTGGATCGTCTGGCCACGACGCGCTCGAGCGCGACGTGGCTCGCGGCCTGCTCCGCGCGGAGTTCGCCGAGGCCCGCGCCGACACGCTCGACGGCCGCGTGAACGCGTCCGAGTCGAACTTCGGCAACGCGGTCGAGCGCTTCCAGCGCGCGCGCGATCGCGTCGGAAGTATCGAGGCGCGGCTGCGCGCGATCGGACAAGCGCCGCAGGCGAACCGGCTCGAGGAAGCCGTGCGCCTGTTGCGACAAGCCCAGGAAGCCGCCGCGGCTCTCGATCAGTCGCGTGCTGAATCGGCCGCATCCGCTGCATTCGATGCGCTCAACGCAGCCAACGGTCACTGAGTCGCGTCTCGTCTCGTGTCCGCCGATCTGCTGCTTCACACCTATCCAATCCAAAGAAATCTGATTCGATGTTGACTGATACTGAACTCCTTCGTTTGATCCGTGAGCGCGTCGATCATCCCGCGACCGCGAAAGAACTGCTGCGCCTGCTCGGGCTGCCTGTCGAGGAGCGAAGCACGCTCCGGCGCCGGCTGCGCGACCTCGTGGCGTCGGGCGCGCTCGTCGAGATCCGCGGGCATCGCTTCGGCCTGCCCGATCGCATGAACCTCATCGTCGGCCGCGTGTCGACCAATCCGCGAGGGTTCGCGTTCGTCGATCCCGATCCGCCCGTCGAGGACGGACCGTCGAGCATCTACATCGCGGGCTCCAATCTCAATCAGGCCGTGCACGGCGATCGCGTCGTCGTGCGCGTCGAGCACCGGCGCGATCGCGATCGCGCCGAAGGCCGCATCGTGCGGATCCTCGAACGTGGATCCGAACAGGTCGTCGGCCGATACGAAGTCGACGAGGGCGGTCACGGCTTCGTCGTGCCGTTCGATCGCCGGCTCGTGATCGACATGCAGATCCCATCGGGCGCCACGCGCGGCGCGGCAGCAGGAGAGATGGTGACGGCGCGTGTGACGCGCTGGCCCACGCCGACGCGGCCGGCGCTCGGCGAGATCGTCGAGATCCTCGGCCCGCTCGATGCGCCGGGCGTCGACACGACGGTCATCATCCGCAAGTACGCGCTGCCCGACGCGCACGGCGACGACGCGATTGCCGAAGCGACGCGTCTCGGGACGGCCGTCAACCCGCGCGACATCGAGGGCCGCACCGACTTCCGCGGCTGGGCGACCGTCACGATCGACGGCGAGCACGCCCGCGACTTCGACGACGCCATCTCGATCGATCGGCTGTCGAACGGCAACTTCTGGCTCGGCGTCCACATCGCGGACGTCGCGCACTACGTGCCCGAAGGCAGCGCGCTCGACCGCGAGGCGTACGAGCGCGGCACGTCGGTGTACTTCCCCGAACGCGCCGTTCACATGTTTCCGTCCGAGCTCGCGACGGGCCTCTGCAGTCTCAACCCGCACGTCGATCGGCTCGTGCAGTCGGTGCTGATGGAGGTCGACCGCCGCTCGGGGGCGGTCGTGCGGTATGAACTGCACGACGGCGTCATCCACAGCGACGAACGGATGACGTATCACGACGTGAACGCGATCCTCACCGACCGCGATCCCGCCATGCTCGCGCGCTACGAGTCGCTCGTGCCGATGTTCGAGCGCATGCACGAGCTGTTCGAGATCCTCCATGCGCGTCGGCGGCGTCGAGGGTCGATCGACTTCGACCTGCAGGAATCGGAGTTCGTGCTCGACGACGCGGGGCTCGTCGAGGCGGTCGTGGCGGCCGAGCGCAACGTCGCGCACCGGCTCATCGAAGAGTTCATGCTGCTCGCCAACGAGACCGTGGCCGCGCATCTCGAACGCCAGAGCGCGCCGGCACTCTATCGCATCCACGAGGTGCCCGATCCGGTGAAGGTCGAGACGTTCGAAGACTTCATCGGCACGTTGGGCTACTCGCTGGCTGCGCCGGCCGATCAGCTCGAGCCGCGCCACTTCCAGCGGCTCGTCGAGCAGATTCGTGGCAAGCCGGAAGAGCGGCCGATCGCCTTTCTCCTGCTGCGCACGATGCAGAAGGCGCGGTACGACGCCGCGAACCTCGGTCACTTCGGTTTGGCCGCCGAGGCGTACACGCACTTCACGTCGCCCATCCGCCGCTATCCGGATCTCGTGGTCCATCGCGCGCTGCGCGCGTCCCGACGATCGATGTCGGAGGACGAGCGCACCGAGCGCGTCGAGGAGCTGCCCGAGATCGCGCGCCACACGTCGGAGCGCGAACGGCGCGCGAACGACGCCGAGCGCGAGCTCGTGCAGTGGAAGAAGGTGCGGTTCATGGCCGACAAGGTCGGCGACGAGTTCGAGGGCTACATCACCGGCGTGAGCGCCTTCGGCCTCTACGTCGAGCTCATCGAACACTTCGTCGAGGGCATGGTGCACGTCTCGACGATGGCGGACGACTACTATCGGTTCGTCGAGCGTGCGCACTTTCTGCGGGGCGAGAAGAACGGGCGCGTCTATCGGCTGGGCGATCGCGTCCGCGTCCAGGTCGTGCGCGTGGATCTCGAGCGGCGTCAGATCGACCTGGGCCTGGCGGATATTCTTGAAGCGGTGCGGAAACTGGAAGGGACGCGGTCGGGAAGACGGCGCGAGACGAGACCGCCAAAGGCCGCACGGCCCGAGCGAAGCGAACGAAGTACGCGGCGCCGGACGAAACGGCGCCCGGGTCGCCGCGAGCGGGCCCTCGAACGGGCCACGAAGAAACGCGGGCGCTGACGCCGGCGTTTCACGATCTAGTCTTGCTTGTCAGCCCCCTCGCGCGTCGCGTCCTTGAAGTTCTTGATGCCTTTGCCGATGCCGCGGCCGAGCTCGGGCAAACGGCTGGCGCCGAAGATCAGGATGACGATGGCGAGGATGACGAGTAGCTCTGGAACGCCGAGGCGCATGGGAATAACTCCTGTCGGCCTCGAGCCGACTCGGTCATTCTAGCACCGCCCGGATCGGCCGGTGAGCGAAGCCGGGCGAGGACGTTGGACGTCCAACACTAGAGCGTGCGCGCCGGTTGGCGCGTCCCGCGCGTCACGACATGGCGGCATCGCGATTGCACGCGGCGAGAGAGCACCCACGCGTCATGGATATACTGTCAGCAGCGGACCGACAGCCCATGCAGACTCCCGACGCGCCGCCGGATGGACGCGTGCCCGCTCCGGCCGGGCCGAGTGTGATCTCGACTGGCTGGCTGGCCGGTGATTCCGTCTTCGATCGGCCCGACAAGCGCAAGCTCGGACGGGCCATCTGGGTCTCGATCGGCCTGCACGCCGCGCTCTTCGGCATCATCATCCTCGTCCTGACGCTCGCGCCGCCCGAGACGCTCGACAACATTCAGCAGCAGGTCGTGCATCTGGTCTTCGTGCAGCAACCGGGACCGGGCGGTGGTGGAGGCGGCAGTCCCAAGCCCGCGCCGCCCAAGCCGCTCGAGGTCGCCAAACGCCCGCTGCCTCCGCCGGCGCCCGTGACCGTGCCACCGCCGCCGACCACGCCGCCGCCTCCGACGCCGAAGATGCTGGCGCCGATCATGACCAACACGACGAACCTCATGCAGGCGACCGGCGCGAACGCCGTGTCGCTCGAAGCCTACGGCGGGGGAGGCAACGGCGGGGGCCTCGGTTCGGGCAACGGCGCAGGCGTCGGGCCTGGCCAGACGAATGGATTTGGCGGCGGCGCGTATCAGGTCGGCAGCGGTATCACGAGCCCGGAGATTCTGAAGCAGGTCAAGCCGAACTACACGCCAGACGCCATGAAGGCGAAGGTTCAAGGCGACGTCTGGCTCGACGCCGTCGTCAATCCCGACGGCACGGTGAGCGACGTGCGCGTGGCGCGCTCACTCGACAAGAGCGGCCTCGATCAGCAGGCCATGATCGCGGCGCGTCAGTGGCTCTTCCGTCCCGGCCACGATCGCAACGGCAAGGCCGTCCCCGTCATCGTCACCATCGTTCTCGAATTCCGCCTGCGATAGCGTCTCGCGCGGCGTCCACGCCGGGTCCGGGCTAGTACGGGATGGGGCGCGCCCGCGTACGGAGCCCGGGCGGGCCGGCACGGGGGCCGGCCCCTACAGGTGCTGGGGTCGCGTAGCCATCGTCCTCGTCCTCATCTTCGTCATCGGCCGGCCCCTACAGGTGTTGGGGTTGCGCCGACGTCTACGTCACCACGTAGGGGCGCCCCCCGTGGCGCCCGAAAAGAAAAAGAGCCCGGCCGGCTCGCGCCGACCGGGCTCTCGACGACGCGCGTCTGCGCGCCGCAGGGCTTCGAACTTCTCGACCGCAAAGTTCGCAGTTCGAAGTTCGCAGTTCCTAGTACATCCCGCCCATGCCGCCGGGGCCACCGCCAGGCATCGGCGCGTCCTTCTTCTCCTCGGGGATCTCCGAGACCATCGCCTCGGTCGTGAGGAGCAGCGACGCGATCGACGACGCGTTCTGGAGCGCCGAGCGGACGACCTTGGTCGGGTCGATGACGCCGGCCTTCACCAGGTCCTCGTAGGTGTCGGTCGCCGCGTTGTAGCCGAACCCGGTCTCCTTCGACTCCTTCACCTTCTGGACCACGATCGAGCCTTCGACGCCGGCGTTGCTCGCGATGTTGCGGAGCGGCGCTTCGACGGCGCGGCGGATGATCTCGGCGCCGGTCTTCTGGTCGCCCTCGAGCTTCAATCCGTCGATCGCCTTCGCCGAGCGGAGCAGGGCCACGCCGCCGCCGGGCACGATGCCCTCTTCGACGGCCGCCTTGGTCGCGTGCATCGCGTCCTCGACGCGCGCCTTCTTCTCCTTCATCTCGGTCTCGGTCGCGGCACCGACCTTGATGACGGCCACGCCACCGACGAGCTTGGCGAGCCGCTCCTGCAGCTTCTCGCGGTCGTAGTCGGACGTCGTGTCCTCGATCTGCGTGCGGATCTGCTTCACGCGGCCCTCGATGGCGGCCTGCGAACCGGCGCCCTCGACGATCGTCGTGTTGTCCTTGTCAATCGTGACCTTCTTGGCCTTGCCGAGATCCTCGAGCTTGATGTTCTCGAGCTTGATGCCGAGGTCTTCGGTGATGGCCCGGCCGCCGGTGAGGATCGCGATGTCCTCGAGCATCGCCTTGCGGCGATCGCCGAAGCCCGGCGCCTTGACGGCCGCGACCTGCAGCGTGCCGCGCAGCTTGTTGACGACGAGCGTCGCCAGCGCCTCGCCGTCGACGTCCTCGGCGATGATGACGAGCGGACGTCCGCCGCGCGCGACCTGTTCGAGCAGCGGCAGCAGGTCCTTCATCGAGCTGATCTTCTTCTCGTGGATCAGGATGACGGGGTTCTCGAGAACGACTTCCATCCGGTCCGGGTCGGTGACGAAGTACGCCGACAGGTAGCCGCGATCGAACTGCATGCCCTCGACGACGTCGAGGGAGGTTTCCATGCTCTTGGCTTCCTCGACGGTGATGACGCCGTCCTTGCCGACCTTCTCCATGGCCTCGGCGATGATCGTGCCGATGGTCGGATCGCTGTTGGCCGAGATGGTGCCGACCTGCGCGATCATCTGGTTGCCGTCGACTTTCTTCGAAAGCTTCTGCAGCTCACCGATGACGCTCTCGACCGCGCGCTCGATGCCGCGCTTGAGCTCCATGGGGTTGGCGCCCGCGGTGACCATCTTCAGGCCCTCGCGGTAGACCGCCTGCGCGAGCACGGTCGCCGTCGTCGTGCCGTCGCCGGCCGTGTCGGACGTCTTGCTCGCGACCTCGCGCACCATCTGCGCGCCCATGTTCTCGAGCGTGTTCTTGAGGTCGATCTCCTTGGCCACCGTCACGCCGTCCTTGGTGATGGTGGGCGAGCCGAACTTCTTGTCGATGACCACGTTGCGGCCCTTGGGCCCGAGCGTGACCTTGACCGCGTCGGCCAGGGCGTTGACGCCGCGAAGGATCGCCTGGCGCGACTCCTCGCCGTACACAATCTGCTTTGCCATTGCTGCCTCTCCGGTAAGAAGGAAAATTGAGTGCCGAACGCGTGTCGGCCGGCGCTACTTCTCGATGATGCCGAGGACTTCCTCTTCACGGATGATGAGGTGCTCGGTGCCGTCGATCTTGATCTCCTGTCCGGCGTACTTGCCGAACAGCACCACGTCGCCGGGCTTGACGTCGAGCGGCGTGACCTTGCCGTCCTTCTCGATGCGGCCCTTGCCGACGGCGATGACCTTGCCCTGCTGGGGTTTCTCCTTGGCGCTGTCCGGGATGATGATGCCGCCGACGCGCTGCTCTTCCTCTTCGATGCGCGTGACGAGAATGCGGTCGTGCAGGGGTCTCACACTCATGACGGTCCTCTCCACTCGTGACCGGCGGCGGCCGGACCAGGCGGGTCGGGCGTGCGCCGGAAGTTGAACTCAGGATGTTGGGCCTGGGTGCTGGCAGTCGAGGAAACGGACTGTTAGCACTCACCGTGGCCGACTGCTAACTATAGCGAGCCGGCCCAATCGCGGTCAAGATGATCCGGACCTCGCCCGGCCGGCAAGCGGGGCCATGCCGTCTGATGCGCCGAGGACGCTCGCCCAAGGTCTGGCTTCCGGCTTCGAACGTCCGACCTTCTGGCTTCTGGCTTCGAACTTCTGACTTGCCCGAAGGCGCTCACGCGCTCTTGCGGATCTTGTAGGCGGACATCTTGCGGCTGAGCGTGTTGCGGTGCAGGCCCGTCATCTTCGCCGCCTTGCAGACGTTGTAGTTCGTCTTGACGAGCGCGCGCGCGATGAACGTCCGCTCGAACTCGCGCTGTGCGTCGTCGAAGAGGATGCCGCGGTCGATCATCTGTTGGACGAGCGCCGACAGGTCGTCACGAATCATCGGGGCCTCTACACGCGCAGGTCGTCGCCGGTCAGACGCCGGTACGCTTCCAGATACTTGTCGCGCGTCCGCGAGACGACGTCGTCGGGGAGGGACGGGACGGGCGGCTGCTTGTTCCAGCCGATGGCCTCGAGATGATCGCGCACGAACTGCTTGTCGAAGCTCATCTGCGCGCGGCCGGGCGCGTACTGGTCGCGCGGCCAGAAGCGCGACGAGTCCGGCGTGAGCGCCTCGTCGATGAGCAGCAGCGTGTCGCCTGCGAGCCCGAACTCGAACTTCGTGTCCGCGATGATGATGCCGCACGACTCGCCGTGATCCACGCCGCGCGCGTAGAGCGCGAGCGTCAGGTCGTGCAGCCGGCGCTCGAGGTCAGCGCCCACGATCTCGGCGGCCTGCGCCTCCGAGATGTTCTCGTCGTGCCCGGTTTCCGCTTTCGTCGCGGGCGTGAAGATCGATTGCGGCAGCCGATCCGACTCCTGGAGGCCGGCCGGCAAGGCCACGCCGCAGACCGCGCCCGATTTCTGATAGTCCTTCCAGCCCGATCCCGACAGATAGCCGCGTGCCACGCACTCGATCGGCAGCGGGTTCGTCTTGCGCACGAGCATCGAACGGCCGCGCAGGATGTCGCGGTGAGGCCGCGTGACGGCGGGGAAGTCCTCGACGTCGACGGCGACGCAGTGATGCGGCACGAGGTCGCCGAGATGATCGAACCAGAACGCGGAGAGCTGCGTGAGGACCTTGCCCTTGTCGGGAATGCCCGATCCGAGCACGTAGTCGAACGCGGAGATGCGATCGGTGGCGACGATGAGCAGGTGCTCGCCGAGATCGTAGACGTCACGCACCTTGCCGCGTCGCGCGAGCGTCAGACCATCGAGATGCGTATCGAGAACGGCAGGCGTCATGTTGGAACGTCGAAGCGGAAAGTCGAGAGGCTATCACTTACGCTGGTCGATCACAATCGGCGCGTGACGGTTTCGCAGCGCGACACGTGTCGTCGCGCCATCGGTGAACGCGTACACGAGCGATGCGGTGCCGCCATCGGTTCGTACGGGCGCGTCGACGCCGGTCGCAGTGATCGCGCCGCCGTCGGTCGCGCGCGCATCGATCGCCACGGCCGGTGCGCCGTCGACGACGAGACGCAGTGGCGCGTCGGCGGCGAACGCCGTGACCGCGGCGGGATGATCGATCGTCACGTCGACGGTCGTGCTACGCACGTCGACCGTCGTCTCGCCGCGTGGACGATCGATCGTGAGATGTCCGCCCGATCCGTCGACGAGCACGTGGTCCATGGCATCGGCGATCGTAATGTCCTCATTGGTGGCGTCGATGGCGACCGGTCCGGCCGGCGCATCGACGTGGACCTGGCCGCTGCGGGCGAGGAGCCCGATCGGCCCGCCGACGCGCGCCAGCGTCGTCTCCGAGGAGACGAGCGAGAGCGTCACGCCGTGTGCGCCGTCGATGGCCAACTTGCCGTTGCGGTGCGCGCCGGTCACGCTCCCCGCAATGGCCGTCAGCCGCACGTCGCCGACGAGCGATCCCAGCGCGACCCAGGCGACGTTCGACACGTCGAGGTCGCGGCTGCCGTCGACGTGCACGCCGAGGCGCGCGGGCACGTGCAGCGTGAGCCGTGTCACGAGCCGGGGCGGCCGGCCCGGCCCGCGTCCAGCCCTGTCGGGCGGCGGCCACGCGACGTCGATCGACAAGATGCGGCCGAGGTCGTCGGGCCGCAAGGTCGTGCGTTCCGCCGCATCGAGCGCCGACGCATTGTCCGGACCTGAGGCGTCGATCTGCAGGGTGTAGGCGACGTCGTTCCGGTTCTCGCCGGCGACGGTGAGACGGGTGACGCCGGAGACGCGCAGTTCGGTAAGGGCGGCGGAAACGGGCAGCGTGCCCGTGTGCGTGACCGATCCCGTGCCGCCGCTGCCGTGCGCGCGGCGGACGTTGTCGACGAGCCGCGAGATCGAGAAGCGCGTACTGCCGGCCGGCGCGCGCGGCGCCGTCCATTCATAGACGGCGACGGCCATGGCGACGAATGCCGCGACAATGAGTAACTCTCGCTTTCCCATCGACTTGCCGGGGATCTTATAGTAGAACCTAGGCGCGGCCCCGCCGCGTCCTCGTCGCGCTCCCCACGATGCCAGCTTCGTCATCTTCGCGCCGCCTGCGCTGGCAGGGTGTGGTCATCGCGGTCCTCACGGTCGCGCTCGTCTGGTGGTTCGCGCACAGCCTCGATTGGAGCGACGTCTGGGAGGCGATGACCGAGGCGCACATGGGCCTCATCGTCCTGACGATCGCCGTGACGGTGCAGACGTACATCCTGCGCGCGCTCCGCTGGCAGCTCCTGCTCGCGCCGCTCGGACGCGCGCGCTTCGGGCCCGCGTTCCGCACGACGGTCATCGGCTTCACGGCGACGTTTCTCCTGCCGGGTCGCATCGGCGAAGTGCTGCGGCCGTATCTCATGGCGCGCGAATCGGGCTTCAGCGCGGCCGCCGCGTTCGCCACGATCATCGTCGAGCGCGTGCTCGATCTCGCGACGGTCATTCTGCTCTTCGCGTGCTTCCTGATCGTCACGCCCATCGACGTCGGGCCCGAAGTGAAGTTCGGCGGGCTGGCCGCGACCATCGTGTGCGTGGCCGCGCTCGGCGTGATGGTCGCGTCGGCCGGACATCCCGAGCGGCTGGTGCGCTGGTCCAGCCGGCTCACGCGCCTGCTTCCGGCACGCGCGCAGGCGGCCGTCGGCGGCCTCGTCCAGACCTTCGTCGAAGGTCTGGCCGTGATGCGCCGGCCCGCGGGTTTGGTCGGTGCGGGCGTCCTGTCCGTGCTCCTGTGGCTGTCGATTGCGCTCGGCATCTGGGCGACGTCGCGTGCTCTGGATTTGACGTTCGCCTTCAGCGGCTCGTTCCTCGTCGTCATGTTCCTGGTCGTCGGCGTCGCGATGCCGACGCCGGCCGGGGTTGGCGGATTCCACGCGATGTACCAACTGGCGGTGACGCGGTTTTTCCTCGCGCCACCCGATCGTGCGGCCGCGGCGGCGATCGTGCTGCACGCGTTGTCGTTCGTCCCGATTTCGATTCTAGGCCTCGCCTTCATGGCGCGTGACGGGCTCACGCTCGGCGGGTTGCGCCGGATGAAGTCGAACGCCGAGGCGGAGGAAGGCCGCGCGACCGGCACCTGACACGGGCCGCGCCGACAGTAGTACCCTTGGCCGGCATCGCCGGCCCGGTCGCCTGGCCGTGGGACGTCTGGAGGGACCGACACCGTGAAATGTCCGTACTGCGGTCACCTGGGGGACAAGGTCGTCGACTCGCGCGAGAGCCGCGAGGGCGAAGTGATCCGCCGTCGGCGTGAGTGTCTCGAGTGCGGCCGGCGCTTCACGAGCTATGAGCGCATCGACGAGATCCCGTACATGGTCGTCAAGAAGGATGGCCGGCGCGAGCGTTTCGATCGCCAGAAGCTCGTCGGCGGTCTGCTGAAGGCGTGCGAAAAGCGTCCCGTGCGCGTGCCGTCGCTCGAGACGATTGCCGACAAGCTCGAGATGACGCTGCAGGAGCGGCCCGATCGCGAGATCACGACCGAGGAGATCGGCGCCTACGTCATGCAGGAGCTCAAGCAGCTCGACAAGGTCGCCTTCGTGCGCTTCGCGTCCGTGTACCGGAACTTCCGCGATCTCGACGAGTTCAAGGACGAGCTGAACGCCCTGCTCAGGACGCGCGACTGATGGGCCGGCGACTGGCGGCGACGGCCGTCCTCTGCAGCCTGGTCGCGGCCGGACCGGAGGCGGCGTCGGGCGCGATCCGCGTGACGCCGATCGTCACGCCCGAGAGCATCGCCGCGTCCTTCAGCGCGCCGGCCGTGTTCGGCGACGAGGCGCGCGAGGTCCTGCAGAGCGGCCTCGTGCTCACCTTCACCTTTTTCGTCGAGCTGCGGCGCCCGTCGTCGATCTGGTTCGATCGCACGATCACGAGCGTCACGACCGCGTCGTCGGCCCGCTTCGACAATCTCACCGGCGTCTATCAGGTCTCCAAGCTTCGCGATGGCCGTGTGGTCTGGTCCGAACGGACGGAAGATGCCGCCCAGGTCGGACGATGGATGACGACGTTCGACCACGTGCCGCTCGCGCGCGTCGGACCGCTCGCCGCCGACACTGGGTACTACGTGCGCGTTCGCATGCAGTCGAGTCCGCGGCGCACGTTCTCGCTCTGGCCCTGGGCCGGCGATGCCGGATCGGGCCGCGCGGACTTCACGTTCGGCCACTGACATGTTCCTGCGGTCTTCGCCCGCCGACGCCGCGCCGCCGGCCGACGTGCGCCGCCGTCCGCTCGACAATCCGCGCGTCCTTGTCGTCGTCGGTGTTCTGCTCGTCGCCATCCTCGCCGGGTTGTTCTGGTTCGCGGGACGGACGAGCGACATCGCGCCGCAACTGCTGACCGACGTCCTGTTGTACGCGTTGCTCGGCGTCGATCTCGCGCTCTTGCTCGCACTCGGCTTCGTGCTCGCGCGGAGCCTGTTGAAGCTGTGGGTCGAGCAGCGGCGCGCCGCGCCGTTCGCGCGATTCCGCGCCAAGCTCGTTGCCGCGCTCCTGGCCATGACGATTCTGCCCGCCGGGCTCGTGCTGCTCAGCGGCAGTCAGATCATCCGCGACAGTGCGGCGCGCTGGTTCAGCGAGCCGGTCGACACCGTGCTCGGCGCGGCGCAAGCCATCGCGCGCCAGTACTACGAGGATCAGCAGGACGCGATGGTCCTGCGCGCGCGCCGGCTCGCGCGCACGCTGCCGCCGGCGGCTGTGGCTGCCGGAGACGTCGCGGCGGTGAGTGGCGCGATCGAAGAAGAGCCGCGCACGATGCGTGACGGCCTCGTCGAGCTGTACCGCGTCATCGTCGATCCGCCGCGCCCGCCCGACGTGCGGTTCCTGTTCTCGGCGCAGTCGGCCGCGCCGAAGGATCACGGCTTCGCCTCGGCCGATCGGCTCGCCGCGCGCGCGCTCGCGTCGGGCCATGAGGAGACGCAGCAGGACGATCTCAGCGCCGGCGGCACGCTCCTGCGCGCGGCCGCGCCCATCCACGGTCGCGACCGCGTCGTCGGCGTGGTCGTGGTGTCGCAGCTCGTCTCGGCCGATCTGCGCGCTCGCGCGCTCGAGGCGACCGCTGCGTACGAAAGCTATCAGGGGCTTCGCGTGTTGAAGGCGCCCATCCAAGGCGTCTACCAGTCGGTGTTCCTCGCCGTGAGCCTGCTCATCCTGATGAGCGCGACGTGGCTCGGCTTGTATCTCGCCAAGCGCATCACGCGGCCCGTGCAGATGCTCGCCGAAGGCGCGCGCGCGATTGGCGCGGGCGATCTCGACCTGCGGCTCGAACCGGAGACGAGCGACGAGCTCGGCGCGCTCGTCGAGTCGTTCAACATGATGGCCGCCGAGCTCAAGACGAGCCGCGAACGGCTGGAACAGTCGCGCCGCGATCTCGAGCAGAAGAACCGCGAAGTCGACGCGCGCCGCCGCTACATCGAGACGATTCTCGATCGCGTGGCCACTGGCGTCATCTCGCTCGACGCGTCCGGTCGGATCTCGACGCTCAACGGCGCGGCCGAACGGCTGCTCGGCCTCGATGCGCGCGTCGTCGGCCGTCCGGCCACCGACGTCCTCACGCAGGGCGATCTCGCGGGACTCGCGCCCGTGCTCGAGCGGACGCGCGGCGTGCAGGGCGGTGTGGCGCAGGAGGTCATGCTGCAGCGTCCCGACGGCGAGCTGCACCTGGCCGCGGCGGCCACGGCGCTCGTCGGCCGCGGCGATCGCCGTGAAGGCGCGGTCATCGTGCTCGACAACATCACGCCGCTCATCCGCGCGCAGCGCGTGGCGGCCTGGCGTGACGTGGCGCGGCGCCTCGCGCACGAGGTCAAGAATCCGCTCACGCCCATCCAGCTCAGCGCCGAGCGCCTCCGGCGTCACTTCGGCGGCGCGCCCGAGGCGACGCGCGCGCTCGTGGCCGAGTGTACCGACGCGATCATCGTCGAGGTCGAAGCGCTCAAGGGGCTCGTCGACGAATTCGCGCAGTTCGCGCGCATGCGCGGGCCGCGGCTCGTGCCGACCGATCTGAACGCGCTCATCGACGGCGCGTTGTTGCTCTATGCCGCCGTGCTGCAGCAGGGCCGGCTCGTCGTGCAGCGCCGGCTCGCGCCCGCGCTGCCGCCCGTCCGTGTCGACGCCGAGCAGATGCGCCAGGTCGTCATCAACCTCGTCGACAACGCCATCGAGGCGCTCGGCGGTCCGTCGCCACCGGCACGCCCCGGCGGCTCGCTCCCGACCATCGTCATCGCGACGATTGACGATCGAACGAATGGCGCGGTGCGGTTCGTCGTGAGCGACAATGGCCCGGGCGTGCCGGCGGCGGATCGCGACAAGCTGTTCATGCCGTACTACTCGACCAAGGGACGGGGCAGCGGACTGGGGCTGGCGATCGTCCGGCGGATTGTCGTCGAACACGGCGGCAACATTCAGGCCGCGCCGGCGCGACCAACTGGGACGACGTTCACCGTGGAGCTGCCGGCCTAGCGCGCGGAGCATTCGACGATGGCGACCATTCTCATCGTGGACGACGAAGCGGGCGTGCGGTCGTCGCTCGGCGGCGTCTTGCGCGACGAAGGCTACGTCGTCGACACGGCCGACAGCGGAGAAGCGTGCCTCGACATGGCCGTGGCGCGCCCGTACGACGTCGTGCTGCTCGACGTGTGGTTGCCGGGCATCGACGGGATCGCCACGCTCAGCCAGTTGCGCGACCGGCAGATCGATGCGCAGGTCGTCATGATCTCGGGACACGCGAGCATCGAGTCGGCCGTGCGCGCGACCAAGCTCGGCGCATTCGACTTCATCGAGAAGCCGCTCTCGCTCGAGAAAACGGTGCTCGTCGTGCGCAACGCGATCGTGCAGCGCCAGCTCGAGGTCGAGAACCGCGCACTGCGCGCGCGCGTCGATCGGCGGCGCACGGTCGTCGGCGACAGCCAGGCGATCGGCCGGCTGCGCGAGCAGATCGCGATGGCCGCGCCGACCAACGGCCGCGTCCTCATCTCGGGCGAGAACGGGACGGGCAAGGAGCTCGTCGCGCGCCAGGTACACGCGCTCAGCCGGCGGCGCGCCGGACCATTCGTCGAGGTCAACTGCGCGGCGCTGCCCGAGGAACTGATCGAGTCGGAGCTGTTCGGTCACGCCAAGGGCGCGTTCACCGGCGCGGTCGCCGACCGCCGCGGCAAGTTCGAGACGGCGAGCAGCGGCACGCTGTTCCTCGACGAAGTCGCCGACATGAGCTTGAAGACGCAGGCCAAGGTGTTGCGTGTCCTCCAGGAACAGGTCGTCGAGCCGGTCGGCGGGCAGGCGGGCATCCACGTCGACGTCCGGATCATCGCGGCGACCAACAAGTCACTCAACGAGGAAATCCGTCAGGGCCACTTCCGCGAGGACCTCTTCTTTCGTCTGAACGTCATCCCGATCTTCGTCCCGCCGCTGCGCGAACGTGGCGACGACGTAGTGCGGCTGGCGGAGCATTTCGTGACGGAGCTGTCGCGCGAGTACGGCCGGCGCGCGAAGACGTTCGCGCCCGACGCGCTCGACGTCATCCGCGCGTACCGCTGGCCGGGCAACGTCCGCGAGCTGCGCAACGTGATCGAGCGGCTGATGATCATGGTGCCGAGCGATCTCATCCAAGCCTCGGATCTGTCGTTCCTCGACGTGAGCCGCCCGCGCGACGATCGTCCGGTGACCGCGGTCGAGCCGCTCTTCCAGGCGCGCGAGGCCTGGGAGCGCGGCTACGTGCTCTCCGCGCTCGCGGCCTTCGACGGCAACATCTCGCGCACGGCCGAAGCGCTCGGCCTCGAACGCAGCAATCTCTACCGCAAGATGCGCGGCCTCGGCATCGCGCCGTCGCGCGATCGCGACGAAGCGGATGCGGATGTGGGACCGATCAGATCAAGTTAGAAGTGTGAAGCCAGAAGCCAGACGTGGGTTCTTGGCCTCACGCGAAGACGCGAAGATCGCGAAGGGGCACGCATCTTCCTTGTAGGGGCGGCCCCCTGTCACCGCCCGGACCGTCGGGCCGGCAGGGGGGCCGGCCCCTACACTCGTGGGCCCGCCGTGTCAGCTTTACTTCTGGCTTCTGGCTTTTAACTTCTAACTTGATCGTCCAGCCCCGCGGCTTCGAGCTGACGCTCGAGAATCCGTGCCTCGGTGAAATCCGGGATCTGCAGCCGTGTCGCGGGATCGGGCGGCAGCGCGCGGCGGGGGACGAGGCCGATGATTTCGCTTTCGGCGACGTGGACGTCATCGCGCGCGGCTTCGGCGGCGACCGCGTCGAAGGCGGCGGCGAGCGGCGTGACGTCGACGTTCGTGAGGTTCATCGACACCTGCACCAGGCCGCGATCCGGCAAGTCGACGGCCATTGCCTTGACGAAGGGCAGGCCGCCCGAGCGCTCGCGGACCGCCGCGGCGATCCGGCGGGCGACGTCGAGACGAGTCGTCGCCAGGTTGACGTTGTAGGCGACGAGCATTCCGCGCGCGCCGACGGCCGTGGCGCCGGCGGTGGGGTGCGGCGTGGATGGACCGAAGTCCGGCGCGCCGCCGGGCTCGCGCATGCGCGCGGCCAGCGCTTCGAACCCGCCGCGCCGCACGTCCTGCAGCGCGCGTCGCGCGGGTGACGAGGCCGCGGCCTCGTAGAGATAGACGGGCAGCGCAAAGCGACGCGCGATCGTGGCGCCGGCCTCGCGTGCGAGATCGACCGCCTCGGCGAGCGTCGCCGTGCCGAGCGGCACGAACGGCACGACGTCGACCGCGCCTATCCGCGGGTGCGCACCGGCGTGCGAGCGAAGGTCGATAGCCTCAATGGCGACGCCAATGAGCGCGACGACGCCGTCGAGGAGCGCGCCGGCAGGTGCGGCGAGCGTGATGACGCTCCGATGGTGGACGGCATCACCGCTCGCGTCCAGCACCGACGCCCCGGCCGCACGCGCTGCGTCGACGCAGGCCGCGAGCACGTCGGGCCGGCGCCCCTCGCTCACGTTCGGCACGCACTCGAAGATCGGCATCGGCCGGTGTTCTACCACAGCTCCCGCACGTTGGCCGGCGACGCGGGATCCTCTTGTACCGCCGCGAAGGCGTCGATATAATCGCGAGGACGCCACGATGGCCGAACCGACGCGCGCCTTTCCACGATCCCTGCCGCTGACTGCCGACCGCGACAGCCGTGTGGAAGCCCTGCTCGTCGACGGCGTCGATCGCTACGTGGCGGGTCAATATCAGGAAGCGATTCACCTCTGGACGCGCGTGCTCTTCCTCGACCGATCGCACGCGCGCGCCCGCGCCTACATCGATCGCGCCCGCACGGCGCTCGCCGAGCGGCAGCGGCGCACCGACGAGTTGATGGACGGTGCCACGGCCAGTCTCGCGCTCGGCGATTCGGATCGCGCTCGCGCGTTGCTCGCGAGCGCGGCGGGAGCACCGGCTGACGAGGAACGGATGGCCGTCCTGTCGCTGCAACTCGATCGGCTCGAGCGTGCCCAGGGCCGCCGGCCGTCGTCGGCGCGTGCCCAGGCCGCCGTCGTCGACGCCGTACCGATCGTGGGGCGTCCGGCGCGTTGGCGGCGGACGAGCATACTCGTCGCGCTGGCCGCGGCTGCGATGCTCGTGGCCCTCGTCGCCGGTGAACGACTCGCGCAGGGATGGTTGGGCATCGATGCCGGACCGCTCGACCTGCCGCCCGCGCCGGCGGGCACGCGTGCGACGTCAGGCGCCGACGCGGTGCTCGCGCACGCACGTGCCCTCTACGCGAGCGGGCATCTCGACGAAGCGCTCGGCGTCCTCGATCGCATCGACGCCGACAGTCCGTTGTCTCGCGCGGCCGAGTCGCTGCGTCTCGAGATTCGTCGCGCGCGACGCAGCGGCATGGGATCAGCGGGCGACATCGATCTTTCCGGGGCAGGCCGACCATGAGATGTCCGAAGTGCCACTACATCAGCTTCGAGCCCGAGCCGCGCTGCCGGAATTGCGGTTACGGCTTCTCGCTGGCTGAGTCGGGCGGCGCGGCGCCGCCGGTTGCCGACGATCCGCTTGCGGACTTCGCGCTGCGTGACGCGGAGTGGACGCCCGCGGGACGCAGCGGTCTTGGCGCGGCGCCGGCCGATGTGGATCTCGGTGCGCCACTCTCGCACGACTCGGTGCGGACGAGCGCACCGACGCCTGCGGCGTCAGCCGCGATTTCCTCGACGCCTGCATCGTCGACGGCACACGACGTCATCGATCGCCTCGATCGTCCGCCGGTCCGTCCGTCGCCGTCACCGCGTCCGGCGGCCGTGCCAGTTGTCGAGCGATCGCGCGTGACGCCGGTCGCACCGGTGACGCCCGCGCCGCCGCGGCCCGCGGTGCCGCCGACCACGGAACTGCCGCTCTTCGTCAAGGACATCGTGGCGCCGGCCGACGAAACGCCCGTCGAGGCCGCGGTTGACACCACGCCGGTCGCGCCGCCGCCCGCTCCCCCCACGCCGCCGCCACTCACGCCCGCGATGGCCGCCGCGGTCGAGGAGCGCGTCATGCGACCCGGCGAGCCTCGCGCACCGCTGTCCGTGCGGCGCAGCGTCGACACCCCGCCCGCGCGCCCGCGTGCCTCGTCGCCCACGCCGCGCAAGCTCGGTCCGCTCGATCGCGATCTGCTCGAGGATCTGCACCGCATCGAGAAGGTCGAGCAGCGTGAAGCCGCGGCCGCGGCTCGCGCCGAGGCGGGCGCCGATCGAGTCGGTGCCGCGCGTCGTCTGGGTGCCGCGGCGCTCGACGCACTCTTCGTCGGCGCGCTCGCGACCTTTCTCGTGTGGGTGACGCTACGCTGGTGCGATTTGCCGTTCGCGCGCGTGCGCGTTCTGCCCATCGCGCCCATGGCCGCGTTCATGTTTCTCATCGTCGTCGGCTATCTGCTGCTCTTCACCGCGGCCGGCGGTCAGACGCTCGGCAAGATGGCCGCGGCCATTCGCGTCATCGGCGACGACGATCGCGATGAGACGTTGACGGTGGGGCAAGCGGCCGCGCGTAGCGTGCTGGCCGTGCCGTCGGTCGTCGCGCTCGGTGCGGGCTTCGTGCCCGCGCTCATCGGCGACGAACGCGCCGTCCACGATCGGCTCGCGCACACGCGCGTCGTGCGCGCATGAAGGCCGTCGCGCTTTTCATCGCCACGGGCGCGGGCTCGGGCTACGCGCCGGTGGCACCCGGCACGTTCGGGTCCGTCGTCGGCCTCATCATTTATTTCCTGACCTGGCGTTGGCCGGCGAGCTGGCAGGCCGTGTTGCTCGCCGTGATCAGCCTCGTCGGTATCTGGGCGTCGACCGTGGCCGAGCGTCATTTCGGCCGCGAGGACCCCGGGCAAGTCGTCATCGACGAAGTCGCGGGTCAGTTGCTGACGTTGTTCCTGCTCGGCGTCGGCCCGGTATGGGCCATCGTCGGCTTCCTCATCTTCCGTGTGCTCGACGTCATCAAGCCGTGGCCCGCGCGACAACTCGAAGTGCTGCCCAGCGGGCTCGGCATCATGGCCGACGACCTCATGGTCGGCGTGTACGGATGGATCATCATGCGCGTCCTCCTGGGCGTCGCGGCACGGGTGTTCTGACGGGATGCTACGTTCGGCCGAGATCATCGCGGTGGGCAGCGAGCTGCTGACGCCGCACCGCACCGACACCGATTCGCTCTTCCTGACATCGCGCCTGAACGATGCCGGCATCGTCGTGCGCCGCAAGGTCGTCGTCGGCGACAGCCGTGAGGACCTGGCCGACGCCGTCGCGAGTGCGCTCTCGCGCGCGGATCTCGTGATCACGACCGGCGGATTGGGCCCGACCGACGACGACCTCACGCGAGAGGCGGTCGCCGACGTGCTCGGTCTGCAGCTCGACGAAGACCCGTCGATCGTCGCGTCGATTGCCGCGCGCTTCGCGCGCCGCGGCTCGGTGATGCCAGAGATCAATCGCCGACAGGCGCTCGTCCCGCGTGGTGCGACGGTGTTTCCCAATCCCGTGGGTACGGCGCCGGGATTGCTGATTCAGACAGGCGAGCGGTTGGTCGTCCTATTTCCCGGACCGCCACGCGAGCTCACTGCGATGTTCGACGCGCATTTCGCGCCACGGCTCGCCGCACTGGCCGGATCGCGTCGTCTTCAACGGCGGGTGATCAAAATCATCGGTCGCGCGGAATCGGAAGTCGACGCGGTCGCGTCGCCGATCTACACGCCGCTTGCGTCCGGGCCGCTTCCCGTCGAGACCACGATTCTCGCCAGCGCTGGCCAGATCGAATTGCACCTCTCGGCTGCGGGTGATGACGATGCCGCCGTCGCGGTGCGGCTGGATGCCGGCGTCATCGCGCTGGCCGAGGCGCTCGCGCCGTTCGTCTTCAGCACCGATGGTCGATCGCTCGAAGCCGTGGTCGGCAGCTTGCTCGACGCGCGCGGTTGGCGCGTCGCGCTCGCCGAGTCGTGTACGGGTGGATTGCTCGCTGGACGACTGACCGATGTGCCTGGCAGTTCAGGTTGGGTCGTGGGCGGCGTCGTCGCGTACGCGAACGATGTGAAGGTTGCCGAGCTTGGCGTGCCGGCGGCGACGATCGATACCAACGGTGCAGTGAGCGAGCCCGTGGCCCGCGCGATGGCGGAGGGCGCGCGCGATCGGCTTCACGCGAACGTCGGCATCGGCATCACCGGCATCGCGGGACCCGACGGCGGGACGCCGGAGAAGCCCGTCGGCACGGTCGTCATTGCCGTGGCCGCCACCGAAACGCTCGTTCGGACGTTCCGATTCTCCGGCGATCGCGAGCTCGTCCGGCGTCATTCGACGTCGACGGCACTCGACATGCTGCGCCGGCTGCTGCTGGACCTGCCGCCGCGGTGACCACGCGATACGCGGCGACGGACGTCGCGCGTCCGACCTCGACGACCTCTCTGGATAGAATTGACTGACATGTCTGTGGACTCGACTCGACGCGCCGCCGTGCTCGGCGCGGGAAGCTGGGGGACGGCGCTCGCCGTTCATCTCGGTACGTGCGGACATGACGTCCGGCTCTGGGGACGCGATGCCGCGCTCGTGGAGTCCATCGCCGCGGCGCGAGAGAACGCGGCGTATCTGCAAGGCGTTCCGCTGCCCGACTCGGTGACGCCCGATGCGTCGCTCGATCGCGCGCTCGATGCCGCGCGGTTCGTCGTCATCGCCGTGCCGTCGCACGGGTTGCGCGCGGTGCTGCGGCAGGCCGCACCGTTCCTGCCAGCGGGCGCGATCCTCGTGAGCGCGACCAAAGGCCTCGACGCCGAGACGCTCGATCGCATGTCGCAGGTCGTCGTGCAGGAGACCGCCGGCCGGCATCCGGTCGTCGCGCTTTCCGGGCCGAGCTTCGCGATCGAAGTCGCGCAGGGCTTGCCGACCGCGCTCGTGGCCGCGTCCGAGACGCCAGCCGCGGTCGATGCCGTGCAGCGAGAGCTCGCCGGTCCTCGGCTCCGTTTGTATGGATCGGACGATCTCATCGGCGTCGAGATCGGCGCGGCGTTGAAGAACGTCATCGCCATCGCGGCCGGCGCCGTCGAGTCGCTGCACCTCGGCCACAACGCACTTGCCGCGCTCATCACACGCGGACTCACCGAGATTTCGCGCCTCGCGTGCGCGATGGGTGGCCGCCGCGAGACCGTGGCCGGGCTCAGCGGGATGGGCGATCTCGTGCTCACGTGTACGGGCCGGCCGAGCCGCAATCGGCACGTCGGGATCGAGCTCGGCCGCGGACGCGCGCTCGCCGACATCCTCGCCGGCATGCGCATGGTCGCCGAAGGCGTGCGTACGTGCGACGCGGCGCTCGCGCTCGGCCAGCGGTCGGGCGTGGAACTGCCGATCACGGCCGAGATGGCCGAAGTACTCGCCGGTCGCCGCACACCGCGCGAAGCCGTCGGCTGTCTGATGTTGCGCCCGCAGCGCGGCGAACTGGACGGGATCTGACGTGGCGTCGATCTTCTCGCGCATCCGCGCGGGCCTCGCCAAGACCGCGCAGCAGATCCGCGAGCGGCTCAACGCCGATACGGATGTCGCTCCAGAGAACATTCCCGCCTCCACCGCTGGTCGTGCGCGGCCGGCCGGACGTCCGAGCGACATTGCGTCGCTCGACGCGCTCGAAGACGCGCTGCTCACGGCCGACGTCGGCCTGCGCGCGACCGAACGCATCCTCGCCGCGGTGCGGGCCGATCGCTCGGGCTCGCTTCGCGATCGCGTCGGCCGCGTGATGCTGCAGATCCTGAACGAAGCCCCGGCCGTGATCCCGAACGGCTCGCGTCCACATGTCGTGCTCATCGTCGGCGTCAATGGCACGGGCAAGACGACGAGCGTGGGGAAGCTGGCGAAGGTGTATCAGTCGGCCGGGCAGTCGGTGCTCGTGTGCGCGGCTGACACGTTCCGCGCGGCCGCGGTCGAGCAGTTGGCCGTGTGGACCGATCGCGCCGGTGTCGATCTCGTCCGTGCGCAGCCCGGCGCCGATCCGGCGGCAGTGACGTTCGACGCGCTCACCGCGGCCAAGGCGCGCGGCCGCGACGTCGTGCTCGTCGACACGGCCGGCCGCCTGCACACGCACGCCAATCTCATGGCCGAGCTCGACAAGATCCGCCGCGTCGTCGCCCGCGTCGTCGACGGCGCGCCACACGAGGTGCTGCTCGTGCTCGACGCGACGGTCGGGCAGAACGGCGTCGTCCAGGCGCGCGAGTTCATGGGCGCGAGCGGTGCCAACGGCATCGTGCTGACCAAGCTCGACGGCACGGCCAAGGGCGGCGTCGCGATCGCGATCGCCGACGAACAGAAACTCCCGGTTCGCTCCATCGGCGTGGGCGAGGGGATCGACGACCTCGTGCCGTTCGACGCGGCCGCGTACATCGACGCACTCTTCACGGACACCTGGTGACCACCGACGCCGATCGCGCGTGGATGGAGCGGGCGCTCGTCCTCGCCGAGCGCGGTCGCGGGTGGACGTCGCCCAATCCCTCGGTGGGTGCCGTCGTCGTCTCGCCGACTGGCGTTGTCGTCGGGCAGGGCACGACCGAGCCGCCTGGCGGACGGCACGCCGAGATCGTTGCGCTCGATGAAGCGGGCGACGCCGCGGCGGGCGCCACGCTCTACGTGACGCTCGAGCCATGTGCGCATCACGGCCGAACAGGTCCCTGCGCCGTTCGTATCGCCGCCGCACGCGTCGCGCGTGTCGTAGCCGCGACGACCGATCCCAATCCGCTCGTGGCTGGCCAGGGCTTCGCGTACCTTCGCGCACATGGCGTCGAAGTCGTCGAAGGCGTGGGAGAGGCCGACGCGCGTCGCCAACTCGCCCCGTTCTTCACCTGGGTCACCGCTCATCGGCCGTTCGTCATCGTCAAGGCCGCCGTTTCGGCCGACGGCTTCGTCGGGCGTGCCGGCGAGCGCGTGAAGCTCACGGGCGAGGTCGCGGACCGCTATTTCCACCGCCAACGCGCCGAGGTGGACGCGATTGCCGTCGGTGCGGGCACCGTGCTGGCCGACGATCCCGAGCTCACGGCGCGCGGCGCATATCGTGCTCGGCCGCTCACGCGGGTCATCGTGGACTGGCGAGGCCGGGTGCCTGCCTCGGCCCGCGTCTTCTCGACGCTCGTGGCGGGCCCAGTCATAATGGTCGTGTCGCGCGACACGGCGGCGGCGCATCCGGACTACGTGGACGCCCTCACTGACCGTGGCGCAATCGTCGAGACATTTCAGACGCGGGCGCTCAGCCCCGTGCTGGAGCGGCTGGCGGCGCGAGATGTCGTGCTGCTGCTCGTCGAAGGTGGGCCGGCGTTACAGCGCGCGTTGGCCGGCGAACGGCTCGTCGACCGCGTGCAATGGATTCGCACGCCGCTCGTGCTCGGCACGGGCATCCCGCTCGCGCCGACCGGCCTGCCCGATCCGCGTGACGCGCGAACGACGCGTTTGGGCGACGACGAGCTGGTGGAGTTCGATGTTCACTGGACTGATTGAAGCGACGGGACGGATCGATCGCATCGATCCGCAAGGCACGTCGCGGCGACTGCGCGTGACGACGCCACTCGCCGCCGAGCTCGCGCTGGGTGACAGCATCGCCGTGAGCGGCGTGTGCCTGACGGTCGTCGACCGCGATGCGGACGGATTCATCGCCGACGTCTCGCCCGAGACGCTATCGGTCACCTCGCTCGGCGACATGACCGTCGGCCGCCTCGTCAATCTCGAGCGCCCACTTCGTGCAGACGCGCGCCTCGGTGGTCACTTCGTCCTCGGTCACGTCGACGCGACCGGATCGATCGTCACGGTGCGCGAAGACGGCGACTGCCGCTGGATCGACGTCAGCGTTCCGCCTGGATTCGAAGCATCGCTCATCCCGAAAGGGTCGGTGGCCGTCGACGGCATCAGCCTGACGGTGGCCTCGCTCGACGCCGGCCGATTCGGCGTCCAGGTGATTCCCTTCACGCTCGCGCACACGTCGCTCGCCGCGGCGCGCGTCGGCGATCGCGTCAATCTCGAAGGCGACGTGCTCGGCAAGTACGTCAGCCGGCTGCTCTCGACGGTCCTCGAAACTGGAGGCGTGCCGATCGCCGCGGCACGCGCGCGCGCATGACCACCTCGCCCCGATCCTCGATTCGCCTGGCCGGATCGGACCGGCGCGGGCCGTTTGCGCCGGTCGAGGACGCGATTGCCGCCATCCGCGCCGGCCGCATCATCATCGTCGTCGACGACGAAGATCGCGAGAACGAAGGCGATTTGACGATGGCCGCGTCGGCGGTGACGCCGGAAGCCATCAACTTCATGGCCACGCGCGGGCGCGGGCTCATCTGCCTGCCGATGACCGGGGCGCGGCTCGACGCGCTCGAGATTCCGCTCATGGTCGATCGGAACAGCGCGACGTTCGGCACCGCGTTCTGCGTGTCAATCGAAGCCAAGGGGCGGACGACAACGGGCATCTCGGCAGCCGATCGTGCGGCGACGGTACACGCGGCGATCGATCCGGCGACGCGGCCGTCCGACCTGGCGCGGCCCGGGCACATGTTCCCGCTGCGCGCGCGCGATGGCGGCGTCCTCGTTCGCGCGGGGCAGACCGAGGCGGCCGTCGACCTGGCACGGATTGCCGGACTCGAGCCGGCCGGCGTCATCTGCGAAATCATGAACGAAGACGGGTCGATGGCCCGCGTGCCGGAACTGACGAAGTTCGCGCGCAAGCACGACCTGCTGATGATCACGATCGCCGATCTCATCCGCTACCGGATGCGGACCGAGAGTCTCGTGCGGCGCGTGGCCACGGCCAACCTGCCGACCGAGCAGGGCGAGTTCGTCATCCACGCGTACGAGAGCCTGATCGACGGCGAGTCGCACGTCGCGCTCGTCAAGGGCGACCTCGGCGACGGCACGGACGTCATGGTCCGCGTTCACTCGAAGTGCCTCACGGGCGACGTCTTCCACTCGCTGCGCTGCGACTGCGGCGCGCAGAAGGACGCGGCTATGCGGCGCATCTCGGCCGAGGGGCGCGGCGTGTTCCTGTATCTGCACCAGGAGGGACGCGGGATCGGCCTTGCGAACAAGATCCGCGCCTACGGCCTCCAGGAGCAGGGCCTCGACACGGTCGAGGCGAACGAGCGGCTCGGCTTCAAGCCCGACCAGCGTGACTACGGCATCGGCGCGCAGATCCTGCGTGATCTCGGCGTGCGGTCGATGCGGTTGCTCACGAACAACCCGCGCAAGTTCGTCGGCCTCGAGGGCTACGGCCTGTCGGTCGTGGAGACGCTGCCCATCGAGATTTCGCCCGCGACCGAGGCGACCCGGCGATATCTGAAGACCAAGAAGGAAAAGCTCGGCCACATCCTCCGCGGCGTCTGACCACCTCGCACGTCGGGCCGGCACAGGGGCCGGCCCCTACAGATGCAGGGGTGCAGACCGCGCTGTTCCCGTCGTCAACCGGTCCGGCCGGCCCCTACAGATGCAGCGGTGCACCCTCCGCTCATCTCCGCCGCGCCGCGGGGCCGCGCCGGCCCCTACAGATGCAGGGAGGCACTACGCTCCGTTTGTTCCGGGGTGATGCGACCGATGGCCATCGATGTCGTTGTAGGGGCGGGCCCCCGTGCCCGCCCGGTCCCGGGCGCTTCGCGGTTGTGTCCGTTCAACCGTTCGTGTACCATAACCGTTTGCGCTAGAACCGGTTAGGCCGCTTATGGCCCCGGTCGTCGCGGTCATGTTCGAGTCGCTCAGCACCCGTCTCCAGGACGTCTTCAAGTCGCTGCGCGGTGAGGCACGCCTCACCGAAGCCGGCGTGGATGCCGCCCTGCGCGAGATCCGGATGGCGCTGCTCGAAGCGGACGTCAACTTCCGCGTCGTCAAGGCCTTCATCGAGCGCGTGCGCGTGCAGGCCGTCGGCGACGAAGTGCTGAAGAGCCTGACGCCCGCGCAGCACGTCGTGCGCGTCGTGCGCGACGAGATGCTGGCGCTCTTCGGCGACAAGACCGGCGGCCTGCCGCCGACCGACGCCTCGCCGCGCGTCATCCTCATGCTCGGCCTCCAGGGCTCGGGCAAGACGACGAGCTCCGCCAAGCTGGCCCGGCTGCTCGCGAAACAGGGGCGCCATCCGATCCTCGTGTCGACCGACGTCCGCCGGCCGGCCGCCATCGAACAGTTGTCAGTGCTCGCGAAGCAGATCGACGCGCGTGTCCACGAGCCGGCCGACATGGATCCGGTCGCGCGCGCCGCGGGCGCGCTGGCCGAGGCCAAGGCGAAGGGCTTCGACACGCTCATCGTCGACACCGCCGGCCGGCTGCACATCGACGACGAGCTGATGGTCGAGCTCGACGCGATCAAAGCGGCCGTTTCACCGACGGACCTGCTGTATGTCGCCGACGCGATGACCGGGCAGGACGCGGTCCGTAGCGCGGGCGAGTTCAATCATCGCGTGGGCATCTCGGGCGTCGTGCTGACGAAGATGGACGGCGACGCGCGCGGCGGCGCGGCGCTGTCGGTCGTCGGCGTCGTCGGCGTCCCAATCGCGTTCGTCGGCGTGGGCGAGCGCGTGCAGGATCTCGAGGCATTTCACGCCGACCGCCTCGTCTCGCGAATGCTCGGTATGGGCGACGTCCTGTCGCTCATCGAACGCGCCGAAGAGGCGATCGACGACGAGAGCCGCGAGCGGCTCGAGAAGAAGACACGTCTCGACGACTTCACCTTCGACGACTTCCGCGATCAGCTTCGCACCATCAAGAAGATGGGGCCGCTCGATCAAGTCCTCGGCATGATTCCCGGTCTGGGCGCGCTGAAGCAGGCGAGTCAGGCACGAGCGCAAATGGACGACAAGCAGCTCGGCCGCGTCGAGGCGATCATCGGCTCGATGACCAACGCCGAGCGCCGCAACCACTCGCTCATCAACGGCAGCCGGCGCAAACGCATCGCGCGCGGCAGTGGCACGTCGGTCGAAGAGGTGAACCGGCTGCTGAAGCAGTTCGTCGAGATGCGCAAGATGTTCAAGCTGATGGCCGGCGCCGGCGGCGGCCGTAAGGGGCGGCAGCGCCTGATGGGAATGTTGAAGGGCGCTGGGCGGGGGTGAAGGAAGTTCGTTGTCAACTTTGAACTTTGAACTGCGAACTTCGAAGTACGGTGGCGCCTTTGGTGCGTTGGATTGTTTGAAGAGAAAAAGAGATGCGCCGAAGGCGCCTCGTCAATTCGAAGTTCCAAGTTCGAAGTTCGTAGTTGAGAGTGGTTTTCAGGAGGTTACATGCTGGTAATTCGTATGCGGCGGTCGGGCGCGAAGAATCGGCCGTTCTTCCGCGTGGTGGTGACCGAGGCGCGGTCGGCGCGCGAGGGGCGGTTCGTCGAAGTGCTCGGGCACTACAATCCGCGCACCACGCCCGAGTCGGTCGAGATTGACCGCGATCGGCTGGCGCACTGGCTGAAGGCCGGCGCGCAGCCGTCTGACACGGTGCGGACGCTCATCGATCGGCTGCCGCCGGTCGAGGCCGCTGCCGCGCCAGAGGTGGCCGCCCAGTGAGTCGCGGCCGTGACGTCGTCGAGGTCGTGGCCCGCGCGCTCGCGGGCCGGCCCGACGAGGTCGTCGTCACCGAGTACGACCGCCGCGGCCAGACCGTCGTCGAGTTGACGATGGCGCCCGGCGAGCTCGGTCGCGTGATCGGCCGGCAGGGACGGACGGCGTCCGCATTGCGCGTGCTCGCGGCGGCTGCCGGCGAAGCCGAAGACCGGCGCGTCGTCGTCGACTTCCGCGACGAGTAGCCGCGCCGGTGGACTGGACGACCATGGTCGCCGTCGGCCGCGTGGTTCGGCCGCACGGCCTGCGTGGTCAGGTCGTCGTCGCGTCCGAAACGGATTTCGGCGAAGAACGGTTTCAGGTCGGCGCGGTCGTGTACGCGCCGGCAGGCGAGCGCGAGCCGAGACGGCTGACCGTCGCGACGAGCCGCGAAGATCGCGGCCGATGGGTGGTTGGTTTCGACACGATCGGATCGATCGACGAAGCCGAGGCGATGCGCGACGTCGAACTGCGGATTCCCGCCGAGGATCGTCGCACGCTCGAGCCTGGCGCCTTTTACGTGGACGACCTCGTCGGCTGCCGCGTGCGGACGATGACGGGAGCGGACGTGGGCACGGTCGAGCGGGTAGAGATGGCGACGGGCGTGCCCGTACTCGTCGTCGGCACGGATGACGAGATCCTCGTGCCGCTGGCCGAGGCCATCTGCCGGCGCGTGGACGTTGCCGCGAAGATCGTGGAGATCGATCCGCCGGATGGACTGTTGGAGCTGAATCGCCGGAGGCGATGAGGTGCATGGTCATCGACCTCATCACGCTCTTTCCGGCGATGGTCGAAGCCGCGCTGGCCGAGGGCGTAATCGGTCGGGCCCGGACGCGTGGGCTGCTCGACATCCGCGCGCGTGATTTGCGCGAGTTCACGTCGGACCGTCACCGCACGGTCGATGACGTGCCGTATGGCGGTGGACCGGGCATGGTGATGAAGCCGGAGCCGCTGTTCGCCGCGGTCGAGGCGATTCAGGCCGAGCGCGGACCGGCCTCCGCCGTCGTGCTGATGACGCCGCAGGGCCGGCCGTTCACGCACGCGACGGCCGAGCGGCTGAGCCGGCTCGAGCGGATCGTGGTGATCTGCGGCCGGTACGAAGGGGTCGACGAGCGCGTGGCCGAGGCGCTCGTCACCGACGAGATTTCGATCGGCGACTACGTGCTTTCCGGCGGCGAACTGCCGGCGCTCGTGGTGGTCGACGCGGTCGCGCGGCTCGTGCCCGGTGTGGTGGGCGACGACGCGTCGGTCGCGGCTGATTCGTTCGCGGATGGTTGGCTCGACTATCCGCACTACACGCGTCCGGCGGTGTTTCGTGGACGTGCGGTGCCCGACGTGCTCGTGTCGGGGCATCATGGCGAGATCGAGCGATGGCGGCGGGCCGAGCAGGTCCGGCGCACGTATGAACGGCGGCCCGACCTGCTGGATCGGGCCGTGACGACGGCGGACGACCGCAAGCTGCTCGCCGAGCTCAGGCAGCGCGACGCGGCGGCCGGCGTCTTCGATCGGAAGACCGACGGGCAGGAGCCCGGCGATGGACGTGACGACTGAGCGAGGAGTTCCTGTCATGAAGGCGATTGAAACGGTTGAGCAACCCCACCTGACCACGCGGCCCGCCATGCGATCGGGCGACACGGTGCGCGTCCACGTGAAGGTGCGCGAGGGCGACAAGGAGCGCATCCAGGTGTTCGAGGGGACCGTCATCGGCATGCACCGCGGCGGCGTGCGCGCGACGTTCACGGTGCGCAAGGTGTCGTTCGGTCAGGGCGTCGAGCGCATCTTCCCGCTCCACTCGCCGACGATCGACAAGGTCGAAGTGGTCCGCAGCGCCAAGGTCCGCCGCGCGAAGCTGTACTTCCTGCGCGAGCTGCGCGGCAAGGCGGCGCGCATGAAGGAACAGAAGCGCACGGCCTAGACGGCCTCCGGCGCGCGGCCCGCCGCGGGCGCGCGCCAGGCGGGGATCTTGATGACCCGTCCGCGGGCCTCGCGCACCGTCGAGAACGAAGTTCGCCGGCTCGGCTACGTCCATGTCGCCGGTGTCGACGAGGTGGGGCGCGGGTGTCTCGCCGGGCCCGTCGTGGCCGCGGCCGTCGTGCTCGACGCGGACTGCTACATTCCCGGCGTCGCGGACTCGAAGGTGCTCACGCCCGACGACCGCGAGCGCCTGTTCCCGCGCATCGTGAAAGCGGCCGTGTGCTGGCACGCGGCCATCGTCAGCGCGGCCGAGATCGATCGGATCAACATCCACCGCGCGTCGCTCGAAGCGATGCGGCAGTCCGTGATGGCGCTCTCGCCGCTCCCGGGCTTCGTCCTCGTCGACGCGTTTCGCATCCCCGGTTTGATGATGGCGCAGCGCCCGATCCCCGGCGGCGATCGCCGCTGCACGGCGATTGCGGCCGCGTCGATCCTCGCCAAGGTGACGCGCGACCGTCTCATGCTGGCGCTCCACGAACGCGATCCGCGCTACGGTTTCGACCAGCACAAGGGCTACGCCACGCGCGCGCACCTCGATGCGATGGGGCGCTTCGGCTATTCGGACGAGCATCGGCGGTCGTTCAGGCCGCCGTCGCTGTTTGATACGATGCCGGTCGACGACTGACGATCCGCGCGGCGCCTCGGGCGCGTCCCGCGCGTTCCGGCCCCGGGAGGCTCGCATTCGTTTCTTCACCCGCTTGTTGTTCGCGGCCTACTTCATCGAAGCCGGGCTCCTGCTCATCGTCGTGCCGTGGACGCTCTGGTGGTGGAGGAACGTCTTCGCCATGGTGTGGCCCTGGGTCGGCACGGTCATGGCGTACCGGTCGGTGCGCGTGGCCGTGAGCGTCGTGGGCGTGATCGTCGTCCTCGCCGGGATGGCCGAGGCGCGCCTGCTCTTCAGCGGCCGTTCGCAATCGCCCGGATCCGCATCCACCGGATCGTGAACTCGTCATCCCGGCCGCTCGTCTGCCTGGTGACGGATCGCCGGCGGCTCGCACCCACCGCACGAACCGTGCAGGACGAACTGGCGGCGCTCGATCGCGTGATCGACGAAGCGGTTGCGGCTGGCGTGGATCTCGTGCAGGTGCGCGAGCGCGATCTCGACGCGGCGGTGCTCATCGCGTTCGTGCGCGGTGTCGTCGCGCGCGCGGCCGGAACGTCGACACGTGTCGTCGTCAACGACCGCGCGGACGTCGCCATCGCATCAGGAGCGGCGGGTGTGCACGTGCGGAGCGATGGCCCTCCGATCGATCGCGTGCGCACGCTGGCACCGGCGGAAGCGTGGATCGTCGGGCGATCGTGTCACGCCGATGATGCGCCGTCGGTCGCGACGGGCGCCGACTACGTGCTGTTCGGCGCGGTCTTCGCGACCGCGTCCAAACCTGGCGCCGCGGCCGTGGGGATCGACACGCTCACGCGCTGGTGCCGATCGACCGACGTGCCGGTCATCGCCATTGGCGGCCTGACGCCGGAGCGTGCGGAAGCGTGCGCGGCGGCTGGCGCGGCGGGTGTGGCCGCCATCGGCGCGTTCCTGCACGAAGGGCAGGGACGTGACGCCATGGGGGCGCGGCGTGCCGTGCCGGCGTTTCGAGATGCGCTCGCTCGCGGCATTGCTGCGCGCGGGCAATGGGATGTTGCCCGGGACGTTTGAAGACGTCGATCGCAACCTGTTAGAGTAGCCGCCCGACCCCCTCCCGGCCATGAACGACCTCGGCTCGAAGCTCAAGCGCGCGCGCGAAGACCACGGCATTGCGCTGCGTGACATCGCGGCCCGGACGAAGATCTCGGTCACCGCGCTCGAGGCAGTTGAGCGCAACGATTTCAGCCGTCTTCCCGGCGGCATCTTCGGCCGATCCTTCGTGCGCGCGTATGCCGCCGAGCTCGGCCTCGACGCCGACGCCATCGTCGCGGAGTTCGTCGAAGCGCTCGAAGAGCAAGAGCGCGAGGCCGCGGCGCGCGGCGCGATCCGGCCGGAGATCACCGACGACGATCGGCTGTTCCTGGCGAGGCAGCAGCAGGCCGTGCGGCTCCTGCGTTGGGGATTGATCGCGCTCGCGGTCGTGGCTGTCGCGCTCGTCGTCTGGAGGCTGCACGTGTGGCGATCGCGTCGCGCGGCCACGCCGACAGCGGTGACGATGCCTGCCGCGTCGTCGACGACGACACCGCCACCGGTTTCCTCTCCACCAACGTCGCCGCCATCCACCACGTCCGGGCCTGATGGCACCGCGGCCAACACGGCGGCTGTCGTCACGACCTCGTCGGTCACCGACGCGTCATCGCCTGGCGCGTCGCCGGCGGCGGATGCGGCGAACGGCGTTGCGGTGGAATTCCTCGTGAGCGACGACTGCTGGATTGTCGCGACGAGCGACGGCCAGCGATCCATTTCGGAGCTGTTCCGTGCGGGCGACGGCCGTCGTCTGGATGCGACGCGCGAGCTGTTGTTCGACGTCGGCAACGCGGGCGCCGTGGAGTGGTCGATCAACGGTCACCCGGCCAAGCCCCTCGGCCGCGCCGGCCAACACGTCCGCGTTGTCATCACCCCCGCCAACGTGTCGCAGTTCCTGCAGCCGTAGCGCGTTCGTCCCGGGCGGGCATGGGGGCCCGCCCCTACGACCGGTGTTGTGGATTGCGCGCTTGGCGGATGCCGGGCACGGGCGCCCTACAACCGGTGTTGCAGGATTGCGCGTTTGGCCGGCGGCGGGCAGGGGGGCCCCGCCCCTACAACCGGTGTTGCGGGATTGCGCGCCCGGCCGGTGGCGGGCACAGGGGCCCGCCCCTACAAACTGGCGCGGCGGGATCGCGCAGGCCGTGGTTGTGTCCGTGTAGGGGCCGGCCCCCATGCCGGCCCGAACGGCGGCCCCAAAACCCACTTCAGGCTTCTACTTTCTAACTTTTTTAGTTGCCGCCCATTCCGATCGCATCTCCGACAGTCCGTCCATGTACACGGCCGCGTGCTGCCGCTCATCGTCGCTCGCGAGCGCTTTGAAGAGATCGATCGCTCTGGCCAGGTCGCGTTGAATGGTCGCGCGCGTGGCGTTGAAGTAGAGCCGGCGGATTGCGTCGACGCCATCGCGCGGGCGATCGCTCACGAGCGCCGCACCTCCAGGCCGGTGCGTTCGATCTGGAACGGCAGGACCGTGGCGCCAGCGTTGGCGAGCGCGGTCGCGACGGCCGATCGTCGGTCCGGGTCGGTGAGACAGATTAGGCACCCGCCGCCGCCAGCTCCGCAGACCTTCGCCGCCAAGGCCCCGGCGAAGCGAGCGCGTTCGATGAACGCGTCGATCTCGCGCGTCGTCACGCCCGGCGCGAGCCGTTTGCGCGCGTGCCACTCCGCCGAGAGACAGAGCGCGACGCCGCGCCAGTCCTGCAGTTCGATGGCTTCGCGCAAGCCGATTGCCGCGTCGCGAATCGCATCGAATGCTTCGATGATGGCCGGGTCGCCGTTGATGCGGCGGACCATGACGTCCCAGTTGTTGATGCCGGAATTGCGCGACGCGCCCGTGTAGGCGAGCACGAGCCGTCGCTCGAGTTCCGCCGGATCGACGTGGAGCGGCTCGCGTGAGACGCCGCGAACGCCCAGCTCGACGGCTGCGATGCCGCCGTAGAGCGCGGGGCGATAGTCCTGCGCGCCGGTCGGGACACCGAGTACCTGCGCCTCGATGTTCATCGCCACGGTGAGCAGATCCTCATCGCCGATCGGCCGGCCGGTCCAGGCGGCCAGCGCGCCGATGACCGCGACGTTCATCGCCGACGATCCCGCGATGCCCGCGCCGACGGGCGACTCGGCGTGCGTCCGGACTTCGACCCCTCGCGCGCCGAAGAACCGCACGAGCCGCGCAATGAGGGGTAGCTCGCTGGTGTCGAGCGCCTGCGGATCGGCGACGTCGACCATGTCGCCCGTGTCCTCGGAGATGAGGACGATGCGGTAGTCGCGTCGCGAGGTGATCGTGCAGTGCGCACGCAGACTGATCGCCGCGTTGATCGTCTGCGCGCGATCGTGGAACAGGTACAACGGCCAGATGTCGAACGTTCCGCCCGCGAGATCGACGCGGGTCGGCGCTGAGGAGTCGATGCGCACGGCGCATTATAATGTCGAGCGAATGTCGCTTCGGGACCTTCGACGCCACGTCGGCCGGTTCGCCGTGGTCGGCTTCGATGGCCCGGCCGTTCCCGATTCCCTCCGCGACCTGGCCGCCGAGTTCGATCTCGCCGGTGTCATCTACTTCGCCAGAAACGTCGTCGACCCCTTACAGGTCGCGGATCTCTCGCGAGACGTCGCGGCGCTCGCGCGCGACTGGCCGTTCTGGATCAGCGTCGACCAGGAAGGTGGTCGCGTCGCGCGGTTGAAGGCGCCGTTCACCGTGTGGCCACCAGCCGCGACGCTCGGCCGGAGTGGCAGCGACGATCTCGCCGCGCGATTTGCCGCCTCGCTCGCCGCGGAGCTCGCGGCCGTCGGCGTGAATCTCGACTACGCGCCCGTGCTCGACGTGCAGACCAACCCGTCGAATCCCGTGATCGGCGATCGCGCATTGGCCGAACGCGCTGAAGATGTCGCACGCCTGGGCGCGGCGGTCATTCGATCGCTCCAGGACGCCGGCGTCGCCGCCTGCGGCAAGCACTTTCCGGGTCACGGCGACACGACGGTCGATTCGCACGAAGCGCTGCCGGTCGTCGAACACGAGAAGCGGCGGCTCGAGGCCGTGGAATTCGTGCCGTTCCGCCGCGCGATCGAGGCCGGCGTCGCCGCCCTGATGACGGCGCACATCGTCGTCCCGGCCATTGATCCCGATCGTCCGGCCACGCTCTCGCGACGTGTCGTCCAGCAACTTCTCAAGGACGCACTCGGTTTCACCGGCGTCGTTTTCAGCGACGATCTGGGGATGAAAGCCATCAGCCGCGAGACGCCGCTGCCCGAGGCCACGGTTCAGGCGGTCGTCGCCGGGTGCGACGCCGTGCTCTTGTGCAACTCGACGGCGGACGAACAGGCGGCTGCGCTCGAAGCCCTCATCCATGCCGCGGAGTCCGAGCGGCTCTCGTCGACGCGGATTGACGATGCGATGGCGCGACAGGAGCGAGTCAAAGCGCGATTCCTGCGGCGGCAGCCAGCCGCGCGACCGCGTCTCGATCTCGTGGGCTGCGATGCGCATCAAGCCGTGGCGCGCGAGATGGCGGGCTGGGCATGACACCGCGGACCCGCACGGGGCTTCGCCCGTTCCGTCCTGTCCGTCCCGGCAGCCGCATCGCGCTCGTCGCGCCAGCCAGCCCGTTCGCGCGCTCGGAGCTGGACGCCGGCGTCGCCGAGCTCACGCGCCTCGGCTTCGTGCCGGTCTACGACGACAGCGTCTTCGATCGCGAGCCCATCGTTGCTGGCCCGGCCGATCGCCGCGCCGAGTCGCTGATGCGGGCATTGACCGCCGACGACGTCGACGCCGTCGTCGCCGTCCGCGGGGGGTACGGAAGTGTCGAGACGCTCGCGCATCTCGATGCCGCGCGCATCGCCGAGCGGCGTACGGCGTTTGTCGGTTACAGCGACGTCACGTCGCTGCACACGTTCATCAACCAGCAGGCAGGGCTCACGTCCGTGTACGGCGCCATGATCGACCGCCGGATCGCGCGTGGGCCGGCGGCGTACGACGTCGCGTCATTTCTCGCGAGTCTCTCGGCCGAGCCGCTCGGCGAGCTCGCCGTCGACAAAGGCGCGGCTCTTCGCGGTGGGGAAGTCGAAGGCCCGATCTTCGGCGGGACGCTGACGCAACTCGTCGCGTCGCTCGGCACGCCGTTCGCATTCGATCCCCCGGCCGGCTACGTGCTACTCATCGAGGACATCGGCGAACGGCCGTATCGTCTGCGCCGCATGCTCGTGCAACTCGCCTCGAGCGGCCGTCTCGCGCACGCGGCGGCCGTCGTCATCGGCGACCTGCCGAACTGCGACGAAGGCACGGACGGGATCACCGGTCGTCAGGTCATGGAAGAGTTCTTCGCGAATTTTCCCGGTCCCGTGATCGTCAACGTGCCGGCGGGCCACACGAATCGGCCGACGCTCAGCCTGCCGCTCGGCGTCTCGGTCCGCGTGGTGGCCGACGCGCATCCGCGTCTGATCTTCGACGAGGCGGCCGCTGCATGAAAGCGCGTATCCATTTCATCGGCATCTGCGGCACGGCGATGGCCACGCTCGCAGCCATGCTCAAGGCGCGCGGTCATGATGTGCAGGGCTCCGATCATGCCGTGTATCCGCCGATGAGCGACTTTCTCGCGCGCGAAGAGATTCGCGTGCTCGACGGCTACGATGCTGAGCACATCACGCCGGAGATCGATCTGGTCGTCATCGGCAACGCGATCTCGCGCGGCAATCCTGAGCTCGAGGAAGTGCTCGATCGCAAGATTCATTACGTGTCGCTGCCCGAGGCCGTGCGCGATCACTTCCTCTGGCAGTCGCGCTCGATTGTCATCGCTGGTACGCACGGCAAGACAACGACGACGGCGCTGGCCGGGTGGCTGTTGACGGCGGGTGGGCTCGATCCGAGCGTGCTCGTCGGCGGCATCGCGCACAACTTCGGTGGCAGCTATCGCCTCGGGTCCGGCCGCGACTTCGTCATCGAAGGCGACGAGTACGACAGCGCGTTCTTCGACAAGACGGCCAAGTTCCTCAAGTACCTCCCGGACATCGTCGTCGTCGGTAACCTCGAGTACGACCACGCCGACATCTACCCGGACATGGAAACGCTGCGCACGGCGTTCCGGCGGCTGCTCACGATCGTGCCTCGGCACGGGCGCGTGTTCATTGGCGCCGACAGTCCAGAGGCAGCGGCGCTCGCGACGAATGCACGTGGCCGCGTCGAAACGTTCGGGATCGACGGCACGGCCGACTGGCGCGCGACGGGCATCGCGCCGGCGGCAGGGAAGATGCGCTTCGAGGTCTCGCACGGCGACCAGCCATTCGGGACGTTCGAGTCGCCGCTCTTCGGCGTCCACAACGTGCGCAACGCTCTCGTTGCGATTGCGGTCGGCGCGGCCGTGGGCCTGTCCGCGGAGGAGATGCGGAAGGGGCTCCTGGGTTTCACGGGCGTGCGACGCCGGCTCGAGCGTCGAGGCGAGGCGGGTGGCGTCACGGTGTTCGACGACTTCGCGCACCATCCGACCGCGATTCTCGAGACGCTCCGCGCCGTCCGCGCGTCGTACCCGGACCGGCGCATCTGGGCGATCTTCGAGCCGCGATCCGCGACCTCATGCCGGCGCGTGTTCCAGGACGACTTCGCCAGCGCCTTCATCGAGTCAGGCGCGGATGAGATTCTGCTGCCAGCCGTCTTCCGCGCGTCGCTCCCTGAAGACGAGCGGCTGTCGGTCGAGCAGCTCGTCGACGACATCGCGCGCGCCGGCCGGCACGCGCGGTACGTGCCGAAGGTCGACGACATCGTCAAGACGATTGTCGACGAAGCGCGCGAGGGCGATCTCGTCGTCGTCATGTCGAACGGCGGCTTCGAGGGCATTCACGACAAGCTGCTCGCGGCGCTCACACGATGACCGACGCCACTCGCCGGCGCGTTGACAGCGAACTGCGCGCGATCGCGGGGGACGCCTTCGTCCACGCCGATGATCCGCTTGCGCCGCTGACGACGTTTCACATCGGCGGTCCGGCGGATTGGCGGGTCGATATCACGTCGGTCGACGCGCTCGTTGCGGTGCTGCGCCTGGCGGCCGACGCGGACGTCCCGGTGACGATGATCGGCGGCGGATCGAACGTGCTCGTCGCGGATGCCGGCGTCCGAGGGATCGTCGTGCGCTTGCGCGCCATGGGCATCTCGCAGCCCGCGCCGGACGTCGTGCGTGCCGAGGCCGGTGTGACGATCAACGGCCTCGTGCGATGGACGATTGGCCGCGGCCTCGCCGGTCTCGAGCCGTGGGCCGGCACGCCCGGGACAGTCGGCGGCGCCGTTCATGGCAACGCGCATTGGCAGGGACGAAACGCCGGCGACCTCGGCCGTACGTTCCATCTGGTCTCGCGGACGGGTGAACGGCGCGCGGTTGCCGCGTCCGAGATGGCGTTCGCCTATGATGCAAGCCGGCTCCAGCACAGCGGCGAGATCCTCGTCGCGGCCGACTTCGTCGTGTCGCCGGCCGATCCCGCCGCGCTGCGTGAAACCGCTCGCGCGTCGCTCGCCTATCGCAAGCGCACGCAGCCGCTCGCGATGCCGAGCGCGGGGTGCGTGTTCCAGAATCCCGACCGCGCGCGCGATCCGGTCCCGGCCGATCGGCCGGCGTCGGCTGGAGCACTGGTGGACGCCGCGGGCTTGAAGGGGTACCGCGTAGGTGGCGCGATGATCTCGCCGACGCACGCGAACTTCGTCGTGAATGCCGGCGACGCAACGGCGCATGACGTCTGTGCGCTCGTCGCGCGGGCGCGAGCAGCGGTGCGAGATCGATTCGGCGTCGAGTTGCGCGACGAACTGGTGTATCTGGGAACGGAGTGAGATGGCTGAACTGCTGATCCACGGCGGCCGCCGCCTGTCGGGCCGCGTCGACGTCGAGGGGAACAAGAACGCGGCGCTGCCGCTCCTGGCCGCGTGTCTGCTGACGACGGAGACCTGCGAGATCCGCAACGTCCCGCACATCCGCGACGTGGCCGTGATGATCGATCTCCTGCAGTCGCTCGGCGCGACGGTCGAGGGACGCGGGACGTCGACGCTGCGCGTGACGTGCCGCGACATCCGGTCACCGGAGCCAGACCCGAAGCTCGTCGGCAAGCTGCGCGGATCGGTGCTGCTCCTCGGCGCGCTGCTCGGACGTCAGAAACGAGCGGTGATCGCGCCGCCCGGCGGCGACTTTCCAGCGCGGCGCTCGATTGCCACGCACCTGCGTGCCCTCGTCGCGCTCGGCGCGCGTATCGTCGACACCCCGGCCGGGCACGCGATCGAAGCGCCCGATGGACTTGCCGGTGCGTCGATGTATCTCGTCGAAGCGTCGGTCACCGGCACCGAGACGGCGTTGCTCGCTGCGGCGCAGGCATCAGGACCAACCGAGATTCGGAACGCCGCTTGCGAGCCGCACGTCGCCGAGCTGTGCCGCTTCCTCGCCGCTATGGGTGTGGGCGTCGAAGGGATTGGCACGTCGACGATTCGCATTGCGCCGCCCGGCCGCCTGACCGGCGCGACGCACGTCCTGCGCGGCGATTACATCGAAGCCGCGTCCTGGGCGGTCGTGGCGGCCGTCACCGGTGGCGAAGTCGAGGTCACCGGCGTTCACGAGCAGGACCTCGAGCCCATCGCGGCCGTGCTCGCCGAACTGCACCTGCGCTTCGAGCTCGAAGACAACCGCTTCGCCGTCTTCCCATCGTCGCTCGTCGGCGCGCGCCGCATCACGACGGGGCTTTGGCCGGGCTTCCCGAGCGACATCGTCAGCCTCGTCACCGTGCTCGCCACGCAGGCGACAGGCGGGACGCTCGTCCACGACTGGATGTACGAGCTGCGCCTGTTCGCGCTCGAACAGTTGAGCGCGATGCGCGCGGATCTGTTCCTCTGCGATCCTCACCGGATCATCGTGACCGGCCCGACGAAGCTGCGCGGCCGCACGCTCGACAGCCGCGACATCCGATCCGGCATGGCCCTGATCGCCGCCGCCCTCGCCGCCGAAGGCCAGAGCACGGTGCTCGAAATCGAGACCGTCGAACGCGGCTACCAGGATGTCGTCGAACGCCTGCGCGCCCTGGGGGCGGATGTGGCGAGGCAGGAAGACTGAGGACGGGGATCAGGCGATAGGGGACAGAACAAAAAAGATGACAATCGCGAAACCCCAAGCGTAGCGAGGGCGTTGAGCATCAAGAAAGATGACACCGCGAGGCCCCGAACGAAGTGAGGGCGCCGAAGCGCGTGGCGTTGGGGGTGCCCCAACGCATTGCAAAAAAGATGACAGGGACACGTCTGTCCTCTAAGCCTGAAGGCCCAGGGCTCCACGAACGATCGGAGAGCCTACTGTCCGCCGAAGCTCCCCGCGCCGGTCTCGCCACTCGGCGTCGTCCCCGACGGCGTCGGCGCCGGCACGGCGGACGGCGCCCTCGGCGGCGCCTGCACGGGGCGCACGCCCAGCGAAGCCGTCGGGCCCGTGTCGAGCGGCAGCCGCAGCGGCCGCAGGTCCTCCGCTGACAAATCCAGCACGCGCACGATGTGCGGCGTCAGCATGACGACGACGTCGGTTTGCTCGGCTTCCTTGTGGTTGCGAGCGAAGAGCTTGCCGAGCACCGGGACGTCGCCGAGACCCGGGATCGTCTCGTGTTCGGTCCGCTCGTCTTCGCGGATGAGTCCGGCGAGGATGTTCGTCTCGCCGTCCTTCAGTCGAATCGACGTCGTCACGTTGCGTTGCCCGAACGTGGGTAGCCCGTTGTACCCGGCGGCGCCGAGACTGCTCAGCTCGATGTTCAGCGCCAGCGTTACGTCGTCATTGGGATGCGTGCGTGGCGTGATGCCGATGTTCACGCCAATCGTCTCGTAGTCGAACTGCGTCTGCGGTTGGATGGCTGCGCCGCCCTGCGCGATGGGCGTGATCGTCAACCGCGGCACCGGCACGCGCTGGCCGAAGCTCGCCGTGGCCGTCGTCCCGTCCGTGATGCGGATGTGCGGGTTGGCGAGGATGCGCGTCCGCGAATCAGTTTTCAGCAGCCGGTAGTACAGCGCCGGGATGTTCGTCATGAGCACGTTCGACTGGCTGAGCGTGCGCAGCGTGCTGAGCGAGATGCCGTTGGTCGAGTTGACGTCGGCCGAGCCGTCGATGCCCGGCGATCCAGGCGACGCAATCTGCAGCCCGTACTCGCGAAGCGCCGTGCGGTCGACCTCGAGCACTTCGACGTCGACGACGACTTCGGGCCGCGCCTTGTCGAACGCGCTGAGGAAGCGGCCGATGACGTTCAGCCGTTCGGGCGTATCGCGCACGAGGATCATGTTCGTGCCCGTGACCGGCGCGATGTAGCGCGTGTCGGCGACGATGCGCAGCGCGTCGATCGTTTCCTTGAGGTCGGCGTTCTGCACGGTGAACTCGCGCAGCACCTCGTCGGTGTACTGCCGGCGCTTGGGCGGCGTGTCGGGGGCGACGACGATCGCCGACGGGGCGGTCACGTGGTAGAAGGTGTGCGTCGCGCGTCCCACTTCATCGAGCGCGCGAGTGAGCGTCATGCCGTTCAGTAAGCTGGCGGGCGCCGGCAGATCCTCGACGTCTGGATCGAACGTCACCGAGATGTGGCCGAGTCGCGCGAGCAAAAGATAGAGGCTGCGGACGGTCAACTGGCTGCCGGTCGCAATTTCGGACGGCAGCGTAGTGTCGGGCAGCGTGTCGCCGGCGGGTGGCAGATCGCGTGTGCTCTCGATGAGCGACTCGAGGCGCGTCTCGCCGTTCTCCGGCCGGCTGAGCTGCTCGCGCAGCGCGATGCGCACGCGCCGCAGCTCGGTTTCGACTTCCTCGCTCGTCGGATTCAGTTCGTTGGCGAGCTGCAGCTCGACGAGCGCGTCCTGATCGCGGCCCTGGCTCGAGAGCCGACGGCCGCGCAGGAGGTGCGCTTCGGAGGCGCGGAGCCGGGATCGCTCGAGGCCGAGTTGCGCGTCCCGGTCGCGTGGACGGTCGCGCACGGCGCGCTGGTAGTTGGCGACCGCGAGATCGTAGTCGCGCAGATCCTCGGCCGCTTGGCCTTGCTTGAGGGCCGTCGAGGCGCAGGCCGAGAGCGTCGCGGCCAGGATCGCGGCGAGCGTGGCTCGCGCCAGGCGGCGGACCGGCAGGGTCATCGACGGATGTCCACGCCTCGCGGGATCGCGAACTCGAACGCGCGGTCGGGGATCCCGCGGTTCTCGCGCAGGTTGGTGAACGTGAACGTCCGCACGCCGCCCTGGTCGTCGACGATGACGAGCGTGCGCCAGATGAGCGAGCGCGCGTCGACGCCGAGCGTCAGCGAGACGAAGTCGGACTGCGGCGTCTTCGGCTTCAGCGTGACGCGGACTTCGCCGGACGGCGAGGGAGCGTCGGGTTGGCTCGCAGCAAAATCACGCGTGAGATCGCCGCGGCCGGTCAGATAGAGGAGCGCCGTCGAACGATCGCCGGGTTTGGGGAACGGCGTGACTTGGACGTATTTGTCTTTCGGAAAGTACGCGTAGATCTCGACGCCGTCCGAGACGACCTCGCTGCGGTTGCCGGTCTGGAACGTCCAGCGCATCCGGCCCGGCTTCTTGACGAGGACGTGGCCTTTGTCGACGGCCGACTGCGGCGTGAGCCCACTCGACTGTTCGAGCGTGAAGTCGGCTTCGAAGTCGCGAACGGAGGCATAGTGCGCCTGGATGCGCGCGGCGACGTCGGCGGGGGAGGACCCCGACTGTGCGCGCGGTGCGGCGGCCGAAAGGCCCAGAATCGTCAGAAGGACCGCCGCGGCCCGCAGAATCGGCATGCGCCATCATAGCGCGCAGCGCGAAGGCCGCGAAGGTGAGGAAGGCCTCGCGAAGGCGTCTCGCGCGAAGACGCGAAGACGCGAAGAAAAAAAGTTGATACCGCGAGGCCCCGAACGTAGTGAGGGCGCCGAAGCGCGTGGCGTTGGGGGTGGGGCCCCAACGCACTGCAAAGAAGGTGACTGGCCCTGCCGCCCAGACCCCAGCGCAACAAAGCGCGAAGGCGCGCGATGACTGCCTTCTACTCGAACGCCAGCGTCGACGTGACGGCGTCGAGCAGGATCGCGACGCCTTGATCGGCGTGGTCGCGATCGAGCAGGAACTCGAAGCCCGAGATGAAGCGTTCGGTGCCGGCCGGGCTCGTGATGGCGCGTGTGTGGACCGATCGCGCCGTGAGAACGACGACGTCGCCACGTTCGGTCGTGAAGCGGAAGACGTGGACCGAGCCGATGGGGAACGTCCAGTCGCACTCGACCGAGAACCCGCCGGCGCCGAGCTCTCGCACCTGCAGTGACAGGCGCCATGCGACGACCTGGCCGTGCAGTTGGCCGAGCACCTCGATGCGCGGCGTGGCACGACGCGATCGGGACTGATCGGGCGTGGTCGGAAGCGGTTCGTTCATGAGACCCGGCGACTCTTCGGTGTGATCACGCATTCGAAACCATGGACGTCTGACAAGAGCCAATCAACCCGCGTGCCAGCTCGCGCGGCGGTACTGGCCCCGAGCCACGCCGTCTCCGCGCCGCCTCCTGTTGTCCATCATGGTCGATGCCGACGAGAGTTGGGAGCCGAATGACAGAATCGGCGGCCGGCGACACCGACCGAGAGCGTATACTCGCGAGGTCCCAACGCACGGGCGATCGCCATGCCGGCACTGTCGGTTGCGTGGTTCGGCGCATTCCTGCTGGTCGTCCCTGCGCTCATCGCGCCAGGAACGCTGCACGGACGGGTCGCCCGTGACGACACCGGTGCGCCGGTGCCGCACGCTCGCATCGTTGCCGCCAAGGTTGGAGGCCCGCTGTCCGACTATCGCGCGGTCGTCGCCGACGCGACCGGCGGTTTCCAGTTCATCGACCTCGCGCCTGGACGCTATCGCATCTACGCCGAGCGGGAAGGCTACCTCCGCGGCGAGTACGGACGACGTCTCTCATCCTCGCTTGGTACCCCGGTGTCGGTCGCCGCCGGTCAGACGTCGGCCGCCATCGTCGTGACGATGACGCCCACGGCCGCGATCGCGGGGCACGTCGACGAAGAGGGCCAGTCGGCGGCGCACGTCTGGGTACGCGCACTGAAGTCGCGATTCGTGGATGGACGCCGCACGCTCAGCGTCGCCGCGTACGCGGCGACCGATGATCGCGGTGGGTATCGGCTGTTCGATCTTCCGCCCGGCCGATACGTCGTCAGTGCCATTCCACAGACGAGACCACGCATCGAGAACAGCGAGATCGTCACCCCGACGGTGCCGAGCCGCGCGAATGGCAATCGCTCGAAAGTTCGGATGCCGCTGACTGCGGACAACGTCAGCACGATGACCGGTCGGCCGGGTGTGTATCCCGCGATCTACTATCCGAGCACGACCGATGTGGAGCGCGCCGCGGTTCTCGACATCACGGCCGGCGACGTGCGCAGTGGAATCGACTTCACCGTCGCACGAGGCACCGTGTTCCACATCCGCGGCCGCGTGACGACCACCGTCGCCTCGGCGTCCGGCATCATCGTCAGTGCAGCGCCGGTCGTCATGAGCACGAATCCGGCCGTCCTTACACGGCATCTGGCCGCGGCAGGTGAATTTGATCTCGATGGCCTGCTACCAGGAATCTACACCGTATTTGCACAGACGACGACCGGTCCAGCGCAACTGTTCGTATCGACGCCGCTGCAAGTCGATCATGACGTCGATGGCGTCTCGCTCGTGCTGCAGCCGGGCACGAGAATCGCCGGGCACGTATCGGTTGACGGCGTCCCTGGCGTCGGCGGCCGATCGATGCACGTCGGACTGACGCGGCACGTCCCACCAATCTGGGGCTATGGCATCGTGCCCGTCCAACCCGATGGGGCGTTCGCGTTCTCGAACGTCTCGCCTGGCGATTACGACGTGCGCGTCCTGTTGCCACGCGCTGATCGATCGTTGTGGGTTGAGGCCGAGCGCTTCGACGGTGCCAGCGTCCTCGACTCACCGATCCATGTCGAGCCCGGTCGTGCGGTACATGACTTCGATCTCGTGCTGAACTCGGCGACGGCGGCGTTGGATGCGCTCGTGCTCGATGACCGGCAGCAGCCGGCGGCCGGTGTCCTCGTCATCGCGGTGCCAGAGTCAGGTCGCCGAGGACGTTCCGATCGCTATCGTTGGGCGGTGACCGACACGACGGGCCGCGCGCACGTCGAGGGCCTGGAGCCCGGCGAATACACCGTCTTCGCATCGACTCGCCTGAACGCCGACGACTGGCAGGATCCGGACGTCCTTGCGCGTCACGCCTCCGAAGGCCACGACGTGCGCCTGTCAGACGGCGGCGCCGTCCGGCTCACGCTAAGAGCCACACCATGACGGTCTGGCCAGTCGTCTTGCTCCTCACGTTCCTGCGGGGGCCGGTCTCCGCCGGGCAGATCACTGGCGTCGTGGTCGATGCGGACACGCGCGCGCCCGTCGCTGGCGCTCGCGTCGTGCTCACAGCAACTGATCCAGCCGCGTCGACCGCGATGGTGACGTTGACGGATGCCCAGGGCTCATTTCACTTCGCCCCGGCGTCGCCTGGCACGTACCGCGTCCGTGTCGGCGGCGACGGCTATCTTCCGCTCGCGGACGCTGTATCGATTGTCGTCGTGACGGACGCTGCGATGAAGCCACTGCGCCTGGCGCTGACGCGGGCGAGCGCGATTGCCGGCCGTGTGCTGACGGAGTTCGGCGATGCAGCACCCGCGGTGATCGTCCGTGCGCTGGCCGGCGACCGAACGGTCGCGGAAGCACGGACGAACGATCTCGGTGACTATCGGCTGTTCGGTCTCGCGCCTGGTGAATACCGCGTCGCCGCGGAACGGTATGCCGGTCCGCGCGTCGAAGGAGAACGATACGTCGTGCCGACACCCCCGTGTCCGGATTGCCCGGGTGAAGGGCAGTTCATGCGTTCGGTTTCGAGTGTGACGGCCGGTGGCGAGTTCGTCGATCCGTACCTGCTACTCGGGCAGACACATCCGACGGTCTACTATGCCGGCACCCTCGACGCGTCGACGGCTGCACCGGTCATCGTCATGGCCGGCGCTGATGTCGGCGGGATCGATCTTCGTTTGATCGCCGTACGCGCGAATTGATGCAGCTAACGCCCGTCAGTCGTTCTTCTTCAGCGCCCGCTGGCCGGCCTCGAGGACTTCGATAATCCGGTCGACGTCGTAGACGCATCCGCCCCACGTGCCGCCGCCGACCTGCTGCAGCGCGGCCCATAGCCGCGTGTCGGCTGGCAGTTTGCCGTCCGGTGCAAGACCGGGATGCGGCGGGCGCGAGGCGAGGATGCGCGCGGCCTCGTCGGCGCCAATCGTCCGACCATCCACTTCGACGAGATCGACACGCCCTTCGAGCGTGCCGCGGTCGACGACGATCTCGAGGACGTCGCCGTCGACGAGGCGGCCAATCGGGCCGCCGGCCAGCGCCTCGGGGCCGACGTGTCCGATACACGCGCCCGTGGACACGCCCGAAAAGCGCGCGTCGGTGACGATCGCGACCTCTTTGCCCCACGGCAGATACTTCAGCGCCGACGTGAGCTGATAGGTCTCTTCCATCCCCGTGCCGAGCGGGCCGACGCCGATGACGACGAGGATGTCGCCGGGCGCAACGCGCGGGGACGTGAGGCCTTTGATCGCGGCAATGGCATCGTGCTCCGACGTGAAGACGCGTGCGGGGCCGCGATGCCGGAAGACGCCGTCCTCGCCGACGACGGACGGATCGATGGCCGTTGCCTTGACGACGGATCCTTCGGGCGCGACGTTGCCGATGGGGAAGACGACCGTGCTCGTGAGCCCTTCGCGCCGCGCCGCGTCAGGACTCATGATCACGCGATCCGGATCGACGTCGTCGGCCGTCCGCAGCCGCTCGCGCGCCGCGCGCCGTCGATCGCTCGACTCCCACCAGTCGAGCACCGCCGAGAGCGGCTCGCCGGTGACGGTGGGCACGTCGACGTCGAGCAGGCCCATGCGCCGCAGGTGCAGCATGACCTCCGGCACGCCGCCGGCGAGGAACACCTGCACGGTCGGATGATTGCGCGGGCCGTTCGGCAGCGCGTCGACGAGACGCGGCGTCGCGCGATTGACGCGCGTCCAGTCAGCCACAGTCGGTCGGGGCAGGCCGGCCGCGTGCGCGATCGCCGGAATGTGCAGGAGCAGATTCGTCGACCCCCCGAACGCGGCGTGCACCAGCATCGCGTTCTCGATGGCGGCCGGCGTGAGGATCGAGGACAACGGCGTGCGCCGCGCGGCCAGCCGCACGAGCGCGTGCGCCGATCGCCGCGCCAGATCGATCCACACCGGCTCGCCCGACGGCGCGAGCGCCGCGTGCGGCAGCGTCAGACCGAGCGCTTCGGCCACGACCTGCGACGTCGCCGCCGTGCCGAGAAACTGGCAGCCGCCGCCCGGCGTGCCGCACGCGCGACATCCCATCGCCGACGCGTCGTCGACCGTGATGAGGCCGTGCGCGAAGCGCGCGCCGATCGTCTGCACTTTGCCCGCATCTTCCGCGCCTGCCGCGGGCAGCGTCACGCCGCCAGGGACGATGATGCCGGGCAGCGCCGAAGATCCCGCAAGTGCGAGAAGCGTGGCCGGCAGTCCCTTGTCGCACGTCGCGATACCCATCACGCCCGACCGCCGCGGCAGCGATCGAATGAGCCGTCTCATCGTCACCGCTGCATCGTTGCGGTAGGGCAGGCTGTCGAACATGCCCGTCGTGCCCTGCGTGCGGCCGTCGCACGGATCGCTGCAATACGCCGCGAACGGCACGACGCCCGCGGTGCGCAACGCCTCGGCGGCCGCGCGCACGAGCAGGCCGATTTCCCAGTGTCCGGTGTGATAGCCGAGCGCGACGGGCGTGCCGTCGGCGTCGCGGAGTCCGCCTTGCGTGCTGACGATGAGGAACTGATCGCGGCCGACGTCGGCGGGATTCCATCCCATGCCGGCGTCTTGCGTCATGCCGAAGAGATTGCCGCTGGGTTCGTTGAGCAGCATCTCCGGCGTGAGCGGCAACTGTCCGGCTGGGCCGGACGCCGAGGTGCGCGTCGACTCGAGGAGCGCGCCGTCGCCGACGAGATCGGCGACGGCATCGACGCCGCGCGGGTGGTCGGAGGCAGCCATCAGCCGGCCACGTCGGCCTGCGACCACGTGCCGTCGACGAGACGCCACATCGTGCCGGTGGGATTCTTGTCCTGCAGCTCGCGCGGCAGACGATGGGGCCGCACGTTGTCGTAGCACTGGAGCATCGCGAAGCGCAGGAGCGAGGCCGGAATGCCGACAGCCGTGAAGCCCGGATGTCCGGTCGCCGGATACGGCCCGCCGTGGTTCATGGCCGGCGACACGGCGACGCCGGTCGGCATCTTGTCGTTCAGCAGCCGTCCGACGCGCCGGCGCAGCACTGGTGCCACACGCGCATAGTCCGCGTCATCGTCGCCGCCCGTGTGCGTGTAGAGGCAGCCGGTCAGGTTGCCTTCGAGATGATCGGCAACGGCGGCCATCTCATCGATGTCCTCGGCGACGATGACGGTCGTGACCGTGCCAAAGGCTTCGGTCTGCAGCGCATCCGGGTCCGCGAGGAACGCCGCGCCGCTCGCGCGGAGGACGGTGGGCTGGAAACGGAATGCGCCGTCATTGATGAGCTGACCACCAGTCAACACCTCGGCGCCGTGTGCGCGCAGCACGTCGAGCGCGCTCGCGATCGACGTCGGTCCCGCGGCGCCGAGTAGCGTGCCGGGTGATCCGGCGGCAAAAGCGGCCGTCAGCTCGGCGATGAACGTGTCGGCATCCGCGCCGGCCTTGACGACGGTCAGTCCTGGTCGCGTGCAGAATTGGCCCGCGCCCATCGCGCACGAGCCGGCGAGTTCCTTCGCGATGGCCGCGCCGCGTTCGGCGAGCGCGCCGGGCAGGATGAACACCGGGTTGACGCTCGACATCTCGAGATAGATCGGCTTGCCCGCACGATCGGCCGCGGCTTTGAGCTGCAAGCCGGCGGACTTGCTGCCGGTGAAACCCGTGGCGGCCACGTGCGCGTGCGAGACGAGCGAGAAGCCGACATCGGCCGGCGTGCGATAGAGCAGTTGGACGATCGCCGGAGGCATGCCGGTAGCGCGCGCGGCCTCGAACGCAAGCTCCGCGAAGAGACGCGTCGTGCCCGGATGGCCGGTATTCGCCTTCGCGATGACCGGATTGCCGGCCGCGATGGCCGCGACGAAGTCGCCGCCGGCGATCGAGTTGAACGCGAACGGAAAGTTGTTCGGGCCGAAGACGACGACGGGGCCGCCGAGGGCGTGATAGTAGGAGCGGATGTTCGTTTTCGTGTCGATCGTCGCGAGCGTCCACGAGCGCGCACGCGCCGCGGCGGCGCCCTGGCGGATCTGATTCGTCGTGCGCGGCAGTTCGACGTCGGCCAGCCGCGGCGTGGGCGCGTAGCCGGTTTCCTGCGCGGCCATCTCGACGAGCGGGCCGGCAGCGCCTTCGATACGCGACGCGTAGTCGTCGAGGAACCGCGCAATGGCCTCGGAGGCGTCGGGCATCGCCTCGAGCGCGGCCGCGGCCTCGCGACCGGCTTCGATCGCGGCGTCGACGTCATGCATCGACGAGACGGGATAGTGATCGGCGAGCGGCTGTCGCGTGGCGGGATTGACGGCCGTGAAGGCGCCGGCGGGCTTCGTGGCCGGGCGCCACGCGCCGGCGATCAGGACGGGCTTGAACGTCATCGTGTTCGGTCTCCAGGACGCCGGGAAAGAGGCGTCACTTCATCGCGACGCGGTTCTCGAGTGTGATCTCGCCGACCGTGATCGCGACGACGTCACCCGGCGTCAACGAGAAAGCATCGTCGGCGGGCACGATGCCGGTGCCGGTCATCAGGAACACGCCGTGCGGAAATCGCAGCTCGCGGTGCAGATAACCGACGAGCTCTTCGAGCGGCCGCTTGATGGCCGACGTCTGAATCGCACCTTCGAAAGCCGTCGCCTGTCCGCGCGTGATGCGGACGCTGATCGCGAGATCGCGCATCGCATCCGCGCCAGCCAGTACGATGCCCGGGCCGACCGCGCAGGATCCATCGTAGACCTTCGCTTGAGGAAGATAGAGCGGGTTGTCGCCCTCGATGTCGCGCGACGACACGTCGTTGCCGACCGTGTAGCCGACGATCTCGCCGGTCGCGTTGGCGACGATGGTCAGCTCGGGCTCGGGCACGTTCCATCGGCTATCGGCGCGCACGCGAATCGCCGCGTCGTGTCCCTGCACGCGCCAGCCGACGGACTTGAAGAAGAGCTCGGGCCGCGGTGCGTCGTAGACGCGCGAGTAGACGTCTTTCACCGTCGACTCGGCCTCGCGCGCCTCGCGGCTGCGCCGATAGGTGACGCCCGCGGCCCAGACCTCCTGACGATCTTCGACCGGCGAAGCGAGCGGCGCATCGGCGGCCTCGCCACGTGGTAGCGCCGCGATCACGCCGCGCATCGCGTCCGCGGACATCGCGAGCAGCAGGCCGAGCGTGACGGCCTCAGGCAGATACCATCCGTCGGCCGCCCATCGCGGTCCGGCCGGCGTGTCGTGTCGTGTGAGATACATGTGCGGTCCCGGAGGTCCCGCAAAGTTAGGAGGGCGGCGAAATGTGAATGTGGTGGACGGCGCGAGGCTCGAACTCGCGACCTCCGCGTTGCGAACGCGGCGCTCTCCCAGCTGAGCTAGCCGCCCACACTCCCAGCAGCCGTCGTTACGACGTGCGGGACCCCTTAGCCTAGCACATCCAAATCGTAGGCCGCGCCCGACGTGTTCACGAGGACGACGGTGTCGTTCGTCTTCACGCGGCCTTCGCCGATGAGGACGCGCAGCGCGTGCAGCGCGGCGCCGCCTTCGGGAGAGGCGGAGAGTCCTTCGTAGCGGCCGAGGTCCTTCATGCCTGCGATCATCTCCGCGTCGCCGGCTGCGACCGCGGCGCCGCCGCTTTCGCGCAGCGCGCGGAGCGCGAGAACGTCGCCGATCGTCGACGGCACGCGCAGGCCGTCGGCAATCGTCTGCGCCTCGTCCCAGGCGGTCGCCTTCTCCTCGCCGGCACCGAACGCGCGCACGAGCGGCGCGCAGCCGGCTGCCTGGGCGCACGCCAGGCGCGGACGACGAACGGCATCGATCCAGCCGAGCGCGGCGATTTCCGAGAGCGCCTTCCACATCGCCGTGATCGTGAGCCCCGATCCGGCGGGGCAGATGATCCAGTCGGGCAGCGTCCAACCGAGTTGCTCGACGATCTCGTAGCCGAGCGTCTTCGTGCCCTCCAGCCGGTAGGGCTCGCGGTACGCGCTCAGATCGATCGCGCCGGCCGGCGGCGTCGCGCCGTCCTGGGTGACCGTCGCGCCCGCCAGCTCACAGGCGTGCACGAACGATCGTCGCGTCTCTTTCGGGAGCGACAGCGTGGCGTCCAGTCCGGCACGCGACGCGTAAGCCGCGATGGCGACGCCACCATGGCCGTGGCTCGTCGCCGAGACGCCACGCGCGCCCACGTGCAGCGCGCGGGTGACGGCCGCCGAGACGCCGCGTGCCTTGCACGACCCGCCGGGATTCTGCGACTCGTCCTTGACGTAGATGCGATCGAGTCCGAGCGCCTTGCCGAGCCGGCGCGCGCGCAAGAGCGGCGTCCAACCTTCGCCGAGCGTGACCGGTTGATCGAGGCCTTTGTCGGATTCGAGCAGCGGCAGGATCTCGCGATAGCGCCACTGCGAGGCCTCGCGGCCGGCGAGCGACGACTTCGGCCAGCGCTTGGCGCCCGTCAGGTCGTAGCGCGCGACGAGCGGCGCGCCGCAGAGCGTGCACACGGCGTGGGCCTGACGCGGATCGTAAGGACCGGCCCCGCAGGGGACCGAGCATTCGAGGTGTGAAAAGAACGTCGGCACGGCTATTTTCCGAGCAGCTCGGCGTCCTTCTTGGACTGGAGGTCGTCGATGGCCGCGACGTGCTGATCGGTCAATCGCTGGATCTCTTCCAGCGCGCGGCGTTCTTCGTCCTCCGAGATCGTGTGGTCCTTCTGCAGCTTCTTGAGCCGGTCGTTCGCCTCGCGCCGCACCTGCCGCACGACGTTGCGGCCGTCCTCCGTGTATTTGTGGACCAGCCGCGACATTTCCTTGCGGCGTTCGTCGGTCAGCGGGGGAATGGGGATGCGGATGACCTTGCCGTCCGAGGCCGGGTTCAGTCCGAGATTGCTCTTCTGGATCGCGCGTTCGATGGCGCCGGCGACCGAGGGGTCGAACGGCGTGGCCACGATGAGCGCGGGCTCCGGAATCGAGAGCGAGGCCACCTGATTCAGCGGCAGCAGCGATCCGTACGCTTCCACTTGCACCGGATCGAGCAGCGTCGTCGATGCACGGCCGCTGCGCAGGCCGCTGAGCTCGTGCCGGACGTGCTCGATGGCCGCGTCCATGCGCTTCTTGCTCTCGGCGTTCAGGGTCTTGATGTCCACTGCATCCATGCGGTTCACCTTGCCGGCCGGCCGGGACGCCGCTGGTCGTCCCGGATCGTCCGTCCAGCGCTTACGCGTTCAACTGCCGACTTTGGTCCCTACCGCCTCGCCCATCACCACGCGCGTCAGCGTCCCCGGCTGGCGCAGGTTGAAGACGACGATCGGCAGCTTGTTGTCCATGCAGAGCGAGATGGCGGTCGCGTCCATCACCTTCAGCGACCGCTCGAGCACCTCGATGTACGAGATCGACTCGTAGCGTGTGGCCGTCTTGTCGATCATCGGGTCGGCCGTGTAGATGCCGTCCACCTTGGTGCCCTTCAGGATGACCTCGGCCCGCATCTCCATGGCGCGGAGCGCGGCGGCCGTGTCGGTCGTGAAATACGGATTGCCCGTCCCGGCCGCGAAGACGACGACGCGGCCCTTTTCGAGGTGGCGGACGGCGCGCCGCCGGATGAACGGCTCGGCCACCGCGCGCATTTCGATGGCCGTGGCCACGCGCGTCATCACGCCGACGTGCTCGAGCGCGTCCTGCAGCGCGAGGGCGTTGATGACCGTGGCCAGCATGCCCATGTAATCGGCCGTGGCGCGATCCATGCCACGCGCGCTCGCCGCGAGGCCGCGAAACAGGTTGCCGCCGCCGATGACGACGCCAATCTCGACGCCCAGGGCGCGCACCGCACCAATTTCCTGGGCAATCGCAGTCGCCGTCGCCGGGTCGATCCCGAAGGGCTGGTCGCCCATCAAGGCTTCACCGGACAGTTTCAGGAGGATACGGGAATACGCGGGTGCGGCGGGCGACACGGGAAGTGATTATAGAGGAGGCGGCCGGTGTCCCGCCGCCTCGCCGAAGCCTCGCAGAAATCCCGCGAGGCGAAGGCGGGCGGACTATTTCGCTTCGCCGACCTTGAAGCGGGCGAAGCGTGCGACGCTGATGTTCTCGCCGAGCTTCGCGATGGCTGCCTGGATCATCTGACCGACGGTGGTCTTCGGGTCGCGGATCGACGGCTGGTCGACGAGTACGGTCTGCTCGTAGAAGCTGCCGAGCTTGCCCTCGACGATCTTCTCGATGACAGCCGCCGGCTTGCCGGAGTTCTCCATCTGCGCGCGGTAGATGCCGCGTTCGCGCTCGAGCACGTCAGCCGGGACGTCCTCGCGCCGCACGTACTGCGGGCTCGCGGCCGCGATCTGCAGGCCGATTTCCTTCAGAAGCGTCTGGAAGTCGTCGGTACGCGCCACGAAGTCCGACTCGCAGTTCATCTCCACGAGCACGCCGACCTTGCCGCCGGGATGAATGTAGGCGGCGACGAGGCCTTCACCCATGGTCCGCCCCGACTTCTTCGAAGCCTGCGCGAGTCCGCGCTTGCGCAGAATCGTCACCGCCTCATCGATGTTGCCGGCAGCTTCCTGCAGCGCGGCCTTGCACTCCATCATGCCCGCGCCCGTGAGGTCGCGGAGTTGCTTCACGAGTTGCGCCGGGATTTCCACGTGAGACTCCTGAAAAGCGGAAAATCTGAAGTTCGGCAGCAGGTACCGACGCCAGAAGTGCTGAAGCGAGGGGCCTGCCTGACGTTCGCGAACGGCCGCCAGGCGCGGCCTGGCGGCGATGTGATCGGACGGCGTCGTTACGCCGTGGTGGCGGCTGCCGGGGTGGCAGGGGCCGCGGCCGTTGCGGGCGGCGGTGTCTGCGGGCCACCGGACGCGTCCGGCTCGGAAGCGGCCGACGCGTCGGCGATGCCACGACCGGCGAGCACCGCGTCGGCGATGCCGCCCGTGAACAGCCGGATCGATCGCAGCGCGTCGTCGTTGCCCGGGATGACGTATTCGACCTGATCCGGATCGCAGTTGGTGTCGACGACACCGACGACCGGGATCTTGAGCTTGCGGGCTTCGTCGACGGCGATCTGCTCGTGACGTGTGTCGACGATGAACACGGCGTCGGGCAGACGCGACATGCCGCGAATGCCGTCGAGGTTCTTGGCCAGCTTGCGGCGTTCCTTCTCGAGGCGCGCGATCTCTTTCTTCGAGAGCGTGTCGTAGCGCCCGTCGGTCGTCATGGCCTCGAGCTCGCGCAGTCGCGCGAGACTCCGCTGGATGGTGGAGAAGTTGGTGAGCAGGCCACCGAGCCAGCGCTGGTTGACGAAGAACATGCCGCAGCGCTGCGCTTCTTCGGCAATCGCGTCCTGCGCCTGCCGCTTGGTGCCGACGAACAAGAGCGTGCCGCCCTGGCTGGCGAGCGAGGTGACGAACTCCGCCGCCTCGCGGTACAGCTTGGCCGTGCGACCGAGGTCGATGATGTAGATGCCGTTGCGTTCGCCGAAGATGAACGGCTTCATCTTCGGATTCCACCGTTTCGTCTGGTGGCCGAAATGCACTCCGGCTTCCAAGAGATCCTTCATCGCGATCGCGCTCAAGCTGACATCTCTCCTTTGGGATCGGGTCGATACCCGCCCCTCATGGGACACCGTCGACGACCGGCGCCATCGACGACTGCCGAGGCGGCCGGGTACTTCACGTTACCGCTTGCTGAACTGGAAGCGCTTCCGGGCGCCCGCCATGCCGTACTTCTTCCGCTCCTTGGCCCGCGGATCGCGCGTGAGCAATCCGGCCTTGCGAAGCGAGCTGCGCAGTTCGCCGTCGTATTCGACGAGCGCGCGCGCAATGCCGAGCCGCAACGCGCCGGCCTGCCCGGCCACGCCGCCGCCGGCGGTCGTCGCGAGCACGTCGAAGCGCTCGCCGGTCTCGGTGACGACGAGCGGCTGGCGCACCGTCAGGCGGAGCGTCTCAGTGGGGAAGCTGGCTTCGAGGGGGCCGTG
>DASZOV010000060.1:0-10141 GCA_035550595.1 Vicinamibacterales bacterium
GCGCGGCCGCGAACGGCCGAGCGAGGGCTGAGAAGTTATGGGGCAGAAAGTTCATCCGTACGGGTTCCGGCTCGGGTTCAACAAGACCTGGCGGTCGCGCTGGTACGCCGACAAGGACTACGCGAAGCTGCTGCACGAGGACCTGCGGCTGCGCGCGAAGTTGAAGGCGCGCTTCGCGCACGCCGGCGTCTCGCGCATCGACATCGAGCGCGCGGCCAACAAGCTGAAGGTCGACATCCACACGTCGCGGCCGGGCATCATCATCGGCCGCAAGGGGACGGAGGTCGATCGGCTGCGCCAGGAGCTGATGAAGTCGACGGGCCGCGAGGTGTTCATCAACATCCTCGAGATCCAGAAGCCCGAGCTCGACGCGCAGCTCATCGGCGAGTCGGTGGCCATGCAGCTCGAGAAGCGCGTGGCGTTCCGCCGCGCGATGCGCAAGGCCGTCGAGTCCGCGCTGCGCTTCGGCGCGCGCGGCATCAAGGTGCGCGTGTCGGGCCGATTGAACGGCGCCGAGATCGCGCGGTCCGAGTGGTATCTGCACGGCCAGCTCCCGCTGCAGACGCTCCGCGCGGACATCGACTACGGCTTCGCCGAGGCGTTCACGACCTACGGCGCGATCGGCGTGAAGGTGTGGCTCTACAAGGGCGAGCGCCTCACCCCGCGCCTGGGCCGCGAAGAGGAGTACCGCCAGCCGCGCCGCGCGGCACGGGGGTAGCGGAGTGGAAGGCGCGTGTCGAACTTCGAACTTTGAAGTTCGAACTTCGAAGGGATGAGGCGCCTGCGGCGCAGTGTCATTGAAAAAACGATGACACCGCGAGCCCTCCGAGCGGAGCGAGGGTGGCGAGCATTAAACGAAGTCCGCGAAGCCCGCGACGTAGGAGCGGTGCTGAGCGGGCGAGCGGGGGTGGGGCCCCGCGAGCGATCAAGAGAAGAGATCACCCATGTTGATGCCGAAGAAGGTCAAGTACCGCAAGCAGCAGCGCGGTCGGATGCGCGGGCTGGCGTGGCGCGGGTCGTCGGTGGCGTTTGGCGACTACGGGTTGATGTCGCTCGAGCCCTGCTGGCTGACCGACCGCCAGATCGAGGCGGCGCGCGTGGCCTTGACGCGCGGGATCAAGCGCGGCGGGAAGGTCTGGATTCGCGTGTTTCCCGACAAGCCGATCACCAAGAAGCCGCAGGAAACGCGCATGGGCAAGGGCAAGGGCGCGCCCGAGGGCTGGGTGGCCGTCGTTAAACCGGGCCGCATCCTGTTCGAGATGGAAGGCGTGTCGGTGGGCGAGGCGCGCGCGGCGATGCGGTTGGCCTCGGCCAAGCTGCCGATGAAGACGCGGTTCGCGCGGCGCTTCGGTGAGGAGACCCTGTCATGAAGGTGGCCGAGCAATTGACCGAGCTGAGAGGCCTCGGCGTCGAGGACCTGCGCCAGCGCGCGCACGCGCTCGACGAGCAGGTCTTCCGGCTGCGCCTCCAGCAGTCGATGGGACAGGGCGAATCGGGCCACAAGGTGCGCCCGCTGCGTCGCGAGCTGGCGCGGGTGATGACCGTGCTGCGCGAGAAGGGCGTCGGGGACTAGCCATGGCGAAGGTCGAGATTTTCGGACGGGTCGTGAGCAACAAGATGACCAAGAGCGTCATCGTCGCCGTCGAGCGTCAGGTGCGCGACGGGCTGTACGGGAAGCAGCGCCGGCTGACGTCGCGGTTCATGGCCCATGACGAGCACGAGGCTCAGGTGGGCGATCGCGTGGCGCTCGTGCCGTCGCGGCCGCTCTCGGCGCGCAAGCGCTGGGTGGTCACGCGCGTCGTCGATCGGGCGCGGGCCTAGGCGGGGCGGAGAGAGTCAGGAGAACTCACCATGGTTCAGATGCGCTCCATCCTCGACGTGGCCGACAATTCCGGCGCGCGCAAGATTGCCGTGATCAACCCGATCGGCGGGTCGACCGGCCGGTACGCGCGAATTGGCGACATCGTCACCGCGTCGGTGAAGGAAGCCACGCCCGACGCGACGGTCAAGAAGGGGCAGGTCGTCAAGGCCGTCATCGTGCGGACACGCAAGGAGCTGCGCCGCAAGGACGGCAGCTACATCCGCTTCGACCGCAACGCGGCCGTGCTCATCAACGATCAGAACGAGCCCATCGGCACCCGCGTGTTCGGCCCGGTGGCGCGCGAGCTGCGCGAGCGGCGGTTCATGAAGATCATCTCGCTCGCGCCGGAGGTGCTCTAGTCATGGCGACCGTCACCGCCATCAAGAAGAACGACACCGTCCTCGTCATGGCGGGTCGCGACCGCGGCAAGCGCGGGCGCGTCCTGCGCGTCATTCCCGCGCGCGGACGGCTCGTCGTCGAGGGCGTCAACGTCATCAAGCGGCACACGCGCGCCAACCCCCAGCGCAACATCCAGGGTGGCATCGTCACGCGTGAAGCCGCGCTCGACGCGTCCAACGTCCAGCTCGTCTGCCCGGAGTGCGGCGCGGCCACGCGCGTCGGCCGCCGCCGGCTCGACGATGGCCGGCGCGTGCGGTACTGCGTGAAGTGCAAGGGAGTCGTCGACAAATGAACCGCGTGAGAGAGCGCTACCAGAGCGACGTCGTGCCGGCGCTCCGCAAGGAGTTCGGCTACACGAACGTCATGGCGGTCCCGAAGATCGTCAAGGTCGTCGTGAACATGGGCCTCGGCGAGGGCACGCAGAACGCGAAGATCGTCGAGACGGGTGCCGACGAGCTGAGCCGCATCACCGGCCAGCGCGCCGCCGTGACGCGCGCGACCAAGTCGATCGCGCAGTTCAAGGTGCGGCGCCACATGCCGATCGGCGCGATGGTGACGCTGCGCGGCGAGCGGATGTTCGAGTTCCTCGACCGGCTCATGGCCATCGCGTTGCCGCGCGTGCGTGACTTCCGCGGCGTGTCCCCGCGCGGCTTCGACGGCCGCGGCAACTACACGCTCGGCCTGCGCGATCAGTTGATGTTCCCCGAGATCGACTATCTCAAGGTGGACAAGTCGCGCGGCATGAACATCTCGGTAGTGACGACGGCACGGACCGACGAGGAGGCGCGGCGGTTGCTGCAGCTCCTCGGCATGCCGTTCCGGCAGAACTGACGTTCACTTTTTTTTCGACTGACGAGCGACTATGGCGACGACCGCGAAGACCGTCAAGGACCTGAACCAGCAGCCCAAGTACGCCGTGCGGCACCGAAACCGTTGCCGCCGTTGCGGCCGGCCGCGCGCCTACCTCCGCAAGTTCGCGCTCTGCCGTCTGTGTTTCCGCGAGATGGCGCTGCGCGGCGAGGTCGCTGGCGTCATCAAGAGCAGTTGGTGACGCGTCCGGCGCGCCCGAACGACACCCGAGTCTGACAGGGACCTTATGACTGATCCGATCGCAGACATGATCACGAGGATTCGCAATGCCGTGCACGCGCGTCATCCGCGCGTCGATGTGCCGGCGTCGCGGTTCAAGGCCGAGATCGCGCGCATCCTCGCCGAGGAGGGCTACATCGGTGGGTTCAAGCTCGTCGACGCGGCCGAGGACCGGCCCGCGGTCATCCGCATCACGCTGAAGTACGGTCCGCGCGGCGAGAACGTGATCACCGGGCTCGAACGCGTGAGCCGCCCGGGCCGCCGCGCCTACGTCGGCCGCAACGACGTGCCGAAGGTGCTCGCCGGTCTCGGCACGAGCATCCTGACGACGTCGCGCGGCGTGATGACGGGTCGCGAGGCGGCGCGGGTCGGCGTCGGCGGCGAGGTGCTCTGCAACATCTGGTAGCGCCGGGTCGCCCGGTGCGCTCCGGTTCCGGGCTCGTGGCCATGTGGCCGCGGCCCCAGTGAGTGGCATATGTCCCGTATTGGCAGAAAACCGATTCTCGTCCCGAAGGGCGTGAACGTCACCGTGCGGCCCGACGCGGTCGAGGTCAAAGGGCCGAAGGGCACGTTGACTCAGCGCGTGCCGCCGGGCGTCGTCTTCGCGGTCGACAAGGGCGCGCTCGTCGCGAGTCTGGTCCACGCGGATGACCCGACGCAGAAGAAGTTCCATGGCCTCGCGCGAAGCCTCATGGCCAATGCCGTCGAGGGCGTGACCAACGGCTTCAAGCGCGAGCTCGACATCGTCGGCGTCGGGTATCGCGCCGAGGTGAAGGGCAAGCAGGTCCATTTCGCGCTCGGTTACTCGCACCCGGTCGTGTTCGACGTGCCGGCGGGGATCGAGGTGGCCGTCGACAAGCAGACGCACCTCACGGTGACGGGCATCGACCGGCAGCTCGTCGGCCAGGTGGCGGCGAACATCCGCGGCCTGCGCCGGCCCGATCCGTACAAACAGAAGGGCGTGCGGTACACGGGCGAAGTGCTGAAGAAGAAGGTTGGCAAGACCGGCGCGTAACGCGGCCGGTGAGCTTCGACAACAGGGGCCAGGCGTTATGAAGATTCGAACCACACGGGATCGGCGCGAGCGGATTCGGCTGCGCCAGCGGAAGCGGATCCGCGGCACGGGCGAACGGCCGCGGCTGGCCGTGTTCCGATCGACGGCGCACATCTACGTGCAGGTCATCGACGACCTCGCCGGGCGGACGATCGTCTCGGCCGCGAGCACCGAGCCGTCGCTCGGCACGGTGTTCACCGGTACGGTGCGCGGTGGCAACCTCGCCGGTGCCGAGGCGCTCGGCCAGGTGATCGCCGATCGGCTCAAGGCGAAGGGCATCACGCACGTCGTCTTCGACCGCGGCGGCAACCTGTACCATGGGCGCGTCCGGGCCGTGGCCGAGGCCGCGCGCAAGGCCGGGCTCGAGTTCTGATCGGGAGAGTTGAGGGAGACATGAGGCATTCTCGCGAGAAGATCGACCCGTCGGATCTCGATCTCAAGGACACGGTCGTCTCGATCAGCCGCGTGACGAAGGTCGTCAAGGGCGGCAAGAACCTGAGCTTCAGCGCGCTCGTGGTGATCGGCGACGGGCACGGCGTGGTCGGCTTCGGCATCGGCAAGGCGAAGGAAGTGCCGTCGGCGATCAAGAAGGCCATCGAGTCGGCCAAGAAGGCGCTCGTTCGCGTGCCGATGGCCGGCACGACGATCACGCACCCGGTCGTCGGGCGCTTCGGCGCCGGATCGGTGCTGCTCAAGCCGGCGCCCGAAGGCACGGGCATCATCGCCGGCGGCGCGGTTCGCGCGGTCGTGGAATCGGCCGGGCTGAGCAACGTGCTCACCAAGTCGCTTGGATCGGCCAACGCGCACAACGTCGTGCGCGCGACGTTCGAGGCGCTCTGCCTCTTGAAGGATCCGTCGACCGTCGCGCGGCTGCGCGGCAAGGACGTCGAGGAGCTGGTCGGCGCCGGCGCGCGCTGACGCGGAGACGGTCATGAAGTCATTGAAGCTGACGCAGATTCGCAGCGGGATCGGGTTCGACCGCAAGCAGCGGCTGGCCTTGCGCGGGCTCGGCCTGCGCCGGATGCATCAGACCGTCGAGGTCGTCGACACGCCGGCCACGCGCGGGCTCATCCTGAAGGTGCGACACTTGGTGACGGTTACCGAGGGCCAGGCGTAGGCGCGCCGGTCCGTCGAGGAGTCGAGACGTTATGTCGTTGAACAACCTGCGGCCGCCCCGCGGCGCCAAGCATGCGAAGAAGCGCGTCGGCCGCGGTCCGGGATCGGGCCATGGCAAGACCGCGTCGCGCGGCAGCAAGGGCGCCAAGTCGCGATCGGGGTTCCGCTTCAAGCGCGGGTTCGAGGGCGGCCAGATGCCGCTGCACCGGCGCGTGCCGAAGCGCGGCTTCCACAACCCGTTCCGGGTCGAGTACGCGGTCGTCAATCTCGATCGGCTCGGTGAAGTGTTCGAGGCCGGCACGGTCGTGACGCCCGATCTCCTGCGCGAGCGCGGCATCGTGCGCGATCGCGCGAAGCCGATCAAGGTGCTCGGACGCGGCGAGTTGACCAAGGCGTTGACCGTGCACGCGCACCAGTTCAGCGCGTCGGCCGCCGAGAAGATTGCGGCGGCGGGCGGCGCCACGACGGCGCTCGCGGCCGCCGGGGCCGACGCCGGACACGCGGAGTAGTGGTACCGGTGGCCGGGTGGCGGCCGGGTAAGGGTTGGTCCTTATGGACAGTCTGAAGAACATCTTCGCGATCCCCGAGCTGCGGAAGCGTGTGCTGTTCACCTTCGGCGTGCTGGCGGTCTACCGCGTGGGATCGCACATCACGACGCCGGGGATCAACATCGCTGCGTTGACGCAGCTCACCGAGCAGGCCGCCAACACGATGTTCGGCCTGTACGACATGTTCTCCGGCTACAACCTGTCGCAGATGACGGTCTTCGCGCTCGGCGTCATGCCGTACATCAGCGCGTCGATCATCCTGCAGCTCCTCACCGTCGTCTGGCCGTATCTCGAGCGGCTGTCGAAGGAAGGCGAGCTCGGCCGGCGGAAGATCACGCAGTACACCCGCTACGGGACGATCCTCTTGAGCGTCGTGCAGTCGCTCGGCATCGCGTTCTTCCTCGAGAACGCGGGGCGCGCCGGCGGGCTGAACATCGTCGACAGCCCGGGCTGGGGTTTCCGGCTGATGACGGTGCTCACGCTCACGACGGGATCGGTGCTCGTCATGTGGCTCGGTGAGCAGATCACCGAGCGCGGCATCGGCAACGGGATGTCGCTCCTCATCTACGCCGGCATCGTCGTGGGATTGCCGCGCGGGGCCGTGCAGACGTTGTCGCAGTTGCAGGTGGGCGAGATCGGGCCGCTGAAGCTCGTGATGCTGCTCATCCTGATGGTCGTCGTCGTCGGCGCGGTCGTGTTCATGGAGCGCGGCCACCGGCGCGTGACGGTGCAGTACGCGCGGCGCATGGTCGGCCGGCGCATGCTCGGCGGCGCGAGCACGCACATTCCGTTGAAGGTGAACACGGGCGGCGTCATGCCCGTCATCTTCGCGTCGTCGATCCTGGCGTTCCCGCCGATGATCCGGGCCATGTTCCCGGCCAACGGCATCGTCGATCGGCTCATCACGCAGCTCGGCGTCGGCTATCCGCTGTACACGCTGTTGTACGTGGTGCTCATCATCTTCTTCGCGTACTTCTACACGGCGATCATCTTCAACCCGGATGACGTCGCCGAGAACATGCGGAAGTACGGCGGGTTCGTGCCGGGCATCCGGCCGGGCAAGCGGACGGCCGAGCACATCGACCAGATCCTGGCGCGCGTCACGCTGGCCGGTGCGATCTATCTGGCGGTGATTGCGCTCCTGCCCGAGCTGCTGCTCCAGGGCTTCAAGGTGGCGCCGATCCCGTTCATCGGAGATCGGCTCGATGCGATTCTGCCGCGGTTCATCACCGAGGGCATGAACGTGCGGTTCTATTTCGGCGGCACCTCGCTGCTCATCATCGTCGGCGTGGCGATGGATACGGTGCAGCAGGTCGAGTCGCAGCTCATCATGCGGCATTACGACGGCTTCATGAAGAAGAGCCGCGTGCGGAGTCGTCGAGGATGACGTCGACGGGCGCGCGGCCGGCGCCGGCCGCGGCCAGCCCGCGGCCGGGGTCGAGAGACCGGCGGGAATCGAGCGCCGCGCCTCTCGGGCTCGTCATGCTCGGACCGCCGGGCGCGGGGAAGGGCACGCAGGCCGATCGGTTGGCGAAAGTGCGCGGCGTGCCGCGCGTGTCGACCGGCGACATCCTGCGGGAGACGAATTTCGCGGCGACCGAAGCCGGGCAGTTGGCCGCGGCGTTGATGAACGCCGGCCAGCTCGTGAGCGACGACCTGGTCATCACCATCGTGCGGGATCGTCTGGCGCAGGCCGACGCGGCCGCCGGGTTCGTGCTCGACGGATTTCCGCGCACGCTCGCGCAGGCCGAGGCGCTCGACGCGCTCGTCGAGGACCGGCCGCCCGTCGTGGTCGTGGACATCGAGGTGCCGGAAGAGACGCTCGTCCAGCGCCTCATGACGCGCCGGGTTTGCCGCCGCTGCGGCACGACGGCAACGGCGGCCGTGTCGGTCTGCGCTGCGTGCGGCGCGCCGCTCGTCCAGCGGAAAGACGACGACCCGGACGTGATTCGCGAGCGATTGCGCGTTTACGCGCGCGACACGCGGTCGATCGTCGAGTTCTACCGCCGGCGGCCGACGTTCCGGTCCGTCGACGGCGATCAGCCGCAGGATCTCGTGGCGGCCGACATCGCCGCCGCGATTGCGTCGGTGGAAGGGGGACGTCCGTGATCGTGTGCCGGTCCCAGGCCGAGATCGAACGGCTGCGCGTGGCGAATCGCATCGTCGCCGACGTGCTGGCCGAGCTCGAAGCGGCCGTGGCGCCCGGCGTGACGACGGCGGACTTGGACGCGTTGGCCGAGCGCCTGGTGCGCGAGCGCGGGGCCGAGCCGGCGTTCAAGGGTTATCGTGGGTATCCCGCGACGCTCTGCGCGTCGGTGAACCAGGAAGTGGTGCACGGCATCCCGTCGGCGACGCGCGCGCTCGCCGAGGGCGACATCATCTCGCTCGACATGGGCGTGAAGATTGGCGGCTTCTACGGCGACTCGGCGGTCACGGTGGCCGTGGGCGCCGTGCCGGACCGGACGCGCGAACTGCTGGCCGTGACGGCCGAATCGCTCGATCGCGCCATTCGTCAGGTGCGCGTGGGCAGCCGGTTGTCGGACGTGAGCCACGCGGTGCAGACGTGGGTCGAGTCGCACGGGTTTTCGATCGTGCGCGAGTTCGTCGGCCATGGGATTGGCGAGCGGCTCCACGAGGATCCGCAGATCCCGAATTACGGCGCGCCGGGCCGCGGGCCGAAGCTCGCTGCGGGCATGACGCTGGCCATCGAGCCGATGGTCGCGATGGGCGCGCCGGCGACGCGCGTGCTCGGCGATGGATGGACGGCCGTGACGCGTGATGGCAGTCTCGCCGCGCACTTCGAGCACACGGTCGTCGTCACCGACGACGGGCCGTTGGTGCTGACGGCGAAGACGACGCCCGAAGCGGCTGAAGCGGGGCGCCAGGCGCGGGCGTGACCGACCGTGCGGCCGGCCGGCTGGTCGAAGGCACGGTCCGCGAACGGCTGCCGCGCGCGCTCTATCGCGTGGCGATCGACGGCGGCGGTGAGATCACCGCCCACGCGCCGAACGGACTCGGCCGCAACTTCGTCCGCCTCGTGGTGGGCGATCGGGTCCGGGTGGCGTTGACGGCGCGCGACGTGACGCGCGGGCGCATCGTCGAGAAGACCGAGGGACGAGGGTGAGCGGATATGAAAGTCAGGGCATCGGTGAAGCGCATGTGTAGCAAGTGCAAGATCGTCCGGCGGCAGGGTGTTGTCCGCGTGATCTGCACGAACCAGAAGCACAAGCAGAGGCAGGGATAGATGGCTCGCATTGCTGGCGTCGATCTCCCGCGGACCAAGCGGGTGGAAATCGGCTTGACCTACATCTACGGCATCGGCCGGCACCGGTCGAACGACATCCTGCGCGCCGCGGGCGTGAGCCCCGACATCCGCATCAAGGACCTGTCGGAGGACGACGTCCGCAAGATCAGCCGCGTCGTCGAGGAACAGGGCCGCGTCGAGGGTGACCTGCGCAAGGAAATCTCGATGAACATCAAGCGGCTCGTCGAGATCGGAAGCTATCGCGGATCGCGGCACCGCCGGAACCTGCCCGTTCGTGGGCAGCGGACGCGGACCAACTCGCGGACGCGCAAGGGCCCGCGCAAGGGCGCGATCGCCAAGAAGAAGGTCGAGTAGAGGACGGACATGGCCAAGACGCAACCGCAGGACGGCGCGGCACCCGAAGCCGGCAAGACGCCGGCGAAGAAGAAGACGTTCAAGAAGCGTGGCGAGAAGCGCGTGGTGCACCACGGCTTCGCGCACATCCAGGCGTCGTTCAACAACACGATCATCACGATCACCGACGCCGAGGGACAGGTGATCGCCTGGTCGAGCGCCGGCGGCATCGGCTTCAAGGGATCGCGCAAGGGCACGCCGTACGCGGCGACGCAGGCGGCCATCGCGGCCGGCACGGCGGCGAAGGGCTACGGCATGCGCTCGCTCGAGGTGCGCGTGAAGGGGCCGGGCGCCGGACGCGAGTCGGCCGTGCGCGCGCTGCAGACGATCGGCATCGACGTGAAGTCGATCCGCGACGTGACGCCGATCCCCCACAACGGCTGCCGGCCGCCGAAGCGGCGCCGGGTGTAGGAGAG
>DASZOV010000061.1:0-23293 GCA_035550595.1 Vicinamibacterales bacterium
TCGGTGATTCGAGCCTCCCGCACGTGGGCCAGTAGCGCAGTTGGGAGCGCGCATGAATGGCATTCATGAGGTCACGGGTTCGACTCCCGTCTGGTCCACCACCTTTCGCTCATCTGCGGCACGCTTCGGCCGGCACGCCACGCGACGTCCCCCACTCCTGAGCGAGCAGCACGCGGCGCGTCTCGCACAAGTGTGCCCGCATGACTGATGATGCTTCCCGCACGACCCTGACGGCGACCGACCCGGACGCCGCCGCCCTGCTCGATCTCGAATCGCGCTGGGGCGCCCACAACTATCTCCCGCTGCCCGTCGTCATCGCGCGTGCGCGCGGCGTCTGGGTGTACGACGTCGATGGCCGCCGGTATCTCGATTGCCTGAGCGCGTACTCCGCGCTCAACCAAGGGCACGCGCATCCGCGGATTCTCGCGGCGCTCTGGGAGCAGGCGCAGCGCGTGACGCTCACGTCACGCGCCTTTCACAACGATCGACTGCCGCTGTTCTGCCGCGCCCTGGCCGAACGGACCGGTCTCGACGCCGTGCTGCCGATGAACAGTGGCGCGGAGGCCGTCGAAACCGCCATCAAGGCCGCGCGGCGCTGGGGTTACGACGTCAAGGGCATCGCGCCCAATCGCGCGGAGATCATCGTCTGCGCGGGCAACTTCCACGGCCGCACGACGACGATCATCAGCGCGTCGACCGAGGAAGAATACCGGCGCGGCTTCGGTCCGTTCACGCCGGGTTTCGTCGTCGTGCCGTATGGCGATCTCGACGCGCTCGCCGCCGCCATCCGTCCCGAGACGTGCGCGTTCCTCGTCGAGCCCATCCAGTGCGAAGCCGGCATCGTCATACCGCCCGACGGGTATCTGGCGGCGGCCGCCGCGCTGTGCCGCGAGCATCACGTGCTTCTCATCGCGGACGAGATTCAGACCGGACTCGGCCGCACGGGCCGATGGTTCGCGTGCGAACACGAAGGCGTGCAGCCGGACGTGTACGTGCTCGGCAAGGCGTTGTCGGGTGGCTGCTATCCCGTCTCGGCCGTCGTCGGCCGCGCCGAGGTGATGCAGGTCTTCACGCCAGGAAGCCACGGCAGCACGTTCGGTGGCAGTCCGCTCGCCTGCGCCATCGCGCTCGCCGCGCTCGACGTGATCGAGGACGAGGGGCTCGTCACGCGATCGGCCGAGCTCGGCCGCGTGCTCATGGACGCGCTCGCCGCAGCGCCGCGGCCGCCCGTGCGCGACATCCGCGGGCGCGGACTGCTCGTCGGCATCGAGCTCGATCGGCCGGCGCGTCCGTACTGCGAACGCCTGATGCAACGCGGGCTGCTTTGCAAGGAAACGCACGAGCGCGTCATCCGCCTCGCTCCTCCGCTCGTCATCGAGCGGGCCGAGGTGGAGTGGCTCGCGCGTGAGGTCGTCGAGACCCTCGGCGAGGCGCTCTAGTGCTCGACGAAGGACGGATCCTCGTCACCGGCGGCGCGGGCTTCATCGGCAGCGCGGTCGTCTGGGCGCTCAACGAACGCGGCTACGATCGCATTCTCGTCGTCGACGCGCTCGATCGATCGGAGAAGTGGCGCAACCTGGTGCCGCTGCGCTTCGACGACTACCTCGACCGCGACGCGCTGCCGCCCGCCATCGCGCGCGGCGCGCTCGACGACGTGCGGACGGTGTTTCATCTGGGCGCGTGTTCGTCGACGACCGAGACAGACGCCGACTGGTTGATGCGCAACAACACGGCCTACACCCGCACGCTGGCCGACTGGGCCGTCGAGCATCGCGTCCGCTTCGTCTACGCGTCGTCGGCGGCGACTTACGGCGCGCTCGAAGGGACGTTGTCGGACGCCGAGGACCTGTCGCGTTTGCGGCCGCTCAACATGTACGCGTACTCGAAGCAGCTCTTCGATCAGTACGCCGAGCGGCGCGGCTATTTCCGCAGCATCCTCGGGCTGAAGTACTTCAACGTCTTCGGGCCGAACGAGAATCACAAGGGCGACATGCGGAGCGTCGTCAACAAGGCGTTCCACCAGATCACCGCCGAAGGCCGCGTGCGGCTCTTCCGCAGTCACCGTCCGGACTTCGAGGACGGCGCGCAGCGGCGTGATTTCATCTACGTGAAGGACGCCGTGCGCATGACGCTGCACCTGGCCGAGCGACCCGACGCGTGCGGGCTCGTCAACGTCGGATCCGGCCGCGCGCACACCTGGCTCGATCTCACGCAAGCCGTGTTCGACGCGCTCGATCGGCCGCCGGCCATCGAGTTCATCGACATGCCCGTCGAGCTGCGCGCGAAATATCAATACGACACGTGCGCGTCGCTCGATCGGCTGCGGCGTTTCGGTTATCTGGACCCTGCCACGCCGCTCGCCGATGCGGTGGCGGAGTACGTCCAGGACTATCTCGTCCCCGACCGGCGTCTGGGTGACGGGCGCGCGCCGGCCGCGGCGCAGGGAGCGACACGATGACCGCCGCCGAGACCGGACCGTCCACGCGTCCGCCGCTGCTCGATCTGGGCCGCACGTTCGGGATCATCGGCGCCGGCGTGATGGGGCAGACGATCCTCAAAGGGCTGCTCGATGCGGGCGCGCTCCAGCCTGATCAAGCTTGGGCCGCGGCCCGTTCGGTTCGCACGTGCGAAGCGGCGGCCGCGCGCCTCGGCGTGCCGGTTGAACGCGACGTCCGTGCCCGTGTGCCGGGCGCCGGCGTCATCGTCCTCTGCGTCAAGCCCGCGCACGCGGCCGCGGCGCTCGCGAGTCTGCGCGAAGCCGGGTTGCGGCCGGACACGCTCCTCGTCTCGATCTTGGCGGGGACGACGCTTGCGCAACTCGAGTCATTGACGGGGACGGACAATCCCTGGGTGCGCGCCATGCCCAACACGCCGTGCATCGTCGGCGAGGGCATGACCGTTGTCTGCGCCGGCCGGCACGCGACGGCCGATCACCTCGCGCGCGCGAAGCAGATCTTCGAGTGCGTGGGCCGATGCCTCGCGACCGAGGAGTCGTACTTCAACGCGATCACCGCGCTCAGCGGCAGCGGGCCCGCGTATCAGTACTTGATCATGGAAGCCTTCGCCGACGCCGGTGTCCGCGTCGGCCTGCCGCGCGATCTCGCGCTCGGCCTCGTCGCACAGACCGCACTGGGCGCCGCGCGCATGGTGCAGTCCTCCGGCCGCCATCCCGCCGCTCTTCGCGACGACGTGACGACGCCCGCCGGGTGCACGATCGGCGGATTGCTCATGCTCGAAGACGGCAAGATCCGCTCGGTCCTCGCCCGCGCCATCGAAGAAGCCACCCGCATCGCGTCCAAGCTCGGGCCGCCGCAGTAAGAGCAAGTTAGAAGTGTGAATCCCTTTTCACCCCCTTGCATTCATAGGGGAACGTGGCTATCGTTTCCCTGTGAACGCAAGGGGAACGATGGATCGCGCCAAACTTGACCTCGTCCGTGGCACGCTCGACGTGCTCATCCTGAAGGCGCTCGTCTGGGGGCCGCTGCACGGCTACGCCATCACGGGCTTCATCCGTGCCGAGAGCGACGAGGCCCTGCTCGTCGAGGAAGGCACGCTGTATCCGGCGCTCTGGCGACTCGAGAGCAAGAAGCTCGTCGAAGCGGAGTGGGGACTGTCGGAGAACAATCGCAAGGCCAAGTTCTATCGCCTGACACCCGCCGGCCGTCGGCATCTGCAGCGCGAGACCGCGACGTGGGAAGCCTACGCCGCGGCGGTCGCCAAGGTCCTCGGCGCGACGCAGCCGTCGCCGCGCCGCAAACCCGCATGAGCAGCGCGCCGCGCCGACCTCGTGCCGTGCGTCGGCTCTTCGGCCCTGACCATGCGGCCGACGTGCGCGATGAGCTGGAGTTTCATCTGGCCGCCAAGGTGGACGACCTGGTCGCGCGCGGCTGGACGCCGGACGAGGCGCGTCGCGAGGCCGAGCGGCAGCTCGGCGATCGACGCTCGCTCCAGCGGATCGGTGAACACATCGGAGGCACCATGAATCGACGTCAGCGGCTCGGGGACTACTGGCGTGAGTGTCTGCAGGATCTCCATTTCGCCGGTCGCGCGTTCGCGCGCGAGCGCGGGTTCGCCCTGGTCGCCGTCCTCGTCCTCGCGCTCGCCATCGGCGCGAACGTCGCGACGTTCAGCGTCATCAACACGCTGATCCTTCGTCCGCTGCCGTTTCCCGACGCGGGCCAGCTCGCCTGGATTGCACCGCCGCCGTCGGGCTGCGGCCTGTCGTGCGCGACCTACTCGTCGGACGCCTACGAGGAATTCCGCGACCAGAGCCGCGTCTACCAGGGCGTGACCGGCTACTTCGCCTTCAGTGGTCCCGATAACGTGCGCCTCGATCGCGGCGGCGACATGGTGCCCGCGACGGGGCTCGACGTCATCTCGAACTTCTTCGAGGTGCTCGGCGTGACGCCTGCCATGGGACGGGCGTTCACCGCCGATGATGCACGCACGGGCGCGCGGCCCGTGGCGCTCTTGTCGCACGCCTATTGGGTACGTCAGTTCGCGGCCGATCGCTCGATCGTGGGCACGGACGTCATGCTCAACGGACATCCGACGACTGTCATCGGCGTGCTGCCGGCGTCGTTCGACTTCGGATCGGTCTTCCTGCCGGGCGCGCGCGTCGATCTCTTCACGCCGCTCGACCTCGATGCGGCGCGCGACTGGGGAAATATCGTGACCCTCGTCGGACGACTCCGGCCTGGTGCCACGCTCGACCAGGCGCGAGACGACGCGTCACGCATCGCACCCAACCTCTACTTCAACGTGAAGTATCCGCAGACGCGCGGCCAATATCGGAACGGTCTCGTGCCCGTGCCGCTCGAAACGCACGTGAGCGGCGAATGGCATCGGCCGCTCGTCGTGTTGTGGTCGGCGGTCGGTCTCATCCTGCTGATCGCCTGCGTCAACCTCTCGAATCTGCTCCTCGTGCGCGGTGCGGCTCGCAGCAAAGAGGTCGCGATGCGCCAGGCGCTCGGCGCCACGCGCGCGCGTCTCGTCCGGCAGGCACTGACCGAAAGCCTCGCGTTGTCTCTGACGGGTGCGGCATTCGGTCTCGCGGCAGCGTTTGGTCTCGTGCGCTGGCTCGCGCACCACGGCGATCTCGATCTGCCGCTCTTGAATGGCGTGACGATCGACACGGCGGCCGTGCTGTGGACGGTCCTGGTTGCCATGGTCGCGGCGGCGCTCTTCGGTCTCGTGCCCGCGCTGAAGATGACGGGCGACAACGTGCAGGAGGCGCTCAAGGACTCGGGACCGGCGGCCGGACGAGGCCAGCGTCACGAACGGCTACGCCTCGGTCTCGTGATCGCGGAGATCGCGCTCGCCTCGGTCCTGCTCGTTGGCGCGGGGTTGCTCCTGCGCAGTTTCATCAACGTGCTCGACGTCAACCTCGGATTCACGCCGGAACAGGCCGCGACGATGGCCGTCGACTACGATGACGCCGCCCCGTCCGCCGAAGCGGGGGCCCGCAAACGCGTGGCCGCGTTCGAGCGGATCCTCGACCGCGTCGATGCCATCCCGGGGATCGACTCCGCCGGCATCACCGACTATCTGCCGTTCGGCGCGAATCGCTCGTGGGGCACGCTCGTGCCGAAGGGCAAGGTCTATCGTCCTGGCGAAGTCTCGCCGCCGCTCGTGTACGTCGTCACCCCGGGATTCTTCCGCGCGACGGGTATCGGCCTCAAAGGCCGCGATTTCACGTGGGACGATCGTTTCGGCGGTCAGCCCGTGATCGTCATCAACGCGTCGGCCGCGCGTTTCTACTGGCCGGACGAGAACGCGGTGGGGAAGTTCCTGTCGAACGGCCGCGCCGATCTGCAGGTCATCGGCGTCGCCGACGACGTCCGCGAGGAGCGCGTCGAGGATGGGAGCGGATGGCAGGTCTACTATCCCGCGACACAGGAATCGCCGAGTGGCGCGCGGCTCGTGATCCGCTCGCGACTGCCCGTCGACACACTCGGATCGACCGTGCTTCATGCCTTACGCGAGCTCAATCCCACGCAGCCGGCCGTGGCGCTCACGCCGCTCCACACGCTCGTGAGCCACGCCGTGTCGCCGCGGCGCTTCTTCATGATCCTCGTCGCGGCAATGGCGGGCCTCGGGCTGTTCCTCGCGGCGCTCGGCATCCACGGCGTGATCTCGTATTCGGTCGCGCGACAGTCGCGCGATATCGGCGTACGGATGGCGCTTGGCGCGAGCGTCGGCCGCGTGCGTCGCGACGTCCTCATGGCGACGCTGCGCGTGACGCTCTGGGGCATCGGCGTGGGCATCGTCGTCTCGCTCGTGGTCGCGCGCCTCATCGCGTCGCTGCTCTTCGACACGTCGCCGTGGGACGTGACGACGTACATCGCGATGGCGGCCATCTTCCTCGCCGTGGCGCTCGTATCCGGATATCTACCCGCGCGAAAGGCGTCGCGTGTAGATCCGATGATCGCGTTGAGGAGCAATTGAAGGCTTCCGGGGAACCCACTTCTGGCTTCTGTCTTCGAACTTCTAACTTGACGTGCGCTTTTCACCTCAACGTCGGATACTTCGCCAGCTTCCGCTGGAGCGACCGTCGGTGCAGGCCGAGGACGCGTGCGGCTTCCGAGACGTTGCCGTGGCAGTCGACGAGCACGCGGTTGATGTGTTCCCATTCGACGCGATCGAGTGACATCGGGACGAGCGGCTGGCGTGGGACGTCAGCGCCGCCGCGTTCGAAGGCCGCGAGGATCTCGTCGGCGTCGGCCGGTTTCGTCAGATAGTGCGTCGCGCCGCGGCGCACGGCTTCGAGCGCCGTGGCGATGCTGCCGTAGCCGGTCAGCACGACGATGCGCGTGGCCGGATCGATCGCTTTGATCGCAGGAATGAGATCGAGGCCGTTGCCGTCCGGCATCCGTAGATCCACGAGCACGAGCTCCGGCGTTTCGCGTTCGGCAATCGCCAGCGCATCAGCAGACGACGCGGCTTCCTCGACGTCGAAGCCGCGGTCCCTGAATGCGCGTCCCATCCGGCGTCGCAAGTTTTCGTCATCCTCGACGATGAGGAGCAGGGGGCGTTCATCCATCGAGCGCCTCCGCGTGCGTGGCGAGGCGAGGGAGCACGATGGACGCGACGGTGCCGGCGCCGGGCGTCGAAGCGATCGTCAGCGAGCCGCCGAGCTGCTCGACGACCGAGCGCGAGACGAAGAGGCCCAGCCCCATGCCGTGTCCGGCCGGCTTCGTCGTGAAGAACGGCTCGCCGGCGCGCCCGAGCTCTTCGGCCGACATGCCGGCGCCCGCGTCGCGCACGGCGATCCGGACGCGGTCGGATGGTTCGCACGTGGCTTCGACGCGGACGGGCGCGCCATCGGGCGACGCCTGAAGCGCGTTGCGCACGAGGTTGGCGATGGCGCGTGCCACGGCGCCGGCCGGCCACTGCACGGACACGTTCATGTCGGCGGCCAGCGGCGCGGGCTGGACGCGCGCCCGATCGGCCGTCGCCAACTGACCGAGCACGTCGTCGATGACCGAGGCGAGCGGCTGCTCGCGCGGCGCGGCGCCCATGGGTTCCGCGATGCGGCCCGCCATGCCGTCGAGAATCGCCCGGCAGCGGTCGATCTCCGCGCGGATGAGCCGCACGTCGTCCTGGACCATCGCGGGCGATAAGGGTGTCGACGCGGTGTCGCCGACCGCACGTTCGAGCTCGTGCGCGGCGACGGTCATCGTCGCGAGCGGCGTGCTCAGCTCGTGCGCGGCGCCGGCGGCGAGCGTCGCGAGGCCGGCGAGCCGGGCGGAGCGGTTGGCGCGATCGCGCAGCACGTCGAGCGCGCGATCGCGCCGCTCGATCGCGGCGGCGAGTCGCGCGACGAGCACGGCCACGATGAGCGCGGCGCCGACGAAGGCGATCCACATGCCGCGCAGATGAAGCGCGATCTCCGGATGCATGGCCTGCGCGGCGGCGAGATCCGCCGATGGCCGCAGGAAGAGCGTCGCGTAGCCGGCAATCGACAGCGCCGCGACGATCCACGTCCACGTCCGGCCGAGCACGAGCGCGGCCAGTACGATGTCGACGAGATAAAAAATGCTGACCGGGTTCAGCACGCCGCCCGAGTCGTTGAGGAGCCAGGAGAGCAGCAGGACGTCGGCGCAGACGAGGCCGCCGGTGAGCACGGCGGCTGGCGGCGGCCGGCGGCGAATGCGCCAGGCGAGCCAGGCGTTCGATGTGGCAAAGACGGCCAGGACGGGCAATGACACCGAAAGCGGCGTCGAGCCGTCGAGGCCGCTGCGGCCGGCGAGGATGGCGCCGAGATCGGCCGTGAGCGTAGCCCAGCGGACCGTGACGAGCCATGACAGCTCGACGGCCTCTGGCGCCGCGTCAACAGCGGTCCGCGGTGCGAGCGTCTCGGAGTCGACGGGACCGGCGGGCATCGCGCCGTCCAGCCTACCGCGTTTGTCGGCGGGTCGAGGCGCGACGGTTTGACGCGGGGCCGCGGCGTGGAGCCGGACTCGGCACCGGGCCGGGTCGCGCGATCATCACTTCGGTCGACTTGATGATGGCCACTGCATCATCGCCGCGCGCGAGTTCGAGCTCGCGGATGGCGTCGGCCGTGATGACGGCGGTCAGCAGGTGATCGCCGATGCGCAGTCGGACTTGGCCGAGCAGGCCGTCGGTGCGCACTTCCTCGACGTAGCCGGGCAGATGATTGCGCGCGCTGAGGCTCACGAGCGTCCCGCGGACCGGTGTCGGCGCGCGTCCCGCCGTGGCCGGCTCGCGATGCGCCATGAGCCGATCGAGCTCAGCGTCCGAGATGCGATGATGCCCGCCCGCCGTCTGCGTCGTCCGCACGCGGCCCTGATGAATCCACTGCTTCAGCGTCGAGTAGCCAACGCCAAGCCGCGCGGCGGCGGCGCGAACGGTCATGAGAGTCATAGGGAAAGGATACCGGCGAGGTCGCGCGGATGATATTACGCGCGATCAGGAGACGAGGGACAGGGATTAGGAGACAGGGACAGCACTAAAAAGATGACACCGCGAGGCCCCGAACGCAGTGAGGGTGCCGAAGCGCCGTAGCGTTGGGGGTGGGGCCCCAACGCATTGCAAAGAAGATGACTCGCTATCACTCGCGTTTGACACGCGCGCGGCGGAGAGGATAGTACGTCACCACCATCATGACGACTTCGACTGACGCTCATCCCACGAAAACTGGACTGGCCGCGTTCGATCTCACCGGCCGCATCGCCGCCGTGGTTGGCGGCACGAGCGGCATCGGCCGCGCGATTGCACTTGGCCTGGCCGACGCCGGCGCCGACGTGGTCGCCACCGGCCGCAGGCAGACCGTCGTCGACGACGTCGCCGGCGTGATCGAAGGGAAGGGCCGCCGGACGCTGCGTGTCGCGTGCGACGTCGGCGACCGCGCGTCGCTCGAGCACATGCGCGACGCGTGCCTCACGGCCTTCGGCCACGTCGACATCATGGTCGCCGCCGCTGGCGTCACCAAGCGGACGCCGAGCCTCGACGTCTCCGACGAAGAATGGCACCGCATCGTCGAGACGAACCTGACCGGCGTCTTTCGCGCGTGCCGCGTGTTCGCCGCGCCAATGCTCGAACGCGGCTACGGACGAATCATCTCCATCGCCTCGTTGACCTCGTTCGTCGGGATGATGGAAGTGGCCGCCTACACGGCCAGCAAAGCCGGCGTGGCCGGACTCACGCGCGCGCTGGCCGTCGAATGGGCGCCGCGCGGCGTGACCGTCAACGCCATCGCGCCGGGCGTTTTCGAGACGGATCTGAACCGCGCGATCCTGGCGGGCCCACGCGGCCAGGAACTGCTGATGCGCACGCCGATGCGGCGCTTCGGGCTCGTCGAAGAGCTCGTCGGCGCTGCGGTCTTCCTCGCGTCGGACGCCTCGGCGTTCGTCACCGGTCAGGTCGTCGCCGTCGACGGTGGCTTCCTCGCCAGCGGCGTCAACCAGTAGCGCTCACTCACATCGATGCCCTCCCGTCGTCCGAGCGTCGGGTACGTCCGCTGGATCGTCTGCGCGCTGCTGTTCGTCGCGGCGACCGTCAACTACGTCGACCGGCAAGTCATCGGGCTCTTGAAGCCGACCTTGCAGCACGAGTTCGGCTGGTCCGAGATCGACTACGCCGACATCGTCTTCTCCTTCCAACTCGCGTACGCGGTCGGGTATCTGTTCGCCGGACGCGTGATCGACTGGCTCGGCACGAAGCGCGGCTTCGCGCTGGCGATCGTCATCTGGAGCCTGGCGGCGATCGGTCATGCCGAAGCGCCGGCCGCGGGCACGTGGGCTCACCACGTGCTGGCGATGTTCGGTCTCGGGTACTCGACGTCGGTCGCGGGCTTCATTCTCATGCGCTTCCTGCTCGGCTTGGGCGAGTCGGGAAGTTTCCCGGCGTCCATCAAGACCGTGGCGGAGTGGTTCCCGCGCCGCGAACGTGCCTTTGCGACGGGCATCTTCAATTCAGGGACGAACATCGGCGCGCTCGTGACGCCGCTCGTCGTGCCGTGGCTCACGATCACCTACGGCTGGTACTGGGCGTTCGTTGCGACGGGCGGCATCGGCCTGCTGTGGCTCGCGCTGTGGCTGCCGTTCTACCGCGCACCGGAAGCGCATCCAGCCGTGAGTCCGGCCGAGCTCGCCTACATTCGCAGCGAGCCGCCGGACAAGGTCGTGCAGGTGTCGTGGCTCACGCTCCTACGACATCGTCAGGCGTGGGCGTTCGCGCTCGGCAAGTTCCTCACCGATCCGATCTGGTGGCTGTATCTCTTCTGGATTCCAGATTTTCTCGGCCGCCGCTACGGGTTGACGCTGACGAACGTCGGTCCGCCGCTCGTCGCCATCTACTTCATGGCCGATTTCGGCAGCATCGGCGGCGGATGGCTGTCGTCGTTCCTGCTCGGGCGCGGCTGGTCGCCCAATCGTGCGCGCAAGACGGCGTTGCTCGTCTGCGCGCTCGCGGTGACGCCGATGGTCTTCGCGACGAGCGTCAAGGACGTGTGGTCCGCGGTCGCGCTCATCGGTCTGGCCGCGGCCGCGCATCAGGGCTGGTCCGCGAACCTCTTCACGCTGCCGTCGGATACGTTTCCGCGCTTCGCGATTGGATCGGTCGTCGGGCTCGGCGGGACGGCCGGCGCGATTGGCGGCATGCTGATCGCCAAGGTCACCGGCTACGTGCTCGAGACGGTCGGCAGCTACTGGCCCGTGTTCATCGCGGCGAGCGTGACGTATCTTTTCGCCCTGCTCGTCATCCACCTGCTCGTGCCGCGGCTCGAACCGGCCCGTCTGCGCACGTGACGTCTCTCGCGGCGCGGTGCGCCGGTCAGGGCTGCCGGTTCGCCCCACCCGCGCGCGACAACCATCCCGTCAACTGGCGCGCCGCCTCGTCGGGCGTTGCCCCGTAGAATGGCATCACCGCGGTCGTCGACCGGCGCGCGAGCTGTGCGCGCCAGCGGTCGCGGCCGACGGCGAGAACCTCGATCACGTACGGGCGTCCGTTGATCGTTTCGTGGATGACGACGGTAGTCACGATTGTGAATGACGCCGCCTGCAGGTGGCGCGACGAATGATTCTAGTGAGCGCACGGCGCGGCGCAAGCGAAAGCAGGGACGAAGCTGCACCAGTCGGAGGCGACGGGGCGAGTTTGTTCGGCAGGTCGCGCGAACAAAATCACGCGCGCCGATCCATGCACAGCGAATGCACGATCCGTCCACAGCTTTTCCACATCAGTCGTCTCGCGCGACTCGCCGTGCGCCCGATCGCGCTCGTTCTCGTGCTCGTCGTCGTGCTCGCGGGGACGGCGGCCGCGCAGTCGCTGCCGGCCGAAGCGGTTTCGCGCGTGTTCCTCACGAGTGGTGAGGCACTGCCGAGCTACGGCGAGCCCGCGCTCGTCGGTGATCGCATCGTCTTCAATCTGCTGATTGACGGATCGCGTGATCCGGCCGTCGTGCAGCTCGTCAGCCTGCCCGTTGCGTCGATCGATCTCGCACGGACGACCGCGTACGCGACGACGCTTCGCAGCGCCTTCTACGCAGCGACGCGAGGCGAGGCCGACTACGCCGCGCTCATGACGAGCCTGTCGTCCACGCTCGACGCACTCACGGCGTCAGGGGAGACGACCAAACGTCTCGCGCTGGCGCAGGAGACACGCGACCGCCTCCTCACCTGGTCGCGCGACCACTATCACTATCGCGACGCCGACATCCGCGAGCTCGTCTCGCTCGTCGACGACGTGATCGGCGAACTGCGGGCGGGGACGGGGCAGTCGTCGTTCTCGCTCGACCTCGTTGCGCGGACGGCGTCCGCGTCCGAGCCGATCCTTGCGGTGCCGGGTGTCGACGAGTCTGTTGCGCTCGCGCTTGCGGCGGCGAAGGCGGCCGACGTGGACGCCGATCGTCGCGCGATCCTCGACGCCGCGGCGTCGGTCGTGGCGGGACGGCCCGATCTGGCCAATCTGCGGCAAGCGGTGACGCGCGAGGCTGAGGTCGAGCGACAAGCGACGACGCGCTATGCGGCGCTCGCGGCGGACGTGCGCGCCAAGGCCGAGGCGGCCGCGGACCGAGGCGATGCGGATGCCATTCGCGCGCTCCGCGACGAAGTGTCCGCGCGCGATCGCGAGTACGGCCAGCGGCGTCCCCAACTCGTCAGGACGCTCCTCGACGAACTGCGCATGCGCCTCGACGCGGCCGAAGCGCGGCGCCTCGCGCTCGAGCACTACGCATACGTCCGCGGCACGCTGCTCGCGTACGAGCGTCAGGTGCGGCCGGCGTTCTCGGGGCTAGATGGCCTGGCGCCCGTTCTCCGGTACGTGCGCGATCAACACGAGATGGCCTTCGACCGCATCGTCAACGCCGAAGCACGGCTCGCGGCGTTGCAGCAGGACGTCGCGGCCGTCGTGCCGCCGAAGGACGTCGCGGCCGTCCACGCGACGCTCGAGAGCGCGCTGGCCATGGCGCACGAGGCCTGCGCGCGGCGCCGCCAGGCTGTCGTGGCCAACGATCTGCAGATGGCGCGCAATGCCTCGTCGGCCGCAGCAGGCGCGCTGCTGCTCGTCGCCCGCGCGCGCGCCGATCTCGTCGCGGCGTTGTATCCGCCGAAAGCATCGGCCGCCGCGCACTAGAGGCATCGACGAATCGCGCAATCTGCCCTTGGACGATCCGACGCGAGACGGTCCTGCGCGAGGTTTCTTCGTTGTTCGCTGTATCTTCGGCTTGACCGACTCTTCTGGTCGGATTATTGTGCCGAAGGTAAGTGAGACGAAGTCTCATTATCGTGCGACACGCCATCACGGTCGGGTGACGCACGCGTCCACGATGCAGGCGACCGAAGGACCGGTGCGTGTCACAGCAGAAGGACTTCATCGAGATCTTCGCCATGCGAAGACACGAGCTCGTGCGCTATGCCGGCGTCGTCAGCGGCGATGCCGCGAGCGCCGAGGATCTGGTGCAGGAAGCCTGGATGCGTTGCGACCAGACGGCGGCCGTCGAGGCCGTGGCTCAGCCCGTCCATCTGCTCTGGCGAATTCTGCGCAATCTCGCGGTCGATCGCAGCCGTCGGCTCGCGCACGAGCGTCGCACGGTGGCCTCAGGTGAGAGCGATCGGCTCCTGACCGTCGTTCCTCGTGCGGAGTCATCGACGGAAGACGTCCTGATCGCCCGCGAAGAGTTGGCGCGAATCCAGCGCGTGCTCGACGACTTGGATTCACAGACGCGCGCGGCTTTCGAGATGCACCGATTCGAAGGCGCGAAGCTCCGCGAGATCGCCGCGCATCTGGGCATCTCAGTCACCACGGCACACGAGCGCATCGCGCGTGCCATGGCGCTCATCCGGCAAGCCGTCCGCGACGACGCCTGACCCACCGTTCCGTCGCCTCCGAAAAAATCACGCGCCCGTGCGTCTGTCCAAGTGCAGGCGGGCCGTGCCATGATGCTCGACTCGGGAGGACGGCGGGATCACATGACCACCTCGAACGACGCCGCACGCCGTGCCGACGCCGAGGCGGTGGAATGGATCATCCGGCTCCACGAAGATCCGGACGATCCGGCCGTACGCGCGCGGTTCGAAACGTGGCTCGCGGCTTCGTCACTGAACGCGCGCGCGTGGACCGATACCGCGCGTGCCTACGACCGGGCAGGCGAGGCGCGCCCCGCGTTCTCATCGTCGACGATCGCCGCGGATCGGTCCGCTGTGCCACGAGCGCCGATCTCACGTGCGTGGCCGAGACGCGTTGTCGGTCGACGGACGCTCATCGCCGCGGCGGCTGCCGGTCTGGCGGCCGCGTGCCTCGCCCTCGTCGCCGCACCAGCCGTCCTGTTGCGCCTTCACGCGGATCACGTCACCGGCACGGCCGAAATCCGCACCGTGTCGCTGGCCGACGGCAGCACCGTCCAGCTCGCGCCCGAGAGCGCCATCGCCGTCGACTACTCCGCCACCCGTCAGGTGCATCTACTGAAAGGCGAAGCCTGGTTCGACGTCGAGCACGATCCCTCGCGTCCTTTTCAAGTGGATGCCGGTGGCGTGACGACGACGGCGATCGGGACCGCATTCGACGTGAAGCTCGACCGGGAAGGCGCAGAGGTGGCGCTCGCACGTGGTCGCGTGCGCGTGGAGTACTCGGCGAAGACGCCGGTCGTCGAACAGCTCGTGCCGGGCGAGAGCGTACGCGTCACCTTCAACGGCACCGTGAGCCGCACCACGCAGACCGAGGTCGCCGCATGGCGCGATCGTCAGATCGTCGTTCAGGATCGCCCGGTCAGCGAGGTGATCGACGCGCTTCGTCCCTGGTTCACCGGGACGATTCTCATGCGCGGCAACGGCTTCGCGCGCGAGCGAGTCACCGGCGTCTACAACACCGCCGATCCGATCGAAGCGCTCCGCGGTCTCGTGCAGGCGCACGGCGGTCGAGTGACGCAAATCACGCCCTGGGTCCTCGTCCTGACAGAACGCTGACAATTCCCCTGAATTCATCGACGCGAGTCTTCGACCGCCTCCGAAAAACGCCAGACGTCGTGCGTCTGTTGGATGAAGCGGTGGCGGCGACGCATGCGCGGCCACCCGACATCCACAGTGCGGGAGGGAGCGCGTTCGATGGACGTGGCGGTTCGAGCCAATCGGGTAGGGACGGAACGAGATGTGCGACGGATGGTCATCGTCGCTGTGCTGATGACACTCACCCTGGCGGTCACGGGTGTCGCGCGAGCGCAGACGCCCGCGACCCGAACCTTTGATATCCCCGCGCAGCCGCTGGCCACGGCGCTGACGACCTTCGGTCAGCAGTCGGGCCTGCAGGTGAGCGCGCCGGCGGAGTTGCTGCAAGGGCGAACGTCGACCGCCGTCAAGGGCGACCTGACACCGACACAGGCGGTGAGCCAACTGCTCGCCGGCACCGGCCTAACGTTTCGCCTGTCGGGAACGACCGTGACGCTCGAGCCCGCGCCGCAGACGCCAGGTGGTGCGATCCAACTCGGCGCAGTGAGAGTCGCGGGGGAAGGCGACGAAAGCGGACGCGGTGACTCGACCGCGACCCTTCAGGCCGATGGCACGACGACGCAAGGCTATCGAAGCACGGCCGTTTCTCCGGTGGGACCGTGGGAGGGACGAACGCTGCTGGACACGCCCTATTCGGTGACCGTCATTCCTCGTGACCTGATCGAGAACCTGCAGGCCACGACACCCGACCAGATTTACCGAGTCACGCCTACCGTGCAGTTCACGCGACAGCAGTACGCCTTGGATCAGCCGCAGGTCAACTTGCGCGGGTTCGCGCAGGTCTCGGGCGCGGGCGCTTATCGAGACGGGCTGCAGACCGACGCGGTCGGCCACGCGGAAACGACAGAAGACGTCGAGCGCGTCGAAGTCCTCACCGGCCTGTCCGGCTTTCTCTATGGACCGGCCAACGTCGGCGGGTTGATCAACTACGTGAGCAAGCGACCCACCGCGACGCGCATGAACCGCCTCACCGTCGGAAACGGCGGCGGCAACAACTGGTATGCGCAAGGCGATTTCGGCGGTCCCATCGACAGCGCCGGTCGCGTCGGCTACCGCGTCAACGCCGTCTATCAGGACGGCGGAACGTCCATCGACGACATGGCGGTCAAGAAGCGCTTCATCAGCGGCGCCTTCGACTGGCACGCCACCGACCGGCTGCTGTGGCAGTTCGACAGCAGCTATCGCGATTACGAGGTCACGGGCACGCAGGCCGTCTGGAGCATCGGCGGATCGCGGCCGTCGGCCGACCAGATCGACACGTCGGTGTCGTGGGGCCAACCGTGGACCGACGCCTCGTTCAAGACCCAGCGTTACGCCACGCGACTGCGCTGGGACGCGAATGACGCGGTCACGTTGAGAGGCGGCTGGCAGTTCACCGCCACGCCCGGGTCCGCGTACCAGGTGGCCCTCAACATCGTCCAGCCGGACGGGACGTATACACAGCGGATTTCGGACGTCTACGCTCCGGGAGACAACCGGACGAACAAGGATCTCTATCGCCACGGCGGCCAGGTGTACGCCGACGTTCGCTTCCAGACCGGGGCCGTCGTCCACAAGCTCACGGCAGGCGCGCAGTACTGGGACGCATGGCCGACGGCGTACGTCAACCAGGCGCCGCGCATCTTCTACAACGATCTCACGCTCGACCATCCCACCTATTTCGACAAGCCCGTCGTCGAGCCCGTCGACCGCGGCGAGCGTTTCAGGGCGGGCGAGAACATCGACACGACGGTTCTCGTCGGTGACGACATCACGTTCGACGAGCACTGGTCGCTGCTCGCAGGCATCGCCGCCAGCCGGATCGACATCAGGCCGACGCCGGTCTACGACGACCCGGGCTACGAGAAGTCCGCGGCGACGCCCAACCTCTCGCTGATCTTCAAGCCCGTCAAGGCGGTCGCGACCTACGTGAACTACATCGAGGCGCTCGAACCGGGCGGCATTGCCGGCACGGACTTCAATGGCGTCCCGGTCGTCAATGCCGGCGAGGTGTTTCAGCCGTTGGTCAGTCGTCAGGTCGAGGCCGGCTCGAAGGTCACCGTCGGCGGCGTGCTGCTGACGGCCGCGCTCTTCCAGATCGACAAGGCGCTGCAGTACTACGACACGAGCAACATCGACGCGGTACGTTTCGTTCAGGACGGCCTTCAGGTCAATCGCGGCCTCGAGCTCACCGCCTTCGGCAAACTCACTCGCGATCTGACGCTGACCGGCGGCCTCACGCTGCTCGACCCGAGGATCAGGAAGCAGCAAGAAGATCCGACCTTGGAAGGCAAGCGGCCCATCGACGTGACCGATGCCTTCGCCAAGGTCCGTGTCGAGTATCGACCCTCGTTCCTGCCGCGGCTGAGCGTCAGCGGCGGATTCATCTACACGGGCGATCAGTACGGCGACGCGCTGAACACCGACCGCATGCCCGCTTATACGTTGCTGGACATCGGCGCGAGGTACGAGGCCACCATCGGGCATCAATCGGTGACGTTCAGACTGGACGTCGACAATCTCACCGACGAGCACTATTGGAGCCGAAGCGACACGCTCGGCGATCCGCGCACGGTCCTGTTTTCGATGAGTACGTCGTTTTGAGCAGCGCCAGGCCGTCGATCCGGCCGCATCTCACGATGCCGGTCGACGACAGCGTAATGGCGCACGGCAGCCGGAGTGAACGCTTCCTGGCGAGTGCGTGATCGCGATGCGTACCCGGACGCTCCGTGCCTGGCAGTGGATGCACAAATGGTCGAGCGTGATCTGCACGGCCTCGCTTCTGCTCATCTGCCTGACGGGCCTGCCGCTCGTGTTCGCGGACGAGATCGACGCGTGGTCAGCTCCTCCCACCGTGTACGCCACGGTGCCGGCGGGAACGCCCAACGTCAGCCTCGATCGTCTGGCGGGCATCGCGGGCCGGATGTATCCGGACGAAGTCATCACGGGCATCGTCATCGACGACGACGAGCCGCAGGTGTTCGTGTCGATGGCGCCGTCGTGGCCGGCGTTCACGGCCAATCGCCGCGTGCGGCATTTCATCGCCTTCGACGCGCACACCGGGCGCGTCATCGAACAATCCAAGCCCGAGGCGGACGAGCCGCCAGCGGTCATGGATCTCGTGTTGAGCCTGCACCGGGATCTGTTCGCCGGACTCGCGGGCGAGCTGTTCCTGGCGACGATGGGACTCCTGTTCGTGACCGCGGTCGTCTCCGGCGTCGTGCTCTACGGTCCCTTCATGCGGAAGCTGGACTTCGGCACGGTGCGGGACCACCGATCGCGCCGCATCCGCCGGCTCGATCTTCACAATCTGCTGGGCGTCATAACCGTTGCGTGGGCGATCGTCATGGGCACGACGGGCGTGATGAACGAGCTCTCCACGCCGCTGTTCGCCATCTGGCAGCGTACGGACGTCGCGGCCATGCTCGCTCCATGGCGTGGCGCGCCGCCGCCGTCCGAGATGGATCTGAGCTCCGTGCAAGGCGCCCTCGAGACGGCCGAGCGCGCGGCGCCCGGCATGACGTTCACGAGCGTGACGTATCCGGGCGACGTCAACGGCAGTCCGTACCACTATCTGTTCTGGGGGCACGGCAGCTCCAATCTGACGTCCCGACTCTTCACGCCGGTGTTGGTGGATGCGCGCACGGGCCAGTTGACCGCGGTCGTCGAGACGCCGTGGTACCTGCATGCGCTCGACGTCTCCGTCCCGCTGCATTTCGGCGACTATGGGGGACTGCCACTCAAGATCATCTGGGCGCTGCTCGATCTGATGACGGTCGTCGTGCTCGCGAGCGGACTCTATCTCTGGCTGTCGCGGCGACAGCCGGTGGTCGGCAATCGGGTCGACGCACTGGAACCGATGGAATCCGAGCTCGGCCGTAAATCAATCCGCCGCGTGGCCGAGTGATGCCGAGGTCGTCCGTCTTCTGGAGCGTGTGGCGCTGGCCGCTGGCGATCGCCGCCTTGACGATCGTCGGGTTGCTCGCGGCATTGCTCGGGGGGCATGGCGTCTGGTGGTGGCTGTCCTGGACGACGCTCCTGACGCCCATTGCCGTCGCGCTCCGCTACTGGCCACTGCGTGTCTTTTTCCGTGGCGACTGAGCTCGAAGACATGGCAACGGCACGGTCGTCGCGCACACGTGGGGACATCGTCGTCACGGACCATCCGCTCTTCGCCCATGCCTCGACGTCCGTCCCCGTACGTCGAGGCCGTGGTTTGCTCATCGCCCTGCTCGTGCACGGGCTTCTGTTCATCCCGCTTCTTCTGTCGGTCACGCGCTACCGCGAGCGGCCGAGCCGATCGCTCGCGGCCGTTGGCGTGACGTTCGTCATGACCCCGGAGCGTGGCGTCGGCAGTCCGGCGCCGGCCCGGAAACCACCCGCGCCTGAGCACACGTCATTGCCCGAACGGCCGAAGCCGATCGCCCCGGAACCGCCCGTCAACGTGCCGAGACTGACCGCGGCGCCCCTGCCATCACTGACGCCGACCGTGACACTCGACGTCTTGCGACCTCACATGCCCTCGGTCGTTCGCGACGACGATCGCAGGGGCAACGCCGTCGCTGCGCCTCCGAGTGGCGCAGCCACTCGCGCGGCGTCCGATGGCGCCGCGAACGGCTCCTTGCCTCCGGCCATTGGCACGCCGAGCGGGACGTCGAACTGGGCCGGTGTCGTCCTCGGCCGTCTGGAGCAGTTCAAGCGCTATCCCGCGCTCGCGCGAGCGCGGCACGACGAAGGCGTCTGCTACGTGCGGTTCACGATCGATCGCGCCGGCCATGTGCTCGCGTCCTCACTCGATCGCAGTTCCGGCCATCCAGCGCTGGATGACGAGGCCGTGGCGCTCGTGCGCCGCGCCGATCCGCTGCCGGAGCCTCCTGACGAGATCACGGGCGAGACCATCACGTTGACCGTCCCGGTCGAGTTCTTCTTGACGCGCTAGCGCCATCGCCATCGCACCCATTGCTACACTCAAGAGATGCAGCGGCGCCGTCTGCTCCGAGCGCGCGATCTCGCCGCGTTCCGATCCGCGCTCGTCGATCTGGCGACCGAGGGCGACGTCGGCGCGGTGCGGCGACGGATCGTCATCGTGCCCACGCGCGCGTCGGCCGAGCTCCTGCGTCAGACCATCGAAGCGCGTCTCGCCGGCGATCGGCCGGCCGTCGTCCTGCCCGATCTGGCGACGCGGAGCGAATGGATCGCGCGTCTGCACGCCGCCGACGGTGGGGCCGAGCCGATGCCGGCGCGAAGCGACCGCCTGGTCCTCATGGAGCGCGCCGCTCGCCACACGTTGGCTGTCCGCCGCTTCACGGCCCCGTTCGATCTGCGGCCCGGTCTCGTCGACGCGATGCTCGACTTCTACGACGAGCTGCGCCGGCGGCAGCGCGACGTCCGGCGGTTCGCGCGGGCGTTGTTCCGCGAGCTCGGCGTCGAGCGCGGCATGGATCGGGGCAGCGAAGGGCTCATCCAGCAGACGGGTTTTCTCGGCTTCACCTTTCTCGCCTACGACCGCGGCCTCGCCGCGCACGGCGTGCTCGACGAACACGGCTTGCGCGCGAAGCTGATCCAACGTCAACCCGCGCTGCCGTTCGATCACCTCGTCGTCGCGGTCGCCGATCATCCATCCGATCCGCGCGGCCTCTGGCCCGCGGACTTCGATCTCATCGGCCGGCTCTCGGCCTTGACGCGCGTCGACGTCGTCGTCACCGACGAAGTGCATGACGCCGGATTCCGCGATCGCATCGAGCAGGAGTTGCCCGGCATCGAGGAAGCGCGCGTCACGAGCGACGACACGTTCGCGCCCATGCTGCTGCGTCCGCCAGCGGACGGGACGTCGCCTGCGCCACTCGCCTTCGTCCGCCGCGACCGCGAGGAGGAACTGCGCGAGGCTGTCCGTGCGATTCGGACGGAGACGGAAGATAGGGGGGAAGGGGAAAGGGGCGGAGGGCAGAGGGCAGGGGACAGGGCCAAGAAAGATGACACCGCGAGCCCCCGAGCGGAGCGAGGGCGGCGAAGCGCCGTAGCGCGGGGGTGGGGCCCCGCGCCCGGCAAAGAAGATGGCAGACCGGCGGCAGGGGACAGGGAACGGGAAACCCGAAACCCGGAAACCGCGCTCTCCGTCGCCATCGTTTTTCAGCGCCCTTTGCCGTACCTCTACCTCGCCCAGCAGGTGCTCGGCGATGCACGGGTGCCGTATCAGGCGTTCGACGCGCTCCCGCTCGCGGCCGAGCCATATGCGGCGTTGCTGGATCTCGCGCTCACGGTCGCGCGTACGGGCGGCACGCGCGAATCGATCATCGCGCTTCTCCGATCGCGTCTTCTGACGATCGCCTTCGACGGCGAGCGTGTGTCCGCGCGCGACGTCGGTGCGCTCGACCGCGTGCTCATCGAGCGACGCGCGAGCGGTGACACGACGTCGTATCCGGCTGCGGTCGACGCGTTTTTCGGCGACGAGACGTGGCGGCATGGCCTCGATCGCGACCGCGCAACGCGCGCCGTCCGGGCCGCGATCGAGATGACGGCCGCGCTGGAGCCATTCCGATCGGCGTCCACCGCCTCGGCGCAGATCCGTGCGCTCTCGTCGTTTCTGCGCGCGTACGAAGCGCGACCGGCGCACGACGATCCCTGGCGCGATCGTCATTTGCGCGCGCGCGCTGCGGTGCTGGCCTCGCTCGACGAGTTGGCGGCCGCGTTCGCGCGCTACGACGATGGCCCGCGCGACGCCGACGCGCTCACGGCACTCATTCATCACGTCGTCGAGGCGCAGACGTTCACGCCGCGCCACGGACATGACGGCGTACACCTCGTCGACGCGGTGGCCGCGCGGTTCGGCGCGTTCGATCACGTCCACCTCGTCGGCCTGGCCGAGACGGACTGGCCCGATCGTCTGCGCCGCAGCGTCTTCTACGGCGCCCCGCTGCTCAAGGCGCTCGGCTGGCCGCAGGAGTCCGACGAGACGCGCGCGCAGCAGGCCGCATTCCGCGACCTGCTCAGCCTGGCGCGCCAGACGACGCGGCTGTCGAGCTTCCAGCTCGAGGGCGACACGGTCGTGGCCGTCTCGCCGTTCGTCGAAGCCGCGCGTCTCGCGCCGTCGATCGAAGCACCGGCCACGGTCTGGCATCCCTGCTTCGCCGACGAAGTGGTGACGCGCGCCGTGGCGCCTATTGGTCTCGAGGCGGAGACGGAGGCGTGGCTCGCGGTCCGTCGCGCGCGTCCGCCGCTGACGCACTCGGCCTACGGCGGCATCGTCCGGCCGCAGCCGCCGCGGTCTTACTCGGTGAGCGCGGTCGAGCGGTACGTCGACTGTCCATTCAAGTACTTCGCCGCGCACGTCATTCGTCTCGACGAAGAGCGCGCGGAGACGACCGGCATGACGCCGATCGAACGCGGCATGCTCCTGCACGGCCTCTTCGAGCATTTCTACAAGGCATGGCAGGAAGAAGGGCAGGGCGCCATCACCGAGGACACGCTGCCCATTGCGCTCGAGCGCTTCACCGCGATCGTCGACGAGGCGCTCAGCAAATTGCCGGCGGCCGATCGGGAACTGGAACAGACACGGCTGCTCGGATCGATCGTCGGTCGCGGCGTGGCCGAACGTGTGTTCGAGCTCGAGGTCGACATGGGCGGCAACGTGCGTGAGCGCCGGCTCGAGCAGCCGCTGACCGGCACGTTCACGTTTCCCCGCGGCTTCGCGCCGGCGCAGGCGATTGCCATCCGCGGCGTCGCCGACCGTATCGACGTCCTCGCCGACGGCTCGCTGCGCATCGTCGACTATAAGCTCGGCCGCATGCCGGATCTGAAGACGTCGGTGCAGATCGCCGTCTACGCGCACTGCGCGCAGCAGGCGATCGAAGCCGAAGACGGTCGGTCGCATCCCGTGTCGTCGGCCGCGTATCTCGCGTTTGGCGACGACCGCCAGGTGTCCGGTCCGGTTGGCGGTGACAAGCGTGCGCCAGCAGCGATGGCCGTGCAGGCGCTGGCCCAACGGTTTGCCGTGGCGGTCGCCGACATCGAAGCCGGACGATTCCCCGCGCGGCCGCGTGATCCGAAAAGCTGTGCGTGGTGCGCGTACGCGGGCGTGTGTCGAAAGGAATATGCCGCCGGGACGAGCGAGGACGAGGATGCAGCCGACGCTGTTTGATCTGTCGAGCATCGAGCCGCCCGAGGACGCGACGCCGCCCGATCAGCCGGCGCGCGATTTCGCGGTCGATCCGGCGAATCACGTCGTGCTCGAGGCCTCGGCCGGCACGGGCAAGACGCGCGTGCTCGTCGACCGCTACGTCGGCCTGCTCGCGGCCGGCGTCGATCCGCGCCACATCCTGGCGGTGACGTTCACGCGCAAGGCCGCGGCCGAGATG
>DASZOV010000062.1:0-4823 GCA_035550595.1 Vicinamibacterales bacterium
GTTCATCACGATCGTCGACACGCACGTCTCGTCGCTCATCGCGGCGGGCTTCCTCTTCCAGTTCGGCACCGGGCCCATCCGCGGCTTCGCCACGACGCTGTTCTTCGGCCTGATCTCGAACGTCTTCACGTCGGTGTTCGTGTCACGCGCGCTGTTCGAGTTCGAGCTGTCGAAGCGGCGGGCGGGCGCGGCCCAGATCAGCATCTAGCCGGGAGTGCCCTCCATGCGCATCTTCGCCCACGCGAATTACAACTTCATCAAGTGGCGCTGGCACGCCCTGATCGTCTCGCTCGTGTTGATCTGGGCCGGCGTGGCCCATGTCATCTGGCTCGGCGGGCTGCCGCTCGGCATCGACTTCTCGGGCGGCACGGTCGTGGTGCTCCAGTTCGATCAGCCGACGAGCGTCCAGGCCGTGCGCGACGGGCTCGGGCCGGCGGGGCAGGATGCCGTCGTGCAGAGCTACGGCGATCCGTCGCGACATCAGGTCATGGTTCGGTTGCCCGAGACTGGCGCCGAGGGCGCGAACCTCGATGAGCTGGCCGGCCGCATCCAGCAGTCCATTCAGGCAGCCAACATCGGCGCGTTTACGGTCGTGAGCCGCCAGATGGTCGGTCCCGCCGTCGGGCACGATCTGCAGCAGCGCGGCATCTGGGCGACGCTCACCGCCCTTGGCGGCATCCTGGTGTACGTCGCGTTCCGCTTCCGCCTGACGTTCGCGATCGGTGCCATCGTCGCGACGTTCCACGACATCCTCATCACGCTCGTCTTCCTCACCTGGTTCCACTACGACCTGTCGCTGAACGTCATCGCCGCGATCCTCACGATCGCCGGCTACTCGGTCAACGACACGATCGTCGTCTTCGACCGCGTGCGCGAGGACCAGAAGCTCATGCGCCGCGCGCCGCTCGACGAGATCGTCAACGCCGCCGTGAACCAGACGCTCGGCCGTACCATCATCACGTCGGGCACGACGTTCCTGGCGGTCTTCGCGTTGTACGTGTTCGGCGGCGAAGTGCTTCGCGGCTTTGCGTTCACGATGCTCATCGGCATCATCACGGGCACGTATTCGACCGTGTTCATCGCCGCGTCGATCGCGATCATCCTCAGCCGCCGGAGTCGTCCCGTGACGGCTGCCGCGGCGACGACGCCGGCCCGCACGGCCGACGTGAAGCGGCGGCGTCGAGCCTGACGCGCCGCCGGGCGGCGGATCGCCCGCGCCGCCGGCGCGGCATGCTCTCGAGGCGATCATGTGGCAGACGCTTCGCCGGACGTTCCTGACGGGATTCTTCGTCACCGTACCGCTCGTCGTGAGCGTCCTGGCGCTCGTCTGGATCTTCCGCGGCGCCGATCGGCTGACGAGCGGGCTCGGCGAGCGCGTGCTCGGCGTCCACGTGCCGGGCCTGGGCATCCTGGCCACGGCCGTCTTCGTACTCGCGGTCGGCGCGGTCGCCACCAATGTCTTCGGCCGCCGCGTCCTGCAGCGCGGCGAGCAGCTCCTCCTGCACGTCCCGCTCTTCCGCACGATTTACGCGCCGGTCAAACAGCTCCTCACGGCGTTCGCGCCCGACAACGAAGTCGGCTTCAAGCGCATGGTCCTCGTCGAGGAGCCGCCGGGCCGTTTCGTGCTGGGCTTCCTCATGAAAGAATTCACGGTGGATCGCGGCCATGGCCTCGAGCGGCTGCTCGCGATCTACGTGCCGACCAATCACCTGTATCTGGGCGACATCGTCGTCTGTCCGCCCGAGCGCGCCTCGTATCCGGATCTCTCCGTCGAGGAAGGCGTGCGCGTCTTCCTGACCGGCGGCATGGGGCTGCCAGACGAGGTCCGCGCGCCGCACGAGCCCGCACACGGCCCATCGCCGGTCGCGTGATCCCAAAGTGCCGGACGTCCGCGCACACCGGGGGCCCGTTCGGTCATCACCGTTCCCAAATCGGCAGAAGCCGCCTATGCTATGCGCCGGTTCCGGCGGCTCACCACTCAGGAGACGGCGACGATGAGCGACACGACTGAGAGAGGGACGGTTGCGAACGGATGGGGGCGCCGCCTCGCGGCCGCGGCGGCGCTGGTGCTGACGGCTGGCGCGGGGGTGGCTCTCGCGCAGGGCGCGGCGCCGAATGCCGCTTCGCATCAGACCGGAGGTGAGGCCAACCTCATTCTCCCGGACCTCAGCCAGGTCACGTTCCATGGCATCGACGGCCACACGCTGCTCCTCGCGGGCATCGTCGTCTCGGCGTTGGGGCTGCTGTTCGGACTCAGCATCTACCGGCAGTTGAAGCACCTGCCGGTCCACGCGTCGATGCGCGAGATCTCGGAGCTCATCTACGAGACGTGCAAGACGTACCTCGTGCAGCAGGGCAAGTTCCTGCTCCTGCTCGAGGTCTTCATCGGCGTGATCATCGCCATCTACTTCGGCGCGCTGCTGCACTTCACCGCGCTGAAGGTCGTGATCATCCTGCTCTTCAGCCTCATCGGCATCGCCGGCAGCTACGGCGTCGCGTGGTTCGGCATCCGCGTCAACACGTTCGCGAATTCGCGGACCGCGTTCGCGAGCCTCCGAGGCCTGCCGTATCCGTGCTACGCGATTCCGCTCAAGGCGGGCATGAGCATCGGGATGATGCTCATCAGCGTCGAGCTGGTGATGATGCTCGTCATCCTCCTGTTCGTGCCGTACGACTACGCCGGGCCGTGCTTCATCGGGTTCGCGATCGGCGAATCGCTCGGCGCGGCGGCGCTCCGCATCGCGGGTGGCATCTTCACGAAGATCGCCGACATCGGCGCGGACCTGATGAAGATCGTCTTCAAGATCAAGGAGGACGACGCCCGCAACCCCGGCGTCATCGCGGACTGCACGGGCGACAACGCGGGCGATTCGGTCGGCCCGTCGGCCGACGGCTTCGAGACGTACGGCGTCACCGGCGTCGCGCTGATTTCGTTCATCCTCCTCGCGGTCGCCGATCCGGCGACGCAAGTGCAGTTGCTCGTCTGGATCTTCGTCCTGCGCATCGTCATGATCCTGGCCTCGGGCGCGTCCTATCTGATCAACGAGATGCTGGCCAAAGCGCAGTACGCCGACGTGGCCACGATGAACTACGAGGCCCCGCTGACGCGGCTCGTCTGGATCACGTCGATCGTCTCGATCGTGCTGACCTACATCGCGTCGGCGCTCGTCATTCCAACGCTCGGGCCGACGGCCGATCCGACGCTCTGGTGGAAGCTCTCGACCGTCGTCACGTGCGGCACGCTGGCGGGCGCCATCATTCCGGAGCTCGTGAAGGTTTTCACGTCGACCGAGTCGGGCCACGTCAAGGAAGTCGTGATCTCCTCGAAGGAAGGCGGCGCGTCGCTCAACATCCTGTCCGGCTTCGTCGCCGGCAACTTCTCGGCGTTCTGGCTCGGCCTCAGCATTCTCGTGCTCATGGCCATCGGGTATCAGGTCAGCACGACGGCGCTCGAATCGACGGGCATGCTGGCCCCGGCGGTCTTTGCCTTCGGTCTCGTGGCGTTCGGCTTCCTCGGAATGGGGCCCGTGACCATCGCCGTCGATTCGTACGGGCCGGTGACCGACAACGCGCAGTCGGTCTACGAGCTGTCGATGATCGAGCAGTTGCCCGACGCGGCCGCCGAGATCAAGCGGACCTACGGGTTCGACGTGGACTTCGAGCGCGCCAAGCACAACCTCGAGGCGAACGACGGGGCGGGCAACACGTTCAAGGCCACGGCCAAGCCGGTGCTCATCGGCACGGCCGTCGTCGGTGCGACGACGATGATCTTTTCAATCATCGTGGCGTTGACGAACGGGCTGGCGCCGGATCTCGTGGCCAACCTGTCGCTCCTGCACCCGCCGTTCCTGCTCGGGCTCATCGCCGGCGGATCGATGATCTACTGGTTCACGGGCGCGTCGACGCAGGCGGTCACGACGGGCGCCTATCGCGCGGTGGAGTTCATCAAGGCGAACATCCGGCTCGAGGGCGTCACGAAGGCGTCGGTCGAGGACTCGAAGAAGGTCGTGGCCATCTGCACGCAGTATGCGCAGCGGGGGATGTTCAACATCTTCCTCGCGGTGTTCTTCGCCACGCTGGCCTTTGCCTTCGTCGAGCCGTTCTTCTTCATCGGCTATCTCGTGTCGATTGCGCTCTTCGGCCTCTACCAGGCCATCTTCATGGCCAATGCTGGAGGGGCGTGGGACAATGCAAAGAAGATCGTGGAAGTGGAACTGCAGGCCAAGGGCACCGACCTGCACGCGGCGACCGTCGTGGGCGACACCGTCGGCGACCCGTTCAAGGACACGTCGTCGGTGGCGTTGAATCCGGTCATCAAGTTCACGACGCTGTTCGGGCTCCTCGCCGTGGAGTTGGCCGTGCAGTTCACCGCGGAGCGTGGGCCGCTCGTGACGCACGTGATCGCGGCCGTGTGCTTCGGGTTGACGCTCGTGTTCGTCTGGCGATCGTTCTACGGGATGCGGATTGGCGGGCGCGCGTGAGGCGGACGGCGGCGTGAGCCGTTTTCCGCGAAGTGGTGTCTAATCGGGGCAGAGGACAGGTTCGTTGACACGTTTTTTTAGGTCTGACTATAATTCCGGGCCTTTGAGCGATGCGCCACACGCCGCGACGTCAGACCGCGCGGCGCTGAGGTGCCCGCCGCGTGCGTTGCCCGGACGGCTGATCACTCAGGCCGGGGGCGTAAGGTAAGGGAGGTTCGCTCGTGCCACGCGAGATGTTTGGCGATGTCGTTGATCCCTCGATCAAGGTGGGGACGAAGAAGTGGTACACCGTCCCGCTGTCGATCCTGGCGCACGTCGTGGTTCTCGGGGCGCTGATCGTGA
>DASZOV010000063.1:0-28826 GCA_035550595.1 Vicinamibacterales bacterium
GAAGTGATGGATCGGTTCCGGGTTCCAGGGTTCAAGGTTCCGGGGTTCGGGTTCCGGGGTTCAGGTTCTGTTGGTTCCTGGTTCTCCGGGTTCCAGGTGCGGGAGGTTCCTGGGTTCCAAGGTTCTCCGCGTCCGGTTCCATGAGGTTCCGCGTTCTGTGAGGTTCCACCGCCGGGCTCCGCAGCGTGACGCGGAAGAACCCGAACAGGCGCGCCAGCAGGCCGCGCCGGGAACCCGGAACCTCGCAGACCGCGCGCGTCAATGCTGAGCGCGGGACACAAGAACCGCTCCGCGCGAGAGATCCCGCGGAGCGAGAAGAACCAGGAACCTCGAACAGGCGCGCCCGAAGGCGCGCGCCGTGGAACCCTTGTCGCCGAACCTGCGCACCCCGGAACCTGGAACCCGGAACCGGCAGAGACGAGCGCTTTTATCTCAGCAGCCTAGCAATATCGTTGTAAATGACCGTCACCATCAGAAGCGCGAGCAGCACGGCGCCGGCCATGAGGATGCGCTCTTTGACGCGGACGCTCAGGTCGCGGCGCGCGACGCCTTCGATGGCGAGGATCGCGATGTGACCGCCGTCGAGGATGGGCACGGGCAGCAGGTTCAGCAGCCCGAGGTTGAGGCTGATCATCGCCATCAGACTGAAGAGCGGCGCGAAGCCCATCGCCGCGGCGGTGCCCGACAGTTCCGCGATGCCGACCGGGCCCATGAGCTGGCGCATCGGCGTCTGGCGCGTGACGAGGCCGCGCAGCGTCTTGCCGATGAGGACCGTGCTCTCCCAGTTCTGCTGAGCGCTGAGCTTGATGGCCTGGATCCAGTTCGGGTTGATCTCGGTGACTTCGTAGGGGCTGATCGACACGCCGATCTGCGCGGATCCCATCGCACCTTCGGGTGTCACCTGCAGATCGAGGCGAGTGCCCGCGCGCTCGACGGTCAGCGTCAGCGGCTTGCCCGCGCTCGCGTGGATGCGATCGACGATCGCGTCGTTCTGCAGATTCGCCTCGCCGTTGATGGCCAGGATCACGTCGCGGGCCTGAACGCCGCCGCGCGCGGCCGGCGTGTCGGGGTTGACCTGAATGACCTGCGGCCGCGCGACGTGCTGGATCCCGAGGTCGCCTTGTTCGAATTCACCCGCGGCCTTCGGCGTCGCCTCGATGTGGAGCGTCGAGCCGCCGCGGTCGACGTCGAGCGCCAGCGTGCGGCCAGCGGCCATCGCCACGGCCATGTCGAAGTCGTCCCAGGTCGGCACGGCGTCGCCGTTCACGCGGACGACGCGGTCACCCGCGCGCAGCCCGGCGGCCTCCGCCGGACTGCCGGAGTCGACGGCGCCGATGACGGCGGGCCCGGCGTGGTAGGCCGCGACCGTCGCGCCGCGCGAGAGCACGGCCGCGAGGACGACGAGCGCGAGCAGCAGGTTCATCACGGGCCCGGCGAGATACACCTGGAACCGCACCCACTTGCTCTTCGACATGAACTCGTCGGGCGCGCCCGTGCGCGCCTCCTCGATCGACTCGCCCGCCAGCTTGACGTAGCCGCCGAGCGGCACCGCGCTGACGCAGTACTCCGTGCCGCCACGCGTGACCTTGACGAGCTTGGGCCCGAAGCCGAGCGAGAACGTGATGACGCGGACACCGTGCCAGCGGGCGACGAGGAAATGCCCGAGCTCGTGGACGAACACGAGCACACCAAGCACGAACAGGAACGCGAGAGTCGTGACCATGCGATCGAAGATGAACGGCTCGTCTCTAGGACGATCGTAGCGTACCGATGGTTTCGGCCGAGAACACCCGGGCCCAGGCGTCGGCGGTCCGAACGTCGGCCAGGGTGAGCGGCGCGGCCGTTTCCCGATCGGCTACCGCGAGCGCGCGTTCGATGACGACGGGAATGTGGCAGAACGAGAGGCGGCCGCCGAGAAAGGCGTCGACCGCCAGCTCGTTGGCGGCGTTGAGCACGATCGGCCACGCACGCCCGTGCCGGAGGGCCTCGTAGGCCAGGCCGAGGCACGGAAAACGCTCCATATCGGGCGGCTCGAACTCAAGCGCGCCCAGGCTCGTCAGGTCGAGCGGCCGGACCGGCGCGTCCCAGCGCTCGGGATACGAGAACGCGTACTGGATGGGCAGCCGCATGTCGGCCACGCCGAGCTGCGCGATGACCGACCCATCCGCGAGCTCGACCATCGAATGAACGACCGACTGCGGATGGATGACGACGTCGATGGCCGAGACGTCGACGCCGAAGAGCCAGTAGGCCTCGATGACCTCGAGGCCCTTGTTCATGAGCGTCGCCGAGTCGATCGTGACTTTCTTCCCCATCCGCCATGTCGGATGCCGCAGCGCGTCGTCTGGCGTCACGCGCTTGAGCGCCGCGCGATCGAGCCGGCGGAACGGGCCACCCGACGCCGTGAGAATCATGCGCCGGACTTCACGGCGATCGCGGCCGTGCAGACATTGATGAATCGCGTTGTGCTCGCTGTCGACGGGCAGAATCGACACGCCGCGCCGGCGTGCGCGATCGACGACGAGCTCGCCGGCCATGACCATCACTTCTTTGTTGGCGAGGGCGAGCGTCTTGCCCGCGTCGATCGCGGCGAGCGCCGCCTCGAGCCCGGCCGAGCCCGACGTCGCGCACAGCACGACGTCGACGTCCGGATGCGTGGCCGCGGCGATGAGACCGTCGGGGCCCGACGGCAGGAGCATCGTCCCGCTCGTGACACCGATGCGGCTGGTGAGATCCGCGAGCGCGGCGTCGGACGCCATCCCGATGACGGCCGGCCGGAACTGCGACGCTTGATCGGCCAAGAGCGATGCGTTCTCGCCGGCGACGAGTGCGACGACCTGCAAGCGGTTCGGATGCGCCGCGGCGACCGCCAGCGCGCTCTGGCCAATCGATCCGGTCGATCCAAGAATAGCGAGCCGTTTCACGCGAGATATCTCAACAACCAGTAGAACACGGGTGCGGCGAACAGATAGCTGTCGATGCGATCGAGCACGCCCCCGTGTCCCGGAATGAGCGCGGAGCTGTCCTTCACGCCCGCGCTGCGCTTGAGCAGCGACTCGAACAAGTCGCCAATCATGCCGAACGCCGCGGCCAGGATCGCGAACGCGAGCGCACGCATCGGCGAAAGGAACGGCATGGCGATCGGACCGATGATGACGCCGGAGATGGCGGCCGCCACGAGCCCGCCGCACGCGCCCTCGATCGTCTTCGCGGGGCTCACCGTGGGCGCGAGCTTGTGCCGTCCGAGCGCCCGGCCCGCGTAGTACTGCGCCGAGTCGCTCGCCGCAATCGTGACGATGAGCCACGTCGTCGCGGCCGGCCCGAACAGCCATTGCACGCGAGCGAGCGCGCCGAGCGGCGCGCCGATGTAGATCGGCGCCATCAGCAGCAGCGCCGCGCGCGCGAACGCAGGCGGCCCGGGCACGCCCTGCGCCAACGTCATGACGCCTGCGGCGACGACGAGCGCGAGGATGAGCGCGCCGAGCGCGTCCGGATCCAACGTCGACACGTGCCGCAGCGCGAGGACGAACGCCGCCGTCACGGCGGCGGCGGCGAGACCGACGAACACGACCGGCACGCGCACGTCGATCCGCGCGCCCATGGCGGCGAGTTCACCGCCGGCGAGCGCCGCGACGAGCGCGGCGGCCACGACCATCGCCCACACGGGCAGGCCCCACACGACGACAACGACGATGGCGATGAGGACGAGGGCGGAGAGGAGACGACGCATGCGCGAAGAACGGAAGAACGGCAGTCGAGCGCCGACGTGCCCGCCGCTGAAGCGGCGGACACGGCCAGCGATCAGTGCATCCGGCCTCTCATCGCTTGCCGGCGCCGACCGCCTGCGACGCGATCGCGCCGTAGCGGCGTTCGCGCTTCTGATAGTCGGCGACCGCTTCGAGCAAGTGGCGGTCGCGGAAGTCGGGCCAGAGCGCGTCGGTCACCCAGATCTCGGCGTAGGCGATCTGCCACAAGAGGAAGTTGCTCACGCGCATCTCGCCGCTCGTCCGGATGAGCAGGTCGGGATCCGGCTGGCCGGCGGTGTAGAGGAGCGAGCCGAACGTCGACTCGTCGAGCGATTCCGGATCGATGCCCTCGCGGATCGCGCGCTTCGCGGCCTCGACGATCTCGGCGCGGCCGCCGTAGCTCAGCGCGATGTTGAAGAGCATCCCGGCATTGCCCGCCGTGCGCGCTTCGGCCATCGCGAGCTCGTCGCGGATCTCGGGCGACAGGCGATCGAGCTGGCCGATGACGTTGAAGCGGATGTTGTTGCGCAGGAGCGTCTTCAGCTCGAGCCGCAAGTAGTGCTTGAGCAGCGCCATGAGCGCCGAGATCTCGGTGTTGGGGCGCTTCCAGTTCTCGACCGAGAACGCGTAGAGCGTGAGGACCGAGATGCCGAGCCTCGCCGAGGTCTCGACCGTCGCGCGCACGGCGTCGATGCCGGCGCGGTGACCTTCGACGCGTGGCAGGTGCCGGCCGGAGGCCCAGCGTCCGTTCCCGTCCATGATGACCGCCACGTGCCGCGGGAGCCGGTCGAAGTCGATGCGGCGGACGAGGGCCTCCTCGGTCGATCCAGGCGGCACCGCCGCGAGCATGTCGGCAAAGGCCATGGCGATCTGGGCCTGAATCTTAGCAGTTCTCGCCGCGGCGTGGAGCCTCGCACCGGTCGCCGGCCGGCGGTCCCGATCGACACGCGGGTCGCGGCCCGGACGTCAGTACTCGATGCGCACGAGCACGAGGCCGGCGGCTGGCGCCGTGACACCGGCCGCCCGGCGGTCGCGTGCGGCGAGGATATCCGCCATCGACGCGGGCGTCCGCTGCCCGGCGCCCACTTCGGCGAGCGTCCCGACGAGGATGCGGACCATGTGTCGCAGAAAGCCGGTCCCTTCGACGTCGATGACGACGTCGCCCACGTCCCCTGGGTCTGAAGGACCAGGGAACTGAAATTGCGCCGACGACACGCGCGCGATCGACACGTGTGTCAGACGCCGTACGGTGTCCTCGATCGCGCTCCCGGTCCCCTGGAACGACGCGAAGTCGTGCTCGCCGACAACGACGGCCGCGGCTTCGCGCATGCGCTCGAGGTCACACGGCCACGGACGATGCCATGCGAACCCACGCGCGAACGGCGACAGCACGTCGGCCGTGACGATGCGGTAGCGATAGTGTTTGGCGCGCGCGTCGAAGCGCGCATGAAAACCGGGACGCGCGTCCTCGACGTGCATCACGCGGATGTCGGCCGGCAGCCGCGCGTTGAGCGCGCGCTGGATCGCGCTGACGTCGTGCGCGAGATCGACGTCGACGCTCGCGATCTGGCCGAGCGCATGAACGCCCGCGTCGGTTCGGCTCGCGCCGGCGACATGGGGAGGCGGCGACGTCTCGCCGACCAACGGCACGAACGCCTCTTCGACGACCTGCTGGACGGCGAGCGCGTTCGCCTGGCGCTGCCATCCGGCATACGCGGCGCCATCGTAGGCGAGCGTCAGTTTCAGCGTGCGCATCGCGCGCCGGCGCGCGGGCGGGACGTCGGTCGCGCGCGTCAGGTCCTCGATCCGGGTTTGACGACGGGGTCGCCGGCCGCGCACATCGGGCAGGCGTCGGGTTGATAGACGGGCGGCGCAAAGGACGCGAGCGCGCGGAACGGCACGCCGAGGTTCGACGCGCCATTGCTACGATCGATAATCGCGCCGGCGCCGACCGTCGTCGCGCCCACCGCGGTCACGACCGCCATCGTCTCGCGCGTGGACCCGCCGGTCGTCACGACGTCTTCGATGATGACGACGCGGTCATCGGGCGCGATCGAGAAGCCGCGGCGCAGGACCATCGCGCCGTCCTGACGTTCGGCGAAGATCGCGCGGACGCCGAGCGCGCGGCCGACTTCCTGGCCGATGATGAGGCCACCGAGCGCGGGCGACAACACGACGGTCGCGCGGAGATCGCGCAGCTCGTCGGCGAGCGCGCGGCCGAGCGTCTCGGCGCGGTCGGGATACTGGAGCACGAGCGCGCTCTGCAGATAGCCCGAGCTGTGGAGCCCGGACGACAGGCGGAAATGCCCGTCGAGCAAAGCGCCCGACTGGCGGAACAAGGCAAGCGTGGAGGTGTCAGACATATTTCAAAACTTCGAACTTCGAACTTCAAACTTCGAATGAATGGGGCGCCTTCGGCGCGTCTTTTTCAGTCTGAAACCCGCTCATGCATGAACGTGTGGCGCCGCCAGGTCCTCGTAGGGGCCGCCCCCCGTGGCGGCCCGGACCGCATAGAACCCCGGCCCATGCCGGCTCGGGCCGAGCGGCCGACCCGGATCGCGGTTTGCAATCTCCACGTCCCGCACGCCGGAAGTTCTGCGGCTGCAGCGGGATGCCGGCCGCGCGTCGCCGGACCGGGACGCCCGCGTCCCACGAGCGGGATCGGCTGCGGGACTCGACCGGCCGAAGCCGACTCAGTATAAACGGCTGACCGCGACATCGATCCGTTCACGAGACACGCCATGACCATTCCGTTCTCGCCGACGCTGGCTTTCGTCGTTCTCACCATGGCTTCGCCGGCCGTGGCCGTCCAGACCACCGCGCCGCCGGCCGCCACGGCGCCCGCGCCTTCGTCTTCGACGCCGGTGCCCTCAGGCGCGACCAGCGCGCCGGCCGCGGCGCCCGAGGCCATGTCACCGCCGGCTGCGGCATCCCAGAACGCGCCGTCTCAAGCGACCGAGACGAGCGCGGCGCAGACCGCGGCGGCCGCCGGCGAGCCGAGCACGCCGGCTGGTCCCACGTTGCGGCTGTCGATGGACGACGCGGTCAACATGGCGCTCGACACGAGCCTCGGCCTGAAGGAGGAGCGGATCTCGCTCGATCTCGCCGCGCAGGACATCGTCGCCGCGCGCGCGTCGTTCCTGCCGTTCGTCACCTCGGGTCTGTCGCACAGCTCGAGTAGCGCCGCGCCGCAACGGTTCGCCGACGGCACGTCGGCCATCTCACAGAGTTTCCTCGTCTCGGGCAGCGCGGGCATCCGGCAGAGCCTGCCATGGTTCGGCGGGACGTATCAGACGCAGTGGTCCGCTCGGCGCAACACGACGCCGCTCGACAGCAACTCGTCGTTCAACCCGCAGTTGGGATCGACGTTCGCCGTCAGCTTCTCGCAGCCGCTCTGGCAGGGTCTGCTGATCGACAACAACCGCGCGACGCTCCAACGCGCCGAACGCCAGCGCGCGATCACGGACATCGGGCTGCAGCAGCAGATCGTCGCGACCCAGGCGTCCGTGCGGCTCGCCTATCTCGGTCTCGTGGCCGCGATCGAAGGACAGAAGGTCGCGCAGGAGAACATGGACCTGGCCGAGCAGTCGCTGACCAACTCGCAGAAGCGCGTCGCGGTCGGCCAGGCGCCGCGCATCGACATCATCACGGCGCAGGCCTCGGTCGAGAGCAACCGCGAGCAGCTCATTCTCGCCGAAGCGCAGATCGGATCGGCCGAGGACGCGCTGCGCGCGCAGATCCTCGATCGCGATCGGCCCGACTACTGGACGATTCATCTCCAGCCGACCGACACGATCCAGCTCACCCCGCGCGACATGGACGCCGACACGGTCGACGCGGCCATCCACAACGCGCTCGCCAGCCGGCTGGATCTCATCACGCTCAAGCGGCAGATGGAGATCACCGATCTCAACGTCCGTCTCAGCCGCACCATGACCAAGCCGGAGGTCGATCTGGGCGTCGACTACTCGGCGACCGGCACGGGCGGCGTCCAGTACTCGAACGGCGTCGTCTCGGCGACGCGCGGGTTCGGTGCGGTTCTCAGCGACGCGTTCGGCGGCACGTATCCCGGCTGGACGGTCGGCGTCTCGATTGGCTATCCGCTGGGCAAGAGCGCGGCCCAGGCCTCACTCGCGCAGGGCGAGCTGCAGAAACGGCAGCAGCAGTTGCAGGAGCGGCAGCTCGAGCTCAACGTCATCAGCTCGGTACGCCAAGCCGCGCGCGACGTGCGCACGAGTTACCAGCGCGTCCAGGCCACCCAAGCCGCCCTCTCCGCGAGCGAACGCCAGCTCGACGCGGAAGAACGGCGATTCGCGGTCGGACTGTCGGACACGTTCACGCTGCAGCAGCGCCAGCTCCAACTTGCCTCAGCGCGCATCAGCGAACTCAATGCACGGATTGCTTACAACACCGCGTTGATTGAGTTCGACCGAGTACAAAAAATCCAGTAACGCGTGCCGGTCCCTGGGGCCTTCCGCAGTTCCTTCGCGTCTTCGCGTCTTCGCGTGAGGCCCAGATCCGCGTGCTAGTCGCAGTCGAGGGCGCGGCGCGGGTCGATGCCGATGGCACGGCGGACGGGCACGAGTACGGCAATGACCGCGATGGCGGCAAGCGTCAGAATCGCCGCGACGAACGCCGCCGGGTCGGTTGGCGTGACGTCGAACAGCATCCCGGACAACAGCGCGCGAAGCAGACGGCTCGTCGCGAACGCCAGGAAGATGCCGCTCATCAGTCCTAGACCAACCCATCGCATCGACGCGGACAGGACGACCCGTGCAATGTCCCATGACGTCGCGCCGAGCGCCATCCGGAGGCCGATCTCTGCGACGCGCCGCGTCATACCGAACGACACGACGCCGTAGATCCCGATCGACGCGAGCACGGTCGCCATGCCTGCGAAGCCGGACGCGAGATAGGCGAGGAGCCGCTCGCGGCCGAGCGCCGACGCGGCTGCCTCCCCCGTCGTCGTCAGCGACAGTATCGGAAGGTTTGGATCGATTGCGCCGACGACAGCGCGAATGGCCGCGAGCGCGAGCAACGGATCGGCGGCGCGGACGTTGATGCCGCCGCCGTACGGCGACAGCGGCATCTGCCGAACCGGAAAATAGATCATCGGCCCCGGCGCGTCATGGACGTCGAACACACGCGCGTCCCTGACGACGCCAATCACCTCGTACTCGTCGTCGCCACGACCGAGGTCGTGTCTGAAGTGTCGGCCAACGGCGTGCGGCGTCCCGAAATATGTCCGAGCCAATGCCTGGTTGACGACGGCGACCTTGGGCGACTCGCCCGAGTCGTCGGTCGTGAAGCTGCGGCCCTCCACGACTGGCATGCCAACGACGCGGAAATAGTCCACGCCGATGCGATTCTCGCGAATGGCGATGCGCTCGCCTGAGGACGGCGCGTAGTCGGGGAACGTATAACTGCCCGCCGTGTTGTCGCACTGGCTGATGACACCGCACGATGCCGCGGCGGCCGACTCGACGCCGGGGAGGCGCGTGATGGAGGCCACGAGACGATCGTAGAGCTGCGCCGTGCGATCGCCCGCGTACCCGGCGGAGCGATGGTCGAAGCGTGCGGATACGAGATGCGTGGCATCGAATCCGAGATCGATCGTCGACAGATTGTGCAGCGTGCGCGAGAACAGACCGGCCGCGACGAGCACGACGACCGACAGTGCTACCTGCAGGGCCAGCGCGGCGTTCATGACGGTCCCGCTCGCATGGGCCGTCGCGCGGCCGCCCGCGCGCAGCGCGTCGGTATCGACGCGCGTCAGCCGCAGCGCCGGCAACAGGCCGAAGCCGAGCGTCGTGGCGATCATGAGCCCGGCCGTGAACGCCAGCACACGACCGTCGAGCACGAAGTGTGCGAGATCGGCGGACGCCCCCACGGTCATGGCTGCGAGGGCGTCGCTCGTCCAAGCCGCGACGATGAGGCCGGCGAGCCCGCCGAGGATCGACAGCACCAGGCTCTCGACGAGCCACTGCCGGACGAGACTGCTCCGCGTGGCGCCGAGCGCGGAGCGGATCGCGATCTCTCGTGAGCGGCTGACCCCGTGCGCCAGCAGCAGATTCGCAAGATTCGCGCACGCGATGAGCAGCACGACGGCGACAAGCCCCATCAGGAGCAGGAGGCGAGCGGAGTACTCTCCGCGCAACGAGGAAAATCCCGCCGCGGCGCTCTTGAACGCGAGGTGAGGTTCGACACCCGCCGGACGGCGATCCACGTCGCCCGCCAGCGGAGACGATGCGACCGTGCCGTGAAACAGGGCGTCGAGCGCCGCGAGATCGCGCACGCGCGTGTCGGAGGCGCCGCGGTAGAGCACGTCGAGCCACCGGATGTCCGGCTGCGCCATCCACGGCCGGTCGATCTCCGCGTGGCCTGAGCTGAAGTTCTGCAGGTAGCGCACACCGTGCTGCATCGCCAAGGGCACCCACACGCTGACCGGTGCGTCCGTCCACAGGCCGCTGAACGCGCGCGGCACGACGCCGACAATGGTGAGCGGACTACCGTTCACCGTCAGCGTTTCGCCGACCGCCGACGGATCGCCGGCCAGCCGACGCAGCCAGAACGCGTGGCTGACGACCGCGACCGGATGCGCGTCCACCGTGACGTCATCCTGCGGCGTGAGGAGACGTCCCGCTTCGGCGCCGACACCGATCACGTCGAAGTAGTTGCCCGACACGAGCTGAATGGTCTCGATTTGCGCCGATCCAGTCGGCGTCGTCGTCTGGAAGCGTGCCAGGCCACCCATGGCCGCAAGGCGGTCTCGCCCACGCAAGGCATGGCGGAGCGCGTCGACCGTCGGAGACGAGAAGCGATCCTGGCCCGGCTGGGAACTGGCGGGCACGACACGAAGCGCGAAGAGGTCGTGCGGCGCCGGCACCGAGAGCGGCTTCAGGATGACGCGGTCGATGAGCGAGAAGATGGCGGTGTTCGCACCCATGCCAAGCGCGAGTGTGGCAACCGCGACGATCGTGAAGGCGGGACGCCGTGCGAGTGCGCGCAAGCTTCGCCACATGTCGCGGCGGGCGTCCTCGAGCCAGCGGAACGAGCGCGCGTCGCGCTGGGCGTCCTTGACGAGCTCGACCCCGCCGAGCGCGCGCCTGGCTGCGGCCGCGGCCGCGTCGGCCGACAGGCCCTGCCGCCGGAAGGTTTCCTCGAGCAAGGCGAGGTGCGCCGCGAGCTCGCGTGCCAGCTCGTGCTCCGCCCGCGCCGGCCTGGCGAACGCCAGGACGCGCGCGACCAACCGGCGCCAGGACGCCATCATCGCGGCTCGGCGAGGAGCAGCGCCTCGACCAGCCCGGCGAGCCGCTTCCAGCGCGTCGTCTGCTTCTCGAGCTCGCGGCGTCCGGCGCGCGTGATGGCGTAATACTTCGCCTCACGTTTGCTCTCGGTCTGACGCCAGGTCCCCTTGATGGCGCCTTTCTGCTCGAGTCGGACGAGGGCCGGATACACCGTCCCCTGATTCAAGGTCAGCGGCTGATCGCCCACCTGGTCGAGCCGGGCGGCGAGGCCGTAGGCATGCTGCGGCCCCATGGTGGCCAGCGCGCGAAGGATGATGAGGTCCAGCGTGCCCTGCAGCAGCTCGATGCGGTCGCGTTGCTCAGTTGTCATTCTAGTGATGATTATCGCTCGTCACACTTGGATGTCAAGTGCGATGAGACGGCGGCCGCGGACGTCATGTCCGCCGGTCACGCCGGTCACGCCGGTCACCCGCTGACGGCCGGGCCGACTCCAGATACTGCGCGAGCTTCGTCGCCGCGCCGAGTGCGCGACGAGCCGTGCGGATGAGCTCGGTCGCCTCGGTCATGGTCACGAGCGAGACGTCATGGGCCGTGCGGACGTGCTCGATGACCTCGGCGAGCGATCCCTTCGCGATACGGACGAAGCGCGCGAACTCGCGCGGATGATAGCGGGCGAATCCTTCCGCGAGATTGGCGCACGGCGACTCCGCCGCGCGAACGAGCTGCCGGCGCAGGTCCGGCCGCCGGTCGAACGCCGGGCGCGACGCCAGTCGATGAATCGCCGTCTGCAACTCGTCGGCGAGCTGCCAGACCATGAGCTCTTTGTAGTCGTGAACCGCCGCCATGCCGTCCGCCGATCGCAGGAGTCATGCCGGCCGACGGAAAGCGAAGCTAGCAAAATAGCGCCTGTTTCGACGTCGCGGCCACTCGCCACACCGCGAGGCGGGGCGGTCCTTCCCCTCAGACCAGCGATCGCATCGCCCGAAAGGGTCGGCAGTTCCCATCGAGCGATCAGCGACGGGCAACGACGCCGCCCCCGGATGTTCCCCCCCGCACGCACCGAAGAACAAGAACCAGAACCCGAACCGGGAACCCGGAACCCCCGAACCAGGAACCGCGCGCGCACGAAGTGCCGCGCGCGCGAACCCGGAACCGAGCACGCGCTCCACGCCCGCGTTCGTCCCCCGGTTCCCAGTTCCAGGTGCGCGAGTTCCAGGTGTCAGGTTCGATCTGGTTCCAGGGTTCCCGAGGTTCGACGGTTCCCGGTTCCTAGGTTCGTCGTCTCCCCCGTCGGCTGAGCGGGCAGTCCGAGCTCACCAATCCGAACCTGGCACCCGGAACCTCCGGGAACCCGGGAACGCTCGTATGCTATCTTCTGCCCGGTGACGAACGTCTCCGTCACAATCATCGCGCTCAACGAAGCGCGCAACATCGATGCGTGTCTCGGGTCGGTGTCCTGGGCCGACGACATCGTGGTCATCGATGCCGGCAGCACCGACGACACCATCAAGCGCGCGCAGGCCGCTGGCGCGCACGTCGTCCAGAGCGACTGGCCGGGCTACGCCGCGCAGAAGAACCTCGCGGCCAAGCACGCGGCGCACGAGTGGATCCTGTCGGTCGACGCCGACGAACGCATCACGCCCGCGCTCGCCGACGAAGTGCGCGCCACCGTTGCGCGCAATCCGTCGGAGGCCGGCTTCCGCATCCCGCGCATGACCTGGTATCTCGGCCAGTGGATCCGCACGACCGACTGGTATCCGGACTACCAACTCCGGCTCTACCACCGCGATCGCGCGCGCTGGGCGCCGCGGCGCGTCCATGAGTCGGTCGAAGCCGACGGCCCGGTCGGCACGCTCAAGAAGGACATCGAGCACCGCCCGTACCGCGACATCAGCCAGCACCACGAGACGATGGATCGCTACACGACACTCGCGGCTATGGAGATGTACGACCAAGGCCGCCGCACGCGCGTCGTCGATCTCGTGCTGCACCCGCCGGCCGCGTTCCTTCGCAACTACGTGCTCCGCCGCGGCTACGCCGATGGTCTCACCGGCTTCATCGTCTCGACGATGAACAGCTACTACGTGTTCCTGAAGTTCGCCAAGCTGAGAGAACTGGTGTCGAACATCGCCTCGCAGACGCGCTGACGCGCCAGCGAGCCTGTCATGCGGTCCGTTCACATCGACACGGCGCGCACCTGGCGAGGCGGGCAGAACCAGGTCCTCCTCACCGTCACCGGCCTGGCCGAAGCCGGCCACGAGGCCGTGCTCGTCGCGCACGAGGACGGCGAACTGGCGCGACGCGCGCGCGAAGGTCTGCGTTTCGTCCCGTTCTCGCCGCGGAGCGAGTTCGACGTCCACGCCGCGTGGCAGCTCGCCAGAGTGTTCGACGACCAGCACCCGGACGTCGTCCACGCGCACGATCCGATGGGCGTCGCGCTCGTCGCCATGGCGCTGCAGATGCCGACGTCGCTTCCCCGGCGTCCACTGGTCGTCGCCTCACGCCGCGTGGATTTCCACCTCAAACGCCACGCGTTCTCGAAGTGGAAGTACCGGCACGTCGACGTGTTCGTCGCCGCGTCGCGTGTCATCGCCGGGATTCTCGCGAGCGACGGGATCGAGCCCGATCGTGTCGTCGTCATTCATGACGGCGTCGACGTCGCGCACATCGACCGGGAGCCGCCGGTCGACGCGCGCGGCGCGTTCTGGCTGCCCGCCGGCGCGCCGCTCGTCGGCAACGTCGCGGCGCTCGCCGCCCACAAGGGCCAGCGGCACCTGGTCGCCGCCGCCGCGCGCGTCGTGCGCGAGGCGCCCGATGCACGCTTCCTCATCGTCGGCGAAGGCGAACTGCACGAGGCGCTCGATCGCCAGATCAAGGAACTCGGCCTCGAGCGCCACGTGCGTCTCGCCGGATTCCGCGACGACGCGATCGGGTTGATGAAGTCGTTCGACGTGTTCGTGATGAGCTCGGTCACCGAAGGGCTGGGCTCGGCCGTGCTCGAGGCCATGGCCTGCGCGCGTCCGGTCGTCGGCACCCGAGCCGGTGGCATCCCTGAAGCCATCGTCGACAGCGAGACGGGCGATCTCGTGCCACCGCACGACGAGGCCGCGCTCGCGACCGCAATCGTGCGGCTCCTCGCCGACCCCGAACGCCGCGCCCGCTACGCCACCGCCGGCCGCGCGCGCGTCCTGGAGTCGTTCAGCGTCGACCAGCTCGTCACGCGAACGGCCGCGCTGTATGAGGAAAGACGCGGGTCAAGCTAGAAGTTAGCCTCACGCGAAGGCGCGAAGATCGCGAAGAAGAGCAAAAAATTCTGGCTTCTAACTTCTGACTTCAACGACGCGTATCTCTCGTGCAGACACCCGCGCGGCGTCGATAACTTCCAGCGCGGCAACCGCGTCGTTGGGGTCGACGGGCGGCGCAGCGCCGTGGCGCAGGGCGGCGACCAGTCCTTCATAAAATTGCTGATATGCGCCCGGCTCGGTTCGCACGCGATCGACGACGTCGGCTGCGCCCAGTAGGCCCCAGCGGTCCGACGGCTCCTCGCCCCAGCCGGCCGATCCCGGCACGCCGCCGGCCTTGAGCGCGTTCTCCTGCACGTCCAGTCCGTCCTTCACGTACGCGGCTTCGCTGCCGAGCACGCGCATCCGCAATCCGGGCTGCGCGTTGACGACGCTCATGTACAACTGCGATCGCACACCCGATCGATGCGTGATCGCCACGCACACGTCGTCGTCGACCTCGACGCCGGGGCGCCGCTGGTCCATCTCCGCGTAGACGTGCGCGGCCGGCCCGAAGAGCTGCAGCGCCTGGTCGATGAGATGACTGCCGATGTCGTACAGCAGACCGCCGGCCTCGTCCGCGCCGCCGCGATCGCGCCAGCCACCTTTTGGCTGAAGGCGCCAGCGATCGAAGCGCGACTCGAACCGCAGCGGACGGCCGAGCCGTCCTTCGGCGAGCAGACGTGTGACGGTGAGGAAATCGCCGTCCCAGCGGCGATTCTGGAACACGGTCAGGAGCACGCCACGCGCGCGGGCTTCAGCGACGAGGGCGCGGGCTTCGTCAGCCGTAGCCGCCATCGGCTTCTCGACGACGACCGGCAGGCCGGCCGCGATCGCCGCGCGCGCCAGCGGCACGTGTGCACGATTGGCGGTCGCGACGACCACGACGTCAACGTCGTTGGGCCGCGCCCACAACTCGTTCGCGCTCGCGACGACGCGCACGCCAGGATGCGCGTGACGCGCCTGCTCCGCGCGTCCTGTATCGGACGTCACGACGACCGCGACGCGGATGCCCGGCGTGGCCTCGATGAGCGGACCGTGAAAGACGACGCCCGCGAATCCGTAGCCGATGAGACCGACGCGGACGTCGTCCACCCGCGACTCGCTCACCATCGTTACCAGCCCTCCCGTTCACGCAGCGCGGCAATCTGCGCGACGTGATGACGTCCGTGCCAGGCGTACAGCGCGAGGAGCTGATCGAGCGGCATGAGTCCGCGGTCTGGATGCACGAAGCGCCGCTCGAACTGTTCGGCGGTGAGACTTCGCAGCAGGATCACCCAGCGACGATGCAGTGCCGTCAGCAGATCGACCGACATCTGCACGTCGTCGCTCTCCGCGTCGGCGAGCTCGGCCCACTTGGCCTGGCGATAGCCGACAGTGGTTGGCTCGTCTTCGGTCAACGTCCGCCGGAAGCGGACGTACGCGTTGATGTGACTGTCGGGCAGATGATGCGCGACCTGCTTCACCATCCAGCCGCCCTCGCGATACGGCGTCCGCAGTTGATCGACGGTCAGCCCGCGAAGCACGGCCGCGAGCGCCGCGGGCGCGGCTTCGACGTCGGCAATCAGCCCGGCGCGCACTTCTGGGGTGAACGTGGCCGGCGGCGTGAACCGCCCAATCGGGTACTGCGGATCGGTCGTCATCGCGTCATCTCCTCGGAAGAAAGGGATAGGTTCATCGCGCCGGGCGGCAGTGATCACGCAGCGGACACTGCGCGTTGCCGCGGCGCGTGTGCCAGCCGCACGCGCCCATCATGCTCAGATGGCACAACGCGAAATCGTAGCGGACCGGATCGTCCGGATCGAGCGCGCGAAGCGCCGCGGTGATCTCGGCGGCCATCTTCCAGCCCGGCGACGCGCGGCGCGTCAACCGCAGACATCGGCCAACGCGAATCGTGTGCGTGTCGAGCGGCACGACGAGCTGTCGCCGTGGCACGAGCGTCCAGCCGCCGGGATCGACGCCGTCGTTGCGCGACATCCACCGCAGGAACAGGTTGACGCGCTTGCACGCCGATCCGGTCGACGGCCGCGTGAAGAAGTAGCACACGCCCGGCGTCTCGGGCACCGTGCGGCCATAGGCCGGACGCAGATCCACCGCGCGGGCGGCCGCCGAGAATCGTTCGATGGCATCGCCGACATCGGGCGCCGACGGATCGAGTCCCGCCGCGAACGCGCGCTCGAGCGATCCGTGCGTCTCGAGAAGCTGTCGCAGCACCCAGACGAGCGCGACGAAATCGTCGCCGCGCGTCCAGCGGTGCACGAGCCCGCGCAGATCGCGGCCGTCGCGCGACGGCTCGAACCGGCGCGTCATCTCCGCCGGATGCGGACCGAGGACGCGGCAGATCGCTTCGACCGACGCCATCACCGATCCGACGCGGCCGAACGCCAGTGCGCCGGCGATGAAGGCCACGACTTCGCGATCGTCGACGCGCGGATAGCGGCGGACGATCTGCACGGGATCGCGCGCGGAATCGGGTGCGTTGAACGCGTCGTACAGCCGATCCAGCGCTGGCTGCAGGACCGCCAGCGCCGCAGGCGTGGTACCGCCGCGCGACGATCGCCTCCGACGGCCGGCGGCCGCCGAACGCCGCACGGTCGCACCGCGAGGCATGTCGATCAGAACTCGGCGATGGGCACGCCCGCCTGGCACAACGGACAGGCGGCGGCAGGATAGTTCTCGGGCGCGCGGTACTCGGCCAGCGCGAAGTTCGGCACGCCGAGATCGACGATGGCCTCGAGCCGATCGCAGATCTGCACGGTGCCGACCACCGTCCCGTCCGCCGCCTCGATGACCGCCTTCGCGCGCTCGAGCGTCTTGCCCGTGTTCCGCACGTCGTCGGCAATCAGCACGCGACGGCCGGCGACGACCGACCGGTAGAACGGTCGCAGCGACATCGATCCGTCGGCGTCCACCGACAGCGGCGCGAAGCTCGTCGGCGGCGTGCTCAAGCTGCGGCGGCCGTCGAGCAATCCGGCCATCGTGTGCGCGAGCAACGCGCCACCCATCACGGGTCCGGCCACGACTTCGGTCGATACGGCCAAGTCGTCCGGCATCGTCGCAATCAGATCCTGCGCGAGCCGCCAGATGAGCGACGGCTGACGGAAGATGCGGTGCGGATTGAGATACACGCGGCCGTGATAGCCGTTGCCGTAGTCGAAGTGCCCATCGAGCATGAGCGCTCCGGATTCCTGGAGGTTGGCGAGGGCGTGCGTGCGGAGATCGTCGCGGCGAGTCATGGAAACGGTGATGCTCCTCAATGAACCGATGGTGGACGTCGCGGACCGGCGGCCGGCGTCACAGGTCGCGCCGTCCCAGAATGGCTTCGTTCACGTGGACGACGCGCCCGCCGACGAGCGTCGCGGCCACGCCGCCCGTCAGCTTCCAGCCGTCGAACGGCGTGTTGCGCGACTTGGATCGGAACGCCGACGCGTCGACGACGACCTCCGCGTCGGGCGCGAGAATCGTGATGTCGGCCGGCGCGCCCTCGGCGAGCGTGCCGCCTTCGACGCCGATGACGCGCGCGGCGTTCGGCGCGAGCAGCTCGACGAGCCGGGCCAGGCTGATGACGCCCGCGTGGACCAGCCGATCGATGCAGAGCGGCAGCGCCGTCTCGAGACCGACGATGCCGAACGGCGCGTGATCGAACTCGAGGGCCTTTTCATCCGCGTGGTGCGGCGCGTGATCCGTGGCGATGACGTCGATCGTCCCGTCGCGCAGGCCGTCGATCATCGCGGCGCGATCGGCCGATTCGCGCAGCGGCGGATTCATCTTGAAGTTCGTATCGTAGTCGCCCGTGGCCAGCGCCTCGTCGGCCAGCACGAAATGATGCGGCGTCACTTCGGACGTCACCTTCACGCCGCGCGCCTTGCCTTCACGTACCGCGCGCAGCGACTGGCGCGCGCTCATGTGCGCGATATGGACGTGACCGCCGGTGAGCTCCGCCAGCGCGATGTCGCGTTCGACCATCACCGACTCGGCCGCGCCGGGAATGCCCCGCAGGCCGAGCAGACCGGACGTCGCGCCCTCGTGCGCCACGCCGTCGCCCTTGAGCGACGGATCCTCGCAGTGGTCGATGACCGGCATCTTGAACATCGACGCGTATTCGAGCGCGCGACGCATCAGCAGCGCCGTCTTCACCGGTCGCCCGTCGTCCGAAATCGCGACGCAGCCCGACGCGCGCAGGTCGCCAATCTCCGTCAGCGCTTCGCCCTTCGATCCGATCGACACGGCTCCAATCGGATAGACGCGCGCCAGGTTCGCGTCGGCCGCGCGCTTCAGGATGAGCTCGGTCACCGCCGCGCAGTCGTTCACCGGCTCGGTGTTCGGCATGCACGCGACGGCGGTGAACCCGCCCGCCACGGCTGCCGCGGCGCCGGTTGCAACCGTCTCTTTGTGCTCCTGCCCCGGCTCGCGCAAATGGACGTGGATGTCGATGAGGCCGGGCGTCATGACGAACGACCGCGGCAGCTCGACGACACGCGCGCCATTGGCGGGCAGGTTCTTGTCGACGCGTGCAATGCGGCCGTCCTCGACGAGTACGTCGAACTCGCCGTTACGGCCGGCGGCCGGATCGATCAGGTGAACGGACTTGAAGAGCAGCGCCATCGGGGTTTCGACTCTCCTCATTCGTGGCCGCCGTCGGTGCCGGCGAGCAGATACAGCACGGCCATGCGCACGGCCACGCCGTTGGCCACTTGGTCGAGGATGACCGACCACGGGCCGTCGGCCACTTCGGACGCGATCTCGACGCCGCGATTCATCGGGCCAGGGTGCATGACAATGACGTCGGGCGCGGCGCGCTCGAGTCGCGCGGCCGTCAGGCCGAAGAGCGCGAAGTACTCGCGCACCGACGGCAGAAAGAGGCCGTGCATGCGCTCGTGCTGCACACGCAGCATCATGACGACGTCCGCGCCCTCGATGGCCTCGTCGAGCGAGGTCGTGACCTTCACGCCGAGCGATTCGATGCCGGGCGGCAGGAGCGTCGCCGGTCCGCACGCGCGCACCTCGGCGCCCATGCGCGTGAGCAGAATCGCGTTCGATCGCAGCACACGGCTATGCACCAAGTCGCCAACGATGGCGACGCGCAGGCCCTTCAGCCGGCCCTTCCGTTCGATCATCGTCAGCGCGTCGAGCAGCGCCTGCGTCGGGTGCTCGTGCATGCCGTCGCCGGCGTTGACGACGCTCGCGCGGCAGATCTTCGCGATCTGATGTGGCGCGCCCGACGACGCGTGCCGCATGACGATGACGTCTGGCGCCATTGCTTCGATGGTGCGCGCCGTGTCGGCGAGCGTCTCGCCCTTGACGACGCTCGATCCCGCGGTCGTCATGCCGAGCGTGTCCGCGCTCAGGCGCTTTTCGGCGAGCTCGAACGACATACGCGTCCGCGTGCTCGGCTCGAAGAACAGGTTGATGACGGTACGGCCGCGGAGTGTCGGAACTTTCTTGATCGGCCGCGTGCCGACTTCCTTCATCGCGAGCGCGGTCTGAAGGATGAGGTCGATCTCCTCGGGGTCGAGCTCGGTGATGCCGAGCAAGTGGCGGCTGCGCAGGGCCGTGGCGGTCGTCATCCTTCCACCTCCACTTCGTCGCGGCCGTCGATTTCGACGAGACGCACCTGAACGCTCTGCTGCTGCGAGGTCGGGATGTTCTTGCCGACGTAGTCGGCGCGGATGGGCAGCTCGCGATGGCCGCGGTCGACGAGCGCGACCAATTCGATGGCGCGTGGCCGGCCGAAGTCGATGAGCGCGTCGAGCGCCGCGCGAATCGTCCGTCCCGTGTAAAGCACGTCGTCGACGAGCACGATGACGCGGTCGTCGATCGAGAACGGGATGTCGGTGCGGCGGATGACCGGCTGCGGCGCGACGGCGTGGCGCATGAGGTCGTCGCGGTAGAGCGTGATGTCGAGCGACCCGGTCGGCACGCGCACGCCGGTGAGCGATTCGAGGTCGGCCGCCAGCCGCTCGGCAATCGGCACGCCACGCGCGCGGATGCCGACGAAGGCCAGCGGTTCGAGACTGCGATGGCGCTCGAGGATCTCGTGCGCCATGCGCGTGATGCTGCGCGAGACGCGCGCGGCGTCCATCACGACTGGCATGACGGCTCCTGCAAGCGCGACAGATTTAAAAAAAGCGTGCGGCGGGACGCCGCGGGAGTGGATCGGGACAACCGCATGGTCACCTCTTCGCGGCCTCACGGGACCGCGTTAAAGAGCATTGGGATCATAACACCATCCACCGACGGACGTCAGCGATCGTGCGTCGCGACGTATTTCACCGGATGTTCCGCGACGAACGGCGCGACGAAGAGATCGGTGCGCGCGAAGCCGTCCATGTCACGGCCGACGTCGACGCCCATGTAGTAGAGGATCGTCGGCGCGACGTCGACGATCGCGCCCCGGGCAAACTGACCCGCGGCGACGTTCGTGCCGTACGCGATGAGAAATCCGTCTGGGCCTTGCTCGTGCGTGCCGGTCAGATCCGGCTCGGCCAGGAGGTGCGCGAGCAGGCGCTTGCCGAGCGGCGTCGGCTCCATGCCGTAGCCGGAGACGACGAGCAGCAGATCGCCGGGCGCGAGGTCGCCGGCGAGATCGCCGACGTCGCGATCGATCGCGTCGTAGTACTGATCGAGCGTCGAACGATGCAGATCGGCACGGCGCGGCTCACCGAACCGTTCGGGCTGCGCCTCGGCCAGGCCGCGATGGCCGAACACGTCGAGCGCCTCGTAACGGAGCGCGGTGAGCTCGGGCGCGAACTGCTGGGCGAGCGCGACGGCCGTGTCGTGATACGCGCGATCCCATCGCGCGCGATCGAGCCCGACCGGCTCGGCATCGGCGGCGGCGAGCGACGGCAGGACGTCGCGCCACGGCTTCGCCTGCCACCCATCGAACACGCCGCGCGCGATGTCGGCGGCCGTCGTCGGACTCGCCGCGTCGGCATCGGCCAGGCGCAGCGGCGAACTGGCCGCGTCGTCGAAGCGATTGCTCACGACGTAGCCCACGCGCGCGCGAGCGGGAAACGTGAGCGGCCAGCCGGCCACACCCGACACGATTCCATAGTCGGCGAGGATGTCCCAGATCGGCCGCGCGCCGAGCGCCGCGGCGCTCAACTCTTCGGCGCGGACGAAGCCTTGGTTGACGAGCGCGTAGGCGAAGCAGTCGTCGGGCAGGATGTCGACGGCATCGGCGTCATCGGCGCTCACGCGAAACAGTCCGCGCGATCGGACGCCGTTCTTCTGCGGATACTTCCCCGTCGCGACCGCGGCCCAGATGGGTTCGGGCTCGGTCGGACGAAGCGTCGCGAGATCAATCGTCGCGCCGCGATCGAGCAGCCGCGCGAGATTCGGCAGCCGCCCGGCGGCCACGCGCTGGCGGATGAAGCCGAGCGATGCGGCATCGAGCGCGAGCAGGAACACGCGCGGCACGCGACCGCTGGCCACGACGTCCATCGCCTGCGCCTCGTCGGCGGCGGTCTCGGGATCGTGCAGGAGCGGCGGACGAATCCACGGCTCCCCCGATCCGCGGAGCCAGACCGGCGCGACGACCGAGACGACGAGCACGATCGTCAGGAGCACGCCTGCCGCACGGCTGCCTCGCCGGCCGAACGAGTAGCGGAACACGGCAATCGCCGCCACGACGACGGTCGCGCCCGTCGTCGTCCACGCGCCGGCGCGCATGCGATCGGACGCGGCGTCGGTCATGACCGCCGCGAACGCATCGAGATTGACCCAGGTCAAGAGCGCCGCCACGCCGAGCGTCACGACGCTCAGCCAGGCGAGCAGCCGCACGCTCAACCACGCCGGCCGCAGCGGCCGCGAGGCGAACAGATCGCGTCCGAGCAGCAGGATGTAGAGACCAACGCTGAGCGCCGGCACGTACAAGGCGAACACCGCCCCCGCCCAGCGCACGGCCGTGACCGACAGGACGGGCAATTGCGGGTTGAGCTGAAAGACGAGCACGACCAGATACGCCGCCATGAGCACACCGCCGACGAGCGCGTTGGTGAGAAGGCGGAAGTAGCGCATGGGACGCGAGGGGGATCATAGGGGGGAATACATTCAACTTCGAACTTTGAACTTCGAACTTCGAACGGGCGCGCGAACCCGGAACCTGGAACCCGAACGCGGAACCCTGGAACCCGCGCGCGCAAAGCGCCGCGCGGCGCACCTGGAACCCGAAGAACCCGGAACCCCGCTCTGAAGAACCTTGAACCCCGGAACCCGGAACCAGGAACCGGCGAGCGCCAGCTCACCTGCTATCCTTCTTTCCAATGCCCGTCGACGTCGTCGCAGAGGTCCTTTCCAATACCCGCCTCTCGCCTGACTACAACGTCATCTCCCTGGCCGCGCCGGCGATTGCCCGCGAGGCCGCACCTGGACAGTTCGTCATGGTCCGCACGAGCGCGCACTTCGATCCGCTGCTGCGCCGGCCATTCTCGATCTTCGAACGGCTGCGCGGCGAGGACGGCAGCGTCCGCGGCCTCAGCTTGCTCAACAAGCGCGTTGGCGTGGGGACGACGATCTTGTATGAGGCGAAGCCGGGTGATCGCGTGTCGGTCGTCGGGCCGCTCGGACGGCCGTTCGTTCCCGTCGATCCGCCCGGCGACGCGTGGCTCGTGGCCGGCGGCGTCGGACTCGCGCCGTTCGTCACACTCGCCGAATCGCTGGCCGCGCGCGGAACGCCGACGACCCTGTTCTATGGCGCGCGGTCGGCGAGCGACTTGTATTACGCGGACTTTTTCCGAGATCTCGGCGCGCGCGTCGAGCTCACGACCGACGACGGCAGTCTCGGCGAGACCGGACGCGTGACCGGACCGCTCGCCCGCGCGATCGCGGAGCGCGCGCCGAACGCGCGGCCGACGATCTACGCCTGCGGTCCGACGCCGATGATGCGCGCCGTCGCGGAGCTCGGCGTACGCGCCGGCGTGCCGGTCGCCGTCTCGCTCGAACCCGTGATGGGCTGCGGCATGGGCGGCTGCTACAGTTGTGTCGTGCCGGTGCGGTCGGACGGCGCGTCGCATTTCGTCCGGTCGTGCATCGAAGGCCCGGTCTTCGACGCGGCGACACTCGTCTGGGACGGCCTCGCCGGGCACTGACCGGTCGCAGGCGGTCGCACGTCGGGCGGTTCCCTCGAGCGCGCTTCGAAATTGACACGACGCGCCGAAGGCGCTTCATCCGTTCGAAGTTCGAAGTTTGTAGTTCGAAGTTTACGTCGCATTCTTATGGATCTCTCCGTCCGCCTCGGAAGCCTGCCGCTTCGCAACCCGATCATCGCCGCGTCGGGCTGCTTTGGATACGGCGTCGAATACGCGGACTCGGTTGATTTGTCGTCGCTCGGTGGCGTCGCGGTCAAAGGGCTCTTTCTCGCCGAACGCGAAGGCCATCCACCGCCGCGCATCGTCGAGACGCCCGCCGGCATGTTGAACGCGATCGGACTTCAGGGCATCGGCGTCCACCGCTTCGTCGCCGAACGGCTGCCCGAGCTGCGGCGACTCGGCGCGACGGTCTTCGTCAACATCTGCGGATCGACGGTCGGCGAGTACTGCGAGGTGGCGCGCGTGCTCTCGGACGCGGAAGGCGTCGCTGCGATCGAGCTCAACATCTCGTGCCCCAACATCAAGGAAGGCGGCATCCAGTTCGGGTGCAGCCTCACGGGCGCGTACGACGTCGTCAGCGCAGTCCGCAAAGTGACGCCGCTGCCCGTCATCCCGAAGCTCACGCCGAACGTCACCGACGTCGCGTCCTTCGCGCGCGCTGCGGAAGAAGCCGGCGCCGACGCGATCTCGCTCGTCAACACGTTCCTGGCCATGGCAATCGACGTCGAGACACGCCGTCCGAAGCTCTCCAACGGGATGGGTGGACTGAGCGGACCGGCCATCCGGCCGATTGCCGTGCGGATGGTGTGGGAGTGCTATCAGGCGGTGAAGCTGCCGATCATCGGCATGGGCGGCATCGCGACCGTCGAGGATGCACTCGAGTTCATCATCGCCGGCGCGACAGCCGTGCAAGTCGGGACCGCCAACTTCGTGGACCCCTTCATCTGGGGCAAACTCGTCGCCGGGCTGGACGCGTATCTCGAGCGTCACGGCATCGCGCGCATCGAGGACCTCGTCGGCAGTCTCGACGTCGCTCACGACAAGTGAGAAGTTCGAAGCCAGAAGCCAGAAGTGGGTTCTGCCTCACGCGAAGATCGCGAAACGACACACATCGTGTAGGGGCGGCCCGCCGTGGCCGCCCGGGAACTGGCGCTCGACAAGTCAGAAGTTTGAAGCCAGAAGTTGGAAGTCACGAGGCGCTGAGCGCATCTGACGTTGAATGAGACATCGAGGATGACGAAGACAACGAGTACGGATGCGGCGTGGGAACGGATTCTGGTGGCGCTCGACGTGCCGGACGCGGAGCGAGCCGCGGCGCTGGCTGACACGCTGCACGGACTGGTGGGCGGCTACAAGATCGGCAAGGAGCTCTTCACGTCAGCGGGCCCCGACGTGGTCCGTCGTCTGGTCGATCGAGACGAACGCGTCTTCCTCGACTTGAAGTATCACGACATTCCCAACACGGTCGCGGGCGCCGTCCGTGCGGCGACGCGGCTCGGCGTGTGGATGGTGGACGTGCACGCGAGCGGCGGCGCAGCCATGATGCGCGCGGCGCGGGAAGCTGCCGACGAGACTGCCGCCGCAAGCGGACGGCCGAGGCCTCTCGTCATTGGCGTGACGGTGCTCACGAGCCTGGATGAAGCCGCACTGCACGCGGTCGGCGTCCCCCGATCGCCGCTCGATCAAGTGCTGCGCCTGGCCGCGCTCGCCCGCGAATCGGGCCTCGACGGCGTCGTCGCCTCCCCGCTCGAGACGACCGCCATTCGCGCCGCGTGCGGCGACGACTTCCTCATCATCACCCCCGGCATCCGCGGCGCGACGAACGCCGCCGACGATCAACAGCGGACCGCGACACCAGGCGGGGCTATCGCCGCCGGCAGCTCGTATCTCGTAATTGGACGGCCGATTGTGCGCGCGCAGGAGCCGGCTGCAGCAGCCAGGGACATCGCCCACGAAATGGGAGGCGCGCAGTAGAACGCGCGCCGGCTTTGGGCGCGCAGTTCCAGGTTCCAGGTTGGAGGTTCCCGGGGTTCTGTTCCAGGTTCGATCGGCGCCCTGTTCTTCTCGCCGACACCCTGCGGGGGTTCCAGGTTCTCGATAGTTCCAGGTTCGCCGCTCGACGCGTCGCTTGCGCAGAGTTCCAAGTTCCTCATTCGGCGCGAAGAACCCGGAACCCGGCACGCGCGCAGCGAAGCGTCACGCGCCGAACCCGGAACCCCCACAGAACCCGGAACCCGAAAACACAACGAGGCAGGCGAATCGCCTGCCTCGTTGCCGTAGAACGCGGAACCAGAACCCCGGGAACCTTGAACCTGGACCCCAGGAACCCTCGTGTCCCTATTTCGCCGTAATCACGAAATGCGCGCGCCGGTTCTGTGACCAGCAGCTTTCGGCCTCTTCCGTGCAGAACGGCTGCTCTTCGCCCATGCTCACGACGTTCATGCGCGTGGCCGGGACGCCGAGCGTGACGAGGTAGTCACGCACGGCCGAGGCGCGGCGTTCGCCGAGCGCCAGGTTGTACTCGCTCGTGCCGCGTGAGTCGGCGTGGCCCTCGATCGTCACGACGGTCGACGTCCACTTCTTCATCCAGTCCGAGTTCTTCTGCAGGCTCGCGCGCGCCGCATCACTCAGGTCGGACTTGTCTAACTCGAAGAACACGTCCTCGAGCGGTTTCTGCGAGTTGAGCTCCCCGAGCGACATCCGCTGGAAGATCTCGGCCTCGGTCGGCGCGGGCGGTGGCACGGGCGCGGGCGGAGGTGGCGGCGGCGGAGGCGGTGGAGCCGCCTCGGCGACGGGCGCCGGCGGAGGTGGCGGCGGGGGCGCAGTCACCGGCGGCTGTTTCTTGCCGCACGAGGTGACCACGAACGCGGCAAGACCAACCGCGGCGAACATCAACGGAAATCGGAAGCGTCGTGTAGACATCTCACTCTCCTGGAGGCATTCCCAGGGACTGGGAAAGGGAGTGTGGCGAGCTTACCGACCGAAGCCTGTACCTGTCAATCACATAGCGACGGCACCACCGTGGAGTACACGACCGGAGCCGCTACAATGCCGGCCGTGGAGCGCATGCTCGAGGCCACCGCGCGCGCCGAAGACCGGCACTTCTGGTTTCGCGGCCTGCGGCGTCACGCGCGCCGTCTGCTCGACGACGCGCACCCGGCGCGTCCGCTTCGCCGCATCGTCGACTGCGGCGCGGGCACGGGCCGCAATCTCGACTGGCTCGCCGAATATGGACCTGCGATCGGCGTCGAGCTGCATCCGGCCGGCCTGCGTCAGGCGCGCTCGCGCGGCCGCGCCGTCGTCCGCGCCTCGGTGGCCGCGCTGCCGTTCGCCGATGCCAGCGCGGATCTCGCGACGTCGTTCGACGTGCTCTACTGCCTCGACGACGAGACGGAGGCGCGCGCGCTGGCGGAGATGTGGCGCGTCGTCGCGCCCGGCGGACTCGTCCTCGTCAACGTCGCGGCGCTCGACGCGCTGCGCGGATCGCATTCGGTCCTGACGCACGAGGTACGCCGTTACACGCGCGAACGGCTGGCGGCGCGACTCACGCGCGCGGGGTTCGCGATCGAGCGGATGACGTACACGAACTTCTCGCCGCTGCCCGTCGCGCTGGCCGTGCGCGGCGTTCAGCGTGTGAGTGGCCGCGCGACCGAGGCGTCCGATGCCGACCTGCGCGTCCCGCCGTGGCCGGCGAACGTCGCATTCGACGTCGCGCTCCGCGCCGAAGCCCTCTGGCTACGCGTCGCCAATCTGCCAATCGGCACGTCGCTCATGGCGTTGGGACGGAAGCGATGACGGGCCCGCGTTGTCTCGTCACCGGAGCCACGGGCGCCGTCGGACCAGCCGTCGTGCGGCGTCTCGCGCGCGAAGGCGCGTCGATCGTCGCCCTCGCCCGCCATGCGCCGCCATCAGGTCTTCTCCCGGACGACGTGCAGGTCGCGACGCACGACCTCACCGATGCGGAGGTCGCGACGCTCGCACGCGACGCGGACGTCATCTTTCATTTGGCGGCGAAGCTGCACGTGAACGATCCCGGCGCCGATCTCCGGACGGAGTACGAGCGGACGAACGTCGACGCCACGCGTCGCCTCGTGGACGCCACGCGACCGTCGGCGCACTTCGTCTTCTTCGGAACGATCGACGTCTACGGCCCGACGCCCGCCGGCGCGACCGCGACCGAAGACACGCCGCCGCACACGCGTTCGCTCTACGGCGAAACCAAGCTGCGCGCCGAGCCGTTCGTCCTCGCGCATCCCGGCGGGACCGTGCTGCGACTGGCCGCGGTATATGGACCGCGCGTCAAGGCGAACTACGCGCGGCTCGCGCGAGCGATCGCGCGCGGGCGATACCTCGGCGTGGGTCCCGGCACCAACCGGCGGACCGTCGTGTTCGAGGAAGACGTGGCCGACGCGGCCTGGCGCGTGGCGAATGCTCAGGCGTTGCCGTCGCGCGTTTACAACCTCACCGACGGCCATCCGCACACGGTCGACGAGATCGTCGCCGCCATCGCCGCCTCGCTCGGCAAACGGCCGCCTCGTCTGCGTCTCCCCGCGCCGCTCGTGAAAGACGCCGCGTGGATGGCTGACGGCGCCGCGCGCCTGATCGGCCGGCGCTTCCCCGTGACGCCGGCGATGGTCGACAAACTGCAGGAACACATCGCCGTGTCGGGCGAGCGGTTGATGCGCGAACTGCCGTTCGAGCCGGCGTGGGATCTCGCACGCGGCTGGCAGGCGGCGATTGCAGCCATGACGGCGGGCGACAAGACTCCTTGACACGGGCAGAGTATGCCCCCCACAATGCTCCCGGCGTGCCCGTGCGCGACGGTTGACGTTCGCGTGGCAGCCCCTCCCTTCTGCTGACCCGCGTGGTCGTCATCGCCGATCATCGACACCGATCGGCCGCTCAGGCGCGACTGTGAGTTCATCACACATCGTGTCGTTCACCCGGAACCGGTACGTGCTCGCGGCCGACGTCGTGGGATTCGTGTGCGCGGCCGTCGGCGCGTTCACGCTGCGGTTCGACTGGTTGTTTGCAACCTATCGTCACGAGTTCCCGCAGTTCCTCGTCGCCGCGCTCCTCATCAAGCCGGTCGTCTTCTTCCTGTTCGGCATGTACCGTCGCGTCTGGCGCTACACGTCGGTGAGCGACGCGCTCGGCATCCTGCTCGCGAGCTCGGCCTCGTCGATCACCTTGGCCGTCGTGATGTTCCTGACGATCGTCGGCCACTACAACGGCGGCGTGGCGCGGTCGGTGCTGTTCATCGACTGGCTGCTCACGGTCGCGTTGGCCGGCGGCATTCGCCTCTCGATTCGGCTTCTCGGCGAGAACAAGGCGCGGGCGCTCGCGCTGCAGCGCGCGAACGGTCACCGCACGCGGCGCGTGCTGATCGTGGGCGCGGGCGACGCCGGCGTGCTCGTCGCGCGCGAGATGCAGCGCAACCCGCAGCTCGGCATGATCCCGGTC
>DASZOV010000064.1:0-20343 GCA_035550595.1 Vicinamibacterales bacterium
CCGTCATGGTCCGCGCTCATGGTGAGCCGCGACGCCTGCTACGAACGGCTGGCGCTCCTGTACTATCGCTGGCGTGGCTGGATCTGACCGGCGGCCGCGCGTCCTCCAGGTCGTGCTCAGCCTGAATCCCGGCGGGACGGAACGGCTCGTCATCGACCTCGTCACGCGCCTGCACGCGGACATCCCGATGGCGGTGTGCTGCCTGGACGAACCGGGTGCGTGGGCCCATGAGGTGGAACGGCTGGGCGTCGGCGTCACCGTGCTCGGCCGGCGGCCGGGATTCCACCCATCGCTCGGCACCGCAATCGCGCGAGCGGCGGCGCGGCACGGGGCCACGACGATGCACGCGCATCACTATTCACCGTATGTCTACAGCGCGATCGCGCGAGTTCGGCGACCGGCGATGCACCTCGTCTTCACCGAACACGGCCGTGTGTCCGACGCACCGCCGTCGGCGAAGCGCCGGATCGCGAACTTCGTGATCGCACGCATGGCCACCGACGCGTTCGCGGTGTCGGCGGATCTGCGAACACATCTCCTGGCCGAAGGCTTTCCGGCGCGCGCGATGGGCGTCATTCACAACGGCATCGATATCGGACCGCTGCCCTCGGATGCCGAGCGGGAGAGCGTTCGCCATGACCTCGGCGTCGACGTGCACACGCTCGTCGTCGGGACCATCGCGCGGCTCGATCCGGTCAAACATCTCGAAGCGCTCATCGAGGCTGCTGCGCAGGCGCGCGCCGGCGATGGTGCGTCCATCCTCGTGGTCGTCATCGGCGATGGTCCGGAACGAGGCGCGCTCGAACGGCGCGCGGCCGAACTCGGCGTCGGCGACCACGTTCGCTTCCTCGGGCGCCGAGACGACGCACGACGATGGCTCGCGGGCATGGACGTGTACGTCAACTCGTCGGTGAGTGAAGGCATCTCGCTCACGATCCTCGAGGCCATGGCGGCGGGACTGCCGGTCGTCGCCACGCGCGTGGGCGGCACGCCGGAGGTCGTCGACGAGACGTCGGGCGTGCTGGTGCCGCCGCGCGACGTTCCCGCGCTCACCGGCGCGCTGACCGCGCTCGCCTCCGACGCATCGCGACGCCGTGCGCTCGGTGCGGCCGCGCGCCAGCGCGTCGAGTCGGCGTTCACGCTCGATCGCATGGTCGCGGCTTACCGGCGCATCTACGAGAGGACGGCCTGAACGATGTGCGGCATCTCGGGTCTCTTCAACGCGGATGCCCCCCTTCCGCCCGGCGCCCGCGCCATCGTCGAGGCGATGAACGGCGCGATCGCGCATCGCGGTCCGGATGGGGACGGGTTCTTCGAACACGAACGGGCCGTGCTCGGCCATCGTCGTCTGGCCATCATCGACATCGCGCGCGGCCATCAGCCGATGGCGAACGAAGACGAATCGTGCTGGATCGTCTTCAACGGCGAAATCTACAACCATCACGATCTCCGGCCGATCCTCGAAGCCAAGGGCCATCGGTTCCGAACGTCGTGCGACACGGAAGTCATCCTGCACGGCTACGAGGAATTCGGCGCGGCCATCGTCGATCGGCTGGAGGGGATGTTCGCGTTCGCGATCTTCGATGGACGACGACGCGAGCTGTTCGCGGCGCGCGATCGGCTCGGCAAGAAGCCGTTCTTCTATACGACCGCCGCGGGCGTTTTTCATTTCGCGAGCGAACTGCCGGCGCTCACACAGTCGCCGCTGTGGTCACCGGAGATCGACGCGACGGCACTCGAAGGCTATTTCTCGCTCGGCTACGTGCTCGCGCCGGCGACGATCTATCGCGGCGTGCAGAAACTCGAGCCCGGCCACTGGCTGCGTGTCTCGAAGGCCGGCGTCGAAACCCGATCGTACTGGGACATCACCGAGTTCAACACGGACGACCGGTCAGACGATGCGCTCGTCGCCGACATCGACACGACGCTTCGCGCGGCGGTCCAGGCGCGGCTGGAAAGTGAAGTGCCGCTCGGCGCGTTCCTCAGCGGCGGCATCGACTCGGGGCTGGTCGTCTCCTACATGGCCGAGGCGCTCGGCGATCGGCTCGTGACGACGTCGGTCGGGTTCGGGGCGGCGCAGCACAGCGAGCTCGACGCCGCCGCGCTCGTGGCCGATCATTTTCACAGCCATCACTATCCGACGACGATCGAGCCGGATTTGGACCAGATTCTGACGACGATCGTGTCGCGGCTCGGCGAGCCGCTGGCCGACTCGTCGGCCATTCCGACCTGGTACGTCTCGAAGGCCGCGCGCGAGCACGTCACGGTCGCGCTCAGCGGCGACGGCGGCGACGAGAGCTTCGCGGGGTACGACTTCCGGTACGTGCCGCATGCGATGGAAGGCGCGGCGCGGCGGTTGCTACCCGGCCCGCTCAGCCGATGGGCCGGCGGCTTGGGCGCGCGGTGGCCGCGGTCGCCGAAACTACCGAAGCCGCTTCGCGCCGGGACGCTGCTCGAGAATCTCGCCGGCGACGCGGCGTCGGCCTACTACGCCGATCTGACGTTCCTCAAACCTCGCGATACGCGGCGTCTGCTCGGCCTCGGTGGCGACGTGGGGCTCGACGGCCATCCGATCTACGAGGCGGTCACCGCGGCCTATCGGCGCGGACCGGCCGGCGATCCGGTGCAACAAGCCGAATACGCGGACCTGAAGATCTACCTGCCGAACGACCCGCTCGTGAAGGTCGACCGGATGAGCATGGCGCACGGCCTCGAGGTGCGGTGTCCGCTGCTCGACCGCCGCCTCGTCGAGCTGGCGTTCCGGATCCCGTCTGCGCGCAAGCAGACGTGGCGCGAGAGCAAGCGGCTCCTGCGCATGCTGGCACGGCGGCGGCTGCCGACGGGTCTGTGGCGGCTCCCCAAGCGCGGGTTCCACGCGCCGGTCGGGGCCTGGATCGCGGGCGCGCACGCCGCGATCTTCCGCGACGACGTGCTCGGGGGCGGGAATGCGATTGGCGCAGCCGTGGACGTGAACGACCTGACACGCCGCTTCGACGACCATCGGGCCGGAACGCGTGATGAGGGCTATGCCCTGTGGGCGGCCTGGGTGCTCGAACGATGGCTCCGAACGGTGCGGCGTTGACCGGAAATCAATGCGTCTTCCTCCAGGCAGACTTCTTTCTGCTGTTCGACGCTGGCGACCGGCCATCGATGATGGATGTCTCCAAGCCACTGGTGGCGGTAAACATCCATGTGGGTTGAGCTTACAGCGCGACGGCACCCCTTGGACGGCGCTGGCCCCCAAATTGCTCATAGGAGGACCGACGAGAGCGCCATCGGGCGCCTCGAACATCTTCTAGAGACGCGGAGAAGGCTGGCAACCAACATGTTGAAGCGATTTTCATTCACCCTCGGGCTCCTGGCCATGGCGACCACGGCATGGGCTTCGCCTGTCACGATTTCCAGCATTGGCGGCGGCTGGTCGAACCCCACGCCTGGCAACGGCCATGGCGTGTGCGTGGACATCGACAATAGCAACGGCAGCCAGACCGACTCGGTGTCGTGGAACGGCGACCAGTATTTGGGCGCCTATCTGGGCGGCGAGGACGGCTGCGGGATTCCCGATAACGGCATCGCCGGATACTTTGGCTACGGCACGACGACTCCGACGAGCGGCTACACGTTCGATCCGGTCAACACGTCCTACACGTTTCCGTCGCCCGACGCGCTGAATCAGCCGTTCGACCTGGGCACGTTCACGCACCTGAACGTCGTCGTCGAAGCGGCCATCACGTCGGTCGTCTATGACCTGTCGTTCCACACGAATGGTTCCCCGCACAACTTCACGACGTCGCTGCTCTTCAACCACAACGAGACGCCGAACGACGGCGTCTGCGAAGATGGCGGCCCGTCGAATCAGCCGGGTGGCGCCTGCGATGACTTCGTGACGGTTTCACCGGTGCTGAACGCGGTCATCACGTCGGGTCTGGACACGTATTACTTCTCGCTCCTCGGCTTCTCGACCGACGGTGGCGTGACGTTCAACAACGCGTTCGAGTCGCCGGAGAACCAGAACAACTCGGGTGACCTCTACGCCATTCTCACGTCGACGCCGTTCAACCCGGTGCCCGAGCCGACGACACTCGTGCTGCTCGGAACCGGCCTGATGGGCCTGGCCACAGCGACGCGGCGCCGGCTGCGCAACCGCGCGCGCCGGAACCAGAACTAGCGTTCTTCTCCGGTCTCGACCGAAAAGGGCGGCTCCTCCCCAGGCCGCCCTTTTCTTTTTCTTCCCAGTTTCTCTTCTCGTCTTCCCCGTCGTCACGCATTCTCTCGGTCGCCCGCCAAAGGGCGCCTGAACCGCAGACGTCCACGGATTTTAGTCTTCCCAACAGATGACGTTTGTTGATGCACAGCGCGACACTTACGGCCTAAGCTAATGGGAACAAACGACTTGTTCGTCAGACCCATCTTCCTACGGTCTGGGCCAGCCGTTTGCTATGGTGTGGCAAGGCATGTCACGTGGGCTGGCGATGCGCATCGGTGCAGTCATGGCGGTCGGAACCGGCGTCGCCCTGTACTGGCCGGTCATCACGAAACTCGTCCATGACTGGCTGCACGACGACAACTATTCGCACGGCATCCTGATCGTGCCGCTGGCCGCCTTCTTCGTCTGGGAACGCCGGCGCCGTCTGGCCATGACACCCGACGCGCCACGGGTCTGGGGACTCGCGGTCGTCGTCTTCGGACTGGTGATGCTCCTCGCCGGACAGCTCGGCGCCGAGTTGTTCCTGGGGCGAGCGTCGATGTTGTTCGTCCTGGCGGGTGCGGTCGTGTTCCTGCGCGGGACGGCCGCCCTGAAGGTGCTGACGTTTCCGCTGGCGTTCCTCGTGTTGATGATTCCGTTGCCCGCCATCATCTTCAACCAGATTGCCTTTCCGCTGCAGCTCCTGGCCTCGCGGGCGGGAGAAGCCGCCTTGTCGCTCTCGGGCATCCCGGTGCTGCGCGAGGGCAACGTGATCGTGCTGGCGCACATCACGCTCGAGGTGGCCGAGGCCTGCAGCGGCATCCGCGCGCTGGTGTCGCTCCTGACGCTCGGCATCGTCTACGGCTATTTCACGGACGACCGCGCCGGCGTGCGGACGATCATCGCGCTCGCGACCATCCCCATCGCCATCGTGGCCAACGCGGCACGAGTAGCGGGGACGGGCATTGCCGCGCAGTACTTCGGCGAGCGCGCCGCGCAGGGGTTCTTCCACACGTTCTCGGGCTGGCTCGTGTTCGTGGCGGCCTTCGCGATGCTGTTCGCCGTCGGCCGCACGATTGAGTGGCTCGCGCCGCCGCAGGCGACGCCGAGGGCCGCGGCGGCATAGGGTGATGACTCGACGCCTCCTCGTCCTGGTGTTGTGTTTTCTGGCGACCATGGCGCTCGCGCGCCGTGGACTCGAGCCCGAACCGGTGCCCACGCGGCGGCCGCTCACCGAGCTGCCGGAGCGCATCGGCGGATGGCGGGCCGAAGCGGCGCCGCCGTTCACGAACGATGTCCTGCAGATGTTGGGTGTCGACGAATACGTGAACCGCATCTACGCCGAACCGTCCGAGGGCGCGGTGGCGCTCTACATCGGGTACTACAGGAGCCAGCGACAGGGCGACACGATTCATTCGCCGCTCAACTGTCTCCCGGGTGCGGGCTGGCAGCCCATCTCGACGGCGCGAACAGAAATTCCCGTCGCCGGACACGCGCCGCTGACCGTGAACCGCTTCGTGATCGAGAAAGGACTGGATCGTCAGGTGGTGCTCTACTGGTACCAGAGCCACGGCCGGGTCATCGCGAGCGAGTACTGGAGCAAGATTTTCATGGTGTACGACGGCGTGCGGCTGAACCGGTCCGACGCGGCGATGGTGCGAGTCATCAGCCCGATTCTGCCGAGTGCCGATGGCGAGCGCGCGGCCGAGGCCCGGACGCGGGCGTTCACGCAGGCGCTGTTTCCGACGCTGGACGCGTACCTGCCGTCCTAGACATTCGTGCCCGGGACCGCGATCGACCGTCGAAAGTGAGGATGAACGTGACCGATGTCAAACGGTGGACGGTCGTGATGGCGCTTTGCGGCGCGATCGCCGCCGCCGGCTGCTCGAAAGATCCTGACGTGGCGAAGCGGGAGTTCGTCCAGAGCGGCGACACGTACGCGGCGCAGCACAAGTACGCCGAAGCCATCATCCAGTACCGCAACGCCGTTCAGCAGGATCCGCGTTTTGGCGAAGCGCGGCTGAAACTCGCCGACGCGTACACGCGCGCCGGCGACATCGTGAACGCCACGCGCGAGTACGTTCGTGCGGCCGACCTGCTGCCCAATGACTCGACGGCGCAGCTCAAGGCCGGCAACATGCTGCTCATCCTGCGGCAGTTTCCCGACGCCCAGAGCCGCGCCGACAAGGTGCTCGCGCGCGAGCCGAAGAACGTCGAGGCGCAGATTCTTCGTGCGAACGCGCTCGCCGGCTTGAAAAAATTCGACGACGCGGTCGCCGAGGTGGAAGACGCGATCAGCAACGATCCGGACCGCGGCGCCAGCTACGCGAACCTGGCCACGCTGCAGATGGTACAGGGCAACACGGCCGAGGCGGAAGCGGGATTCAAGAAGGCGCTCGAACTCGATCCCAAGTCCATTCCCGCCCACCTGGCCATCGCCAACTTCTATCTGGCGACGAGTCATCTCGCCGAGGCCGAGGCGGCGCTGAAGGCCGCGGTCGCGATCGATCCGCACAGCCTGCTCGCCAACCGCGCGCTCGGGTATCTCTACATGGGCACGCGGCGGGAGGCCGACGCCGAACCCTATCTGAAGGTCGTCGCCGATGCCGCGCCCGACCAGGCCGGCAAGCTCGCGCTCGCCGACTACTACGTCGCCGCGCGGCGGCCCGATGACGCCCGCAAGCTGCTGACCTCGCTCGAAACCGAGGCGTCGGGCACGAGTTCCATGCCGGTCGAACTGCGGCTCGCCTCGCTCGAGTTCGACGCCGGCGACACCGCGGCGGCGGCGACGCGGATCGACAAGGTTCTTTCCGCCGATCCGAAGAACGCGGACGCGCTCGTGGCCCGATCCCAGATTCTGCTGAGGACCGGCCGCCTCGACGAGGCGCTGACGGCGGCTCAGCAGGCGTCGCAAGCCAATCCGCAATCGGCGAAAGTCAAGTTCGTGCTGGGCCTCGCCAATGCCGCGCATCAAAACGACGCGGACGCGATGACGGCGTTCAACGACGCGCTTCGCCTCGACCCGCGCATGGGCGCTGCCGAGATGGAGCTGTCGCGGCTCGACCTGCGTGCGGGACGACTGTCACAGGCCGAACAGCTCATCGAGAGCGCGGCGAAGAAAATGCCTGACAGCCCTGACGTGCAGCTCCTGAGCGCGCGAATCTATCTCGCCGCAGGCGAAGCCGCGAAAGCCGTGCCGGTGCTGACGGCACTGGCGCGAGCCTATCCGGACTCGGCCGCCGTCCAGAACGGCATTGGCGACCTTCAGCTTCGCCGCGGCAACCGCGCGGCCGCCCGCGCGGCATTTGCCGCGGCGCTCGCTCACGACAAGAGCAATAGCACCGCGCTCGCGAGCCTGGTCGCCATGGACCTACAGGACAAGCAGCCGCGCGCGGCGACGGCGCGCGTCGACAGTGCCGTGGCAGCCGACCCGCACAACGCGGCGGTCCTGACCATCGCCGGACGGACGTACGCGCAGGCCGGATCGCCGACCGTGGCCGAGCGCCTGCTGCGGCAGGCGGTCGACGCCGATCCGAACGCGCTCGACGCATATGCCACGCTCGGCCAGCTCTACCTCTCCAGCGGCCGAACGGACGACGCGATCCGGCAGTACCAGCAGATCGCGGACAAGCAGCCGAAGTCGGTCTCCGCGCGAACGATCGTGGGCGTGCTGCTCGACATGCAGCATCGGACCAGCGACGCGCGCGCGACCTACGAGCAGGTGCTCCAGACCGATTCGCACGCGGCGGTCGCCGCGAACAACCTGGCGTGGATCTACGCGGAGCACGGCGGTAATCTCGATCTGGCGCTGCAGCTCGCGCAGACGGCCAAGGCGGCGCTCCCCCAGTCGCCCGAAGTGAACGATACGCTCGGCTGGATCTATTACAAGAAAGGATTGGGCGCGCTCGCCGTACCGCCGTTGCAGCAGTCGGTCGATGCGAGCCCGAAGACCGCCAGCTATCACTATCACCTCGGCCTGGCCTACGCCCTCACCGGCGACGCCACGAAGGCCCGCGCCGCGTTCGAACGTTCGCTGGCGCTCGATTCCACATCCCCGTCGGCCGCAGACGTTCGTCAGGCGCTGGCCGACCTGAAAGGCTGAAGACATATCGTGCGTGCTTTGCTGTTGGACTGCCGGGAAATGTTCGCGGAGCAGATCACCTATCGTGAGCTGCTCTTTCAGATGACATGGCGCGATCTGCTGTTGCGCTACCAGGAAACGGTCATGGGGTTCGGATGGGCGATTTTCATGCCCATCGTGAACACGGCCGTGTTCTACGTCGTCTTCACCCGCGTCGCGCACGTCGAGACGCCGGTCCCCTACGTGGTGTTCGCGTTCTCCGGCCTGTGGGTGTGGAACTTCCTCGCCTCGGCGCTGCGGTTCTCGGTGGTCTCGCTCACGAGCAACGCCAACCTCGTGTCGAAGATCTACTTCCCGCGTGAGATCTTTCCGTTCTCGGCGGTGCTCGTCTGCCTCGTGGACTTCGCCGTCGGCGGCGTCGTCCTCGCCGGGCTGATGATCTGGTACCACGTGCCGCTCGGCATGAACGTGCTGTGGTTCCCCCTTGTGCTGCTCGTGCACATCGTCTTCACCACGGCCCTCGCGTTGCTCCTGTCGATGGCGAACCTGTTCTATCGCGACGTGAAGTACCTGTTCGAGATCGCCATCACGATCTGGATGTTCGCGAGCTCGGTCGTCTACCCCGTGCAGAATGTGAGCGGCCGCCTCGGCGCCGTGCTCAAGTTCAACCCGATCACGCCCATCATCGACGCGTACCGCAATGTCCTCCTGCTGAACCGTCCGCCGGACCTCGCGTTCGCCTGGGCCGCTGGCCTGTCGCTCGTCCTGTTGGGTATCGGGTGGGCCTACTTCCACCGGCTCGAATTCGAGTTCGCCGAGCGCATTTAAGTGCGCGGCCGACGCGCCGTCCGGCGCGTCGGATGGAGCGATCGAGGGCGATCAGGCGGTCCCGTCGAGATGCTCGCGGTACCAGGCAATCGTCCGCCGGAGGCCCTCGTCGAGCGGCACGGCCGCACGCCAGCCGATCGCGCGAAACGCGGCGTCGGCATCCGCCGCGCGCTCTGATTCCATGGGACGTTCGGCCCGCGCGCCGAATGCCGGCTCGAGGCCGGCGTTCATGAGCCGCGTCAGGTCCTCCACGATGCCGCGGATGGACGTGAGCTGCCCTGACCCGATATCCACCGTGCTCCCCTCGATCCCTGGTGCGACGGCCATGGCGACGAGCCCGTCGACGACGTCGGAGACGTAGATCCAGTCCACGAGCCGGGTGCCGCTCGACACGCGCGGCGATTCGCCGCGAACGAGCGACTCGATCACATACGGGATGAGTTTGCTCCGATCGCGCTGGGCGGGACCGTAGACCATGAACACGCGCGCCAGGACGATCGGCACGCCATAGAGCGCATGGAACATGCGGGCATATCCGCTGCTCGCCCATTTGGCCGCCGCATAGGGCGCCACGGGAAACCGATCGCCCCGCTCGAGGTCCGGCTCGGTCATCGACCCGGCCAGCACCAGACGCTGGCAGCCGCACTCGGCCGCCGCTATCAGCAGATTGACCGTCGTCACGAGGTTGGCGTGGAACGTCGGCAGCACCTGCTCGAGCCCCGGCGCCCCCTGAACGTGGCTGGCGAGGTGGAACACGATCTCGGGCGCCGTTTCCCGAAACGTCCGGCGCACGAATTCGATGTCGCTCACGTCGCCCTGAAGCCACTGCATCGTCGGCGATGTCCGCGCGGTTCGGGATATGCCGGCGACTTTCGCGCCGGCCAGGGACAACCGGCGGCATAGATGCGCGCCGATGAAACCGCTGGCGCCGGTCACGAGCGTGCGCCGGCCGCGGAGCGATTCGGCGGGATCGGATCTCACGGACATGGTCGGCATGAACGAAGAATGCGGGCCACCGCGTGCCGTCAGGACGTGCGGAGCGTCGACCGCAGAAATGCGTAGTCGGGCGCGAAGCGTTCGCGGTCGTCTTCGTCCCAGTACGCCATCGCGTTGAGTGACGTGACCTTGACGGCGATCCGGCCCTCGGTCCACGGCTCGCCGTGCGCTCGCGCGTACGCGCCGATGCTCTCGTCGATCACGGCCGTCGCGCGCTGCGGGCTCATGTGATCGAGCACCCAAGCGCGAGGATCGCGCGCGCGCTGGCTGCGGACGAACTCCAGGAGCCGGTCGGGCAGCGAGCGCTCCGACGCGAAACCGCCCGTCTGGTCGTTGATGTACGGGTAGTGATATCCGTAATTGAAGCCTTCACGCAGCAGCGCCGGTACGCCGGCGCACATGCCCTCGATGATCGCGCGATTGACGCCCTCGCGGCGCGACCACAGCACATTGACTTTCACGCGGTTGAGCTGTCGATTGACCTCCGATGGCGGTACGCGCTCGAAGATCTCCACCTGGTCGGCCACGCCGTGGTACCGGATCAGGCGCTCGATGTCAGCGCGCCGCCAGTCGCCGTCATAGCCGACGAGGATCGCTTTCAGCCGCTCGCCGCGGCGCCGGAGCGTCGCCAGCGCGTGGAGGAAGCCGTCGTGTCGTTTGTACCCGGCCCAGGCCGCCAGGAACAGCGCGTCGGCGTCGCGCACCGCGCCGTCGATCGGCCGGAACACGCGGTGATCGATCCACCAGTTCGCGGAGGTCGGCACTGGGATGAGATTCGAGTCGAGGCGTTCGAGCAGGGCGACGTCGCGGGGTTCGTACGCCTGGACGAACAGCGGGAACGGGCGATCCATCAGGCAGAGGACGTCGGGTTCGCAGTAGCCCGACCAGCTCGGCTCGAGGACGATGTGGTAGCGGCTCGCGATGCGGTCGATGTCGAAGAACCGCGCCAGCAGGGGAAAGACGAAGAAGTAGTCGACGACGATGACGCCCTTCTCCGCGCCGCCGGGCGACTTCAGGACGAGCACGCGCTTGCCGAGCAGCCGGCCGGGATCCTCGAAGAACACGCGCGTCGCCGGCACTGGAGTGACGGTCTCGGCGTGCCGCTGGAGCTCGCGCTCCGGCCGCACCCGCATGCGCGCGATGCGCCGCTCGACCACGCGGTCGACGAAGCCGGCCAGGGCGGCGCGGTGCAAGGCACTCTCTAGGCGGAGCGCCTTCGCGCCGCGGCCGCTCATCCGGAGGATCGACCCAGCGGCCAGCCCGGCCGCGCCCAGGGACGCCTGAATCACGGGCGCGTCGAATTGCAGGCGCTCGCGCCATTGCCACCGCCATCGCTGGATCGCGACGGCGCGCCGCTCGCGCGGGTCGAGAGCGCCGGTATCCGGAAGGCCGGTGCCGTCCGTGTCGTGCATCGCAGGATCTGGCATGACGGGGTCTCGTCTGTTCTCGACGCCAGTCAGCGCGGCTCGGCTGCGCCGAGCGCCTCGTCGACGGGACGCGCCGGGCGCATGCGGTTTCTCAGTGCGGCGACGAGCCGGCGCGGGCTGACGAGCACCGCCAGCAGCGAGCCGAGCATGTACACGGCGAGCCGAAGGCGGGGCGGACGGTAGCCGACGGCGTTCCAGCGCTCCTCGTGATGGGCCCACACCGCTTTCCGGTGCGGACGGACGAGAGCCGCCGCAAGTCCCTTGAGGTACTCGCGTTCGGTCGTCTTCCAGCACGCGGCCATTTCGGCGGGCGTGAGCACCTGCGGCCCGTACCGCCGGACGCCGACGACGTGTCCGATGAGCGTCCAGCCGGGATCGATCTCGTCAAGATGCCCGGTGATCGACTCGGGGCGAATGCGCTCGAGCGTGAGGACCTGCGACACGAAACCGAAGTCCCACTCCATCAGGATGTCGAGGCAGGCCCAGGTGTCGGCGTGCATGTCCCCCGGCTCGAAGAACGGATCCCGTCCGCGCACCAGATCGGCGCGCAGGAGCACGGTCGTGGGCGATCCGAAGTAGTTACGATCGTACAGCAGCCTGGCGCGGATGACAGCGCGGCCGGGCACGACGTTATCGGCGAAATCGTAGTGATCGAACCGCACTTTGAGCGCGCGCAACATGAACGCGCTGACGACGCCGACGCGCGGGTGCGCGGCGGCGACGCGCACCATCTGATCGAGGCACTCCGGGAACAGCACGTCGTCGGCCTGCGCGATTTTCACGAAGCGGCTGGCCGGCGAGATCAGCCGGAGCGCGGCATTGTAGTTCTCGATCTGCGGCAGGAAGCGATCCGTCGTGTGGACGCGGATCCTTCGGTCGCGCGCCGCGTATCCTTCGGCAATGGCCCGCCCGTTGTCCGTGCTCTGGTTGTCGAGCAGGATGTATTCGAAGTTCGTGTACGACTGGGCGAGCACACGTTCGATGCACTCGCCGAGGTAGGCGGCGGTGTTGTAGAACGGCGTCACCACGCTGACGAGCGGACCGGGACCGCCGTCAGGATCGACGCCGCCGGTCTCGAACCGCGGCAGGCCGGCATCGATCGGGAGCCGGGGCACGGTTTCCGAGCAGAGATCGGGATGGCGGCGCGGCATCGTACTCAAGAGACAACGGCGACCGACGATCGGTGTCCCGTCCGTGAGGCGGCCTGTGTGGCGCGCGGCCGTGGAGCGAAGCGTAGCATGAGACGGCGCCCACGCGATGCATGGAGGGCGCGCTCGACCGAACCGCGTGCCAGACCGTGAAATCGCGCGCCCGCGGCGCGCGAGGGGTTGTGATAGATCTGGACGCCACGCCGTGAGCCCGTCGACGCCACCTCCCTCTCAGCCCGACGCCGCGCCTCCCGAAGACGCGGGCTCCCGGCCGGCGTGCCGCTTCTGCGCGCGCCCGCTCACCCAGACCTTCGTCGATTTAGGCGTCTCGCCGTTGTGCGAGAGCTTCCTCCCGGCCGAGGCGCTGGCGCGGATGGAGCCGTTCTACCCGCTGCACGTCTACGTCTGCGGGCAGTGCTTCCTCGTCCAGCTCGAAGAGTTCGTCGCCCCCGGCGACATCTTCAGCGAGTACGCTTACTTCTCGTCCTATTCGGACAGTTGGGTCGAGCACGCGCGGCGCTACTGCCGCCTCATGATGGATCGCTACGCGATCGGTCCGGGCAAGCGGGTCGTCGAGATCGCGAGCAACGACGGATACCTGCTGCAGCATTTCGTCGCAGCCGGCGTGACCGTGCTCGGCATCGAACCGGCCGCCAACGTCGCCGCGGTGGCGCGCGAGAAAGGCGTGCCCTCGGTCACGCGGTTCTTCGGCCAGGCGACGGCGGCCGACGTGCGCGCCGAATACGGGCCGGCGGATCTGCTCCTCGGCAACAACGTCCTCGCGCACGTGCCGGACCTGAACGACTTCGTCGGAGGCATGCCGATCCTGCTCGCGCCCGACGGGCTCCTCACGATGGAGTTCCCGCACCTGCTGAAGCTCATCGAGTTCAATCAGTTCGATACGATCTACCACGAGCACTTCAGCTACCTCTCGCTCACGACCGTCGGCTCCGTCTTCGCGCATCACGGCCTGACAGTCTTCGACGTCGAGGAACTCCCGACGCACGGCGGGTCACTGCGCATCTACGCCCGGCACGAGCACGACACGGCGCGCCCCGTCACGCCGCGCGTGACGGCGCTCCTCGAGCGTGAAGCGGCGGCGGGCCTCACGACCATGCGCGGCTACCTGGGCTTCGAGGAACGCGTCCGCGAAACGAAGCGGGCGCTCCTCGAGTTCCTGATCGCGGCGAAGGCCGCCGGGAAGTCCGTGGCCGGTTATGGGGCGCCGGGCAAGGGCAACACGCTGCTCAACTATTGCGGCATCCGCGAGGACTTCGTCGACTACACGGTCGATCGCAATCCGTACAAGCACGGCAAGTTCACGCCGGGCACGCGCATCCCGATCTTCCCTCCCGAGCGGCTGCGCGAGACGCGGCCGGACTACGTGCTCATCCTGCCGTGGAACCTCGAGACGGAAATCGTCGAGCAGTGCAATTACATCCGTGACTGGGGCGGCCGGTTCGTCGTCCCGATTCCGACTGTGAGGGTCATCTGACGCGGACGATGAAAGTGTTCGTGACCGGAGTCGACGGTTACGTCGGGTCGGTCCTCGCACCGTATCTGCTCGACCGCGGCCTGGACGTCGTCGGGCTCGACACCGGCTTTTACCGGGACGGCTGGCTCTACACTGACAACCGTGCCCAGGCCAGGAGTCCGCTGACGCTGCGGAAGGATCTGCGCGGCATCTCGGTCGAGGATCTCGCCGGCTGCGACGCGGTCGCTCACCTCGCCGAGCTGTCGAACGACCCGCTCGGTGAGAACAATCCGGCCGTCACCTGGAAGATCAACCACGCCGGCTCGGTGGCGCTGGCGAAGACGGCCGAACGCGCGGGCATCCAGCGCTTCGTCTACATGTCGTCGTGCAGCGTGTACGGCGCCGGGTCGGGCGACGTGTTGGACGAGCGGACGCCACCCAACCCGCAGACGACTTACGCGGAGTGCAAGGTCAAGGTCGAACAGGACGTCGGCGCCATGGCGGGCGACGCGTTCTGTCCGGTGTTCCTGCGCAACGCCACGGCCTACGGCCCGTCGCCCCGCATGCGCTTCGACATCGTCATCAACGACCTCTCTGCGCTCGCCTGGACGACGCATCGCATCGCGATGACGAGCGACGGCAGTCCGTGGCGCCCGGTCGTGCACGTCGAGGACATGTGCGAAGCGGTGTATCGGAGCCTCATCGCGCCCGCCGACGCGGTCCGCGGCAAGATCTTCAACGTCGGCCAGAACACGGAGAACTACCGCATCCGCGAGATCGCGGAACTGGTCGCCGCCGAGTTCCCCGGCTGCGAGATCAGCATCGGCAGCAACCGCGGCGACAATCGCAGTTACCGCGTGTCGTTCGATCGCATCCACGCCGAGCTGCCGGGTTTCCAGTGCCGGCACACGGCCCGCGACGGGGCCCGGCAGCTCCGAGAGCTCTTCACCCGCATCGAGATGGCGCCCGAGACGTACCAGTTCCGCGCGTTCACGCGTCTCAAGCAGCTCAAGTATCTGCAGCGCACGCACCAGATCGATCAGGACTTCTTCTGGCGGTGAGATGCGGTTCGCTCCCCTCTCGATCGTCGGCGCACGGCTCGTCCGCACGGACGTCCACGTCGACGTGCGCGGATCGTTCGCCCGCCTGTTCTCCGCGGACGAGTTCGCCGCTGAAGGGCTTCCGGCGGTCATGGTGCAAACGAATCTCTCGCGCAACGTCCGGCGCGGCACCGTGCGCGGCCTGCACTTCCAGTGGCCGCCGTCGGCCGAGGGCAAGCTCGTCCGCTGCGTACGGGGACGACTCCACGACGTCCTGCTGGATCTCCGACCAGATTCGCCGACCTACCTGCGGCACGAGGCCGTGCGCCTCGACGAATCGGACAGCGACGCCGTGTTCATTCCGCCGGGCGTCGCGCACGGCTTCCAGACACTCGCCGACGACACGGACGTGCTCTATCAGATGAGCGACGTCTACGCGCCCGACCTCGCGTCGGGCGTCCGCTGGAACGATCCGGCGTTCGGTATCCGCTGGCCCGAGGCGGCCACCGTGATCGCCGATCGCGATGCCGGATATCCGGACTTCGACGCCGATCGCTTCGCGCGCGAGTTTCGCGAGCGGCAGGGACGGGAGACGCGGCGGTGAGCGACGCGCCAGGCCACGACGACCGCGTGGGACGGGCGATTCATGCCTTCGTCGCCGAGCTCTATCCGATCTGCCGCAGCATCACCGGCCACGGCGTCCGCCGAACGCTGGGCCTGATCCAGCGGGAGATCCCGCTGGCGATCCACGAGGTGCCCACGGGCACGCGCGTCTTCGACTGGGAGGTGCCGCCCGAGTGGAACATCCGGCGCGCTTCGGTTCGCGATCGCCATGGCCGCGTCCTCGTCGATTTCGCTGATCACAATCTTCACATCGTCAGCTACTCGGAGCCCGTCCAAGCGAAGATCGAGGCCGACGACCTGCGCCCGCACCTGCACACGCTTCCCGATCACCCCGACTGGATTCCCTACCGGACGAGCTACTACAGCCGAACCTGGGGATTCTGCCTGCGGCATCGCGATCTCGGCGCGCTGGCCGACGGGCCCTACGACGTGCTCGTCGACAGCTCGTTGACCCGCGGATCGCTGACCTACGGCGAGGCCGTCATCGGCGGCGCCACGCGGGACGAGGTGCTGCTCTTCGCGCACTGCTGCCACCCGTCGCTCGCCAACGACAACACGAGCGGCATGGCCGTGGCGACCTGGCTCGCGCGCTGGCTCGCGAGCGAGCCGCGACGCTTCACCTATCGGGTCGTATTCGCGCCGGGGACGATCGGGTCGCTCTGCTGGCTGCAGCGGAACGAACGACGGTTGTCGCGCGTGCGGCACGGCCTGGTGCTGGCCCTGCTCGGCGATCCTTCCGCGCTCACCTACAAACAGACGCCCAGCGGCCACGCCGAGATCGACGACATCGTGCGCTACGTTCTCGCCGAGCCGCCGCGGGCGGGCCGCGTCATCCCGTTCGAGCCCTACGGGTACGACGAGCGGCAACTGTGTTCACCGGGATTCGATCTGCCTGTCGGCCGCCTGACCCGCGCCGTCAACGGCGGCTATCCCGAGTACCACTCGTCGGCCGATGACCTCACGCTCGTCACACCCGAGCGTCTCGCGCAAAGTCTCGAGGCCTGCCGGCGCATCGTCGATGTGATCGAGGGTAACGGCCGTTACCGGAATCTCAGTCCGAAGGGCGAGCCGAGGCTGGGCGCGCGCGGTCTCTACGGGTCGGTCGGAGGGCGGGAGCCGAAGACGCACGAGCGCGCGATGTTGTGGACGCTCAGCCGATCGATGGGAGAGACATCCCTCCTCGACATTGCCGCGCAGTCTGGCCTGGGGTTCGACGCCATCCGCGATGCCGCGCGCGCCCTCGAACGTGCGCATCTGCTGCGGCCGGTCGCGACCGCCCCAACAACCAGGCGCACTGCAGCGCGGAAGCCACCACGACACGCCAGCCGATCACGATCGGGGCGCACCGGGCGGACGAAGCGAGCGGCCCGATGACGCGAGAAGAGCCATGCGCGACCTAGCCTTCCTCCACGCCTCGTCCCGCACGCCGCTGCGCGTCCTCTGCGTCGGTGCGCATTGCGACGACATCGAGATCGGCTGCGGCGGCGCGTTGTTGTGCCTGCAGGCCGCGAAACGCCCGATCACCATCGACTGGGCGGTGCTGACCGGCGAACGCCCGCGCCAGGCCGAGACGCGCCGCGGCATGGCTGCGCTCGTCCGCCGTTCGTCACGCGGCGTGCTGCGCTTCGGCCAACTTCGGGACGGACGTCTCCCGGCGCAGTACGAAGAAGCCAAGGCGTTCGCCGAGGGGTTGAAAGATCGGCAACCCGACGTCATCTTCTGCCACGAACGCGGCGACCGCCATCAGGATCACCGCGTCGTCAACGAGCTCGTGTGGAACACGTTTCGTGACCACGTCGTGCTGGAATACGAGATCCCCAAATGGGATGGCGGGCTCGGCCAGCCGAACGTCTACATGCCGGTGACCGCTGCGCAGGCGCGCCGGAAAGTTGCAACCCTCCTGCGCGTGTACGGCACGCAGACGCACCGCGACTGGTTTTCCGCGGAGACTTTCATGGCCATGCTCCGCCTGCGAGGATTGGAATGTCGATCGCCGAGCGGGCTGGCTGAAGGCTTTCACGGCCGCAAACTGCGTCTCACGATCGGCTAGCCGAACCGCGGCGGCCGCCGTTCGACGCGATCTCCGAAAATCGCCAGCGCACGTCAGTCCTTCGGCTGCCGCCGTTCGCAGAGCAGCAGCCGATTGCTGGCGCTGTCTCCTTCCATCGCCTCGACGACGACGAAGCCCTGCCTCGAGAGGACCGCGCGCAGGTTGTCCTCGGTGTACCAGGAGAAGTGCCCCGGCGGAAAGAGCACTCGACCTTCGGGATTCCGGCGCCGCACACGCGGATCGTCCCACGCCCTGAAATCCACGACCAGCCACCGGTCCGCGAACTGGGCAAAGGTCGCAACCACCTGCTCGAAGTTCAGATCGAGCCGGAAAATCAGGTCGAGCATGACGTCGAGCGCGAGCACCATGTCGCATCGAAGGCGGGACGTCGCCGGCCGAAGCGCGCGGCCGCAGAGCCCCATCGCCGGCGAGGGATTGGCGATGTCCATGACGAGCGGCAGGATGTCGAGCTTCTCGGCCTTCGCGACGGCATAAAGACCACCGACGGCGGCAGCGTTCGTATCGAGCACGACGACGCGCGCGCCTGCCGCCGCGGCACAGGCCGCCGGCCAGGGTTCGGCGGCCTCCGTGCAGAGCACGGACAGAGGACGTGCTGTCGTCAGGGCCCGATGGATCGATCGCTGCCGTGTGGACCAGGCCGGCGAGGGATCGCGGTCGGCGAGCGCGGTCTTCGGCGCGTCGATCGGCGGAGGAGGCATGTCGATCCGCTCGACCGACGCGCGCAGGGCCTCGACGACAGCCAGGTGATCATAGGGCTCGCGGGCCCTCGGCATGACCCGTGTCCGCACGCGCTCGTACAGCGACGCCATCCGACCTGTGACCATGGCCCACGGGCTGCCGACCCTCCGCACGAGGGCATACTCATCGGCGGTGAGGCTCAGGTGCGGATCGCGGAGCAGGGCCCGAGCAATCCGTCCATGTCCGGCGGCCATCATCTGCAGCGGCCAGACGAAGTGCTGCATGAACTGATTGCGTCCGAGCCACTCGCGGCCGTCCACGAGCGGCACGATCGACGCGAAGTCGACGAAGCGCGGTCGGCACCCGTCGAACACGATGTTGAACGGATTCGCGTCCTGTGTCGTCATGCCCTCGCGCGCCAGCTCGAGCTCGAGGTCCAGGACGAATGACGCAGCGTCCTTGAACATGGCGTCGCACCAGGCGAACGGATAGGCAACGAAGGACAGCACGTCGTGCTGAACGACCAGGGCGTAGCCGTCGAGTCGAAGGTCGGTCAGTCGAGTCTTGACGAGGAAGCCCCGTTCGACGAGCGTGTCGATCGCGCCACGCGCGAAGAGGCCCTCGTAGAAGTCCGCCCGCCAGGCGGTGAGCCCACGGTAGAGATGATCGCGCCACCAGAAGAGGCGGCCGTTCGGGTCGCCGAGAAACCAGCCATCGAACTGGATCTCGTCGGTCGGAATCCCCCGCCGTTCGTCACTCATGGCTGGTCGTCCGGTCGAGCAGATGGAGGGCGAAGGCGTGAACGGCCGATCGGCAGCCTCAAACGCGTCGAGTGCCACCACATGACGCGCAGCACGAACGGAGACGACTCGAGATCGCGGCCTGCCAGCGGCATCACGCACGCGTGTGGATGAAAATCGCGCCGCTAGTCGCGGCGCCACTCTCCGTGGGCAGCCGCCGTGAGCGACGGCGTCAGCTCCCAGCGAGCCTGGAGCGCCACGGTTCCCGTCTCGCGCGCGTCGCCGACGACCGAGAACGGATAGGCCTTGCGTCGCTCGTCGTACGCGTCGCTGCGGCCGTGGCCGCGCACGTAGACCGACACGACGTAGAACCCCGGCAAGAGCGCGAGGGTCGGCAGGTGGAGTGTGATCGTGCCGTCGCCCTCGACCGGCCCGACGGCGCCGCTGCGCGCGGTGTTGGTGCCGAAGCAGTGCGCGCCGCTGGCGCTGTGGATTTCGATGCCGAACGACGGCTCCTGGATCGGCTCGACGGCACGGTAGTGCACGCGGATGGCGACGTCGCCGTTCGACGGCACGACGCCCGGGGTGGACTCGTCGCCCGACACGATCTCGACGCCGCGAATCCGGAACACGGTGCTTTCGTCTTCCGTCCAGTCGAACGTCGGCATCGTCGAGGTGCGGTGATGGTGAATGGCGTCGACTGGATCGCCGTCGAAGGTGACGACGCCGCGGCGCATCACGATGACGCGCGTGCACAGCTCCGTGATGGCCGGGAGGTTGTGCGACACGAAGACCACCGGAACGCCAGCCGCAATCATCCGCCGCATGTGCTGCACGCACTTGTCCTGGAACGCCGCGTCACCGACGCTCAGGACCTCGTCGATGATCATCACGTCCGGGTTCAGGTGCGCCGCAATGGCGAACCCGAGGCGGGCGTTCATGCCCGACGAGTAGCGCTTGACCTGCGTGTCGATGAAGTCGCTGACGCCGGCGAACTCGACGATCTCGTCGAAGCGCGCCTTGATCTCGGCGCGCTTCATGCCCATGATC
>DASZOV010000065.1:0-128215 GCA_035550595.1 Vicinamibacterales bacterium
ACCGGCGACGAGTTCGATTCGACATGGTGGGAACCTCTCCCTGGGGACCGGACGGGAGCCGCACGACCATCAGCGCGCGCTCGATATGGAACCGCTTCCACGCGGCTTATATCATTGCGATCGCAGAAGCGTCAATGAAACTGGACGCGCGCGAAGCGTCGATTGAGGCTATCGCGCCTGGCAGGTCGCCTGCGCCGCCAGCGGATGATCGGGCGGGACCCAACCGCCGTTCACGCGCACCCATCCACGAACCGGTGAGGCTGGCTGCAGTCCAGCCACGCACGCTGGAAGCGTCGTCGTCGAGGGCTGGCTCGGCGGTGGCGTGGACGGTGGCGGGGTCGTGCTGCCGCTGCTGGCTCCGCCACCCGCCATGGCCGCAATCGCCAGCGGGTGATCGGGTGGCAGCCAGCCGCCGTTCACGCAAATCCAGTTCGACACCGGTTTGGCGGTGGTGCAGGAAGTCGTGGGCGGTGGCGTCGAGGGAGGGGGCGTGGAGGGAGGCGGCGTCGACGGGGGCGCGGCCGGTGGACTGCCGAGGCCCGCCGCAATGGCGAGGGGATGATCGGGTGGTAGCCAGCCGCCGTTGACACAGACCCAGTTCGACACCGGCTTCTGCGTCGTACACGAGACCGTCGATGGAGGCGTCGAGCTTCCGTTCTGCACCGTGACCGTCACGGGTGACGACGTCCGCGCATTGCCCGCGGCGTCGCGCGCGAGCGCGCGGATGACGTGCGACCCATTGGCCACGCTCGTCGACGTCCAGTTGATGCCGTACGGCGACGACGGATCCTCACCACCGACGGTCGCGTTGTCGACCGTGAACCAGACGCTCGCCACGCCGACGTTGTCCGAGGCCGACGCACCGAGCGCTACGGTGCCGGAGACCACGGCGCCAGCCTTCGGCGAGGTCACCGAGACGGACGGCGCAGTGGTGTCAGCCGCCGAAGCGCTGTTCCCCGTGTACTCGTCGGCGCCGACGTCCGGATTGCCGCCAACCGGCCGCGTCCCGCCATCCCAGTCGAGTGGCGCGTCGCCGTTGGCCACCCCACGGTCGATTGCCGCCGTGGCCGTGGACTTCAGGTGCAGGTCACCGGCGGCCGGATTGACGAACCAGCTCGACGCCGCGGTCCAGACGTTGCCCGATTGCGCGGCCGTCGCGCCGTCGCGAAGCTGCGCGGCCCGGTCGGCGAGGTTGTTGATGATCGTGACACCCGTCGTATTCGGGAACCTCGCCTCGATGGCGTTCGGGTACTGGCCGTTCAGGAAGATCGTGTTGTGGACGATCTTCGTGCCCGGCGAATCGAATGCGGCGATGGCGACGTCACCGCCGGCGCCCTGGCTGCGATAGATGAAGTTGTTGCGGATGATGCCGCCGGAGTGATCGTTCGGCGTCTGCTCGGCCAGGCCGAAACTGATCTCACGTTGGCAGTCGATGAACGTGTTGCCGTCGGCCGTCGAGTTCTTCGACCCGCGCCACATGAGGATGGCCGGCCCGGCGAGCTGCCCCTGTGGGGCGCGGATGCGGCGGAAGAGATTGTTCCGGATGATCCAGTCCGTGCCACCGTGCACGTCCACGCCGTTGGTGTAATCACTCGGCGCCGTGTTGGTGTACTCGAGCACCGAGTACTCGACGATGCCGCTCTCCACGCCCGTGCCGTCGCCGTTGGGGTTCGACTTGATGAACTGCTCGCCGGCATTGATGAGATGCACGTTGTAGATGTGCGGCTTGTGCGTCCCCGGGTTCAGCATGATCGGATGCTGATAGACGTCGCGAATCGTGAGGTTGGCAATCGTCAGGTTCGTGACGTTGCCGCCGCTCCAGATCCCGAACGGCACCGTGTCGCTCGCCACGCCCATCCCCTTGCCCACGAGCACGACGTCGTCGCGATTGTTCGTCGCGCCGCGCACGGTCACATTCGAGAACGTGCCGTTGATCCACAGCGTGCTCGTCAGGTTGTAGGTGCCAGGCGCGATGACGATCGTCTGATTCGACTTCACGTTCGCTACGGCCGACTGCAGCGCCGAGACCGACGACACGTTCACGACCGTACCCGACATGGCGAGCGCCGGCGCTGAATCCGGCGACTTCGCCGCGACGGGCGAGCCGAACGTCCAGAGCACACCAACACCAGTGGCGAGCGCCGCCAGCACACAGAACGCACGACCGCGCGCACGGGAAAACATCGTCATGGCACCTGCGCGTGACAGAAAGATTTACGGAGGCGGCGTGCAAAAACTTCGTGAGCGCACGCGATCGAGGCCGGCGGCACTGCGCGGATCGCGTCAAAGACTCAGCGGTTTGCACTCGAAGCCGGTACGGGCCTCGCGCCGGCGGGATGGGAAAGCAACATATGTACCGGGCCCGCGAGGAAACTTCGAACTTGGAACTTCGAACTTCGAATGACGCTCCATGGCCCGGAGTCCGATTCGTATTTCAAAGTTCGACGTTCGACGCTCGAAATGTATCGGCTCTCTACACGACCCGGAGGTGCCGTCTCGGCGTCTCGTTCGGCGGCGGCCCCGCGCTCTCGCGCACGACGAGCTGCATTGGCAGTTCGACTTTTTCGAGCCGTCCGGGACTCGCCATTGCTTCGAACAGCCGCGCCGACGCGACGCGGCCGATCTCGCGTAGCGGCTGCCCCATCGAGGTGAGCGCCGGCCAGACGAGTTCTCCTTCGGGCAACCCGTCGAAGCCGACGATCGACAAATCCTCCGGGATCCGGACGCCACGCTGGTGCGCAACGCGCATGAAGCCGAACGCCAGCGCGTCGTTCGCCAGGACGACGGCGGTCACCTCGAGCGGGCGCTCGAGGAACTCGCGCGCCAGATCGCTGCCTGCCTCGGCCTCCCAGCTCCGGCAGGCGAACGTCGCCTGCGGCGCGAGCCGCAGGCCTTCGACCGCCAGCCCATCGGCCAGACCGCGGCCGCGGTGCTTGGAATCGATCGAATGCGCGGGCCCGCCGACGAACGCGACGTGACGATGTCCGAGGCCGGCGAGATACCGGCCCACGTCGCGGCCCGCCTCGTAGTTGCGGCAGCGCAGCACGGGCACGTGCGTCAGCGCCTCGTCGGGCGCGACGGCAATCGTCGGCAGTCCCGCATCGACGGCCGCGCGCAAGAGCGACCGCTCGCGCCGCTGCGACTTGACGACGATGAGCCCGTCGACGCGATGACCGCGGATCCACTCAAATACGCGCGCCGGATCGTACTGGCCACGCAGCTCGAGGCTCGAGAGCATTAGGCTGGCGTCGCGCGTCAGCAGTTCTTCCTCGATGCCGGCGAGCACGTGAACGAACCACGGGTCCTCGCTCGAGTCGACGACCACGCCAATCGATCCGCGACGTCCGAGGCTGAGGTTGCGCGCCGTCCACGACCGTTCGTAGCCGAGCGTCGCGATGACGTCGGCCAGCCGCGCGCGCACTTCCTGGCTGACGTAGCGGCCGTTGAGAAACCGCGACACGGTACTGACCGCCACGCCCGCCTCGCGGGCCACGGTGGCGATGGTCGGTTTCTTCGGCATCGGCGCAGCGACGGTCATCTTATTACTTGACGCCCGCAGTCTTGTGGCGCAGTCATCTTCTTTGCAGTGCGCTGGGGCCATCTTTCTTTCACGCGCTCGCGGGGCCCCACCCCCGCTCGCCCGCTCAGCGCCGCTCCTCCGTCGCGGGCTTCGCGGACTTCTCTTGAAGCGCTTCGGCGCCCTCGCTACGCTCGGGGCCTCGCGGTGTCATCTTTTTTTTTGAACTTCTGGCTTCTGGCTTCAAACTTCTAACCTGATCCCGTCCTGTCCCCCATCCCCTGCTTGTCTCCTCTCCCCTGATGCCGCTATGGTGTCGCCGAGGTTCGTCATGACCGACCGTGTCCTTCGGCAGCTCTGGCTCGTCCTCCTCGCCGTCGTCTCGCTCGCGGGACTTCCACTGCTGGCGCAAACCACGCCGCCTTCCGCGCCGCCGGCCAATGGCCAGGGCGCGGCCGCAACGGCGCCCGCCCGGCAGGGAGCGCCGGCGGCCGGTCGTGCGGGGCGAGGCGGACGCGGCGGACGGCAGGGCGTCGACGTGGGTGGTCCGCAGATGGACGATCCCGCCTACGCCGGTGTCGACTTCTCGAAGAAAGACGCGGTGCTGCCGCAGACGCCCGCCGACGAAGCGAAGCGATTCTGGCTGCAGCCGGGCTTCAAGATTGAACCGGTTCTGACCGATCCCGACATCGAGGAATCCGCGCAGATTGCCTTCGACGGCAACGGACGCATGTTCGTCCTCGAGCTGCGCGGCTACATGCAGACGGCTGACGCCGATGGCGAGATGCTGCCGGTCGGCCGCATCTCGGTCCACGAGGATCGCGACGGCGACGGCGTCTACGAGACGCACCACGTCTTCGTCGATCACCTCGCGTTCCCGCGCTTCGTCATGCCCTTCGGTCCGAACGCCATCCTGACCAAGGAATCCAACGCCGACGAAGTCTGGAAGTACACGGACACGGACGGCGACGGCGCGGCCGACAAGAAGGAACTGTTCACGACCGGCTTCGGCCGGCTCGCCAACGTCGAGCACCAGGAAGCGGGCCTCTTCTGGGCGATGGACAACTGGATGTACAGCACGATCAACCAGTTCCGCGTCCGCTGGACGCCGCACGGCATCCTGCGCGAGCCGACCGGATCGAACGGCGCGCAGTGGGGCGCGACGCAGGACAACTACGGCAAGGTCTGGTTCCAGGGCGGCGCGAGCGGCATGCCCGGCTACTTCCAGTTCCCGGTCGTCTACGGCAACTTCACCTATCCCGATCAATTCGAGCCGGATCTCTCGATCACCTGGGGCGCGCCCGTGCGCATCGCCGACATGCAGGGCGGACTGAACGTCACGCGCATGCCGGACGGGTCGCTCGCGCGCGCGACGGCCGGCACGGGCAACGACGTCTATCGCGGCGATCGGCTGCCGAAGGATCTCGTCGGCGATTACTTCTACGGCGAGGCGGTGGCGCGCATCGTGCGACGCCTGCACCCGGTGAAGACCGAAGGCCTGACGCAACTGCACAACGTCTATCCGCTCGCCGAGTTCATCCGGTCGACCGATCCGCTCTTCCGCCCCGTCGACATCACCACCGCGCCCGACGGGACGATGTACATCACGGATATGTACCGCGGCATCATCCAGGAATCGCAGTGGTCCGGCCCCGGCACGTATCTGCGCGCACGCATCGAGCAGTACGCGCTCGACAAGGTCGTCCGCCACGGGCGCGTCTGGCGGCTCACTTACGAGGGCATGCCACGCGACACGACGCAGCCGCGCATGCTCGACGAGACACCGGCCGAGCTCGTCGCGCACCTGAGCCATCCGAACGGCTGGTGGCGCGATACGGCGCAGCGGCTGCTCGTCATGCGGCAGGACACGTCGGTCGTGCCCGCGCTCGAACAGCTCGCACGCTCGTCGACCAATCAGCTCGCGCGCATCCAAGCGCTCTGGACGCTCGAAGGTCTCAACGCGGCGACGCCGGCGCTTGTGCGCGACCTCATGAAGGATGCGGACCCGCAAATCCGCGCGCAGGCGATCCGTGTGAGCGAGACGCTCTACAAGGCCGGCGACAAATCGTTCGGCGCCGACTACGCGGCCATGACGAAGGACGCTGACGTCGACGTCTCGATCCAAGCGCTCATGACGCTCAACACGCTGAAGGTGCCGAACGCGAACGAGACGGTCCGCACGACGATGGCCGCAAACCAGGCCAAGGGCGTACAGCTCGTCGCCTCGACGATCCTCAACCCGCCGGCCGGACGCGGCGGGCTCGAAGCGATCGGACGCCGCACGCTGACGCCTGCGGAAACCGCCGTGCTCGAGAAGGGCCAGACGATTTACACGGAAGTCTGCTTCGCGTGTCACGGCACCGACGGCCGCGGCACGCCGATGGCCGGCGCTGGTCCAGGCGTGACGATGGCACCGCCGCTCGCGAGCTCGCCGCGCGTCGTCGGACATCGCGACTACGTCATTCAAGTGCTGCTGCACGGCGTGACGGGACAAATCAACGGCGAGCGCTACTCCGAGGTGATGATCCCGATGGGCGAGAACCCGGACGATTGGGTCGCCGCAATCGGTTCATACGTGCGCAACGCCTTCGGCAATTCCGGCGCGCTGATCACGCCGGCCGACGTCGCGCGCGTGCGCGCGGCGACGGCCTCTCGCCGCACGAGCCCGACCGTCGACGAGATCCAGGCCTCACTGCCCCACCAGCTCGTCGTCGACAACGCATGGAAGGTCACGGCCAGCCACAACGCGACGACCGCGCCCAACGCGCTCACGATCCAGCCGTGGTCGACCGGCGAACGTCAGGCCGCGGGCATGTGGCTGCAGGTCGAGCTGCCGCAGGCGGTTCGGCTCACGGAACTGGAGTTCGAGTCGGCACCGACCGACGATCCGGCCACTGCTGGCCGCGGCGCGGCGCCAACCACCATGCTCGGCGCGCCGCCGCGCACCGGCGGCGGTCCGACCGGCCCGCTCGGCTATCCGCGCGCGTATCAAGTCCAGGTGTCGACGGACGGCTCGACCTGGAGCGCGCCGGTCGCGCACGGCGAGGGCACGGGCGCCGACACGGTCGTTGCGTTCGCTCCAGTCAACGCGAAGTTCGTGCGCATCACCCAAACCGGCACCGCGGCCGACGCGCCGCCGTGGAACGTGCAGCGGCTGCGGTTGTACGAGGCACCGGCGCGGTAGCCTCACCGCTCGCGCGAAGACGCGAAGGACGGACGCGGGTCTCACGCGAAGGCGCGAAGATCGTGAAGGGACGGGCTCGCGCGAAGGTAGGAAGTCCTGACAGATGTAAGGGCGGGCCCCCCGTGCCCGCCCGGCCGCATCCGGAATCTCGCGCAAAGACGGGCGGGCGGCTACGGTTTATCGGACTCCTTGTACGTCGGCGAAACGAACAATGGTGGTCGTACGGCGTCATCGTCGATGCGGCCGCCGGCGAGGACACGGCGGACGCGTGTCATGTCCAGCGTGCCCTCCCATCGCGCGACGACGAGCGTGGCGACCGTGTTGCCGATCAGGTTCGTGATCGCCCGCGCTTCGGACATGAAGCGGTCGACGCCGAGCAGCAGCGCAAGGCCCGTCATCGGGATCGACGGGAACGCCGCGAGCGTGGCCGCGAGCACGATGAATCCGCCGCCAGTCACCGCCGCGGCGCCCTTCGACGTGAGCAGCAGAATGGCCATGAGCGAGAATTCCGCTCCGAGCGAGAGATGGACACCGCTTGCCTGCGCCACGAACATCGCCGCCATCGACATGTAGATCGACGTGCCGTCGAGATTGAACGAGTACCCCGTCGGCACGACGAGGCCGACGACCGACTTGTCGCAGCCCAAGCGCTCGAGCTTCTCCATGATGCGCGGCAGCACGGACTCCGACGAGGACGTGCCGAGCACGATCAGAATTTCCTCTCGGATGTAGACCAGCACGCGCCAGATGTTCGTGCCGATTGCCGCCGTGACGAGACCGAGCACGACGAAGACGAAGAACAGGCACGCCAGGTACACGTCCGCCATCAGCTCGCCGAGCGAGAGCAGCGTGCCGATGCCGTAGCGGCCGATGGTGTAGGCCATCGCGCCGAACGCGCCGACCGGCGCCAGTCGCATGATGAGACCGACGATGGCGAAGCACACGGCCGACGCCTGATCGAGCAGGTGCACGAGCGGCCGCACGCGCTCGCCGAGCATGAGTAGCGCCAGCCCGACGAGAATCGACACCAGTAGAACCTGTGTGATCTCCCCCTGCGTGAACGCGCCGACGAACGTCGTGGGGACGATGTTCAGGATGAACTCGGTGACCGACAACTGTTTCGACGCCTCGGCGTACGCGGACACCGACTGCGTATCGAGCGCTGACAGATTGATGCCGACGTGCCGGCCGGGCTCGAGCGTCGTCACGAGCACGAGGCCAATGACGAGCGCGAGCGTGGACATGCCCTCGAAATACACGAGCGCGCGCAGCCCGATGCGGCCGACATCGCGCACGGCGCCGGTGTGCGCGATTCCGAGCGCAACCGTGACGAAGACGACGGGCCCGATCACCATCTTGACGAGTTTGATGAAGCCGTCGCCGAGCGGCTGCATGGCCGCGCCCTGCTCGGGCGCCACGTATCCCAGGAGGATGCCGCAGGCGATCGCGACGATCACCTGCAGATAAAGACTCTTGTAGAGGGGCTGTGCTGCCATGCGGCCTTTCTGCCTGCCGAGGCAAGGGCCGGTCGCGGTCCGAGCGACGCCCGTGACCGCCCGTACCGGGCGGCCAGCCGGGCGCCGGCATCGCAGTCCCGCCGAGCCACGTGACGACCGTTGGAACCAACCGCGTGCCTAGAACGTGAACCGGGCGCCGACCTGCATCGACCGCGCGCCACCCGCGCCGGTGATTCGGCCGAAATCCGACGAGTTCATGTTCGTGTTCGGGTTGTTCCACTGTTTCGTGTTGAGCAGGTTGAAGACATCGGCGCGGATCTGCAGCCGCGTGCCGGTGTTCAACTGGAAGTTCTTCGAAAAGCTCGTGTCGAGGCGCCACGAGCCGGGGCCGCGCGCGTCGCCGACCTTGTAAGTCCCCGGCCGCAGCGTGGCGTTCGTGATCGGACTCACCGGCACGCGCGTGAACGCGTCCACGTTGAGGTAGTTACAGCCCAGCGCGTTGCACGTCGACTTCCAGTCCGACACGACGAACGGCACACCCGAGACTTCGTCAGGCCGGCTGTTGGCGATGCCTGATGGCTGCGTCACCGTCAGCACGCTGCCCGACTCGGCCGAGAGCAGCCCAGCGATCTGCCAACCGCCGACGATGCTGTTGAGCCAGCCGTGGCCATCGTGCAACCCAGGTAGCTCGTAGATGAACGTGCCATTGAGCCGATGACGGACGTCGTTGTCGGTGGGCCCGTAGTCAGCCTGCGGATCCCAGAAGTCCTGTGTGTTGCTGATGTCGGCCACGTAATAGGCCGCGAGGTCGCCGCCCTGCGTCGCCGTCCCCTTGCTGAGCGTGTAGTTGACGCTGAACGCGTACCGGTCGGCGAAGCGCCGCGTGAGCGCCGCCTGCAGCCCGTTGTACTCCATCGTCTGGCTGCTATCGACGTAGTAGCCGCCAGGCGCGCCCAATTCCGGGTTCGGCCGCGCGCCCGTCTCGCGATCGAACGCCTGCGCAAAGGATCGCTGCAGCGGAAAGTCGCGCCCGTCGGTTCGCACGTAGCCGACTTCGACGGCCATCGCACGACCCAGTCCCTTCTCGAGACTCAGCATCGACTGGATCGTGTACGGCGCCGACAGATTCGGATCGAATACCGAGAAGATGGTCGGATTCCCCCCGGCGTCGGCCACGACGATGTCACGCGCGTCGTCGTTGTAGAACGGCCACTTCAGCCCCTTGGCCGCGACCTCGGTACGATTCCAGATCGTGCGGAAGCCGACGTAGGGATCCCCGACGCTCTGGCGCACCGTGGCCGGCAGGTTGGGACTGTAGAGATAGCCGACGCCGCCGCGCAGCACCGTCGCCGCGTCTTCGCTCACGGTCCACGCAAAACCGAGACGGGGACTGAAGTTCAGCGCGTCTGGCTTGTAGGGCTGCTTCGGATCGAGCTGCGGACCGAAGTCGAGCTTCCGAAGATCAGTGGGCGGCGCGAGGTTGACGATCTCCGCCGGCTGCGAGCTCGTGGGCGTCACGCTGATCGTGTCGTAGTAGTCATAGCGCAGGCCGAGATTGAGCACGAGGCCACCTCCGACGCGCCAGTCGTCTTGAATGAACCCGCCGAACGAATCGATGTTCGACTTGTAGGGCGGCGCGCCGAACGAGATCGTGATCGACTGCGGCGTGTTCGTCAGCGCGTCGGCCAGCGACTGGTACAGGAACTGCGGATTCTGCGGGCTGAGCTTGTTGCCAGTCTGGCGTTCCCACAACACGCCCATCTTGAAGAAGTGCCGGCCGACCGCGTGGCTGATCTTCTCGTCGAGGCTCCAGGCGCCGCCGGTGAGTTGATAGGTTTCCGCGCTCGGCGTACTGAACAGTCCGCTGATGTTGATGAGGCCGATACGGCGGCCGAACGCGCCGATCTCATCGGCGTCGTTGGGATCGTGCACGTTGAAGAACTGGTCGAGGCGATTGAGATACGTGTGATTCCAGCCGAGCCGCGTCTCGGACACCCACTGCGCCCCCGACCACACGAACTGTGCGGCCACGCGATCCTCGTCGTTCGGATAGACGCGATCGTTCGATCCGTTGACGTTGAAGCGAGGATCGAGCGTCCACGGACGCATCCGGGTGTACGTCACCGTCGTGCGCATGCTGTTCGACAGCGAGACGTCGCCCTTGAGCAGCACGTGATCCTCCGACCGGCGGCGCGTGCCGAGTCCGCGATACCGGCCGACGCGCGTGTCGACGACGCCTGATGAGGAGACGACGGGTTCTGTGGGCTCGGGCAGCGTGTTGAGCGCGATGGCCGTCTCGGGAAACGGCAGCGCGGCCAGGAGCGCTTCGCGCGTCGCCTGCGTGGGCACCGTGCCGCTGAGTGGCACGCCGGCCCGCTCGCGGTAGCCTTCGTACGTCGTGAAGAAGAAGATGCGGTTCTGCCGGATCGGACCGCCGAACGTGCCGCCGTACTGATTGAACGTGCCGGTTGGCCGCGGACCGGTCGTGAAGAACGGGCGCGCATTGAGCGTTTGATCCTGCAGATTGTAGAATGCCGACCCCGCGTAGCGGTTCGTGCCGGATCGGCTGATGAGATTCACCTGGCCGCCCGCCACGCCGCCGTATTCCGCGGGCAGCACGCCCTTGATCACCTGGACTTCGGCGATGGCGTCGAGGCTCATGACCGAGATCTGATTCTGGCTCCCGTACTGGGACAGCGATCGCGTCTCGGGATTCGAGTTGGCGTCCGTGCCGTCGACGGTCACACCCGTGCCGCCGCCCGCCACGCCGTTCATCTGCACGGTGCCGCTGGTGCTCGCCGTGACGCCGGGGACCACGCCCAGCAGGTTCGTGATGTTGCGTCGGCTGATCGGCAGCTCGCGGACCTCCTGCGTGCCGAGCGAGTTGGACTGGCTCGATGCGGCCGTCTCGACGAGCGGCGCCGAGCCTTCGACGGTAATCGTCTGTTCCTGGCCACCGACTTCGAGCGTGAACGTCTGCTGCACGTTCTGCCCGGACATCAGCACGAGCCCGTGCTGCGTGTACGTCTTGAAGCCAGGCATCTCGATCGTGATCGAGTACGGTCCGGTCGGCAGCGCCGTCATGACGAATTCCCCGCGTTCGTTGGTGACGGTCTGGCGCTCGACGCCCGTCGCTTCCTGTTTGGCGACGACGACCGCGCCCGGGAGCACGGCCTCCGAGATGTCGTGAACGTGTCCGAGGAGCGTGGCGGTCGTGACCTGAGCGTGCAGGCGCGCCGCTCCGGTCATGACCGTTGCGAAGAGCGCGAGCCCGAGTGCGAACGGTCGAACGATGCGCGTGCGCATGGAGACCTCCAAAAGGCGATGAAAACGCGCGGAGTATAGGTGCGCAGCGCATGTGTCGATGTCGCAACTTGTCGCGCATCTCATGTCGTCGCGAGGCCGCGACGTTCCCGTGCGACGTCCAGCAAGGGAAGCGCGCCGAAAGACAGAAACGCGACCGGGCCGGCCGCGGCGTGAAGGGATCGTCAGCGCCCTGGGGCGTCGTAGTACCGATCGCCGGGACGGGCCATCCCGGCGAGTTGAAGCGTGAATCCGTCCAGATCGCGCACGTTAAAGCTCACGTAGCCATGGCCATCGGCCAGATCGAGACGCGGCGTGAGCCCACGGCGGCGAAGCGCCGCCTCGACGACGTCCGTATTCCAGTCGGCCAGCCAGTACGACACGTGGTCGATGACCGCCTGCGGACGACTCCCGTCCGACGATGGTTGTCCGCGATGGTTGCGCGCGATGAGCCGCGACCGCTCGTCGAAGTGCAGATAGCACTGACGACCGTCGTCGTTCGACACGCGCATGCCGAGCAGGTCCGCGTAGAAGTCACGCGTGACGCGATAGTCCTGCACTTGATAGGACAGGTGATCGAGCGCGACGGCACGAAAGCCGGATGGCGGCGCGCTCCCCTGCCCGGCGGCGAATGCGGCGGCGACCGACGTCATCGACTGCACGAACTGCCGGCGTGACAGGGCGCCCGCTTCGAACCGATCGAGAAGCCGCGCGATGAGTTGCTCCATCATCCGCTCCTGAAGGTGGCCCAATGCCCTCGCGGCCGCCGCCGATCATTCGCCGGCGACCGCGGAGGTGTCGAGCTTGATCGGCTGCACGAGTGCGCCGTTGCCGGCCGTGTCCCACGCCGCGAAGCGAACCCATTTCTTGCCAGTCGCGTCGAACGGGATCTCGAAGTGCTTGGTTCCGAACGCCGGGAGATCGGTCGTCGAGACGATCTGGCGATCCGTCTTCGTGCCGTCACCCCAGACCACCTCGACGAAGTCGAGCGGGAAGGTCCATTCGACGTCGGCCACGATCGTGCGGCGATTGCCGGTGCCCTGCACGGCATATGACGGGATCAACACTTCGCCGGACGTCACGAAATAGTCGCCCCGGCGCATGGCGTTGACGATCGAGCTCATGTCGCCGACCGAGGGAACCCGATCGATCTTCACGTAGTTGACGGGCGACATGCCGTAGGTGTCGTCGATGGGCGGCTTGCCGCGAGCCCCGATGTCCGATCGCGTCTCGGCAATCGCCTGGATGAACTTCGGCGGCGTCGGCAGATCCGCGACCCAGTTGTTCATCTCGTCGAGCAGCTCGAGGCAGCGATATTGGCTCAGCCGAATCTCGGATCCGTCGATGCCCATGCCCCAGCGGAAACCGATGCCTCGATAGTTGGGATCGCGGAAGTGGTCGGTGTCCTTGATGGCGTCCGGATAGCCGGTCGATCCCTTGGCGCGCGGGTGCGGCATGTAGATGAGCATGTTCTCGCGCCGAGTCATCTCCATCATGTCGGCCGGCGTGACGACGTGGTAGACCTTGCCGTAAACGGGATCGTTCTCGACGAACGGCTGACCCTCGGCGCGCTCGTTCGTCCAGAAAATGGGCTTCGAGATGAGGAGATCGTTGTGGCCGCCGAGCGCCGGCCGGTTCGATTCGTGCTCCTCGTTCGGCATGAGCAGGAAGTCGTCGTCCGAGAGCAGACGCGCCGTCTTGTAGTACGCCGCCAGGCCCGCAAGCCGATCGAGCCCGCTGCTGCGCGGTCCATCGATGGGCGCGTAGATGTTGATGCCCGCGTCTTTCGCGGCTTCGACGTCGGGCAGAACGCCCGAGTCGCGGAGCCGGCCCGTGATGCTCGTGTGGTAGTGCGTGCCCATCACTTTGTAACCAGGCACGGCCTTGAACCGATCGGCGTGCGTGAACGCGAGCGCGGCGTCGGCCATCGCCGGCACGTGCTGGCCGCTCACGTACAGGAACACGGGCATGATCTGCCACGTGTCGGGCCGGGCGTTCCGGAGCGCGAAGTTGTGCAGGAACTCGGGATCCTCTTCACGTTCGGCCTGGCGCACGCCGAGGCCGAACGCGCCATCGGCGCGCTTCTCGTAATAGGTGTAGCCGAGGTTCTGCTCGGTCTCTCGGGCGCCGAAGAACGTGTGTGGCGGCGGAAACGCCGCCACGGCACCGCCAGGTGTCTCGGCGAACACCATGCGATTGGCCGACTTGACGATCATCGGCGTGTCGTTCACCGCCCCACCGAAGCGGTTCTGCTGCCACCGGTTGGAGAGATCGCGCCAGGCGATCCGTGAACCCGCCTCGATCGGCATGCCGGTAATCCCCGCGTCGTACTTGTAGGCGACCGACGGCTCATGCGTCTGCGCGATGACGGCTTGCCGGATCAGGTTCGTCCCGCGATAGACGAGATACTCGAGCCGGCCGGCGAACACGCCGAGGTCGACGCCGGGAAACGTGATCTCGAGCCGCCCGCCGTTCGTCTTCACCGCGCAACTCGTGCCGTGGAAGACCGCGGCCGCGCGATGGACTTCGCTGGCCAGTCGCGGCAGTCCCGGTTGACTGAGGATGCCCTGCATGGGCGGAATCGCCGTCCCATGCGTGGGCGGCCGCACGTCGCTGCCGTCGATATAGAGCGGCGCGTCCCAGAATGCCTTCCACTGCTCGCGCTGCAGGATTTCTTCGGTGATCGGGATGTTGAGCCGGCGGAGCGGCTGCAACTGCTGGTCGGTGATGCGGCGCCGCCCGGACACGACCCGGAACGACGGCTGCGCATGGCGAAGCACCGTCGTCCACGCGCCGCCGGTCGGCCGCGTCGACAGGTCGCGAATGAGCGGCGCACCGTTTTCCACCGCGAGACGCATCCGCAGCTCCGTCCCGCGGTCGCCGTTCCAGGTGACCACGAGCGCATCGGCGGCGACGGCGGCCGTCAGGCCGGACTGGGCGGTGTATTGCGACAGGTCACACGACAGCCCGTCGGCGAACAGGCCCGACGCCGAGGCCATGGCCAGAGTCACGAGCGTCACGATCACGCGCTTCATGCGGGACCTCCAGGAACGCGGCGACGACGAGCGCGTCCTGATCCGAGGATGGATCGCAGGACGCTGTACGGCGTGTTGGAGCCGCCGCGCGCGTCGGACTATAATCCGCGCCCGCCAAGCAGATGTCGTAAGTTGTCGCGGAGCGTTCGACGACGCTCGCGCGCGCTCAGCCTCGTGGTAAGTAGAAGGCACCCGTGAGCCCCGCGCATGTCGGCACCGTGTGGTTGCCGCGGCTGACCGCGACCGCGGTCCTCTGCACATTGGCCGCGTGCGGCGGACGTCCGGCGCCGCGACACGTCGCAACCGCGCCCCTGCGCTTCACGACCGGTGCTCCGGGTGGTGGCTTCTATCCGCTCGGCGAAAGCCTCGCTCGCGCGTACGCGCAGGGCACGCCGCCCATTGCGATCGAGACGCATCCAAGCGCTGGCGCCGTCGCCAACGTCGAGGCCCTGCAGCGCGGCGACGCCGACCTCGGGTTCGCCTTCGCCGACGTCGCGTATCTCGCGTTCGCCGGCCGTCTGACCGGTGAGAACCATCCGTTCGACGAATTGCGTGGCATTGCCGTGCTGCAGCTCACGCCCGTTCAACTCGTCGCGCGCGCCGGCACGAACATCACCTCGGTCGCCGACCTGCGCGGCCGTCACGTCGGAGTCGGCCTGCCGGGGACGGGGACCGCGCTCGCCGCCGAGCTCATCCTCGAAGCCTTCGGCATCCTGCCGGAGGTCCGTGTCGAGCGACTCGAGTTCAGCGACGCCAGTCGCCGTCTCGTCAGCGGCACGCTCGATGCGATGTTCAGTGACGTCATCTACCCGGCCGAGTCGGTCAGCCTCGCGACGAGCGCCAATGGACGGCTGCTGCCCATCTCGGGTGCGCCGGTCGAACGGCTCCGGCACGACTATCCGTTCTTCAGGACGGCCATCATCCCGCGGGGCACGTATCCCGGGGTCACGAGCCCCGTGCACACGATCGGCATCGATAGCTTGCTCATCTGCCGCAAGGATCTGCCCGAGCCCGTCGTCTATGCCTTGACCACGCGGCTCTTCGACATCCTGCCGACGCTGTCGTCGTCGTTCGATGCGCTTCGTCTGATGGACCTCCATCGATCGCCGGCGACGCCGATCCCCCTTCACGACGGGGCCGCGCAGTTCTATCGCGAACGCGAGCTCGGACGATGACGCGCGGACGGCTGCTGCGATCGCCGCGTCTCCTGAACGCGCTCGTCGTCGGGATGTGCGTGTCGGTCACGGCGCTCACGTGGTTCGGCTACAGCGCGACGCGCAAGTGGCAGCGGAGCTCAGAGCTCCTCGTGCAATGGCACGCGGACGAGACGGCGGACCTGCTCGTCACGGCGCTCACGCGCGACATGCGCGCCGTCCAGGAATCCGTGCTGTCCTCGGCCGACTGGGATCGGTTCATGCTGAATCCGCCGTACGACGTGAGCTACGTCGTCGCGAGTGCCTTCGCACGATATCCGTATCCCGAGGCATTTTTCGGAGGCCGTGGTGGCACGCTGACGCCCGACGACGTCATGTTCTTCACGCGGTCCGAGCGGCCGCCGCTCTGGGCGGCAGAAGACGAAGAACCCAGCCGGTTTCCCGTCACCATTCGACGGCGCGAGGCCATTGCCGAACGCATCCTCGATCGCATTCGCAGCGATGCCGCGGCGGGCCGACGCTTCTCGATTTTCGAAGTCCGACTCGGCGACCACGTCCACCAGGTCGTCACGCGGCTGCTCTACAGCGATGAATGGCGCGAGCAGCTCGACGGCGTGTTCGGGTTCACCGTCGACTTGTCGTGGGTGCGGGAGCACTATTTCCCGGAGCTGACCCACGAGGTCGCGCGCATCGCCGGCGCCGCGCCAGGGTTGACGCTCGAAGTCGTGGATCAGGCCGGGATCCGTGTCGCGAGCACACCGGACGCGGCCGGGAGCAGTGACCCCTCGAGTCGCCGCCCCTTTCCCATCGTCTTCTTCGATCCCTTGCTCGTCGCCGTCGACCAGCCGTCCGATTTCGTGCAGCGCGAGTGGTTCGTGCAGGTTGGTCGCGCGGGCGATCCGGCATTGACGGCCGCGGTCCGCAGCGCCGATCGCACGCTCATCCTCGCGGCCCTCTCACTCGCGCTCGGTCTCATCATGACGGCTCGGGCCGTACGCGCGAGCGAGAGCTTGTCGGAGCTTCGCGCCGAATTCGTGGCCACGGCCACACACGAGCTGAAGACCCCCATCGCCGCCATCCGGGCCGCGGGCGAGACGATGGCCTCGGGGCGCGTGGGCACGTCGACCGCACGCCAGGAGTACGCGGAGCTCGTCGTCCAGGAATCCCGGCGGCTATCACGCCTGGTCGAAAACCTGCTCGCGTGGTCCCGCATTACCGACGTCACCGATGCCTACGTCTTCGCGCCCACGGCGCTCGCGACCGTCGTGCCGCGCGTGTGCCAGGAGTTCGGACACCAATTGCGCTCGGCCGGGTTCGTCACGCAGATCGACGTGCCCGTCGACTTGCCGCTCGTGCGTGCCGACGCCACGGCGCTCGGTCTGCTGCTCGACAACCTGGTCGACAACGCCATCCGCTATTCGCCGACGACACGCTTCCTGCGGATCACGGCGCGACCGCATCGCGACATGGTCACGCTCGACGTCGGCGATCAAGGCTGCGGCATTCCGGCCGACGAGATCGAGTACGTGACGCGGCGCTTTTTCCGCGGACGACAGATGGTGGCCAACGGCACCGGACTGGGCCTGGCCATCGTCAAACGGATCGTCGCGGATCACGGTGGACGGCTCGCCATCAACAGCGCGGTGAACGTCGGCACGACCGTCAGCGTCAGTCTCCCCATCGTGAGGGACCATGAAGAAGCGGATTCTCGTTGTTGAGGACGACGCAGCGCTGGCGCGCGTGCTCGCGGACAACTTGTCGTTCGAGGGGTTCGAGGTGCGGTGGGTGGCCGACGGCAACCTGGCGGTGAACGCCGCGCGTGACTTCGTCCCGGATCTGCTGATCCTCGACGTCATGCTGCCCGGCACGAACGGTTTCGACCTGTGCTGCCTGCTCCGACAGGGCGGCCACACGCCGATCGTGATGCTCACCGCGCGAAGTCAAAAGGCCGACAAGCTGCGCGGACTGAATCTCGGCGCCGACGACTACATCAGCAAACCCTTCGATCTCGAAGAGCTGTTGGCGCGTATTCGTGCGGTGCTCCGGCGCGCACGGCCCGCGGTCGAACAACTGGCGCTCGGCGGCGTGACGGTGGATTTCCGCGCGCACGACGCGCGGCGCGGAGCGCGTCCGATCCATTTGACCTTCCGTGAATTCGCGCTCCTGCAGTACCTGGCGGAACGACAGGAACGCGTCGTCTACCGCAACGAGCTGCTGCGTGAAGTCTGGGGCTATCCGGACGCGCCGTTCACGCGCTCGGTCGACCACGCCATCGCCCGATTGCGCAAGAAACTCGAACGCGACGCGCACCATCCGCAGTACATCCACACCGTCCATGGCGATGGCTACTGTCTGACCGCACGCGGCGTGCCGCCCGAAACCACGTCAACCGCGATCGACTGACGCATGCCCGACCACGCCCACACACGCGGTCTCGCGCTGCCGGGCGCGACCGATCCGGTCTCGCGCTATCACCTGCGCGCGCTGGATCGTGCGGTCGACATTCTCGAGGTACTCGTCGAGGCCGGCATGGAGATGGGGCCGTCGGAGATCGGTGCCGCGACCGCGCTGCATCGTGCGACGACGCATCGTCTGCTCGCGGTCCTCGAACGTCGCCAGCTCGTCGTCCGCAATCCCTCGCACGGCCGGTACGGCGTGGGGCCGCGCTTGCTCGATCTGGCGCAGGGTGCGGCGGCCAGTGTGGACATGCGCCAGCGCGCCTTGCCCGTGCTCGAGTCGCTCGTGCAGCAGACGGGCGAAACCGCGCATGTCGCGTTGCTGGATTCTGCCGGCATGCTCTCGGTCGCGAGCGTCGCCTCGCCGTGGACGCCGAGACCGCGCGCCGCCGTCGGCCGACGGACGCCCGTCCATTGCACGGCCGTCGGGAAGGCCGTCCTCGCGTTTCTCCCGTCGACCGAGGTGGATGCGATCCTCGATCGCCACGGGCTCACGCGGGCGACTCGCCAGACGATCACGACGTGGCCGGATCTCCAGCGCGCGCTCGAGACCGTTCGCCTGCAGGGCTATGCCGTCGACGCCGCCGAGCTCGAACCGGACATGTGCTGCGTCGCCGCGCCCATCCGCGACGCCGCCGGCCACGTGCGATCGGCACTCAGCGTATCGGGCCCTGCCTGCCGCTTCCCGCCCGACCGCATCCACGCGCTCGCGTCGACCGTGATGGCGGCGGCAGGCGCGTTGTCACGGGATGACTGACCGTGATGCTGACGAAGGAGGATTGTCAGTTCGACGTGCGTGCGGCGAGAAGTTGTCGCACGTATGTCAGAGACTGCTGCAGTTCGTCGATGCTGGACTCCTTGCCGGCGTAGTCGTATTCGACGAACGCCGGAATCACCTCTTGTTGCTGCGCCAGAAGCACCGCCAGCACATCATCGATTGGCGTATCGCCCTGGCCGAATGGCTGGCTGGCTCCGCCGTACATCAACTTGTCCGTAATTCGGACATGAGACACGTTCGGAAGCGCGCGTCGAAGCTCGGTCGCGGCATCGTACACGGCAGACGTGAGCGTGCCGACGTCGAGATCGAGACGAAACCACGGCGAGAGTGCAACCAGTGCGTCGAATTGCAGGGGCGTGGCCACCGCACCGTCCCCAGTCGCATCCAACTGATTCTGAAACGCGACCGATTGCCGATGCCGTGCCGCGAACGGCGCGATCCGCCGGGCCGTGTCCAACGTCGTGTTCGCACACAGCGTTCTCGCGCCGAGCGCGGCGCCCTGTTGGAACATGACGTCGATCTCGTCGTCGGCGACGTCCGGACCGAACGGCACCACGAGCGAATACACCTGCACGCCCGCGGCGTCGAACTTGGCCCGCATAGGCGCATACGTTGTAGACGTCGACGCCGTTCGCCACGTTCGGAGATTCGTCCGGGCCAGCGAGCGGTCACCGCCGGTCTCGCTCGCCGGCTCGATGTCAGACGACGACAGCTCGATCAGCGTCACGCCCAGCCTTTTCAGCGCGTCGATGACGACGTCAACGCGGTCCGTCCCGGCGTCACGCGGCAGATCACGAAGGCTGTCCGTCGCGATACCGAGCGGGACGCTCGGCCCCGACACGGAGCCGCGGCGTGCCGCCCGCACCTCGGCACCGAGCAGGACGCTCGTCGCTGCCACCTTCATGAATTCACGACGCGAGCACGGCTGCATCGAAATGTGAGGCTATCGCTCGACCGTGACCACGACGTACGGCGTTTCGACGGCCAAATCCGGATAAATCCGGCCGAGGCCTTTGTTGTCGACGATCTCGACGTAATACATCAGGTCCCACTGCTGGGTGATGAACGCACCAGGAATGCTGGCCGTGTACTCTCCTGTCTTCGAATCGCGCGTCATGTCCACCGATTCGAAGTCGTCATGCTGGTTGACGTGTCGATATCGCAGTCGGATCCACTTCACCCCGTTCGCCGCCGTGACGTGGGCACGGACGACGAAGTCCTGCCCTGCGATGGCCGGTCCCGCGGGCGGTTGCATGGCGGCGACTGGACGCTTCGCGCTGACGTCGATGGTCGGAATGCCAATCGGCTTCACCCCCGGCTTGGCCACGGCACTCTCACGTTCCGCCAGCAAGGCGGTGAACTCGGTTTCGAGCTTGGCGAGCTCGTCTTTCCAATGATGCGGAAAGTTACGGGGCGGACCAGGCGCGCCGAAGGTCATGTTCTCGATGTAGAAATCACCGGCAGCGGTCACGATGTCACGCCAGGCCTGGACGGCGTTTTTCTCATTGCCGATGGCCGCGTCAAAAGCCGTGAGGTCGCCCGTCATCTTGTAGAGGTTGTAGTTCACGCCACCGAGCTGCCGCCACTGGTAGTACCGCGCCAGCGCCGCCAGGATCCGGACGTCCGTGAGCGTCGACTTCAGTTCATTGCCCGCGTTCGCTCCGGCGAGCCGCTCGGCCGCCTCGGCTTCCGCGAGAATGCCGTCCGACGTCTGTGCGAACCAGTGACTGGTCTCCTCGGGACGCCGCATGGCGGTGTCGGTCTCTTGGATGATACTCGTGGCTTCATCTTTCAGATTTTCGAACTGCGCGATGTCACTGCCCTCCTCCGCCTGCGCGAAGGTGGGCAAGCTGCCTTGGTGCTCCATCTCCACCCACGCATTGGTCGTCGGGAACATGCGATAGCTCACGCTCGCCGCGTTCACCATCGGGAGCACCTGACTCGCCAGTTGCAACGCTTTTTCGACGTGCGGCGCGGCCTTCACACCGAAGCGCTGGGCGAACGGCCGCTCGAACACGTCGGATGGCGTCTCCGGGTTGTACGCCATGCGGCCGAACGACCGATAAAAGGCCCAGTAACGCTGGAATTCGTACTCGGTATATTTGTACTTGTCGTTCAGGAAATTGCGCGGCGACGCGTCGTGTGGGTCGCCGAGCATCTTCGTCGCTTCCATCTCGGTGACCGACAGCGTGTTGCCGTCGTACAGCCGCGACGCTTTGGCGAGGCGGCTCATGTACGTCGGATCGCCCCAGACGAGCACCCGCTGCGTGCCGCCGTTCCAGAGCGTCCAATCCATCCGATAGGTCTGCGGATACTCGAGCAAATCCGCGTAGCTGTGCCGCGCGTCCTTCTGGTTCGCCTTGTTGACGTGCGTGGGGCTGTAGGGCAGCCCCATCTGTTCCATCCAGATCTTCGTATCGAGGTTGATGGTGAGCCCGCGTGACTGCGCGTCACGAATGACGGATTTGGGGAGACCCTTCACCCGCAGTTCGAGCGGTCGGTCCTTTTCGGTCGCACTGAGAAAGCCGAAGATCTCATGCCAGAACGGCTCGATTTCGTCGGTTTTCAAACCGGATTCACCGTGCATGCGGAACTGCGTCTCTGCGACCTCCGGGAACGTGTCGTAGAACTTCTTCAACGCGGCCGACGTGTACGGAATCAGATTCGAGGCCGTGAGGCCCCAGACGAGGCCGGGAGTCGGGGTTGTTCCATCGGATGCGGTCGGGATCGCACCGCGTTGCCCGCCACCGCGGTAGATGTGATCCCAAATGCCGACTTTCACGTGCACGCCTCGCTCGCCGGCGATTCGCAGCATCTTCTTCAAGTCGTCGCGGTTCCTGGTCTGCTGCTCTCGTGTGAGACCGACCACCTTCACGTCATCGAAGCCCTCGACGTCGAAGAAATACGGGTACGGCGGCGCCATGTAGCCACCGTTCTCGTAACCAAACGTGAGCACGAGCTGATTGATACGGTCGGCGGCGAACATGTCGAAGTACTTCGCCCAGTAGTCCGGATCGTGCAAATGACTCTCGAAGTACGACTGGTTCATCGTGAAGATGACGACACCGCGCGTTTTGAGGAATGGGGCTTCGGTGACATCGCTGACCGACGCGAACGGATTGGCACCAGGAGCCGCGGTCGCCACACGATCCGCAGTGTCGAGCGCGGCGTACATCACGCCAACGCCGCCGCCACCGGCGAGAAGGACTGCTGGTTTTCCCTGATAGGTGGCGCGCGTGTGAATCGCCAACGCCTCCGTCCCTTCTGGGACCGGAACGTTCATCGACGCGAGGACTTTGGCCGCGGCGCCTACCCCGGTGCCGAGTCCAGCAACGACGACGACATCAGCGGACTCGATCCGCTTCTGATCGTCGCTGACGTCGATTCCCTTGGCACGGAGCGCAGCTTCGAGCGTCTGCACGCCATGTTTCGCGGGTGCATCTGCGGTCGCGTCGGTCACGATGCCAACCGTGCGAACGACCGATGGGATCTTCGGGACAGCGGCAGACGTCGGGGCAGGTTTCGCGGCCTTCAGCGATTCGAGGCCCGCGCCTGCGACGATGAGCGCGGCGAGCACGCCCAGTGTGAAGCGAGATTTCATACCACGTTCCTCCCTGCCCCGCGACCACCGCGGGTTACATTGCGGCATCCTACAAGTCGATCGCCACGACCTCGTGGTCGACAATCGACGGCACGGTCAGCGTGAGCACATTTCCGGATCGTTCCACCCACGGCGTGCCGCCTGCGACGAGTAACGTCGCGCGACGCACGGCACGGCCGGCGGGCACGCGGATCGTCACGCGCTGCGGGCCCACCGGAATATCCTCCCGATAGGCCGAACGCAGCGTGAACGGGTTGGTGCAATTGAGCATGTGCACCGTGATGGAGTTGGACTGTCGCCAGCACGTCACGTCCAGGATGCCCGGTCCCTCCACGCTCACCGGAGGCGGCTCGTTCATGGCCCAGTTCACGGCATTGCGGATGAGGAGCGCCAAGTCCTCGGCCATGCCGGTCGCGAACGTCGCGTCGATGTCACCGGGGAAATAGACGACACGGCTGCGATCGTCAATCGTGCGCGCGAATACCTCCGGAATGTCGGTGTTCGGCGTACGCGGATAGATTTCCTCCATCGGCAATGTCGGAAAGCTCGGAATCCTTGTCAGGGGTGGACTGGGAAACGTCGTCGTGGCGCGTACGTTCACACGTCGACTCGTCGTCACGATCTGTCCGACGCCCTCCAATCCCTTCAACATCGGATGTCCTGTGCGGCCCTCTACGCGCATGTATCCGTTGTTGCCGTTGCTCTCGACATCGCCGGCGAGGGCGACGCCGAATAGATCGGCGAGGGCGAAATTCGAACGCCGGGTCGTCCCGGCGTAGAGCGACGTTTCGAAGGTCGCCAGCAGGCTACCGCCACGGCCAACGTACTGGCGGAGTTTGTCGCACTCGTCATCAGTCAAGGCGGTGACGTTCGGCAGGATCAACAGCTTGTAGCGATCGATGTCCTCGGGCTCCAGCATCCGGCTGTAGGCCATCTCGAACGGGATCCGACCTTCGACGAGTGCCTGGTACATGCCCGCTGCGGCACTGTCGCGTCCGATCGCGGCCACTCTTCCCCGACCGCCGCCACCGGCGACGGCGTCCGTTCCGAGCCGACCCCTGCCGGCTCCGGACGTCCCCGCGCCGCGTCCCATGTCGTCACGGGTTGCCATCGCCGCCCGCGAAGCCGCGCTCACGAACGTCGACGGATCGCCTTCGGTTATCGCGGTAATGTCGGCAGCCGTCAGGTCGCCGGTCGGCCGAAACAGCATCGCGACGCGCGCGAGGTTGGCCTCGTTCCGCATGTACTTCTCATTGCGGTAATGCCAATCGAAGACCTTTTCGATCGCCGGTACCCAACGCGTATCGGGATTGACCGCCGAGGTCTTCAGGAACCACGGCCGCAAGCCGTTGGTGATGGAATCAAGCATCCAGATCTTGATTTCCGCCTCGGGGGCAACCGAGACCCGCGAACTGAGCGTGATGCCCGCCAGTCCGATAATCGGCTTCTTACCGAAAATCGTTCGCATCTGTTTGCCGCCGACCCCGAACGCCCATGGCGGATTGCTGCCGCGTGCCTGTTGCTCCGAGAGATACGTCGGCGCGAGACGGGCGGCGACGTCGATGTCGATGCCGGTGTTGGAGAAATACCGTGCCGAGGGCCTCGCCTTCCGTATCGTGCCGTCCCACGTATGCCAGAGCTCGGTCAGACGCGCGAGCTCGAAGTCGGCGTACCGCGGCGCAGACGATGAATTCGCGCCACGAGGCAGATCCATGCCACCACTGAACTCGCGGAACAATGTCTGGCACGAGTCGCAGTAACACATGCCGCGCGCTTCGGCCTGCCACCGGTTGCAGAACAGACCATCGATTGGATAGCGCTCCGCGATTTCTCGATGGACCTGCGTCATGAAATCGAAGTTGTACGGGCCAAGGGCGCACGTGATGACTCGCGTCTCGGGAAGCGCGGGATGCCGACGAGGCTGCCCGTTCTCGTCGATGTTCAGCCATTCGGGATGCGCGGCCGCCGCGTCGTTCAAGCAGGTGTGTGAATCCGTCCTGGCGACCACCGTCATGCCGAGCGCTCGTGCGCCGCGAACAAGAACGCCGAAGGGATCGTCGCCCGCTTTCATCGTGGTCGCCATGTGATGAAAAGGGATCGCGGTCGGATAAAAGGCCGTGAGACCGCCGGCCGTCAAACAGAGGCCGTCCGCGCGCGTGCGTTTGAACAGGTCGATCCACCATTCAGGGTCGAATTGCCCTGGATCGGTTTCGACCAGGATGAGCTGTACCCATCGCATCGTGCGGTCGTACCAAGGTTGCGCCTGTACCTCGGGGGGAGCGCCCGATTCGAAGGCGACCGTACGGTCGACGAACGACGCCGTCACCGCCGCCGTTGCCATCGACGCCGCGAGGAACTCTCTGCGATTTATCTGAGCCACGCGTTTCTCCCGTCGAGAGCCGTGATCATTCCGTTGCCGCATGGCGGCATTCGCTCGCGTCACGACGCCCGTGACCCCGCCGCGCACGCGAGCCATGCGCGGCGGGGGTTCGGCCGAAACCCACCTGCGCTTAGAACGAGAACCGCAGTTGGAGTTGCACCGTTCTGGGCGACTGGTACGCGTTCGCGACACCGAATCCCGCGCCATTCGGAATCGCCCGAGTCGGAATAACGGCGCCGTTCGCGTCGATTGGCAGATTGGTCGCGACGGTCGAGGCTCCCGGATTCGACAAGTTCATCGTCGCATTCCGTCCAGTGATGATGGCCTGGTTCGGGGCGTTGAAGATGTCCACGCGGATTTGGGCCGTACGGCTGCCGCCGACTGGAATACTGCGTGCCACCGCGAGATCGAGTGCGCTCTGAAAGCATCCCCGGAGATAGCCGGCACCGGACTCGAGACCGACGCTGTTCGGCAACGGACCGGCGAACGCCGAAGCGTTGAACTGTTCCAGTGGATTGCTGCTGCAGCCGTCGCCGGGATCGCCGACGATCCGGATTCGCGCGGCGTAGTCCGGCGACCCGGTGAGGTTGATCGACTGGCCGGCCGACGCGTAGTTGAATCCAACCGTGTACGAGGCCCCCGTGGAAGCCGTCCAAATGCCGGAGAGCTGCCAGTCATTGACGATCGCCCCGATCGTCCTGCCGATTGGGCCCGAGGCGCCGAGATCCGGCAGGTCCCACACGAAGTTCCCCTTGATCGTGTGGACGACCGGGTAGGCGTTGCTCATGAGCGCGTCCCAGTCCGTCTGGTCCTGGCGCAGACTCACGGCACCGCTCGCGTCGTGCTGGAAACGCGGCGTGGTGTTGGCGTGCTCGTACAGGTCGATGGTGTCATTGATGCCAAACGACAATCCGCGGCTGAAACGGCGGTTCACCGACAACTGGATCGAGTGGAACGTCCGCCAGCCATTCGTGTACGAATAATCGATGCGCCCATAGCCGCGATATGGCTGCAGTTGCTGGACCGACACCGCATTGGCGCCAGGCGTACCGGCGTTCAGCGTTGGATCGACGTTTTGCGGCTCGAACGCCGAACCGATGTCAATCGCGTTGATGTTGACGTTGTTGATCTCGTTCCAACTGTGATGTCCGACATAGGACACGTCGAGCACCGTCGCGAGCGGCAGGGCCATCTGCACGCCGCCGCTCCACTGCACGTCCGTTGGATACGGCATGATGTACTCGTTGGCGCCGACCTGGCTCACGCCGATCCCGCTCGACAACGGGTTGAGGGACTGCATCTGACCGAATCGTGCCGTGACGTCCTGGACGAACGGCGGATTCCCAGACGTCGCGTTGAGAAATGCGCGTGAGTAAAAGACGCCGGCGCCGCCACGCAACACGAACTTTTGATCTCCCGACAGGTCATAGGCCACGCCCGCACGAGGGGCGAGACGCAGCGCCGGCGACTCGATCCCGATGCTGTTGATGCCCTGGCCGAACAACCGAAGGCCGTTCATCGCGTCGCCGGTGCCCGGCACGATCGTGCCAACGAGCGACGCGGAGTTTGGCCCCGCGAGCGCGCCGGTGACGGGATTGATCGCCTGCCGCACGGTCGGGCACGGGGCGGTGACGCCTGCTGGACACCCCGCGGCGTACAGGATGGGCGCCGCGGACGCCTCCCATTTGTCAGGGAGAAAATTGGAGCCCGTCCCGTACTCGTCGTGCTGAGGCTCTTGACTCACGAACCGCAATCCGTAGTCGAGCGTGAACGTGTCGGTCATACGCCAGGTGTCCTGAGCGTAGGCCTCGTAGTTGTGGTTGCCGTTCTTGCCTTCCGTAATGGCGCTCGTCTGCTCCATCGTGTCGAAGATTCCCAGCGCCGCGTTGGCAAAGCCAAAGCCCGAGTCGAGTGGATTGTTGGCGTCCTGCGCGAAGTCATATGCTCCGGCGAACGTGCCGTTGTTGCTGCCGGCCGCGCCCTGTTGCACCTTGGAAATGTGTGACTGGTAGTAGCCGACCTTGAACGTGTGCCGCCCGACGATCTTCGTCAGGCTGAGCGACAGGTTCTGCTGGTCGACGCGGTTCATGGCGCCGCCGCCTGGAAACGTGATGCTCGGGGGCGCGTTCGCGACGCGCGAACCGTACGCGAACGAGGGAAGGACCTCCACCCGACCGTCCTGGTAAATGGGCACCTGCGCGGTCTCGAGCAAGTAGGCCATGTGCGTCGATGGATCGAGAATGTTCGCGTCCGGAAACAGCAACGGGAGATCCCCCAGCCCGACGTTGTTCGGATTGGCGGCGTCGCTCACCGGCAACGCCCGTTGACAGAACACGGGAGACGAGCCGTTGGTCGCCGGCGCGCACCCGACGAGTTCCAGCCGACTCTGCCCGTACGTGATCTCGAAGAACGTGCTCGGGCTGATGGCGTAGTTCGCGCTGCTGGCCCACGTGTCGACGACCGGATGCGACATGATCGTGTCGTTGAATCCGGGCAACGTGCCGAGAATCGTCTGCTGCCGCTGTCGCCAGCCGGAGTACTTGAAACTGACCCGCAGATCCTTCAGGGCCTGGTAGTCGATTTTGAACGCGGGCTCGGTCGCCAGGAGCTTCTGATTGGGCTGCACCTGCGTGTAGTTGAACGCCGCGCCTGGCGTCGCCACGTTCGGTAAGGGATACAGGTTCAGAATGTTCTGTCCGAGAGGATAGAGGCGATCGGCTGGGATCTTGCCGAGTACGCCGTCCGCCTGGAAGCATCCGGAATGATTGGCGGCCGTGCACGGCAAGCCGGTCGATGCATCACGAATGAGGTTGAAGAGGTTGCCGTTGTTGTCCGTGCTCTGCGAGAAGTCGCCGGCGCGTTCGGCCGCGGTGGGCACACGGAAGTTCGTCGTGCCACCGCCGTTGTTCCTCGGCGCGTACTCCTGCGCATAGAAGAAGAACAACTTGTTCTGACCGCCGGGCTTGCCGATCGGACCGCCAATCGAGTAGCCGAGATCCCGTTCGCGCACCTGCGGCTTCGGATTGCCGTTCAGGATGTTGGTCTTGCTGTTCGCATACCAGTCCGAATTGCGTTCGACGTCGTACAGCGATCCGTGAAACTGGTTCGATCCGCCTTTGGTGACCGCCAACACCTGGATGCCACCGGATTGGCCGTACTCCGCTTGGTAGCTCGACGTCACGAGCTTGACCTCGGCAATCGACTCGACGTTCATCTGCAACGAGGGTCGGTTGCGACCGCCGGGATCGAACGTGCCGATGCCATCCATCATGACGTTCGGCGCGCCCCCTCCCCCGATGCTGGTGGGGTTGGCGCCCGTCACGCCTGGGGCGAGGGCCGCCAAGGCCGTGAAGCTTCGGTTGGCGACAGGAAGGCTTTCGACGGCTTTCGGTGCGACCGTGAACGACCGTTCGCCGCTCTCGGCCTGAATGAATGTCTGGCCGGCCGTGACTTCCACGGTCTCCGACACGCCGCCAATTTCCATCGTGATGTCGCCGAGCGACATGCGATCGCCCCCGCTCAAGGCGATGCCCGTGCGCTTCAATGTCTTGAAGCTGTCGAGCGTCACCTCGATGTCGTACGTATCAGGGGCGAGGTTCGGGACGAGGAATTCACCGGTCGGGCCGCTGACGACCGGCGGCACGGCGGTCCCGCGTGTTGCGCTGGTGAGCGCGATGGTCGCGCCCGGCAGCGCACCGCCGGTCGAGTCCTTGACGGTCCCGCTCAGCGTGGCCGTCGACAGTTGCTGCGTCCAGCCAACGGCGCATGGCGTCGCGCACAGCGCGAGCACCATACCGATGAAGCGCGCTGTTCGTGTGATTCTTTCCATGTGGGACTTCTCCTTGAACGTGAAGAGGTCCGGGGCACACCACGACCGTTCTCGACCCCGTCCCGCTTGTGCTCTCGACACCACTCGCATGTGGCGGCGACGCGCATGAGCGCCCCGGTGCCATTCCGCAGTTGTCGCGCTCGACAACGTGCGTCACGAGACGCCGCGCAGATCCGCACTCACTTCGGAACTCGTTCTCGCCGCGGCGCGTCCGCCGCGAATTCGATCGAAAGTTGACCGTTGCGTAAGATGCGTCGCTTCGTGCGATGCGTCAATGCGGTTTCGCATCGTGAAACTGTCATTGACTTCACGTCCTCGTGTTCCTATGCTGGGCGCGCTTTGGCAGTCACATCCACGTCGTCGGGACTCCGTGAGTCTTCACGCGGCCCGCGCTATCGCCTGCAGGTTCTGGATCGTGCGGTGCACATCCTCGACGTCCTCGTTCGGGCTGGCGTCGAATTGGGGCCGTCGGAAATCGGCGCGGCGTTGTCGCTTCACAAGAGCACGATTCATCGGTTACTCGCGGTGCTCGAGCGACACCGGCTGGTGTTGCGCAATCCGCACCACGGTAAATACACCGTGGGCTCGAAGGTTCTGGAACTGGCCAACGGCTCGATCGCGCACATCGAAATGCGCACGCGCGCGATGCCGACGTTGCGTCGCCTGGTCGATCAGACCGCGGAGACGGCGCATGTCGCCGTGCTCGATGGGACCGAAATGTTGTCGATCGCGAACGTCGAAGGACCGTGGACGCTTCGCTTGCGCTCTGCCGTCGGACGACGGACACCGGTGTACTGCACCGCGGTCGGTAAGTCCGTCATCGCAAGTCTTCCAGAGTCGGAGCTGAAGGACTTGCTGCGCCGCACCGGCATGAAGCGTTTCACGAACCGGACCATCGTGACGCCAGCCGGCCTCAAGCGAGAGCTCGCGAAAGTGCGCGCCTCCGGCTATGCGGCCGACAATGGCGAACTGGAGCCCGGTGTGCGATGTATCGCCGCGCCGGTTCGCGACGTGACTGGACGCGTCGCTGGCGCAATTAGCGCGTCGGGGCCCATGTTTCGCGTGACCCGCGAACGCGTGCCGGCGATCGCACGCGCGGTGATCGCAGCGGCGCAGGAGCTGTCGCTGGCCATGGGCTACGCCGGCGACTGACCGACAAGAAACCGCACGTCGCCAGTGCTCGTTGCGACTGGCGACACTTACACTGTCTGTCCACGTCGACGCGCGACCTGGTCTCCCGCCACGTCATCGGCTCGCCGTCGCCTCCGCGCGACACCCGTGCGCAGCGCCGTGCGCGCCACCGCACGCGCGACGACCTCGGCGACACGGCGATCGAACACGCTCGGCACGATGTAGTCCGGCGACAGCTCCCGGCGAGGCACGACCGACGCGATCGCCTCGGCGGCGGCCAGCTTCATGGCTTCGTTGATTGCGCTCGCGCGAACCGACAACGCGCCCTTGAACAGCCCTGGGAAGCACAACACGTTGTTGATCTGATTCGGATAATCGCTGCGGCCGGTCGCGACGATGCGAACGTTTGGCGGCACCTCGTGCGGCAGGATTTCCGGCGTGGGATTCGCCAGCGCGAACACCATCGCGCCTCGGCGCATCCGTGCGAGCTGGTCGGCCGTCACGGCCTTTGGCCCGGAGAGCCCGAGGAACAGATCGGCGCCTCGGAGCGCGCCAGCGAGGTCACCGCGATAGTTGGACGGATTGGTCATCGCCGCGTACGCTTCCTTCGAAGGATGCATCCCGCCGGTGCGGCCGCGGTACAGCGCGCCCTCCTTGTCGAATCCGATGATGTGTCGCACGCCGGCGCGGCGCATGATGGCGGTGCAGGCAGTCCCGGCCGCGCCGATGCCGACCACGACGACCTTGAGCGCCTCGATCGGCCGTTTCAGGACCGCGCACGCATTCAGCAGTGCAGCCAACACGACAACCGCCGTGCCGTGCTGGTCGTCATGAAACACCGGAATGTCGAGCCGCGCCTGGAGCCGCGCTTCGATCTCGTAACAGCGTGGTGAGGCGATGTCTTCGAGATTGATGCCGCCAAATCCCGGCGCGATCGCCGCGACCGTGTCCACGATGGCGTCGACGTCCTTCGTCGCCAGGCAGATCGGGAAGGCGTTGATGCCGCCGAACGCCTTGAACAACATGGCCTTCCCCTCCATCACCGGCATCGCCGCGAGCGGTCCGATGTCGCCGAGGCCCAGCACGGCGCTGCCGTCGGTGACGACCGCGACTGTCGTGCCTTTGCTCGTGAGCGACCAGGCCGCCGGCGGATGCGCATGGATCGCGGTCGAGACACGCGCCACGCCAGGGGTATAGGCCATCGACAGGTCGTCGCGCGTGCGAAGCGGGATGCGTCCGTCGACGGTGATCTTGCCGCCCAGGTGTAGGAGGAACGTGCGATCGGAAACGCTGCGTACGTGGAACTTCGTGTCCTCGTCGACGGCGGCGATGACACGCTGCGCGTGCCGCGCGTCGGCCGCCAGGACGGTGACGTCTCGTAACTCCTGACTACGTCCAGCCGAGACGACGTCGATCCCGCCGAGATCGCCACCGGCGGCGGCAATGACGCGTGCCAGTCGCGCGAACATCCCTGGGAGCGCCGGAAGCTCCACACGCATGGTGAACGAATACGACGCACTGGGAATGATGGGCGTGCGCGATCGCCGACGCACGGCCTTGACGTCTCTCCTCGCCATCGCTCGATCTCTCCACTCTCGCGCATCACGTGCCCGGCGGCACGGCTCTCGATGGTGCAAGTCGACGCGTCGAAACGCGGCCCACACGGCATCGTGCGCGTGCTGGCAGCGTGGACGCAGTATCACCAGGCGTCAATGCCGTCTCACCTCGTGAGACCGCGTTGACTTCCGCGGAACTCGTCTTCTATGCTCCGCGCCAGTTGCACGGTCGCGAGACCAGGACGCATCAGGAGCCGTAGAAATGATCGATCTCGTCGTCCGCGCGGACATTCGACAGCAATACGCCGACCTCTTCGGCGAGCGGTCCGTGGGCGGCCGGCGAGTGTCGATCGAAGAACTCATCGCGTCGCTCACGCGCGCGACACGCGATGAGTTTCGCGCGGTGCTCGAAGCTCGGCATCGGCCGGTTGCACACGCGGATGCTCGCGCCATCGACTTTCTGCCGATATCCGAGGTCGTCCAGGATCCCGACGGCCGGCAGGCAACGGTCGCCGATATCCGTCAGGGCCTCGTCGACGGTTTCTTCAATCGCAAGACGCCGCACGCCTGGCGCGTCGGCGCAACCGTCGCGATTCCCGCTGAAACGACGCGACCGGGCCTCGAAGGCACCGGCCCGTGCATCGACCTCGGCATGGCGATGGGCGCGATCAACGCAGGCGCGTCGTCGTGGATGTGGGATTGGGAAGATGCCGGCGGCGACTATCGCGATCAGCTCTATCACGCCTGGCGCAATCTGAAGCAGTTACTCGCCGGTGAGTGGCGCGATCGCACGTTCGAACATCCAACCAAAACGGAGCCCGATCCGGAGCGTGGACCTGACGCGACGCGGCCGCGGCGCTATCGCATCGAGGTCGCCGACGATCGCTGGCCCACGATCTTCCACCGCGTGCCGGGCTTGCATCTGCGCAATCGGCAGATGACGCTGGACAACGACGCAGTGCCCGCGATCATTCCGGCACTCGTCATCCACGCCCTCAACAACTACGACGCGCAGGTCCGCCGTGGGTCGGGCATTTACTTCTACGTCCCGAAGCTTCAAACGTGGCAGGAAGCACGGCTCATCGGCACGTTGCTTCGCGAGCTGGAACAAGCCATGGGCGTCGCGCGCGGCACGCTCAAGATCAAGGTCCTGAACGAGCGCGTCGAGTTCGTGCTGCAGCAGGAAGCCATCCAGTGGGTGCTGCGCGAGAACCTCATCGGGCCGAACGTCGGACGGTGGGACTATCTCAACAGCCGCGAAGACGTGTTCCGCGACGATCCGCGCATGGTCATTCCGGATCCAGCCGCCGTGACGATGACCGAGCCGTCGATGACGGCGTACACGCGGCGCAACGCGGTGCTGGCGCTTCTCGCAGGCGCGATGCCCATCGGCGGCATGGCGGCGCAGATGCCGAACCCGCGGCGCCCGGAGCTCGACGCCAAAGCGCTGCGCGACATCTGGTTCGACAAACTGCGCGAACGGTTGACCGGTCTCTTCGTCATCGACGGTCAGCCTTACGACACGTACCGACAGAGCTGGGTGGCGACCGTGAGTCCCGCGTACGTCGCGGCCGGGCGCGAGCCCTTGACCGCCAACACCGATGACCTCCAGCGCATCGTCGATCAGACGACGCCGGGGGAACGCGTGCGCCTCGAAACGCTCGGCCTCATCGCTGGCGGCCGCATCACGCCGCGGACGCTATCGGCCGCGGATCTCACGGTCGATGCGCTTTTTTCGTCGAACGAACGCGATCGGCTGCTCGCGCGGCCCGATGGCCCGACGACGGAGGATGGCCTGCGGTACGCGATGTACATGGCGACCGAGTACATGTATCAGCAGTTGCACGGCAACAACGCGGCCGCGATCGACGATCCGAACACCGGCCTGCGTTTCATGAACGATCTCGCGACCTATGAGATCTTCTGGCACTTTCTCGCCTTGACCGTGCAGCACGGCGTCGTCCTGACGGCTGACGGACAGATGACGACCGCGGGTGAGCGCGTGACGCCTGACCTGTTCCTGCGGCTGCTCGATGAACGGCGCGAGACCGTGCGTGCGTTCTTCGCCTCGCGCGGTATCGACTACGCGTCGACGGACGCCGACCTGGTGCTCGACGTCCTCCGCCGCCAGGTGGTCGAAGACGGATCGGACGGCGCGGCTCGGCCTCGATCCCGATGGATTCAGTACGGCTCGCGCGTCCTGCTCTCGATTGTCGAGCGCTCGCCGGCCGAGCGCGCCGCGATTCTCGACGCCATTTTCGCGGACCGCGCAGACACCGCGGCCCGCATCGACAGGGCCGCTTCCGACGAGGCGCGACGCTTGGCAGAACTCGGCCTCGCCGCACACGATTACGTCTACGATGTCTTCGAGCGTGACCATGCCTGAAACGCATCCCGCAACTTCGAACTGCGAACTTCGAACTTGGAACTTCGAAGAAGTGAGCCACATACGTCTCCGTCGTTTCGAAGTTCGAAGTTCATAGTTCGAAGTTGCTGCGCATGTCTCTCCCTTCCGACTTCCTCGCCGCCTGCGAACGCATCTGCGGTTCGGAGCACGTCATCCGCGAGACGGCGGATCTGAGCACGTACGAGTGCGATGCGCTCGTCCACGTCCGGCAGATGCCAGCGGCCGTCGTCATGCCGCCGTCGGCCGCGGCCGTGCAGGCGATTGTGCGGCTATGTGCGGCGCATCACGTCCCGTTCGTCGCGCGCGGACATGGCACTGGACTCTCCGGCGGCGCGTCGCCCGTCGAAGATGGCATCGTCATCGCGCTCACGCGCCTCGACCGCGTGCTCGACATCGACATCCCGAATCGGCGCGTGACCGTCGAGCCATGCGTGACCAATCTCGAAGTCAGCCGACGCGTGGCCGCACAGGGTTGTTACTATGCGCCCGATCCGTCGAGCCAGCAGGCGTGCTCGATTGGCGGCAACTTCGCGGAGAACTCCGGCGGCGCGCACTGTCTCAAGTACGGCTTCACCGTCCATCACGTGGTCGCCGCCGACGTCGTGTTGCCGTCGGGCGATCTCGTGCATCTCGGCACGCCGACAGCCGACCGCCCCGGACCGGATCTGCTCGGACTGTTCGTCGGATCCGAAGGCACGCTCGGCATTGCGACCGCCATCACCGTGCGACTCCTGCGGAAGCCGGAGGCGGTGCAGACGCTGCTCGCCGCCTTTGATTCGATCGACGCCGCCGGACAAGCCGTGTCCGACATCATCGCGGCCGGCATCGTGCCGGCCGCCGTCGAGATGATGGACCGCCTCGCCATCCGCGCGGCCGAAGCCGCCGTTCATCCCGGCTTCCCCGAGACGGACGCCGTCCTCATCGTCGAACTGGACGGCGTGCGCGAAGACGTCGAGGATCTCTTCGCCGTCGTCGAAGCGACGTGCCGGCGCGACGGTGCCAGCGAGATCCGACTGGCGAAGAACGACGACGAGCGCGCGCGGATCTGGAAGGGACGAAAAGCCGCGTTCGCCGCGATGGGCCGCGTCTCGCCGAATTACTACGTGCAAGATGGCGTCGTGCCGCGCACGCGCCTTCCGGAAGTGCTCGCGCGCATCCGTGGTCTCGAAGCGCGATCGGGCCTGCCGATCGGCAACGTCTTCCACGCCGGTGACGGCAACTTGCATCCGCTCATCTGCTACGACGAGCGCATCCCGGGCCAGGCGGCGCTCGCCGAAGAAGTGGCCGGAGAAATCCTCGCGTACTGCATCGATGCCGGCGGCGCGCTCACGGGCGAACATGGCATCGGTGCAGACAAACGCTGCTCGATGCCGAAGATGTTTTCAGCCAATGATCTCGCCCTGATGGCGCGCGTGCGTGACGCGATCGATCCGGCTGGCTTGTCGAATCCAGGCAAGGTGTTGCCCACGCCGCGTCTCTGCGGCGAAGTGCCCGGACCCTACCGCCAGCACCCGATCGAGCAGGCCGGGTTGGGCGAACGCTTCTGATGACCGTGGCCGACGATCTCGCCCTGCGCATCGAGACGTTGTCCGCTTGCGGCGTCGTTCGTGCGGGTACCGCAGACGATGCGATCGATGACGTCGTGCCCGCGGTCGTCGTCGCGCCCGCGTCGGCAGAAGCCGTGGCTTCGGCGCTCGCGACCGTCTCGCGTGAACGGCTGACGACTGTCATCCGCGGTGGCGGCACGAAGCTCGGCTGGGGACGTTCGCCGCAGGCCATCGACGTCGTCCTGGACCTCGGACGGATCAATCGCATCATCGCGCATCGTCACGGCGACTTGACGGTCACCGTCGAAGCGGGCACGCCGCTCGCGGCCGTCAATCGCGAACTCGCACAGCATCGTCAATGGCTGCCCATCGACACGGCGTTCGACGCCGCGACGGTCGGCGGTCTCATTGCCACGAACGACAGCGGATCACTGCGCCATCGCTATGGCACGCCGCGGGACTTGCTCATCGGCACCAGTCTGGCGACGACCGACGGCCGCCTCGCGAAAGCGGGCGGTCAGGTCGTGAAGAACGTCGCGGGCTACGACCTCGGACGCCTCGTCAGCGGATCCTTCGGATCGTTCGCTGCCATCGTCAGTGCCACGTTCAAGCTGTCGCCTCTTCCGCTGGCATCGGCCACGATGGCCGCGCGGTTCGGGGATCGTGACGCGGCCGTTCGCGCGATCGCGGCCATCGCCGCGAGCACGCTCGACCCGATGGCGTTCGACTTCGACACGTCAGCTCCCGCGTCCGGGTCCGAGCCGATGGCCGTGCAACTGGCAGTCCGATTCGCCGCTTCGCCGCGCGCGGTCGACGCCCAGATCGCGCGGGCGCGCGAGATGATGTCTGGCGCTGACGTCTCGGTCACCGCCGGCGAGTCAGACGATGCCTCGTGGCGCGCGCGAGTGAGCGAAATCTGGTCCGGTGCGGGTGCGGTCGTGCGGATGGCGTGGCCGGCGGCGGCCGTGGGCGACATGTTTCGCGCGATCGAGACGATTGCACGCGGCGAGCGGACGACGATCGCCGTGATCGGACGTGCAGCCGTGGGCGCAGGGCTCGTGCGGATCGACGGCGACGCGGACGCGCAGGTCCGCGTCATCGAACGGCTGCGCCGTCAGTCGCCGGCGATCCAGCACGTCGTCGTGCGGCGCGCGACTCGTGACGTGAAGTCGCGTGTCGACGTCTGGGGACCGACCGATAGCGCGACGCCCGTCCTCGCCGCGATCAAACAGGCACTCGATCCCGCCGGTATCCTGAATGCTGGACGAGGTCCGGTATGAACGCCACGACCGGCGAGAGTGTCCAGGAACCCGCCGCGGTCACGCCCGCGTTCGACGCGGTCGACGCGCCGTCGCTGGACCTCATGAGCGCGTGCGTCCATTGCGGCTTCTGCCTGCCGACGTGTCCGACCTATCGGCTGTGGGGCGAGGAGATGGACTCGCCGCGCGGCCGCATCTATTTGATGAAGGAGGCCACCGAGGGTCGGACGCCGATGTCGTCCGCGTTCGTCGGCCATTTCGACACCTGCCTCGGGTGCATGGCGTGCGTCACGGCTTGTCCCTCGGGCGTCCAGTACGGCCCGCTCATCGAACGCACACGCGGGCAGATCGAACGGCGGCACGAACGTCCGCTGCGTGAGCGTCTTCTGCGGCGCGCGCTCTTCTCGGTGCTGCCCTATCCCTCGCGCCTGCGTGCGCTCTTCGCGCCGCTCCTGATCGCTGGACCGGCCGTGCGCGCCGTCGGTGCCAGCCGCGCAGCGCGGCGACTCCCCGCGTTCTTGCGATCGATCATGGCGCTGGCGCCGCGTGTCACTTGGGCTGGCGTGGCGGGCGGTTTGCCCGCCGAGGCGCGTGCGGCCGGCGCACGGCGTCTGACCGTTGGTCTTCTCGCCGGTTGCGTCCAACGTGTCGCATTTCCCGAAGTTCATGCCGCGACCGTCCGCGTCCTCGCGGCTGAAGGATGCGACGTGCGCGTGCCTCACGATCAGGGCTGCTGCGGCGCCCTGGCGCTGCACGCCGGACGTCTCGACGACGGGCGCGCATTCGCGCGTCGACTGATCGCCGCGTTCGAACACGCCGAGATCGATCGGATCGTCGTCAACGCGGCTGGCTGCGGATCGGCGATGAAGGAATACGGGGAGCTGCTCGCCGACGATCCGGACTGGGCGGCGCGCGCCCGCGCGTTCAGTGCGCGCGTGCGTGACGTCTCGGAGCTCCTCGTCGAGCTCGGCGAGCCTCGCGCCAGACGGCATCCCATCCAGGCGCGCGTGACCTATCACGACGCCTGCCATCTCGCGCACGCACAGGGCATCCGGTCCGCGCCGCACGAGCTTCTACGCGCCATTCCCGGCATCGAACTCGTCACGCCGGCTGACTCGGAAATCTGCTGTGGCAGCGCCGGCATCTACAACCTCGTGCAACCGGAGCCGGCTGCCGCGCTCGGCGCCGAAAAGGCCACGCGTCTGGCCGAGACGAAGCCTGATATCGTGGCGACCGCGAACCCGGGCTGCACGCTACAGATCGCCGCCGCCGCCCGCCGCCTCGGCGCAAGATGGCCCGTCGTACACCCGATCGAACTCCTCGACGCGTCGATTCGTGGAGAAAACGTGGAACCCCTTTCGAAGTTCGAAGTTTGAAGTTCGAAGTTTGGAGAAAGCCCCATGTGGTCGCAGGTCTACAACCCGCTCGGTAATGCGACGCTTTCGACCTGCGCGGCGGCGCTGCCGGCGGTCGTGTTGCTCGGCGCCCTCGGCATCCTGCGGATGCGCGCGCACATGGCCGCGCTCGTCGGCGTCGCGACCTCGCTCGTCGTCGCCGTCCTCATCTTCGGCATGCCCGGCGGCCTGGCGGCGCGCGCAACGGCGTACGGCGTGGCCTACGGCCTCTTCCCCATCGGCTGGATCATCCTCAACGTCATCTTTCTGTATCGGCTGACGAACGAGCGCGGTCTCTTCGGCGTGCTGCGACACAGCGTCACGCGCGTCACGAGCGATCGCCGGCTGCAGTTGCTGCTCGTGGCGTTCTGCCTCGGCGCGTTCTTCGAGGGCGCGGCCGGCTTCGGCACGCCGGTCGCGGTGACGGCTGCCATCCTCATCGGTCTCGGTTTCCCTCCGCTCGAAGCGTCGGGCCTCTCGCTCATCGCCAATACCGCGCCGGTCGCGTTCGGCGCGCTCGGCACGCCACTCATCGCGCTGCAAAGCGTGACGGGCCTCGATCTGTTGAAGCTCAGCGCCATGACCGGCCGCGAGCTGACCGTTTTCTCGGTCATCGTCCCGTTCTGGCTCATCAGCGTGTTCGCCGGCTGGCGCGGCATGATCGGCATCTGGCCCGCGCTCCTCGTCGCGGGCATCTCGTTTGCGATCCCGCAGTGGCTCATCTCGGCGTACCACGGCCCCTGGCTCGTCGACGTCGTCTCGGCCGTCGTCGCGCTCGGCGTGTTGACGTTCTTCCTCACGCGCTGGCAGCCGCGCGAGATCTGGCGGCACGCCGGCCGGCGTCCCTCGACCGCGCCCCCGGTGCCTGCGGCGGTTGACGATGAGGCACCCGACAGTCGTCAACTCTTTCGCGCGTGGCTGCCGTGGATCATCCTGACCGTGCTCGTCTTCGTGTGGGGCATCCCGCAGGTCAAGGCGTGGCTCGATGGACTTTCCGCGCCGCGTTTCACGATCGAGGGCCTCGACAACCTCATCCTGCGCATGCCGCCCGTCGTCACCGATCCAAGGCCCGAGGCGGCGGTGTTCGTCCTCAACTGGCTCTCGGCCACGGGCAGCGGCATCCTCGTGGCGGCCATCATCGGCGGCCTCGTCATGGGCTATCGTCCGGCCGCGCTCGTTCGCGAGTACTGGCGCACGATCGTGCAGGTGCGCTATTCGCTCCTCACGATCGCCGCGATGATGGCGGTCGGCTACATCACGCGCTACGCGGGTCTGGATGCGACGATGGGCCTGGCGTTCGCGCAGACGGGGCGGCTCTATCCGATCTTCGCCACGCTCCTCGGCTGGCTCGGCGTCGCGCTCACGGGATCGGACACGTCGTCGAACGTCCTCTTCGGCAGCCTGCAGCGCATCACCGCGGAACAGCTCGGCCTCAGCCCCACGCTCATGGCCTCGGCCAACAGCGCGGGCGGCGTGATGGGCAAGATGATCGACGCGCAGTCGATCGTCGTCGCCAGCACGGCGACCGAGTGGTACGGCCACGAAGGCGACATCCTGCGCTACGTGTTCCTGCACAGCCTCGGCCTGGCCCTGCTGATGGGGCTCTTCATCTTCCTGCAGGCGTACGTGTACCCGTTCACGCTGATGGTGATTCAGTAGAGGGGCAGTCATCTTCTTTGCAGTGCGCCGGGGCCCCACCCCGGCGCTACGGCGCTACGGCGCTTCGCCGCCCTCGCTCCGCTCGGGGGCTCGCGGTGTCATCTTTTTTGTTCTGTCCCCTGATCCCTAATCCCTAATCTCTTTCTCCTGTCAGTACAATCCCAGTGTGCCTCTGCCGAACGCTCGTCTCGTGCTCGGGTCGGTCCAGCGCCTGTTGCGCATGGGCGCGACCGCCAATCTCACCAACCTGCTGAAGAAGCAGCGGCCGCCCGATATCGCGGCCATTCTGCGCCGGCTGCCGGACTCGGATGCGCGGATCGCATTCGACAGCCTGGTCGCCGTGAACGTGCCGCTCGCCATGGACGCGTTGTCGGAGCTCGATCCCAAGCCGGCGGCGCAACTGCTCGTCGGCCGGTCGGCCGAGGAAGTCGCGCGGCTCATGCGCGAGCTCGCGCCCGACGACTCGGCCGCGATCCTCACGCACCTGCCGCCCGAGCTCGCGTCGCACGTGATGGAGCTCACCGGTCAGTCAGGAGCGATCGGCCACCTGCTCGGGTACGCGGACCAGACGGCCGGCCGCATCATGACGCCGAATGTCTTCGCGCTCGACGAGACCGTGACTGCCGGCGAAGCCGTCGCCACGCTCCAACGCCTGTCGGGCCCCGAGGTCGTCTTCTACCTTTATGTGATCGACGATCGTCACCATCTGGTCGGCGTCACGTCGCTGCGCCGGCTCGTGCTCGTGCCTGCCGATACGCCGCTCTCGCGCATCATGACGACCGACGTCGTCAGCGTGTCGGTCGACGCGCGCCAGGACGAGGCCGCGCGGCTCGTCGCCTCCTACAACCTGCTCGCGCTTCCCGTCGTCGACGCGGAGAACAAGCTCGTCGGCGTCATCACGGTCGACGACGTCATCGACGTCATCCGGGACGAGACGACGCGCGACATCCAGCGCATCGGCGGCTTGGAAGCGCTCGACGAGCCGTACATGCGCACGCCGTTCTGGACGCTCGTGCAGAAGCGCGGCCGCTGGCTCGTCGTGCTGTTCCTCGGGGAAATGCTGACGGCGACGGCGATGGCGCACTACGAGGACAAGATCGCGCACGCCGTCGTGCTCGCGCTCTTCGTGCCGCTCATCCTCTCGTGTGGTGGCAACAGCGGATCGCAGGCCGCATCGCTGATGATTCGCGCGCTGGCCGTCGGCGAGGTCACGCTGACCGACTGGTGGATGGTCATGCGCCGCGAACTGACCTCGGGCCTGGCGCTCGGCGCCATCCTGGGCGTCGTCGGCTTCCTGCGAGTGACGCTCTGGGCCAACGTCGGCCACATCTATGGACCGCACTGGCTGCTCATCGCCTTCGTCATCGGCCTCTCGCTCATCGGCGTCGTGATGTGGGGCACGCTCACCGGCGCGATGCTGCCGTTCGTCATGAAGCGCCTCGGCGCCGACCCGGCCGCCTCGTCGGCCCCGTTCGTCGCCACGCTCGTCGACGTCACGGGCCTCGTGATCTACTTCAGCGTCGCCGAACTGCTGCTGTCGGGAACGTTGTTGTAGGGCAACTTCGAACTTTGAACTTTGAACTTTGAACTGTGGTTCCGGGTTCTGTCAGCCTCGCGTCTCGCTCCGCTTCCGATCAGCCCCCGCTGGAGGATGCGCGAGAACCCATTTCGAAGTTCGTAGTTCGAAGTTCGAAGTTGTCGAATGCCCTTCACTCTTTCGCGTAATACCCTTCCCTCGCCCGCACGTGGACGCCGCGGCGTTTGACCTTCACCTCGAGGCGGTGGAACGACCCGTCGGCGGAGGCGTGTGCGGGTTGGATGGCAAGCAGGTAGTACGCGCTGCTCTCCGCGAAGATGGCGGGCACGGCCGCGGCTGGCGCGTTCGTATTGAGGACGGTCCGTCCGCCAGTGTAGCCGGGCAACGTCATGAGCGTCGCCGCGCGCTCGCTGTTCGCCGCCAGTCGGGACGCGTCAGCCAGACTGCGCGCCACCGCCGCTGACATGCGGCCCCGGCCGGGAATCTCGACGCTGTCGGGCCCGCCGCCGCAGAATGCCTTTGCCGCGCACGTGACGGTCTCGAGCCCGCTGGGGTCGATGACGTGGATCGTGAGATTCGCGACGTCGAGCGCGCGCACCATCCGATCGCGCGCCTTTCGCAGCAGGAACCCGCAGTCGTCGCGCGCCGACTGGAACGTCATGTCGTGTCCGACGAAGAACAGGACCTTGCGTTGCGGCGCGTCCTGGACGGCTTCTGCCACGTGCGCGATCGTTTCCGGCACGCACAGCCCGCAGTAGCACGCGCCCGTCGACAGCGGGTCCGACACCGCCATCGGCACTTGTTGCGATTCCTCGGAATCGACCGCGCTGGGATCGGACCGCGCAATCGTCGCGTGCAACAGCGTTCGATCGCGCGTGAACTCCTGCGGCTCGCCGAATCCGGTGTAGAGCACCGCGGCCTCGTCGCCCGGACCGAGCGCATCGACGACCGCGTCAGCGATCTGCTTCGCGACGATCGTCGGTTCGCCCGGCGGCGTCGATCGGTCCATCAGGATCGCGACGAGTCGACCGGGCGCATGGTCGACGAACGCGGCGGCCGGCAGTGGAGAGACCGTCGGCGTAGCGGCCGGTGCGATTGCGGGCGCTGCGCGTCGGGCAGTCGACGGCTCGGATGTCGGCACGGCGACTCGATCGCCGGCACTCGCTTCACCCGATCCGCTCGGCAGATCGACCGCCGTGAACGCCGCGATGGGCCGCGCGACGCCGTCTTCGAACACGGTGAAGTCGTCCGCGCTGAGGCCGGTCACGGGATGACGATGGTCATCGAGGACGGTGACGTCCATCTGCACGAGCGCAACGCCGCTTCGGAAGGTCGGCGGACGCTGAACCGACGGCGCCGTCGTCTGCGCCGCGAGCCAAGTCGAGCCACTGAGGAGCAGAACGATCAGGAGGATTTTGCGCATGCAGGTGCCCCCTGGGCCTGAAGGCCCAGAGCTCCATAGCATTCATTCTCTTCGCGTCTTCGCGCCTTCGCGTGAGGCCATTCTGCCGTCACTCCCGAGCATAGTAGCCTTCGCGCGCCAGCACACGGACGCCGCGGCGCTTCACCTTCACCTCGAGACGGTGGTACGAGCCGTCCGCAGCGGTGTGCCCTGGCTGGATGGCGATCGAGTAGTAGGCGGCGCTCTCCGCGAAGATGCCCGGCACGGCGGCCCATGGCGTGTTCGTGCTGAGGATCGTGCGACCGCCCGTGTAGTCGGGCAGCGTCATGAGCGTGGCGCGCCGACGATTCTCGTCCGCGATTTTCGCGGCCTCTTTCTGCGCCATGTTGCGATGAAACGGTGTATTGCAGCAGCTCGCCTGCGCCGACGGAAGCGGGTTCGCCAGGCCGGCCGGATCGATGACGTGTACCGTCAGGTTGGCGACGTCGATCGCGCGCACCATCTTGTCGCGCGCCTTTCGCAGGAGGAAGCCGCAGTCGTCGCGCGACGACTGGAACTCCATGTCGTGCCCGACGAAGAACAGGACCTTGCGTTGCGGCGCAGCCTGGACCGTCTCGGCCACGTGCGCAATCGTCTCCGGCACGCACAGCCCGCAGTAACAGGACCCCGTCTGCAACGGATCGACGTCCTGGAACTCCTGCATGGCCATGACGTCGTCGGACAGCACCGCGCTCGGATCGGACTTCGCGATGATCGCGTGCAGCAGCGCGCGATCGCGCGTGAACTCCTGCGGCGTCCCGAAGCCGGTGTAGAGCACTGCCGCTTGATCCTCCGGTCCGAGCGCGTCGATGACCGCATTTGCGATGTGCTTGGCCACGAGCGTCGGCTCGCCGGGCGGCGTCGATTGATCCATCAGGATCGCGACGAGCCGCCCCGGCGCGCCGTCGTTCGGTGCCGCCGCGGACACGCCCGTCGCCATCGTGGGAGCTGGCGCCGAACTCGCCGCCGTGTTCGGCGTGGGCATTGCCACCGGAGCACTCGTGGCCGAATCGCTCGACAGATCAACGGCCGTGAACGCCGCGACCGGCCGTTCGACGCCGTCTTCGAGGACCGTGAAGTCCGCGGCCGTCAGTCCAGTGACTGGCCGCCGATCTTTGTCGAGCACGGTGACGTCCATCTGCACGAGCGCGACGCCGCTCCGGAACGTCGGCACCTGCTGCGCGGACGGCGATGTCCGTTGGCCGGCCGGCAGCGCCGTCGTCTGGGCCGCGAGCCAAGTCGAGGACGTGAGGAACAGAACGATCAGGCTGATTTTGCGCATGTCACGCTCCTGTCCAATCACCCGTCCTCTGGCGCGACGTGCTCCCTGAGCCTGAAGTGTGCGCTATCAGGAGATGGTTTCCAGATCGTATCAAGACCTCATTTCCAAGGCGCGGCGACGATCGTGCCCGTCCGCCGCGCGATGCGTTGAGGCCATCCTTCTTTATTCGAAGTTCAAAGTTCAAAGTTGGGAACGGCTTTGGCATAGGATCCCACCCATGCTTCGACACGCTGTCGTCGTCGTGGCCGCCCTCGCGGCCGCGGCCGTTGTTGCGCCCGCGCGCGCCGCCGCCCAGGTCGTCGTCACCGCGAATACGCCTATCGTCATCGATGCGAGCGAGCCCGGGCCGCTGCAGAAGGCGGCCACGGATCTGTCGATGGACTTCGAGCGCGTGTTCGGTCGACGCGGCACGATCGTTCATGTTCCGCCGGCAGCCCGTCAGGCGGCCATCTGGATCACGTTCGAGCACGCTGGTCCTGCCAGCGTCGAGCGGCCGGCGGGATGGGAGACGCTGCGCCTTCAGACGACGAGGCGCGGAGGCGGCGCGGGTGGAGCGGACACCGTCGTGCTGACCGGATCGGACGTCCGCGGCGCGATCTACTCGGTCTATCAGTTCTCGCAGCAGTTCCTCGGCATCGATCCGCTCTACTGGTGGACCGATCACGCGCCCGTGCGCCGCGCGCGCGTGGCTGTCGGCGCTGATGTCGCCATCACATCCGGTCCGGTCTTCCGTCATCGAGGCTGGTTCGTCAACGACGAGGACCTGCTCACCGGCTGGACGCCGGGAGAACGCGACGGCACCGGCATCGCGCTCGCGACGTGGGATCACATCTTCGAAGCGATTCTCCGCCTCAAGGGCGACATGGTCGTGCCGGGCACGTGGATCTTTCCGTACGAACCGCAGATCAAGGCCGCCGCGGACCGCGGGCTCATCGTCACGCAGCACCACGTGAACACGCTCGGCCTCGACACCTACCGCTGGCCGAAGACGAAGCCCATGTCGTATCTGTCGGATCCGAAGCTGCTCGAAGACGCGTGGCGGAAGTCCGCATCCGAGTATCCGAAGGACGCCGAGATTCTCTGGAGCGTCGGCTTCCGCGGGCAGAACGACTATCCCTTTTGGCAGGACGATCCGAACGCGCCGTCGACCGATGAAGGGCGTGCCGGCATCATTCGCTCCGCGGTCGACGCGCAGATGGCCATCGTCCGCTCGCTGCGGCCGCGTCCCGAGTTCCAGTTGAACGCGTGGCGCGAGGCGGCGACGTTCATTCATGAAGGCGTGCTGCACGTCCCTGACGGGGTCACGCTCGTGTGGCCGGACAACGGTCACGGCCGTCTCGCGGATCGCGGGAAGCTCGCGGCCGGCCAGGGCGAGTACTACCACACGGCCATGTACGACTACATGTCGAATCACTACTCCGAGATGGTGCCGCTCGCGCGCATCCAACGCGAGCTCGGGCGCGCCGCCATGGCCGGCGCGACCAACTGGCTCCTCGTGAACACGTCCAACATCCGCCCGGTCGTCATGACGACGCGCGCGGTGATGGAGATGGCGTGGGATCCGAGCGGCTGGAAAGGGTCGGACGCGACGGGCGCCGCCGGCTATCTCGACCGATGGTCACGCGAGGAGTTCGGCGAACGCGCGGCACCGGCTATTTCGCGGTACTACGACGCGTACTTCGCGGCGCCGCTGCGCTACGGACCCGAGGAGGATGCGACGGCGGGCGACAACCTGTATCACACGCTCGCGCGCAATCTGCTGGTCTCGCTCCTCGAAGGCAGCTCCCCCTTCGAGTTCCGCCTGCGTCCGCGCGTGGACTTCGAGGGCATCACGTTCACGGACACGGCCGATCTCATGGCGAAGATGCTCGACGCCGCGCGGGACGCTGCCGGTCGCTGGCGAAACGTCCGTGCGCTGGCCGACGCCGCGCGTCCACTCGTGCCGGCCGACCGCGCGGACTTCTTCAACGGCGCGATCGAGATGCCGGTCGATTTGCATCAGCATCTCAATCAGATGGTCATCGATCTGGCCGAGATGTCACAGGCGACCGACGCGACCATGCGCATCGCGAAGTTGAAGGCGGCAATTGCCGACACGGAAGCGGCCCAGGTCGCGCTGCACTCGGCCGAGTACGGCAAGTGGAAGGATTTCTACACGGCCGGCGACTGGCTCGTCGACGGCCCGCGCACGCTCACTCTCGAGCGTGCCTATCTCGACAAGCTCGAGGGTCGCCCGGTACCACAGAATGCGATCGTTCGAGCCAAGGACACCGGCTTCGCTTATGCGCGCATTACGGCGTATCAAGGCACGCAGACGGCGCCGTAGAGAGAGTGAAGGGCCCTCGTCAACTTCGAACTATGAACTTCGAACTTTGAAATTGGTTCAAAGGCGTCCGGGTACATCCGCACACGGTGGCTGCGTCCAGTTGGGCGAGCGGCCCGCATCGGACCAGGAACCCAGTTCGAAGTTTGAAGTTCGAAGTTCAAAGTTGATACGTTTCTTTTCGTCATCCCATGGCCAAAACCCGCACGACTCTCTGGACCGACGTCGATCGCTATCTGACCGACACGCTCATCCGCCCGGACGCGGCGCTCGACGCCGCGATTGCCGCCTCTGAGGCGGCCGACCTGCCGCCGATCAACGTGTCGCCGCCGCAGGGCCAGCTCCTGCACCTGCTCGTGAAGCTCGTGAACGCGAAGTCGGTGCTGGAAATCGGCACGCTTGGCGCATACAGCACAATCTGGATGGCGCGCGCGCTCGCACCGGGCGGACGGCTGCTCACACTCGAAGCCGACCCGAAGCACGCCGACGTCGCTCGCCGCAACCTCGATCGCGCCGGCATCGCCGACCGCGTCACGCTTCGGCTCGGCCGCGCGCTCGAGACACTACCGACGCTCTCGGCCGCCGACGGTGCGCCGTTCGACGTCATCTTCATCGACGCCGACAAGCCGCCGCTCGCCGACTACTTCGTAGAAGCGCTGCGCCTCTCGCACGCCGGGACGCTCCTCATCATCGACAACGTCGTCCGCGACGGCGCCGTCGCCGACCCGTCCAACCGCGACGCGAGCGTGCAGGGCGTGCGCCGGCTGAACGACCGCATCGCGGCCACGCCGAACGTCGAGGCGACGTGCATCCAGACCGTCGGCGCGAAGGGCTACGACGGGTTCACGCTCGTGCGCGTCGTGTCCCTGCCGTGAACGTATACCGCCCGATGTCGCAGAGCGGCGTGTAGCCCAGGCGTTGATAGATCGCGTTCGACGTCGGATTCGCGAGATCCGTGTAGAGACAGCAGTGCGAGCGGCCTTCGTCGAGGAGCCGCTGACTCAGAGCGGCGACGAGCGCGCTCGCATACCCGCGACGACGACGCTCGGGCGGCGTGTAGACGAAGCCGATGCGCGCCGCATGCGGCGTCCGTCCCGCCGCTGCCGCCATCGCCACGATCCCTTCGTCGTCCCACACCACGAGACTGCCGTCCGCGAGATGCGATCGGACGAAGCCCTCGGCGTCGCCCGGTTCACGAATGGCCGCGAAGAAGGCCGTCGTCCATTCGACGAGCCGACCAGCGTCGTCGGCACGCGCCGCACGCAGATGTCCGGGAGCCGGATCCGCTGGCGGCACGACCGCACGGAGCTCGTACAGGCGCTGATTCGTGTGCGGCGCAGCGTCCATCTCGGAGACTGACGCCAGATCACCGGCGAACGCGTCAACGGTCGGCCGCGGCCCAATCATGGATGTCGCGTCGGGACACGCGCGCCAGACATCCTCGGCGAGTGGCCGTAACACAGCGGGCTGCAGCGCTCGGGTCACGCCGACCTTCCCAGGCAGCGTTCGAAACGCGCACATGACGACACTACCCGCCTCGTCGGTCGCCGCGGCGAAGTACGGCGCGAGTCCGCCGACTACCGGTCCACGTCTGGCCAACGCATAGGCGAGACCGAGAATCAGATTGTTCTCGACCTCGGCAGCGAGCAAGGCCGACTCGGCGAGCGCGAGGAAGTCCACGGCCGACGAGAAGCGATGGATGCGCACCTGGACGTCAGGGGTTGCTTGCAGCCAGCAGGCGCGCCGCCTCGCGCGTGAAGAACCGCTTCGCTTCATTCCAGTCGAACGGCACGAGCATGTTGGGCATTGGTTCCTGCTCGGCGTCATCGAAATACGCCAGGGCGCGAAGCCGGTGATAGTGGTCCGTGCGCGTCGTGCCGTACTTCCGATCGAACAGATCGAAGATCGTCTCGAGCGAGAGGCCACTGGCACACAGCAGCCGAAGATCAATGAAGTCTTTCCGAGAGCCTCGACCCATAACCGCTTCGATCTTCATTGCGGCTATGTCCGCGTCGGACGCCAGGCCAAAACCCCACGGCGTCGACTCGACCGCTTCGAGCAGTGGATACGGATATCGAAAGAACGACGTCGTCACGTTCAGGAGTTGGAGATAGAGAGTCTGATCCCCACCAGGACGCCGCTCGAGATCGGTGAAAGCACCTCCCAATATCGCCGATAGACTCTCGGGATCGAACTCGCTCGCACGGAAGAAATCGAAATCGATCGAGCGCCGATGGCCGTGGCGCAACGCTAGCGCCGTGCCGCCGGCGAGATAGAACTCGTGAACGACCGGAAGCGGCGTCAGCCGTTCCAGAACGTCGAGTTGCGTCTCAGTGAGGATGTCGGTGCGCACTCGTCTGGCGTCAGGGAAAGCGCGGCCATCCAGAGCGGTCGCGTGCGCCGGGATACGCGCGGCGCGCCACCCCCGCGAAAGAAGGCGCGAATGCGCTCCCGACCGTAGTAGCGCAGCAATGCCCTCACACTGCGCATCGTGCCGTAGTCGAGGACGCGCGCGATGACGAATGCGTCATGCTGCTGGGGATCGATGTCCTCGACCCGAACGTCATGGAACAACGCTGACGCTTCGTCCAGTATCTCGGCTGGCAGCGGCATGAGGCGCAGTGTACCACCGCTGTTCGCGTCAGCCCTCCGCCTCCTCAACCGGTGCGATGACCGTCAGGTCTTTGCGCGTCGCGCCGACGACGGCGCCGAGGGGGATGGAACGATCGAAGGTGGCGAGGCAGCCGCCTTTCTTGTGCGCCAGGCCGAGCAAGTAGACGTCCGTGATCTGCCGATGCCCGCGCACCGCGGCGACGTTGAACAGCGTCGCATCGCCCAGCGACACGACGTCGTCCCAGCGATGATGGTGCCCGCTGCGAGTGAACTTGCCGAGCGCACGGACGAGCGCGGACAGGCTCGACACCGGACTGCCATATGCCGGATTGGACAGCACGCGGATGAGCCCGTTCTCGGTCACCGGGCACGTCGCCCATCCGTCGGCGCGCTGGTCCGCGAACCAGTCGTGCGCGAGATCGTGATGGACGTGATCGCCGTCGAAGAGCGCGATGAGTAAGTTGACGTCGAGCAGCGCGACGCGGCTCACGCCTCGTCCCGAAGTGTGTTCACCTGCTTCATCGTCGGACGAGGCGCGCCGGCCGGCCGGGGCGGGAGCACCGGGACGCCATTGCGTACGCGGACGGAACGCGAGGGCTCGAGCGCTTTGCGCAGCAAATCCGATACAACGCGCCCCATCGTCGTGCCTCGAACCTCGGCCAGTTCTTTGGCGGCCTGGAGCAGGTCGATATCAAGGTCCATCGTCGTGCGCATGGCTCGCATCATCACGCATCACGCATCAGATGTCAAACCACGACCGCCACGCTCCCCGGCCCCGCTTACGGTTCCCGCGCCGCTTCGTAGCCATCGGTCAGCGTCTCGATGAACGCGACGACGTCGTCGATCTCCTGTGGCGTGAGCGCTGGCGGATCGCCTGGCCGACGGCCGAAGGGCGGATCCATGTCGACGTTGGACTGATACCGCGCCGGCAGGTCGTCGAACTTCTTCACGTGTCCGTTAGGTTCGCGTGGATACCACTTCTCCGGATTCGTGTCTCGCTCGGCATAGAACGCGACGACGTCGCGCAGCGAGTGGAACACGCCGTTGTGAAAGAACACCTGGCGCGTCGCTGCATTGCGGAGCGTCGGCGTCATGAACCGGCCGCAGTATTCTGCGCGTCCCGTCAGGTCTGTGCGCAGAGGACCGCACATCCCAAGGTCGTAGTACTTCGGATCCACGTTGGCGGGAATCGCGGGGTTGCGCGGCACGCCGATCGCGACGAGGCCGTAGTCGGTGAACTGCGGCAGCTCGTGGTTCAGCCCGAGCTGGCTCACGTGGCAACGCGCGCAGTCGCCTTTGTCTGGATCCTCGAACAGCTCGAGTCCGCTCTGCTCCTGCGGCGTGAGCCTCGCCTCGCCGCGGAGCACGGCGTCGTATTTGCTCGTGTATGGATAGAACTCTTCCGGCGTCTGCTCGTACGCCTCGAACGCTTCACCAATCGCCCGCATCGCCGCGTCGTCGCGTGCGAACACATCGTCGCCGAACAGCGCGCGGAGATCGGACGCGTACGGCGCGCGGGCGACTGCGGAGACGACGGCCGAGGGAGCGTGACTGGCCATCTCGAACGGCGAGAACAGCGGGATGCGCACCTGATCACGTCCGCGGTCGACGCGTCCGTCCCAATTGAGGCCGCCGGTCGGCCCGGCGTCCACGCTCTCGTCGCCCTCCTCTTCGGATTCGAAATAGTGCTCGATGAACGCGGGCGCCACCTGCAGATAGCGCAACGCCGGCACGGCGCGGACGCCCGGCTGATCCATCGACGCGCCGCCGCGCTGGACAGGCTCGGCGTTCGGCGGTCCGAAGGCGTGCGAGGGACTGTGGCACGATGCGCACGACATCCGGCCCGACGCCGAGAGCGATGGATCGACGAACATCCGCCGGCCGATGGCCGCAAGCGCCGTGGCTCGGCGCGCGGCTTCGGGGCGAGAGAGGACGAGCGCCGATGGCTTCTCCGGCGTCGTGGTCACAGCCGCACGAGACGACGGCGCGCACGAGGTCAACACGAGCGCGGCAGCGAGCGCCGCGGCACGAATCGCCACACCGCGCGGCGTGCCGATCGACCTGTAAGTCATCGCGTGTCGCCCGGTCGTCGTCGCCTGGTCATAAAATGTCCGCCATGCGTCACCTCGTCTCGCGCCTGTCGCTCGCGGCCGTCATCGGCGCCGCGTTTGTCGCCACGACCCGCTGTGCCAGCGCGCCTCCCGGCCAGGCCGCCAACTCGAACGCGGCGAGGCCCGCCGCTTCTGGCGCCGAGACGCTTCGCGATCTCTCCGACATCCAGACCGTCGTCGTCATCTACATGGAGAATCGCAGCTTCGACATGTTGTATGGCGCCTTCCCCGGCGCCGACGGCCTTCCGCCGACCGACCAGGTCGCGCCACAGCTCGATCGCGACGGATCGGTGCTGCGCGAACTGCCGCCGGTCTGGAACGGACTGACCGCTCGCAGCGTCACGCCGGCCGTGACCGAAGCCGCAACCGCGCACCTGCCGAATGCACCGTTCGCCATCGACGATCCGCACGGGTTCAACGCGCCGCTCAGCGTGGCAACGCGCGATCTCGTGCACCGGTTTTATCAGAACCAGATGCAGATCGACGGCGGCAAAAACGATCGGTTCATCGCCTACAGCGACGCCGGCGCGCTCTCGATGGGGCACTACGACGGATCGAAGCTGCCCATGTGGCCGATCGCGCGAGAGTTCACGTTGGCCGATCACTTCTTCATGGGCGCGTTCGGCGGATCGTTCCTCAACCACATCTATCTGATTTGCGCGTGCATTCCGCGCTATCCGCACGCCGACACGAGCCCCGCGAAGCCGTCGATTGCCGTCGTCAATCCCGACGGCGTGTCGTTGACGCTCGCGCCCAACTCGCCGGCCTCCGCGATCGACGGGCCGCCCAAGTACGTGAGCGACGGCAACCTCACGCCCGATTTCTACGCCGTCAACACGATGCAGCCGCCCTACCAGCCGAGCCAGAATGCGCCGTGGCCGGGCGGCGATCCGGCCTATGCCGATCCGTCGAAGCCGACGACGCTGCCGCCGCAGCTCGAACAGACGATCGGCGACCTCTTGAGCGCGAAGGGCGTGAGCTGGGCGTGGTACGGCGGCGCGTGGCAGGCGACGCTCGATCGCCATAACCAGCCGCTCACCGTGCGATTCACCTATCATCATCAGCCGTTCAACTACTTCGCCGCGATGGCGCCCGGCACGGCGGCGCGCGCCGCGCACCTGCGAGACGGCGGCATCGCCGGCCGCAAGTTCCTCGACGACATCGACGCGGGTGCGCTGCCGCAGGTCGCGTTCTACAAGCCGCAGAACGCGCTGAACGAGCACCCCGGCAGCACCGACGTGCAGTCGGGCGACGCGCACGCGGCGTTGCTCATCGATCACCTGCGCCGCAGCCCGCAATGGGCGCACATGCTCGTCATCGTGACCTACGACGAAAACGGCGGCGAGTGGGATCACGTGGCGCCGCCCAAGGGCGACCGCTGGGGGCCGGGCACGCGCATTCCGGCCATCATCATCTCGCCGTACGCGCGTCGCGGGTACGTCGACCACACGGTCTACGACACGTCGTCGATCATCCGGTTTCTCACGCGGCGGTTCGATTTGCCGAAGTTGCCGGGGATCGTCACGCGCGATGAGGCATTCACCGCGCACGGCGAGACGCCGCCCGGCGATCTGACGGACGCGCTCAACATGGCGCACTGACGCACGCGTCTCGCTTCCCGACTGGCGGGCCGCGGCGCGCGGCTCGTCATTCGGCAGCGCGTCCACCGCTCGAGACGACATGCGGATCATCCTCACCTGCTGGGGCTCGTACGGCGACGTCTTTCCGTACCTTGCGCTCGCGCGCGGACTCGCGGCGCGCGGGGCGACGCCTGTCATCGCGACGCTCCCCTACTATCGCGACATCGTCGTCAAGGCTGGATTCGAGTTCCTTGCCGTGCACCCGGATCTCGATCCGTCGGACTACGCGCTCATCGCGCGCATCATGGATCCGGCCAAAGGCAGCAAGATCATCGTGCGCGAGCTCGTCGCGCCACACGTGCGCCAGGCCTTTGCCGATCTCCGCGCGGGACTCGGCAACGCGGCTCTGCTCGTGTCGCATCCGCTCACGTTCGCCTGCCGGCTCGTCGCGGAAGTCGAAGGGCGGCCCTGGATCTCGGTCGCGCTTGCGCCGTCGTCGTTCTTCTCGGTCCACGACTTCCCGACCGTGCCGCCGCATCTGACGGTCACGCGGCTCGCGCGTCGCGCCGAGTGGTCCGCGCGCCTCGTGCTGTCCGCCGCGCATCGCGACACGCGAGACTGGACGACGCCCGTCCGAACATTCCGTGCGGAGCTCGGCTTACCGCCGACGTCGAATCCGCTGTTTGCGGGACAGTTCTCGCCGTACGGCACGCTCGCGTTGTTCTCACGTGTCATCGCCGCGCCGCAGCCGGACTGGCCCGCGAACACGACCGAAACGGGATTTCCGTTCTACGACGAAGACACGCCGCTGCCCGATGAACTGGTCGCTTTCCTCGATGCCGGTGAGCCGCCGGTCGTCTTCACGCTGGGCACGTCGGCGTCGGGAGCGGCTGGCGGGTTCTATCAGGAGAGCCTCGAGGCCGTCAGGCGGATCGGTTGTCGTGCCGTGCTCGTCACCGGCCGCGATCCGCGCAATCGTCCATCCGGCCCGCTGCCGTCGTCGGTCATCGCGGTCGATTACGCGCCGCATCGCGCACTTTTCGCGCGCGGTTCGGTCATCGTCCATCACGCCGGCGTCGGCACGCTCGCGCAGGCACTGCGGGCGGGCCGGCCGATGCTGATCGTGCCGCACGCGCACGACCAACACGACAACTCGCGCCGCGCCCGCGCGGCCGGCGTCGCGCGCGAGATCGACGCCCCGAAATACCGCGCCGGACGCGTCGCGCGCGATCTCGATGCGCTCCTGTCGGATCCGAGCTACGCGTCACACGCGCGAGCCGCTGCTGAGGTCATTGCGACCGAACGTGGCGTCGACGCTGCGTGCGACGTGCTGCTCCGAGCGGCCCTCACGGCAGAATCGCCGTGAGCGCGTGCCCTTCGATGTTCGGCATCGTGATGCCGAGCCACGCGGCAATCGTCGGCGCGACGTCGAGGTTCCGGATCACACCGAGCGACGCGCCGCGCTTCACCCCAACGCCCGACGCAATGAAGATCGCGCGCACGTCGGGATCCGTATTCAGGTAGCCGTGCGCGCCGGGGCTCGAGCCGGCGGCCACGTCTTCGACCGCCTCACCCGACGTCGCGCCGTCGAAGGCAAACCCATCCTTCGCCGCGACGACCACTTCTGACATACGCGGCAGGATGTCAGGCGACGGGTAGCCGTACTGCGCGAACTCGGCCGGCGTCAGCACGGCGCTCACGCCTTCGACACCTGTAAAAGCGGCCTTCACCTCCGCGATCGTCTTCGCCTTGTCGGCACCACCAGTCACGTAGATGTTCGCAGTCCCGCCTTCTGCGACGGCCCATACTTGGTCACCGAGTCCGTGCGCTCTCAGGATCACGTTCGCACGGATCCGCCGCTTGAACGTCTTGAAGCCATGATCGGAGACGACAACAAACGTCGTCGTGTCGAGAATACCCGCGCGCCGAACCGCGTCCACGATCTGCCCCACACGCGCGTCAGCGAGCACGAGCGCCGTCTGTGCGCCGAGCGTCCTCGCGCCGTACTGGTGCTGCATGCTGTCGGTCGTGAGCAGGTGGAACAACAGCAAGTTCGGCTTGTGCGCCGTGATGATGTACTCCGCCGCGCGCGTCCAGATTGCGTCGCGGAACGTGATGGGTGCTTTCGCGAACGTCTGCAGCTCGCCTTCGGTGATTGCACCGGCCTGCACCATCTCGCGCGCCAGCGGCGCCTGCGGTTTGCTGTACTCTGGGAAGTCCCACGTGATCGTGGGCGCGTTCTCAATCGCCACCCAGTCGACTTCCGCCGTCGTGAGTCCCGCCGCCTGCGCGCGGTCGTACACGGTCGGCGCCAGCACGAGCTCGGGTTTGTCGACGTGTGCCTCGATGCGCACGGGCGCCGCGGAGGATCCGGGCTCGGCGCGCACGGGCAACCCGTTGTAGAGCAGGCCGTGGCGCTCGGGCGACACGCCCGTCACCATCGTCGTGTGATTCGGCCACGTCACCGTCGGATTGACCGGAATCATCGCGTCGGCCATCACGCCGTCTTTCGCCAACGCACGGATGTTCGGCAGCGGAATCGCCGGATCGTGCAACGCATACGCCGCGAACCCGTCGAGACTGATGACGATGACGTGACGGTCGCGGGCCGGCGTTTGCGCCGGCGCCGGTGCCGTGACGAAGACGAGCGCGAGACAGAGAGACAGCAGGCGTGCGAGCATGGAACTCCTCCGATAGCGATGTCGCGGATGCTATCGCAGAACTGAGCGAGCGCTCGCCGTCGGACGGACGAATCCATCATGCGTATAGCCGTGCTTTTCGGTGGTGTGAGTGAGGAACGCGACGTGTCGATCGCCAGCGGTGCGCAAGTCGTCCGCGCGCTCACGTCGATCGGCCATGACGTCATCGCCGTCGACACGGCACGCGGCGCGCTGCCGCCCGAAGAACATGCACGGCTCATGGCCATGGGCGTCGCCGTCGAGCCGCCGTCGAGTCAGACGTTGTCGCTCGTCCGCCGCAACACCGGAATGCTCGTGCGCGACGCGCCGGAACTCCGGCAGGCCGATGTGGTCTTCATCGCGCTGCACGGCGGAAGCGGCGAGGACGGCACGATCCAAGCGCTCTTCGACCTCGCTGGCATCCCGTATACCGGCACCGGCCATCTGGCCAGCGCGTACGCCATGGACAAGGACGTGGCCAAACGTCTCTTCCGTTCAGCGCGTGTGCCGACACCCGACTGGTTGATGGCGCCCGTCGACACGCGCGAGGTCATCGCCGCACTCGGCTTCCCGGTCATCGTCAAGCCGAACAAGCAAGGATCGAGCGTCGGCCTGACCGTGGTCGACGATCACGATGCTCTTTCGGACGCCATCGATCGCGCATGTCGATATGACGACGAGGTCATGGTGGAACGCTTCGTCGCGGGTCGCGAACTGACGGTCGGGGTCCTCGAAGGTCGGGCGCTGGTCGTCGGCGAAATTCGACCGCGCCTGGATGCCATCTTCGACTATGCCAGCAAATATCAACCGGATGGCGCCGACGAAATCTTCCCCGCCGATCTCTCGGACGAAACGACGACGCTCGTCCGGGATCTCGCCGTTCGCGCGCATCACGCGGTGAAGGCCGGCTCGTACAGCCGCGTCGACTTCAGACTCGACGACGCGGGCCAGCCGTGGTGCCTTGAAGTCAACACCGTGCCGGGCATGACCGCGACCAGCCTCCTCCCGCAGTCGGCGAAGGCCGCGGGCCTGGATTTCCCGCGCCTGTGCGAGCGGCTTTGCGAAATCGCCCAACGCGAGCGCGGGCAGAAGCCATCGCCATGTTCGATCCCCGCCACGACGATCCACACCGATTGACACCTTGCAACACGAGGTATAGCCTCGCTAAGCATGGAGCGTCATTCGCGAGACGACCGGGCGCCACGCGTGTCTCTCACGCCGCTCGATGAGTACCTGACGGCGCTCGCGAAAGAGCTCCGCGCGCGCGGCGTCTCGGCCACGGAGATTGTCGACGAGGCTCGCGGCCATCTCCAGGATGCGATCGAACGCGGCATCCGGAGCGGCGTTCCAGCCGATGTCGCGGAGCGGCGCGCGCTGGCGAGATTCGGCACGCCCAGTGTCGTCGCGGCAGCGTACGTGAGACCGGCACCCCGGCGGCCCTTTGATGCGCTGAGCGCGGCCTGGGATGTGACAACGGCCGAGTGCCGGACGGCGATCCGATCGCTGCGCTCCACGCCCGTGTTCACGGCCGCCACCCTGCTCACACTGGCTCTCGGCATCGCCGCGAGCGCCGCTGTCTTCTCGGTCGCTTACGGCGTGCTCTGGCGTCCGCTCCCCTACCGCGACGCCGGTCATCTTGCGGTCATCGAAGCCACCCGAGATTATTCCGGCCGCTCGCAGCCCGTGCCGGTCCAGTTCTCTCTTTCGAGCGTCGATGCGTTCCGCGCCGCGCCGGACGTGTACCAGTCGGTCGCGATGGTCGCGCCGGCGAGCGCGACGGTCGTCGATGACGTGGGCTCGCGGCGCGTGCCCATCGCGCGGGTGACGGACAATTTCTTCGACGTCATCGGCGGCCATCTCTTGCAGGGCCGGCCGCTCCGCGCGGGAGATGAACGAGCCGTCGTCGTCAGCGCGCGGTTCTGGCGTAACGCGCTGCACGGCGTCGACGACGTCATCGGCCGGTCACTCCTTGTCGACACGACCCCAAATACGATCGTCGGCGTCACCGACGCGACGTTTCAGACGCCGAGCGCGCAGACGGACATCTGGCGACTTGCGGTCCCCTCCAACACGCCATCACTCCAGGAGCGCGGCGTCGGCGCGTTCCTGCCGGTCGTCCGACTCCAGCCGAACGCGACGATCGCCGAGGCAACAGGCGAAGCGCAGGCCGCGGTCGACCGCCTCATGCACGACTATCCGATGCGCTACGAACACATGCACGCCAGCGCCCGATCGCTTCGTGACCTCGTCGTCGGACCGGCGCGGCCGGCGTTGCTCGTCGTGCTCGCTGCGGCGGTGTTGCTCCTCGCCGTGGCGTGCGCCGACGTCGCCGTGCTCTTTCTCGTACGCCGCACGGCGCGCGCGCGAGACATGGCCGTCCGCGCGGCACTTGGCGCGTCGAGGCGTCGCTTGACGGTCTACGCGACGATCGAGGCCGGCATCGTCGCCCTGGCCGGAACGACCGCGGGCCTCGTGCTCTCCGCTGGCCTCGTTCGCGCTCTCGTCGCGCTCGCGCCGGCGAACGTGCCTCGGCTGGATGTCGTCCACGTCGATTGGCCGACGGCGGCGTTCGCCGGGGCGGTCGGCGCGGTCGCAACGATGGCTATTGGATTCCTGGCCGCGGCACGACAAGATCGCGCAACGTATGTCTTGAAGTCTGGGGCGTCTGCCAATGACTCACCGGCCGCGGACCGTGGGCGAAGCCTCCTCGTGATCGCCGAATTCGCACTGGTCACGATCCTGCTCGTCGGCGCAACGCTCTTCGGCCGCAGTTTGATCCGGCTTCTGCACACCGACATCGGGGTGTCGACCGATCGCGTCGCGGCCGCGCGCATCGATCTGCCGACAGTCGACAGCGCGTCCTCGGATCGTCAGATCGCCACGCTGCAACAGATCATCGCGCGTGTCGGCGGCCTGCCGACCGTCCTGGACGTCGCCGCGACATCGTCATTGCCACCGAACGTCGCTGGCCCGCAATACACGATGACGCGGATCGACGAGGCCGTCGGCCACCCGACTGACTATCTCGTCGACGCGGTGACCGTCACGCCGCGATGGTTCGACGTGCTCCGCGTGCCGCTCGTCGCGGGCCGTATCTTCACTGACGCCGACGACGCTCAGCATCCGGCCGTGATGATCATGAGCCGCGAGACCGCGCGCAATCTGTTCGGCGCCGGCGACCCGATCGGCCGCACCATGACGTTGCCGACGACTGGCCCGTCGCGACACGAGACGGTGACGCTCGTCGGCATCATCGCCAACATCAAATACGCGGGACTGGACGCGGCGCCAAATGGCGCCATCTATCGGCCGTTTGCGCAGCAGCCGTGGCCGTCGGTCTTCGTGATGGCCAGGACGAGTGGCGATCCAACCGAGGTGGCGAGCATGATGCGACCGACGATTGCCAGCGTCGATCGCCGCATCGACGTGTCTCAGGCCAGCACGCTGGCCGCGAACGTCTCGGCCGATGCGGCGCCGCCGCGCTTCCGTGCGCTGCTCGTGGCGGCGTTCGCCGCGCTCGCGACGACCATGGCCGGTGTGGGCCTCTACGGGGTGACGGCCTACGCGTTGTCGCGTCGCACGGCGGAAATGGGGATTCGCATCGCGCTCGGCGCGACGCGTCGTGCGATCGTGACGATGGCCGTGTCGCAGGTGCTGCGGCTCGCCTTCGCGGGCGTCGCCATCGGCATGGCCGCCGGCTATGCGCTCTCGCGAACGATCGAGACACTCCTCTTCGGCATCCCGCCAGCCGATTGGGTGTCATTCAGTGCCGCAGGTGTGATCCTGCTGGCGGTGTCAGTCGCCGCAGCACTCGGTCCCGCACGACGCGCGAGCCGTGTCGATCCCGTGGTTGCCTTGCGCGCGGATTAGCGGCGACGACGCCTCACATCTCTGACACGCACCCTATGAATGCCGAAACGCTGAAAGGCCACCTCGATCTTCTGCTGCTCGCCGCGGTACAAGCGCGGCCGCTCCACGGCTACGCGATCGCCGAAGCACTGCGCGAACGCAGCGACGGCGCGTTCGATCTCGCGGAAGGCACGTTGTATCCGGCATTGCATCGATTGGAACGATCCGGACTGCTGTCGAGCAAATGGTCCGAGGTCGGCGGCCGGCGGCGACGCGTCTATCAGATCACCGCCAAAGGACGCCGTTCGCTCGCCGCGCGACTCGGCGACTGGCGCCTGTTCGCCCGTTCTGTCCATGCGATCGTCGGAGAGCCATCATGACGTCGCCGCGCGTGTAAAATGCCCCGCGCGCACACGCGCGTTCTTCATTCATGATCATCACGCCACGCGTCCGAGGCTTCATCTGCACGACGGCACATCCGGTCGGATGTGCGCGGCTCGTCCGAGATCAAGTCGACTGGATTCAGCAGCAACCGCCGCTCTCCGGTTCGCGGAAGCCCCCGAACGTCCTCGTCGTTGGTGGATCAGGCGGCTACGGACTCGCGTCGCGCAGCGTTGCCGCCTTCGGGTTCCGCGCGAAGACGCTCTGCCTGTCGTTCGAGAAAGAGCCGACGCCGGACACGACGGCGACGGCCGGCTGGTACAACAATCACGCTTTCGATCGAATCGCGGCCAGCGACGGCCTCTACGCGCGGACGGTGAATGCCGATGCCTTCGCGGACGAGACGAAGGCGCACATCGCCGATCTCATCCGTCACGATCTCGGCGGCATCGATCTTCTGATCTACAGCCTGGCGTCGCCGGTGCGCCGCGATCCCGACAGCGGGGCGCTGTTTCGCAGCGCAATCAAACCCATCGGCGAACCCGTTCACATCAAGACGTTGAACGTCGCCAAGGGCGTGGTGCACGACGTCGACCTGGCGCCGGCGAGCGAAGACGAGATCCACGCGACGGTCAAAGTCATGGGCGGCGAGGACTGGGAGCGCTGGGTGACGCACCTGCAGCGCGAAGGCCTGCTTCGCCCTGGCTTTCGGACGCTCGCCTACACCTACATTGGCAGCGCGCTCACGTGGCCGATCTACTGGGAGGGGACGCTCGGCAAGGCCAAGGCGGACCTCGATCGCGCAGCCGCGGAACTGCGGCGGTCGCTCGCGCCGCTCGGCGGCGACGCCCGCGTCGCCGTCCTCAAGGCGGTCGTCACACAGGCGAGTGCCGCGATTCCCGCCATTCCTCTCTACGCCTCGCTGCTGTTCAAGGTGATGAAGGACCGCGGCGTACACGAGGCTTGCGTCCAGCAGATCCATCGGCTGTTCCGCACGCATCTCGCCGACGGAGACGCACCGCCAGCTCTCGACGATGCCGGCCGTATCCGCATGGACGACTGGGAACTCGATGCCGCCGTTCAGGCCGAGGTTCGGCGGCGCTGGGACGTCGTCGATACCGACAGCGTCATGGAGCTGTCGGACCTGGCCGGATTCCGCCGCGACTTCCTGCGCATCTTCGGTTTCGACGCCGCCGGCGTCGACTACACGGCGGACATTTCACCCCTGGGCTGACCGCGTCAACCGCGCACAGCGGCAACGAGACGCGCTGCGAGAGCCGCCTCGAACACCACGAGCATCCTCGGCGACACACGTGGCAGGTAGACATCGGCGGGAACCGAAACGACGTCGCTCTCGAGACCGCAATCAGATTCCGGTTGCACTCGGCTATCAGGGCGCGTATATGTAGAAGCACGAGGTGTCTGAATCTCAGCCGCTTCGGCGTTCCGCTGGAGGATGACGTTCCGATGCGCGCATCCAAGGCCGATCTCCCGCAAGGCACGCTGGACTTGCTGATCCTGCGTGTCGTCGCCCCAGGACCCGTCCACGGCTACGCGATCGCGCAGCGCATCCGGCAGGTGTCGCGCGACGTGCTCCAGGTCCAGCAGGGATCGCTGTATCCGGCCCTGCACCGCCTCGAGCGCCGCGGGTGGCTCATGGCGGAATGGCGGTCGAGCGATACGGGGCGAGACGCGAAGTTCTATCGGTTGACCGTGAAGGGCCGCGCGCAGCTGAAGGTCGAGACCGCGAGTTGGGATCAACTCGCCACCGCGATCACCGCCATCCTCCACCATCCGGACGGCGCTGCGTCATGACCCGGCTCCGCTGGCGTCGTGCGCGCGATCGCGAACGCGAGCTGGACGCCGAGCTCCAGGACCACCTCGAACGCCTGGTGCGCGAGCACGTCCGAGCCGGCCTGTCGCCCGCCGCGGCGCGCCGGGCGGCACATCTGGATCTCGGCGCGATCGAACCGCTCAAGGAAGCCTGTCGGGATGTGCGCGGCACGCGATGGGCCCGCGACGTGTGGCGCGACGTGCGAATCGCTGTACGCGGTTTGATGAGGGATCGCTGGTTCGCTGCGGTGGCCATCGCCTCGCTCGCGCTCGGCCTCGGCGTCGCGGCGATGGTCTTCAGCATCATCGACGCCTACTACTTCCGCGGTGTGCCCGGCAGGCACGCCGAACAGTTGCTCTTCATCGGGACACGAGACGCGCAAGGGCGCGGGCGTGACACCGGAGTGTCGTGGCCCGATTATGACGACTGGCGGCGGACGGCACGCGGTTTCGACGGACTGGCCGCGTTTTCGAATGCGGCGATGACGATCGGCGATCGCGGACTGGCGCTCGATCGGCGGCCGGGCGCCTATGTCGCCGCCGATACGTTCCGTCTGCTCGATGCCATGCCCTTGATTGGACGCGTGTTCACTCCTGACGACGACCGTCCGGGCGCGCCGCCGGTCGTCATCTTGAGCCAGCCACTCTGGACCTCGCGCTATCTCGCCGATCCGCACCTCATCGGCCGCGCGATTCAGGTCGACGGCGTCTCGGCGACGGTCATTGGCGTCATGCCGAACGGCTTCGGCTTTCCGTTCCTGCAGGAGATGTGGCGGCCGCTGGCGGCGATGCCGAGCCTCGCGATGGAGTCGCGCGACACGCGTTCGCTCGGCGTGCTCGCGCGCGTCCGCGCGGACGTCAGTCGAGCTGATGCGCTCGCGAATCTCGCGCGCGTGGCCGGCCAACTCGCCACGCGCTTTCCAGAGACGAACGCCGGCATCGGAGTGCGAGCCGTGCGATTCGGTCAACAGCAAACGGGCACGCTCGGCGACTCGCCGGTCCTGCTGCTCCCGGTCATGGCGGTGCTCGTTCTGCTCATCGCCTGCGCGAACGTGGCGAGTCTGCTCCTCGGCCGATCGGCCGGCCGCATGCGGGAAATGGCGATTCGCGCGTCGATTGGCGCGACGCGTTGGCGACTCGTCCGGCAGCTCTCGATCGAGAGCCTGTTGCTCGCCCTCGTCGCGTCAGGCGTCGCGCTGGCGCTCGCGGCGGTCGGCGTGCACGTCGTCGCCGACGCATTCCGTGGCAACGTGCCGTATTGGATGGATGTGACCGTCGGCCGGCGCGGCATGGCCGCGCTCGTGCTCATCGCCTGCGCCGCCGCCGTCGTCTTCGGCCTGGCACCAGCGCTGTCACTCTCGAAGACCGACGCGAGCCGCGCGTTGGCCGAAGGCGGCCGATCGAGCACGGCGCCGCAGATCGCGCGCTGGACGCATCGGTTCGTCTCCGTTCAACTCGCGCTCACGATCGTGTTGCTTGGCGGCGCGGGTTTGCTGGCGCGCAGTTTCCTGGCCGTCTATGAGGCCGACCGTGTCGTCGATCCCTCGGGGCTGTTGACGGCGAGCGTCGAGATGCCGGCGAGCCGGACCGCCACACGCGACGAGCGCGCGGCGTTCTACGATCGGCTCGGACAGGCGCTCGCCGCCGATCCGTCCATCGCAGCCGCCACCCTCACGAGTGCGCTGCCCTTTCTCGATGCACCCGACCGGCGGCTCTCGATCCTCGGGCGGCCGCTCCCGTCCGATACACGTCCGACCGTCCCGACGATCGCGATCGGACCGACGTACTTCGAGACGCTCCGTGTGTCGCTGCTGCGCGGCCGCACGTTCGCGAGCGCTGACGGTCAGCCCGGCATGGAGACCGCGGTGGTGAATCAGCGTTTCGTGGAGGTCTATCTGCCTGGTGAGGACGCGATCGGCCGGCAGATTCGACTCGATGCAGAGGTACGGGCACGGCGCGGCCAGGCGGCGCCAATCGAGAACGACCAAGCCGCGGGGCCATGGCTGACGATCGTGGGCGTCGCGCCGACCATTCGACAGGCGATGGCCGCCGGCCCCCGGCCGGTGGTCTACGTTCCCTATCGTTCGGAGTTGGCGCTCTCGACACGGCTTGTCGTTCGCGGCCGCGCCAACACGCGTGACGTCGGCATGGCGCTACGGACGCTGGTAGCGCGTGTCGATCCCAGCGCCATTCTGTCCGACATCAAGCCGCTCGCTGATGCGCAGCGCAACTCGCGCCTGCAGCCACAGCTCTTTGCCTCCATGTTCGGCCTCTTCGGCGTCATCGCACTTGCGCTCTCAGCCATTGGGCTGTATGCAGTCACGGCCTACGCCGTCACGCGACGAACGCGCGAAGTCGGCGTGCGGATGGCGCTAGGCGCGCGTCCGGCCCAAGTCGTCATCCTGTTCCTGCGCCAGGGCCTTGGGCCGCTCGGCACGGGCCTCGCCTTCGGCTTGATCGGAGCGATCGGCCTTGGACGGCTGCTGGAGAGCGTCCTCATCCGCACGTCGGCGGTTGACCCGGTGACGCTCGTATTGTTGGCCGTCCTGCTCGTCGGCGTTTGTCTGACGGCCTGCTTCATTCCCGCTCTCCGCGCCTCGGCGGTCGATCCGGCGGCGACGCTCCGCCACGACTGAACGATCCCCCACGCCCGCATTCATCGCGCGCTCGAACGGCGGCGTTAGTTCTCATCCGCACCGCTGGCACCATCTGAGACGACGTTTCTGGATCTTGGAGTGGAGCCAGCCTCGCCGTAAGTTTGGAGAGAGCGGCCGCACGACGTCGGGGCGCGCGCGACCGCATGAGGAACAGACCAATGCGTCAGACCATCTCCGCGCTTTGTGTGATTTCCACACTCGTCACGTTCACCGTCGCTGCGCGCGCGGACCAACCGCCGCACGCTATTCCTGCACCTGCACTCGACAATCCGTTGGCCGCGGGCAAGGCCGAGACCGCGACGCTCGCGGGCGGCTGCTATTGGGGCATGCAGGAAATCTTCGAGCACGTCAAAGGCGTGAAACGGGTCGTCGCGGGATTTTCCGGCACAGCGGAGGCCTCGGCGGGCGCGGACGGCATGGCGGGGACCAGCGGGATGGCGGGCGCGGGTGGGATGGCGGGCGCGAGCGGAATGGCGGCCACCAATGGCACGGCTAGCTCCAAGCTGGCGCCGGCCGAAGCGGTGCAGATCACGTTCGACCCTGGGCAGATTTCCTACGGCCAGATCCTGCACATCTACTTCTCCGCCGCTCACGACCCGACGCAGCGCGATCGCCAGACGCCGGACGTCGGCGCGGAATATCGCTCCAACATCTTCTATGTCAGCGATCACCAGCAGAAGATCGCCGAGGCGTACATCGCGCAACTGACGAAGGCTCACGCCTATACCAGCGAGATCGTCACGCTCGTCACACCCCTGGGGCAGTTCAACCGCGTGCCGGAGGGCCAGCAGGACTACTACCTGAAGCACCCCGATCTTCCCTACATCGTGCAAGTGGACGGCCCCAAGATGGCCGCGTTCAAGACGCTGTTTCCTGACCTGTACGTGATGAAGCCCGTCACGTTCTGACACGCCGCGCGATGTGGTTCGCGCATCCGACGCGTGGCGTTTCGTTCTCCGTAACGCGTCAACTCCGCTTCATTCCTCATCGCCGTCCATGCCCGCTTCTGGCATCCTGCTCGCGGGGCGCGCCAGGCGTCCCGGATGAGGACGCCATGCGCACACTCTTCGCCGCCGTCGTCGTGCTCGCCCTGCAGGCCGTTGGCCCAAGTCGGCCGGCGGACATTCCCTTCCAGCCGCATCTGATCGATCCGGGTGCAAGTGAAAGCGCCGCCGTAGCCGATTTCAACGGAGACGGCCGGCTCGACATCGCGTCGGGCGAGTACTGGTACGAAGCACCGTCGTGGACGAAGCACCAGTTCCGCGACGTCGGCTTCGCGAGCAACTACATCGACAGCTTCAGCCTGCTGCCCGTCGACGTCGACGATGACGGACAGGTCGATTTGGCGGACGTGTCGTGATTCGCACAGAAAATTGCGTGGTGGCACAACCCGGGCGGCGCGCGTGCGGCGGAGCGCTGGCCCGAGGCGCTCATCAACAGCGGCGGCTCGGTGGAGTTCGCCGTGCTCGCCGACATGGACAACGACGGCCGCGCCCGCGAGATCGTCGCCGAGCAGAACGGCACGCCGCAGGCCTGGTTCGAACCGCAACACGGCGCGTGGATCAAACACGTCGTGAGCGATCGGACGTACGGCCATGGCATCGGTGCCGGCGACGTGAACGGCGATGGCCGCACCGACATCCTGACGCCGCACGGCTGGCTCGAAGCGCCGTCCGATCCGCACGCCGGGAACTGGACCTTCCACGCAGGACTCGCCACGGCGAACACACCTGCCGCGAGCGGCGCACGCGGCCGGGGCGGACAGGTGCCTGCGGCATCGGGTCCAGACTCCCCCGTCGAGGCGCTCGGCTTCATGCACGTCGTCGACGTCAACGGCGACGGGCTCAACGACATCGTCGCCGCCGCGGGCCACGACTTCGGCGTGTTCTGGTTCGAGCAGGGACCGAATGACCACTGGACGCGGCGAACGATCGACACGGCCTGGTCGCAGGGCCACGCCTCGACGCTCGTCGATTTGAACGGCGACGGCCAGTTGGACCTCGTCACGGGCAAGCGCTTCTTCGCGCACAACGGCAGCGATCCGGGATCGCACGAGCCGCTCGGCCTCTACTGGTATGAATTCCGGCGGGCCGCCGCGACACCCGGCCACGCCGCCAGCGTGGAGTGGATCCGTCATGTCATCGACTACGGCGGCCGCGTCGGGGCGGGTATGCAGATCGTCGTCCGTGACATCGACGCCGACGGCGATCTGGATCTCATCGTGGCGGGCAAGAGCGGACTGTTTCTGGTGGAGAATCAGTCGCATTTGACAGGCCAATACAGCACGCGTTAGCATTCTATTGGCATGGCCAATACGGCTCCAAAGACCGATGTGCTGCAAGGCACGCTCGACCTGATGGTGTTGCGGACGCTCGAGGCGCTCGGGCCGTCGCACGGCTACACGGTCGCCGGGCGCATCGAACAGATCTCGAACGGCGCGGTGCAGCTCAACATGGGGACGCTCTACCCCGCGTTGATGCGACTCGAGCAGCGTGGCTTCATCCGCGGCGACTGGGGCGTCACCGAAAACAACCGGCGGGCGCGGTTCTATCGCCTCACGGCCGCGGGCCGCCGGCAGCTCGTCGCCGAGACCGCCGAGTGGGAGCGCATGGCGGCCATCATGCAGAGCCTGCTCCACCAGCAAAGCTGAGCCGATCGCGATCGCCGCACGAGGAGGCTTCGATGCCGACGCTGCGCGAGTGGTTCAGTCGTCTCTGGCACACGTTTCATCGGTCGCGCCGTGACGCCGATCTGGAAGACGAATTGCGCGCGCATCTCGCGCTCGCGGAAGACGATGCGCGAGGGCGGGGCGTGGCGTCAGATGACGCCAGACGCGTAGCGGTCCTGCAAGTCGGTCCGCTCGCGCCCGCACTCGACGCCATGCGCGATCAGCGTCGTCTGCCGTGGATGGCTGACTTTGGCGTCGACCTTCGTCGCGCCTGCCGAACACTCGTCCATCAGCCCGGCTTTGCCGCAACTGCTGTCCTCTCGCTGGCGCTCGGCATCGGCGCGAACACCGCCATCGTCAGCGTCGTGAGCGGCGTGCTGCTCCGCCCGCTGCCGTTCCCTCAACCTGACGAGATCGTGCAGGTCTCCGTCATGAACGCCTCGGACCCGCGACTGCCGGCCCAGTACGTCACCGGCGCGGACCTCGCAGCCTGGCGAACGCACGCGCGGTCCGTGCGCGCGCTCGCTGCGTATCTCGTGACGTCGCGCACGCTGCAGGACGGCGTCGAGCCCGAACGTCTAGCGGTCGTGGAAACGCAAGCGCCGCTCTTCGTGACGCTCGGCACGCACGCCGCCGTCGGACGCACGTTGCGTGAGGATGACGCGCCCGATGCCGCGGTCATCTCGGCCAGTCTATGGCAGCGGCACTTCTCATCGGATCCGACCATCGTCGGCCACCGGCTCACGCTCGATGGACAATCGTTCACCATCGTCGGCGTCATGCCGGCCGGCTTTCAGTTTCCGTATCCACGCGGCGCCAGCGCGGATCTCTGGTCGCTCGACAACGGCGCGACGACGGACGTGTGGGTGCCGTGGTCGCGGCAGCTATCGGATCAGGGGCGCGTGGACTCAGTCGTTGGACGTCGGCAGCCAGGCGCATCCATCGACGCCGCGCGCGCCGAGCTCACGACGATCGCGGACGGCCTTGTCGCGGGCCGGCGCGTGAACGTCGTGCCGCTCGGCGACGTCGTCGCGGGTCATGTGCGGCTGCCGCTCCTCGTGCTGCTCGGCGCGTCCGGCCTGGTGCTGCTCACCGCGTGCGCGAATGTCGCGAATCTGCTGCTCGCGCGTGCCGCGTCCCGCGCGCACGAGACGGCGGTTCGCGCCGCGCTCGGCGCGAGCCGCTGGCGGCTGGTGCGCCAGCACGTGGCCGAAGGACTCGTGCTCTCGAGCGCGGGCAGTATGTGTGGACTTCTCGTCGCCGTCATGGCCATGCCACCGCTCGTCGCACTCGCGGACAGCTATCTGCCACGCGCGACGGACATCGGTCTCGACTGGCGCGTGCTCGCCGTGCTCGCCAGCGTGTGTCTTGCCGCGGGCGTCGTCTTTGGCATCGTTCCTGACGCGCGCATCGATCTCGGACGCGACATGAAATCCGGCGAGCGCGGCAGCACGCCTCATGGACGCGTTCGGGACGGCCTCGTCGTCGCCGAGGTCGCCTTGGCCTTCGCGTTGCTCGTCGGCGCCGGCCTGTTGCTGCGCACGTTCGTCAACTTGCGCCACGCGCCGTCCGGCTTCGACGTAGCCGGCGTACTCACGGCTCACATTGCCGTGGCCGACGCCGACGAATCGGCGGCCATCGAAGCCCGCGTCAGTTCAATCCCTGGCGTCCAGGCGGCGGGATTCGTCTCGCTGCTGCCGCTGCAGGAATCCGGCTGGTCCGGACGCTTCGCCATCGATGGCCGTGACGGCATGGGATCGGCCGAATTCCGCTACGTCACGCCCGGCTACTTCCGCGCGATGGACATTCCCGTCATGCGAGGGCGCACATTCACGACGGCCGATCGTGCGGGCGCGGCGCTGGCGATCGTCGTGAACGAGGCGTTCGTCCGGCAGTATCTGCCGGACGTCGATCCGGTCGGCCGCGTCCTGCACGACCGCGGCGAGATCGTCGGCGTCGTCGGCGACGTGCGTCAGGTCAGCCTGGACGAATCATCCATGCCGGAGATCTACTATCCCGTCGCGCAGAACTTCGCGCAGTTGTCGAGCGTCGGCTCGACGCTCGTCGTGCGCAGCGACCAGCCATTTCCACGGCTCGCCGATGCGATTCGCGCGGCCGTGCGCGACGTCAACCCTCATCAGTCGACGTTTCGCGTCGAGTCGATGGCGGACGTCGTCGCCGCATCGATGGGCGACCGCACGTTGTACGTCTCGCTTCTCGGCATCTTCGCCATCATCGGCACGGCGGTCGCCGCGGCCGGCGTCCATGCCGTCATCGCGTATCTCGTCGCCACGCGGACGCGCGAAATCGGTATCAGGCTCGCGCTCGGTGCGACGACCGCCGACGTGCGGCGCCTCATCATGAGCCGCGGAGCCGCGCTCGTTGCGGTGGGCCTGGCCACGGGCGGCATCGCCGCGCTGCTTCTGACGCGATTCCTGCAAGGCGTGCTCTTCGGCGTCACTGCGACCGACCCGCTGACGTTCGCTGGCGTGGCGGCGCTGCTCGCGCTCGTCGGGTTGGCTGCCTCGGTCGGACCTGCCGAACGCGCCGCGCGTGTCGATCCGGCGCTCACGATGCGGACCGAGTAGACGCGGCGATCGAGCGGTCGCTTGACCGGCACAGCGGCAACCGCTCATGCTGGTAGCCACATGCAAGGCATCCGTATCTCCCCCGGCAAGGCGCAGTGCCGATTCTGTGGCGACGAAGTGCCGCAGAACCGCCTCTCCACTCACATCGCGAGCAAACACGCCCGCCCCGCGCGGCCTGACTTGACACCCACGCTCGTGCGCAAGCGTCGCGAGCCGGAGACGCCCACGTCGAAATAGATCAGGCCGGTTGTCGAATGACGATCGGCCTGTCACAATGGTGCGAGCAGTCAATCCTCTGTGGGGGCGATCTGGCTTCGACGGGGGCAAGGGACTTTTGGATGCGTGCCGAGCTCGTCCATCTCGCTCGTTAAACCGGTGGGCAACCAACGTAACTGCGGAACCGCAGCTTGCGCTCGCGGCCTAATTAGGCTCGCGACGTTCACCCTGACCAGCCTGCGGGTTGGGAGTGAACGCCATTCAGCAGGATAGTTCTGGCGTGCGTCCGGCGCGCCGGAGCGAAACCCAACGGACTAGTCGCCGGCGCTTTCGCCGTTCTCGGTTGCCGGTGACGAATACACAAGGACGGCTACGCACGTAGAGTCTGACAGCGACAGGCCTTTCGGACGCGGGTTCGACTCCCGCCGCCTCCACCATCTTCTATCTCCTTAAAAGTCAATCACTTAACCGGACGCTGGCGGGATTCCCGCCGACGTCACCATTTTGATCAATGTTTTCAGGCTCGCTCAGCGGGCGTAGCGGCTCGCGAACCACACGCGCTCAACACACCGTTGCCAGTGCTGCCTTCCGCATCCAGGTCGCGCTTGGAATGTCTTTGACAACATATGTTGTTAAGTGCATAATTACGGCGTAGCCTGGGTGGTCGATTTCGATGACGAATTTCGTTGCGGAGTATGAGGACTTGCTCACAGACGTCCAGGACGAGCTCCTGGCGTGCGTCACGTTGCTCGAACACGCTGGCCCGTTGCTTGGGCGCCCGCGCGTGGACACTCTCAACGGGTCCCGTCACGCGAATATGAAGGAACTGCGCTTCGACGCCGCGGACGGTGTCTGGCGCTTCGCGTTTGCATTTGATCCAGACCGACGGGCCATCGTGCTCTGCGGTGGCGACAAGTCTGGCGGAAGCGAAAAGCGGTTCTATGTGCACCTCATAGCGAAGGCAGATGCGAGATTTGACGTTCACCTCGCCGGCATCAAGCGGCGGAGAGAAAAGGAAAGGAAGTTACGACGATGACGAAACTCGAACGGATTAAGAAGGGGCTGAGCCCCGCGCGGCGCAAGAAGATTGCCGCCCGCGCCGCGCAGATGATCGCCGAAGAGATGTCCCTGCAGGAACTCAGGCAAGCTCGGAAACTCACGCAGATTCGCCTGGCCAAGACACTCGGTATCACCCAGGACGGCGTGTCGCGGCTTGAGAAACGGAGTGACCTTCTGCTTTCGACTCTTCGAAAGGCCGTCGAGGCAATGGGCGGCAATCTTTCTCTGGTGGCTGAATTTCCCGATCGTGATCCCGTCGTGTTGTCGGGAATTGCCGATGATGGCGCATATCTACCGCTCGTTGGTCGGAAGCACGCGCATGCCTGACTCCGATGCACCTGGAGCCCCATCTCGATTGCCCCAGCTTGACGGACTGCACGACGACGCCAAGAGGCGTTTCGACGAGCAAGGGATAGAACTGCTCCGGCACGTCATGGTGTTTCGCGAACCTGAGCGCCAGCCAAGTGCAGACTTTAAGCCAAACATCTTCCACGCACGCGCCGTTACCGATCAAGACATTGTTGGAGACGTACACCTCGGCTGGCAGAATCGGGACGGCGATCCCATCGGCCTCGCTGTTGCCGAAGTTGGGGGCACGCGAAAGGGTTTCGTCGGTGAAGGCTTCAAGAAGCTCGAGATCCTCGCACGATCCATGGGGAAAGCGAGGCCTTTTGCCTCAATTGCGAGCATCGAATTCTTACAGGCGCAGATCTTCGAGTGGGCAAAGACTAACAGCCACGCGCAACCCGCCATCGGATGTAGCGACTTCATCCTCAAGTCGCTCGCGCAAGCGGCAACGGAACGCAGGATCATCATTCCCATCTCAGATCTGTATGTCGAGTCCCCACTGGCATTCGGCTCGGTCACAATCACAACCTTTCCTGACACCCTCTTCCAGCAATTCGAGGCGAGACGACTTCCCGAAGGAGAGTCCGCAGACGACCACGTGGCATGGTGCAAGTCGCTGCGGTCAGATTTCCAAGGCCTAGCTGTTGCAGAGGCTCGTGTGTTCGGCGAGCCCATTCGCGCCCGTGAACTCGCGATCGAGCAGATCGAGTTGGTGGTCGGCATCCTTCGGTTCTTTGCGCCCGCTCATCTGGATGTGAAGGTGGTGTCGAGAATTGCTCGTTGGGGTTATGCACCGCAACGAACCTCAATGACATTTGTCGCGGACTCAGATGGACGGTGCTCGACGATCACGACGGCTCTGATCGACCAGCCTGGGAGGGCCGTTCTGGATGACAAGCTAAAGGGATTCTTGCTCGGCGCCGGCCTGTCGGAAGTACGCGAGATCGTCTCCCGTGAGACACGAACTCAACTGGAACAATCCCTGCTGGCTGGTATGGTCACATTTGGCCAAGCCGCACTCACACCGGATCTTCGAGCGCGGATCGTCTGGTACTGCGCTGGACTGGAATCGATTCTTCTGAAGAACAGTTCAGAACCGATTCTCCATAATCTCGGCGATCGGTTGGCGATGTTCGGCTACGACTCCGTAGACGAACGAGCGACGGCCCTCGCCGATGTCCGTGCGGCGTATTCGTTACGATCCGATTTCGTCCATCACGGCCTGGACGTTGAGGATCGCGAGATCATCAACCGCTTCGCCCATCACGGATTGAAGTTCTTTCTTCGGCTGGCCAAGAACGTCAACCGTTTCAGCACCAGAGAACAGTTCATTGAGTACATCGATCGTATGAAACTGTCTGGCGGCCAGCATTGAGGTGATCCCGCGTGTGCAATACGTGTGTGGCCCCGGCGAGTTGAGTGATTTCTCGCGATTCGATCCGAACGCAATCACTCGAAGTTCTTTATTTTCAACGGGCACGCCGAGAACGACTCCCGCCGCCTCCACCAACCTTCGCCAATCGCTCGCTAGACCCTGGCCTCCGAAGCGCCCCGTGTAGGAGGCTCGTGGCTTCGGTTGGCGGGCATACCACGCGCGAACGTCGCACAACAGGGCCCTACTCTGTGCGCTCTTGGACACAATCGCGCGAGCTCCAGTCATCCATCCGTGGGCCTGAGCGACGAACAACTGTCAATTCCATCGAGGCAAGCCGAGGATTCGACCGTGGGATCGATCCTCGCTGTAAGTCCACGTCCCACGTGCGGGAGACGGACATGCGAGCGCGATGGCTTCTGGTGACGATGGCGGTGGCGATCTCGTGGGCGGCGGCGTGCTGCGGCGGCAACAAGTCGCCAGCCAGCCCCGATTCGACGGGAGGCGGCCAGACCTCCGGAAACTCTGCGAAATGCACCGCGGGCAACCTGGGAGCTGGCATCGTCATCGCGCACGGCACGATGACTGCGCAAATCGACGGCGCGACGTGGACGGCCGACGGCGTCGGCGCCGGCATCAAGCAGGTGACGGCAAAGAAGCAGACGTTGCAGGTCATCGGCGCCGATTACAAGAACGACAAGACGCGTGTGCTCGGGTTGACGATGGAGACCGGTGTCGGCACCTCCACCGTGGGCGTGCTGTCTCCGCTCGTGGCCGCGCTAGCGGACGCCTGGCTCGGAGACGCGAAGACGTGGACGGCCGCGATCAATCAGGGCAGCGGCAGCCTGACCCTGACTGCGCAGACCAGCAACAGCGCGACCGGCACGTTCACCTTCACGATGCAGCCCGTCGCGATTTCCGGCGCGTCCGCCCCTGCGAACGTCACGAATGGATCGTTCGACGTCACGTTCTGAGAGTCGGATCGCCAGGCGGAAAACCGCTACGCGGGCCGCGTCAGTTCAACGGGTTTCGCTGCGCGCCGCCAGCGCCCGGCGGATGAAGTCGCGCTCGCGTGGATCGGAAAACGGTCCGAGCGTGCGCTTGATCTTCACTCGCTGCTCGTCTGGAAGCTCGTCCAGCAGCGTGTGCGGATCGAACGACGCGGGCTTCGCCGCGAAGTGATCCGCGAGCGCCTCATCCGTCGTGTCCGCCATCGATCGGCCGAGCTCGAGGTAGTGCGCAGCCAGCGCCTGACCGCGCGGTCCGGCGGGGTCGTCGTCCAACGCGGCGCGGACGTCCGCGAACAGCGCCAGCCAGCGCTGGCGCAGGGCCTCCCGCTCCTCCGCGCTCATGGCGCTCAGACGGACGCGCTTCTGTTCGATCAGTTCGTACGCCTGCTTTCGCCAGTTCTCGTTGTTCTGCTGCAACTCGATCACCTCGATGATCCGTTTGAAGAGCGTCGCGGCCGCGTGTCCCGTTGTCCGCACGGACTGTTCAGCCGCCGCAACGGCGTCGATGGTCGAGGACAGGAGGCGGCGTCTGGCTTCGAGCGTTTGACGTTGTCGGGAGAACACGTTCGTCAGCTCGGCCGGCACGTTGGTCCGAACCAGTGGAATCTGTTTGAGCGGAACGCCGATGAACTTCAGCACGACGATCTGCTCGAGCACCTGCAGATCGCGATCGGTATAAACGCGATACCCCGCAGCGGTGCGGCGTGGCTTCAACAGGTCGAGCCGATCGTAGTGACGAAGCGCACGGACCGTGACGCCCGCGAGCGCGGCGAACTCCGCGGTCCGATACGTCCTCTCCTGACGCTTGGACATGACGGAGATGAGGATGCGCCCTGACGCAAGGTCGGAGTCAAGCCCACTCCTCTACCCTGCCGGCGGCCGATGAAAGTACCCCGTCGCGAACGCGTACAAATACATGTGCGCGACGACGATGAGCGCCGACAGCAGCGCTGAGGCGACGAGACCGACGACGGGCACGCGCCGCCACAGCCAGGTAAGACCAGCGACCGCGTAGACGACGGCGGGCGGCAGCAGGAACAGGATGTACTTCGTCTTGAGCGCCCAGCTCGCCTGCGGCAGAAACCACCAGACGTACGCGGCGAAGCCGATTACGCACAACGTCAGCAACGGCCACGTCTCGCGCCGGCGGATGGTGACGATGATGCCCAGGAGCGCGAGCGCCTCCGGCACCAGTCCCAGCTCGATGACGCTCATCGTCAGCCACGCCGGAATGAACTTGCGCGGATACGGATCGCTCGGATCGCCGTGCCGCGATCGAATGGAGAACATGCTCATGTCGCTCCACGCGAGCGCATGGAGCGTCGTGAAGACGCTTCGGTAGACGGGAAACGACGTCAAATCACCCGGCTTGGGATGCGGACCGATGACGTCCCGCAACGCGCCGAGCCGGAACGTCGTGAACTCGTAGTTCGCGCCGCCACTGCGCGACGCGCCGTCCATCGAGAACCCTTCCGCGGCCGATCCATTCGAGTACAACGGCGTGCCGTAGCGACGCGCGTTGTCGACGTACTTCCATCCGCCGACGACGATCGCGACGACGAGGATGACGACGCCTTGGCGCACGACGTGCCGTCGCGCCGGTCCTTCGACCAATCGAATGGCCGTGACCGCGCCGGCCGTTGCGAGCGCAACCAGGCCGCTGTACTTCGTCGCTGCCGCCAGTCCTGCCAGCACACCAAGCCACGCCGCACGTCCCATCGTCGCCCGCGACGGTTGTGCGAAGTCGCGGACGAGGTGATACGTGAAGACCGCCATGACGGCCGTGAGCACGATGTCGGCCTCCGGCGCGTAGCTGCTGATGAAGAGGCACGGAAAGACGATGAGTAGCGCCGCACCGGCGAGGAACGCTGCACCACGCGAACCGAACAGCCTCAGCAGGCGGCACCCGTAGATGATGACGATCGAGGACGAGATCAGCGCGAGGCCGCCGAGCCAGCGCAGACCTGCGGCATCACCGGCCGACGGATCGATCCATCGGCCGAACGCGTAGAAGGGCCAGCCGAGCACGTAGTAGAGCGGCGGATGGAAGCAGGCCCAGCAGTCCTCGGCCCGCGGGAGACGGGCGTGCTCGTAGAGGATGCGCACGCCGTCCGGATAGAAGTCCCAGACGTAGCCAAACGGCTGTGGCGAGTCGGCGACGAGCAGCGCACGAAGCACGATGCCGGCCGCGACGAGCGCGAGGAAACACACCCGTTCGTGCCGGACGAACCCTTGCGCGAGCGCCGCGGCGGTGGGAGGGAGGACGGATGAAAATCGCCTCCTGGCCGGCATCCCGACTTAGTGTGGAAAGCGTCCCAGCGCCACCAGCAGATTGAGCCGCGCGCGGCGCCACGCGTCGTCGGCAATCGTCGCAGTGGATTCCGCGTCGCGCGCCGTGCGCTCCGCGTCGATGACCTCGAGGTTCGTCGTCGCGCCGAGCTGGAACGCCGCCGTGGCAACGCGCAGCACTTCCGCGGCCTGGTCCGAGGCCTCACGCGCGCTCGCACGTGCACGTTCGTAACTCGCCACGGCCTCCTGCGCGAGGCGGACCTCCGAGCGGATCTCGGTCTCGAGCGACTGGCGCGCGAGCTCGGCACGGTTGAGATCCACGCGCTTCAGGGCCGTCGTCGCGCGATAGGACGGATCGAAAATCCGCTGTGAGACGCCAAGGGTGAAGACCCACGTCCGCGAGGGCGCGAACAGCCCCGAGGGCGTGACGTACTGCGGCGTGAACGACACGCCAGCCGAGGGCAGCCACTGCTTCCACGAATCGTGGACGACGCGTTCGGCCGCGTTGATGGACGCGACCTGCGCGCGCAAGTCGGGACGATTCGCCCAGTCGGCGTCGGTAATCGTCGCGGGCAGATCGAACGCCGGCTCCGCGCTGGAATCAACCGGCCCCGGATCCGCGACGAGGACGCCGAGCGCTTCCTGGGATTGCGCGAGAGCGAAGCGGCTGTTTTCCAGGCGCGCCTCGTCCCCGGCCGCTTCCTGCGCCGCGCGCAGTTCGTCGAGCCGCGTGCCGACGCCGCCGTTGAGACGCTGCTGCGCGTAGGTCAAATGCGCGCGCGCGTTGGCGAGCGCGCGTTCGTCGACCTCGAGCTGGCGGTGCGCGGCGATGACGGCCAGGTACGCCTGCGCGGTGGACACCGCGATCTCGCGCCGCGTCTCGGCGGACGAGAACGTCGAGACCTGGATCTCGTCGCGCGCGTGCGCGATCTCGGCCCAACTCGTCGCGTCGAGCACGTTCCACGTCGCCGACGCGCCGATCGTCGTCTGATTCCGCGGCTGCGTGACGCCGCCGCTGAACCCGCGCGCGGAATCCAGCGTGTTGTTCGTCAGGCTCGCGGCGAGCGCGGGCATGATGGCCGCACGCGCCTGCTGCAGGAGCGCATTCGCCTGCGTGATCGCCGTCGCGGCCGAGGCGACCGTCGGGTTCCGGTCGATCGCTTGCTGGATGGCCTCGTCGAACTCGACGCGGCGGACCGTCGGCGTGGCCGTTGGTGCAGCCGCCTGCGCCGCGGTCGGCGTCGTGGGCGTCTGCGCCAGTGCCGGCGCGCCGATCGTCAACGCGGCGAACGCCGCCGCCGTCCCCATCCATCCGCTACGCATGCGCGCCTCCCGTCTCGACCGCTTCGTCGCCCCTGTGGCTGCGCGTGCCGCGTCCCGGGGCGATCGTACGGATGACGACGTAGAGCACGGGGATGAAGATGATCGACAGGAACATCGACGCCAGCATGCCGCCGGCGACGGCCGTGCCGACCGAATTGCGTGCCGCCGATCCCGCGCCGGTTGCGAACGCCAGCGGCAGCACGCCGAGGATGAAGGCGAACGACGTCATGAGAATCGGCCGCAGGCGGATGCGCGCGGCCTCGACGGCCGCGTCGATGATCGGCCGTCCGTGTTCGCGCAACTGCTCGGCGAACTCGACGATGAGGATCGAGTTCTTGGCGGCCAGCCCGATCAGCATGACGAGCCCGACCTGGCAGAAGACGTCATTCGACAGCCCCCGTACGAACTGCGCGCTGAGCGCGCCGAGCACGGCGAGCGGCACGCCGAGCAGGATGATGAACGGCAGCACCCAGCTCTCGTACTGCGCCGCGAGCACGAGGTAGACGACCACGAGGCTGAGCGCGAAGATGTAGACCGCCTGCGCGCCGCCCTTGATCTCTTCGAGCGCCTGGCCCGACCACGCGTAGGAGAAGCCCGACGACAACGTGCCGTCCGCGATCTGTTGCATCAACTGGATCGCCTGCCCCGAGCTCACTCCCGGCGCCGGACTGCCCGTGATCTCGGTCGACCGGAACAGGTTGAAGTGGCTGATGACGGTCGGCGACGTCGACTCGCTCAGTCGCACCAGCGCGTCGAGCGGCACCATCTGCCCGCTGTTCGCTCGCGCGTAGTACTGCTTCAGGTTGGACGGCTCGGCGCGGAACCGCTGGTCGCCCTGCACGTAGACGCGATACGCACGGTTGTTGAAGTCGAAGTCGTTCACGTACCGCGATCCGAGCAGCACGCTCAACGCATTGGTGACTTCGCTCAATGGCACGTCGAGACTGCGCGCGCGGTCGCGATCGATGCTGACGACGAGCTGCGGGTCGTTGGCGGTGAAGCTCGTGTAGAGGCTCGTGAGCTTACCCGTCTGCGTGCCCTTCGCGATGACTTGATTGGTCGCATTCGCGAGATTCGCGATGTCGCCGCCCGTCTCGTCGAGCACCTCGAACTGGAAGCCACCGAACGTCGACAAGCCCTGAATGGCCGGCGGCGCCGTGGGAATGACGAGCGCGCCCGTGATGCCGCCGAGCAGCATGCCCTGCAGCCGCCCGAGCACGGCCGAGAGCGAATGCTCGGCGCCGGGCCGATCCTTCAGGTCCTTCAACCGCACGAACATCAAGCCCTGATTGGGCGCCGCGCCGCTGAAGCTGAAACCCGCGACCGAGAAGCACGCGGCGACTTCCGGCTGCTTCAGGATCACGCCTTCGGCCTGCCGGGCGATCTGCGACGTGTACTCGAGCGAGGCGCCCGACGGCGCCTGGATGATCGTGATGAAGTAGCCCTCGTCCTCGGCCGGCACGAACGAGGCCGGCACCGCGCGATAGACGATGACCGCGAGCGCCAGCAGCACGGCGAAGGCGAGGAACATCACCCAGCGCCAGCCCAACATGCGCCGCACCGCGCCGACGTAGCGCGTCGTGCCCGTGTCAATCGCGCGGTTCATCCAGCCGAAGAGACCGCCGTGCAGATGGCTCTCCTTGTCGAGGAGCAACGCGGCGAGCGCGGGCGTAAACGTGACGGCGTTGAACACCGAGAGCACGACGGCGAACGCGATCGTCAGCGAGAACTGCTGATACATCCGGCCCGTCGTGCCAGGGAAGAACGCGACCGGCACGAACACCGCCACGAGCACGAGGCCGATGACGACGACCGCCGAGAACACCTCGCGCATGGCGTCGATGGCGGCATCGTGCGCGCTCTTGTTGAACTCGCGCATGTGCCGCTCGACGTTCTCGATGACGACGATCGCGTCGTCGACGACGATGCCGGTGGCGAGGACGACGCCGAAGAGCGTGAGCGTGTTGATCGAGAAGCCGAAGATCTTCACGAACGCGAACGTGCCGATGAGCGACACTGGGATCGTGATGGCTGGGATGATCGTGCTCCGCCAGTTCTGCAGGAACAGGAACATCACGAGGATGACGAGCGCGATGGCTTCGGCCAGCGTGTAGAGCACTTCGCGAATCGAATCACGGACGATCGACACGTTGTCGAACGCGATCTGCGCCTCGAGGCCTGGCGGAAAGTTCTTCCGCAGCTCGGTCAGCTCCTGCTGCACCGCGTCGAACACCTCGATCGCGTTCGCGCCGGGCAGCGGCTGGATGCCGATACCCGACGCCTCGAGGCCGCCGAAGCGCAGCGTCGACGCGTAACTCTCCGCGCCGAGCTCGACGCGGCCGACGTCGCTCACGCGCACGAGCGCCCCGCCCGGTCCGGCCTTCACGACGACGCGCTCGAACTCGGGCACCTCGGCGAGCCGGCCCTCGACGCGCACGCTCAACTGGAACATCTGATCGGGCGAGGACGGCTCGTCGCCGATGCTGCCGGCGGCTACCTGCACGTTCTGCTCGTTGAGCGCGTTGACGACGTCGCCGGCCGTCAGGCCGCGCGCGGCGAGCTTCGTCGGATCGAGCCACAGCCGCATCGCGAACTTGCGCTCGCCGAAGATCTGCACGGCGCCGACGCCCGGGATGCGCTTGAGCGCGTCGACGATGTAGACGTCGATGTAGTTGCTGATGAACAGCGAGTCGTACCGGTTGTCGCGCGAGAAGAACCCGATCGCACCGAGGAAGCCCGACGCGTTCTTCGTGACCGTGATGCCGTTCGTGCGCACGTCGGCCGGCAGCCGGCCAATCGCCTGGTTGACGCGATTCTGCACGTCGACGGCCGCCAGGTCCGGATCGCGGCCGATGTCGAACGTCACCGTGATCTGGGCGAGACCGGCGCTCGTGCTCGACGAGGTGATGTGCATCATTCCCTCGGCGCCGTTGATGGCCTGCTCGAGGGGCGTCGTGACCGCCGTTTCCACTTCCTGCGCATTGGCACCGGTGTAGACCGCCGTGACGGTCACGGCCGGCGGCGCCAGGTCCGGATAGCGCTCGATCGGCAGCAGCGGAATCGCGATCACGCCGCCCAGGATGATGAGCAGCGAGCAGACGGTGGCGAGGATCGGGCGTCGGATGAAGACGTCGCTCAGCACCTAGCGCCCCCCTGCCTGACCGGATGCGGCCGCCGGTTCACCCGCGCCGCCGCCCTGCGCCGGCATCGGCGTCACTGGCGCGCCGTCGCCAATCTTCTGGATGCCGGAGACGATGAGCACGTCGCCCGCCTTCAGGCCCGACTCGAGCACGTACGCGTTGCCGACGACGCGACCGAGCGTGACCGGCCGTTGGTGCGCGACCGTGCCGCCCTTGCCATTCGAGTCGGCTGCGAACACGAAGTACTGGCCGTTGACGCGCGTCACGGCCGTGATCGGAATCGTCAGGCCCGGCGCGGAACTGAAGACGATCTGCGTCCGCACGTACTGATCGGTGCGGAAGCGGCCATCGGCGGCCAGCGGTGTCTTCACGAGCACGGTCTGTGTCGCGTCGTCAACCGCCGGCGCGATGAAGCTGATCCGCTCGGTCGCGAGCGTCGCGCCTGATTCGTCCACGAGCCGCACGGGCAGCCCGATCTTCAGCCGCGGCGCCTGCTGCACCGGCACGTTGATGTAGACCTCGAGTCCGCCTGACGCGTCGATCGTCGTGAGCGGCGTCGTCTTCGTCACGCGATCGCCGACGCGCACGGGCACGTCGCCGACGATGCCTTCGGTCGGCGCCACGACGTGGTAGTAATCGAGCTCGGCCTGCTGCTGCGCGATCTGATCGTCGATCGACTTCAACTGCGCTTCGGCCGTCTTCTCCTGCGTCATGGCCTGCTCGTATTCCTGCTGGCTCATGGCGCCGACGTCGAGCAGACTCTTGGCGCGCTGCGCCTGCTGGCGCGCGAACGCGACGTTGGCGTCCTGCGCGGCGCGCTGCGACGTCAGGCTGGCGACGACCGCGCGCTGCGGCGCCGCGTCGATCTCGAAGAGCACGGCGCCCGGCGACACACGATCTCCGGACTTCGTGCGGATCGCGGTGATGATGCCTTCGGCCTGCGGCTGGATCGTCGTCGAGCGGCGCGAACGGACGATGCCGACGAACTCCGCGATGTCGTCAACCGGCGTCGGTGCGAGCGTGGCCACTTCGACAGGCAACGCCGGGGCGCCTCCCCCGGGCGGCCCACCAGCGGCCGGTTGCGAGGAACCGCAACCGGTAGCGAACGCAGCGAGCGCCGCGGACGCCAGGCACGCGGCAAAGGACAGACCTCGACGTTGGACGGGCAGAGACAGAGATAGAGACAGAGCCATAAGGGCGTGTGACCAATGTTTGAAAACAGGGGGAGCGAGGGTCTGTCGTGAGGAGCCGAGCGTCAGGACCGGCGGCAGGCGGCCGGACGACACACGACGACCAAGCGTCTCTTACCTTATATCAGAGCCCCAGGACCGCGGCGTGACATGACAGGCTGCCGCGGCAACATACCGATTAGTATGTCGAAGCACACCATCGAGTCAAGCGACGAATCGGGCCGGCCAGTGACCGGTCGCTATAATCGCGGCGCCGTGGCCTCACACGAACGCGTGGACCGCATGATGGCCGACGTGTACGCCGAGCTCCGGCGCCTGGCCGGCCGCTACGTGCGACGCGAGCGCGCGCCGAGCGTCCAGGCCACCGAGCTCGTCCACGAAGCCTATCTGCGACTCGCGCGCGACGCGCCCGTCCGCTGGGAGAATCGCGCGCACTTCATGGCGCTCGCCGCCATCTCGATGCGGCGGCTACTCGTCGAACGCGCGCGTGCGCGCGGCGCCGTCAAGCGCGGCGGCGCGCCGATCCAGGTGACGCTCGACGACCGACTGCTCGCCTCGGACGGCGGCGCGGTGCTGGACGTGGTGGCCGTCGATCGCGCGCTCACACGCCTCGCGGCGACGAACGGCGATCTCGCGCGGCTCGTCGAGCTGCGCGTCTTCGGTGGCTGGTCGATCGAAGAGACGGCCGACGCGCTCGGCATCTCCCCTGCCACGGTCAAGCGCCGCTGGACGATGGCCCGCGCGTGGCTCGTGCGCGAGCTGGAAGGACCTCCCGAACCGTGAGCGACCGCGCGCCGCTCGACGCCGCTGGCTGGGCTCGCGTCTCGGCAGTCTTCCATCGCGCGCTCGCCGTGCCCGCCGCCGCTCGCGCGGCCGTCGTCGACGAGGCCTGCGGCGGCGACGAGCGCATTGCCGCCGAAGTCACGTCGCTCCTCGGCGCGCACGATCGCGCGGCCGGTTCGCTGGACAGTGCGTCACCGGTCGTCGCACGCGCGATGGCTGGCACGGTCACGTCGTCCACCATGCCCGCGCTCACGGCTGGCGATCGTGTCGGTCCGTATCGCATCGACCGAGTGCTCGGTACAGGGGGCATGGGCATCGTCTATCTCGCCGAAGACACGAGGCTCGGACGGCTGGTCGCGCTCAAGGCGCTGCCGGACCAGGCCACCGATGACGATACGCGCCGGGCGCGTTTGCGCCGCGAAGCACGCGCGGCTGCGTCACTCGTCCACCCGGGCATCGCAACGGTCTATTCGCTCGACGAGATCGACGGCCGCGTGTTCATCGCCGCCGAATATCTCGCCGGCGGCACGCTGCGTGACGAACTGGCGAACGGCCCGCTCCCGATCGCCCGCGCGCTCGACACGGCGATCGGCTTGGCCGACGCGCTCGACGCCGCGCATCGCCAGGGCGTGGTCCATCGCGACGTGAAACCCGAGAACGTCATGCGCGATGCCGCCGGCGCGACGCGCATCGTCGACTTCGGCCTGGCGCGCGTGGCCGATGCCACCGGACGCGCAGCCGCGCCCACGCTCGGCGACGCCGCGTTCGGCACGCCCGCATATATGGCCCCCGAACAAATCCGGGCCGAGCCGACCGACGCGCGCACTGACATCTTCGCGGCCGGTGTGGTGCTCTTCGAGCTCGTGACGGGACGAACGCCTTTTTCCGGCGCCGACGCCGCGGCAACGATGGCGAGCATCCTCGAGCGAGAACCGATCCGCCTGCGCGATGCGGCACCGGCCGCGTTGCCTGCCCCGGTCGTCGACGCGTTCGATCGCCTGGTCTCAGCGTGCCTGCAGAAGGCGCCGGCCGATCGGCTGTCGTCGGCGGCCGAAATGGCCGACGGACTTCGCCGCGTTCGGGCCGCGCTCGACTCCGGCGACACGCGTGCGCTGGATCGCATCGCCCCCGCGCCTCCGCCATCCGCGACCGAAGCCGAGGCACGTTGGTGGTGGCAGTTCCATCAGGCGGCCGCGGCCATCATCTATCTCCTCCTGCTCTTCCTCATATGGCGCGCGGCCCCGAGCATTGGACCGCGGCTCGGTCTGCCATTGGCCGTCGCGGCGGTTGTCGCCGCGATCGTCGCCAGCGCGCTTCGCTTGCACCTGTGGTTTGCAGCCCGCCTCTATCCCGCGGAATGGCCGGCGCAGCACTCGCGCGCAGGCGCGTGGATTCGCGTGGCGGACGTCGTCTTCACGCTGACGCTCAGCGCCGCCGGCGTGCTGGCGATGATGTCCGGTGCAGCCGGACTGGGCGTGTTGCTCCTCGCCGCGGCGGCCGCCGTACTCGTGTCGTTCGCGATCATCGAGCCGGCGACGACGCGCGCGGCCTTCGTCAATCGGTCGCGCTAGCCGGATCGTTCGCGCGCGCGATGGGGCGCGGCACATTGTTATGATGAGCCGTTGCGTGAGATGCGCGTCCCGGTCGCCGGGCCCCGTCGGATCCTCTGGTGGACGATTGCCGTCCTGATGGCGTGCCTGCTGGCCAGTCCGCGCTCGCAGGCGCAGCCGGCGGCTTACACGTTGTACACGACGGCGGGCCCACACCCGCTGCCCTTCCGTACGAGCAACAACGTCGATTTCGTATCGCTTCGGGCGCTCACGCCGATCTTCGGACTCAGCGTCGCCGAAGATGCGCTCGCTGGTGGTCTCACGGTTCAGGCGCGCGGGCAGACGATCCTGCTCATTCCGGGACAGACGTTCGTCTCGCTCGGCGGCGGACGCATCGTTTCGCTGCCCGCCGCGGTCCGGCGCGATCGGGGCGACTGGGAAGTGCCCGTGGACTTCATCCGTGTGGCACTCGGGCCCACGATCGGCGCGCCGGTCGAGGTGCGGCGCGCGTCGCATCTCATCCTCGTCGGCGACGTCCGGCTGCCGCACGTGAGCGGCCGCTTCGATCGCGAGGCAACCGGCGGACGGCTGACGCTCGACATCGCGCCGCCCGCACCGCACCGCGTCACGCGTGCCGGCAATCAGCTCACCGTGCGCTTCGATGCGGTGGCGCTCGACTACGCGCCGGTCAGTGGACTCGCGCCCGAGCTCGTCGCAGCCATTCATACGACGGGGCCGTCGCTCGTCATCGATCTGGGCCCGTCGGCCGCGACGTTTCGTGCCGACGACAGCGATCCGGCGCACGTCGTCATCGACTTCCTACCGCCTGGCGCGCCACCACCGGCGCCTGCCGTACCGGCGACGCCCGCTACGCCACCGGCGAACGGCGCGCCGTCCACGACGCCCGAGCCGCCTGTTGTCGACACGACGCCCGCAGGAACGATCCGCACGATCGTGATCGACCCGGGCCATGGCGGCGATGACGCCGGCGCACGCGGCGTGGGGGGGACGACGGAGAAGGATCTCGTCCTGACGCTCGCGCGCAAGCTGCAGGCGACGATTGAAGGACGCATCGGATTGCGCGTCGTCCTGACGCGGTCGTCGGACGAGAACGTCCCGCTCGATCGGCGCACGGCGATCGCGAACAACAACAAGGCGGATCTCTTCATCGGCCTGCACGCCGACGCGTCGCTCGAGCCGAAGGTGAACGGCGCGCAAGTGCTGTCGCTCGCGCTCGATACCTACAACACGCGCGCCGCGATGGCCGCGACGAGCGATCTCCCCGTGCCGGTCGTGGGCGGTGGCAGCCGCTCGATCGACGTCGTGCCGTGGGATCTCGCGCAGATTCCGTACGCGAATCAATCCGCTGTGCTCGCCGCCGCGGTCGCGCGGCACCTGTCCGAACACGGCGTGCCGCTCTTCGCGCGGCCGACCGCGCGTCTGCCGCTGCGATCGCTCGTCGCCGCGAACATGCCGGCGGTGCTCATCGAAGTCGGCTTCCTGACGAACGCCGACGACGAGCACGCGCTCGCGAGTGACGCGCGGCAGAACGCCATCGTCGACGCGATCCTCGATGCAATTGCCGACGCGCGTCGCGGCGCGCTCACGGCGCCGGCAGGAGCAGGGGCCACGCAATGATCAACGACGACGTGCCCTCCGGATCGGGCGGCGTGCCCAGCCTGTTCTCGCGGCGCCAAGTATGGATTGGCATCGCCGCGGGCGCCGTGCTGCTCATCGCCGGCATCTGGTTCGTGTCCTCGCGGCTCAACCGCCTGCTCGGCACGCCCGGCAGCGGCTCCGGCACACCAGCCGCAACGGCAACGCCCGGCGAATCACGCAAGATCAACGCGACGCTGTTCTACGTCTCGAGCGACGGCACGAGCTTGACGCCTGTCAGCCAGGACGTCGCGTACGGCGCGACGCCCGCCGAGCAGGTGCAGCACATCGTCGAAGCGCAGGTGCAGACGCCGCCGGCCGGACAACGGTCCACGATCCCTGCTGGCACGACGGTGAACGCCGTCTTCGTGACGAAGGAGGGCGACGCGTACGTCGACCTCGGCGGCACGATCGTCAGCGGCCAGACCGGCGGATCGCTCGACGAAGCCCTGACCGTCTACGCCATCGTCAACGCCGTCACCGTGAACGTGCCGAACGTGGCGGCCGTGCAGATTCTCGTGAACGGCAAACAGGTGGAGACGCTCGTCGGCCACCTCGATCTTCGATACCCGCTGCCCAAAGCCCCGACCTGGGTCAAGAAAGGATGAGTTCGATCGCATGACTCGAATCGATGGCCGACTGGCCGACGCAGTGCGCGAGACGCGCCTCACTCCGGGCGTGTCCGTGCACGCCGAAGGCTCGGTGCTGATCGAGGTCGGCCGCACGCGTGTGTTGTGTACGGCGTCGATTGAAGAGCGCGTGCCGCCGTTCCTGCGCGGTGCGGGCAAGGGCTGGATCACGGCCGAATACGGCATGCTGCCGCGCGCGACGACGACGCGCATGACGCGCGAGTCGACGGCGGGCAAGGTCGGCGGCCGCACGCAGGAGATTCAGCGACTCATCGGCCGGTCATTGCGTTCGGTCGTGACGATGACGGAGCTCGGCGAGCGGACGATCTGGATCGACTGCGACGTCCTGCAAGCGGATGGCGGCACGCGGACGGCGTCGATCACGGGCGGGTTCGTCGCGCTCGTCCTCGCGCTCGAACGCCTGCGCGAACAGGCCGTGCTGCCGCGCATCCCTGTGACCGACTACGTCGCGGCCACGAGCGTCGGCGTGGTCGCGGGCACACCGCTCCTGGATCTCGCCTACGAGGAAGATTCGCGCGCCGACGTCGACATGAACGTCGTCAAGACGTCGGGTGGCAAGTTCATCGAGATCCAGGGCACGGCCGAAGCGCAGCCGTTCGATCGCACCGAGCTCGACGCGCTCCTCGCGCTCGCGGACGTGGGCTTGCGCACGCTGTTCGACAAGCAGCGCGAAGTCGTTGGGAAGATTTTGAAGTACTGACGACGCGCCGGTCTCCTTACTTCACTGTCAGATCCACCCAACACCCATCAGGCGCTTGCAGGAACGGATCGTTGTCGAAATCGTAGCCGTCGGCAGTTGTTGACGACGTGTCGGCGCTCGCGACCGAGTCGTCGTCCGCAGGTCCGGCGCCGCGTCCAAGCGTTGGGCGCGTGCGCATCGCGCGCGGATCGAGGATGGCGGCGATCTCGTCGCGTGCGTCCTGCAGGTGACGCCGCGTGGCCGTGTCGGTGACCGACGGCAGCGCGCGGCGAATCTGCACGTCCACGGCGCGCAGCTCGCCTTTGAGGATCGCGCGCACTTCGTCGCTCGGCACGACGCGGCCGTGCAGGCGATTGTCGATCGTCGCAAGATACGCGCGCTGCACGTTGCGCCGGTAGATGTCGACGGGCTTGGCCGGCGTCCGCAGTTCGTGCCAGATGCCGTCGCGGAGGTCCGCGAGATACTGCACTGGCGTGTACGCGGTGGGATCCATCGCGGCCTGCTCCACCATCCGATCGAGGCGCGACGGTTGCAGCATCGCATTGAGCAGCGAGAGCTGCGCGCGGTGCAGACGGCTGACGACACCTGACGGCTCGATGCGGCGCAGCAGATCCGGGTTGATCAGGAACGCGGGCGTCTCGAGCGCGTTCTGCAGGAGGAACTGCGCGGCCATCGACTGCCGTGTCTTCGGCACTGGCGTGAACCGCAGCCCGTCCTGCCCACCATAGAGCTCCTTCGAGTCGACGCCACCGATGACGTTGGCGACGTGGCCCATCTCGACGCGCCACTGAGCGACGAGCCGACTATAGGCCTCGCCGAGATCCTCGTACGACACGCCGTCGCGCGTCGTCGCCGGAATCAGCATGTCGGCAACCTTGCGAAGATTCCGTAGGCCGAGCGCGGTGGCTGACGTCGCGTCGATGTCGCCGACCGCCTCGGTTTCCTCGCCGGGATCGGCGCCGAACGAGTTGGCCGTCGTGAATCGCAGGTACGGCTTCGCGTCCTGCTCGCGCGCCCACTTGTCGAGCGTCGGCTTCTCGGCGTCCGGCGTCTTCGCGTCGGGCAGCGGCGTGTAGCCCCACTTCGTGGCGAACACGTCGGCCGGACCGACCTTCGGAATGAGATCGTCGGGTGCGATGCCGTCTTCGGGCTGCGCGACGTAGTTGAAGCGCGCGTAGTCCATGATCGACGGCGTGTGCCCGTTCGTCTTCACCCAGTCCTTGTCGCGAATCTCCGCGATCGAATAGAGCGAGCTCGCCTTCATGTTGTGCTGGAAGCCGAGTGTGTGGCCGACCTCGTGCGCGACGATGAACTCGAGCAGCCGGCCGACGAGATCGTCGGGCAACGGCAGCGTTCGCGTGCGCGGATCGAGCGGGCCCACCTGCGTGAAGTACCACATCGTCGCCAGGTGCTGGACGTTGTGGTAAAGCTGGACGTCGCCGTCGAGGATCTCGCCGCTGCGCGGATCGTGCACGTTCGGTCCCGACGCGTTCTCCGTCGTCGACGGGAGCCAGCGGATGACGGAGTAGCGCACGTCCTCCGGATCCCAATCCGGATCCTCCGATTCGCTCGGCGCGTCCTTCGCGACGATGGCGTGCGTGAAGCCGGCGGCTTCGAACGCCGGCGCCCAGTCCTCCACACCTATCTTGATCCACGGCACGAGCTCGGCTGGCGTCGCCGGATCGATGTAGTAAACGATGGGCGTCACCGGATCGGACAGAGCCGCGTGCGGATCCTTCTTCTCGAGGCGACGCCGCAGGATGTAGCTGCGCGATACGGCCTTGTGCTCCGTGCGGCCGTAGTCGTACGTCGACGTCGAGAAATATCCGACCCGGTCGTCGAAGAGCCGCGGCTGCATCGGCGTCTCGGGCAGCTTCACCATGCTCGAGAAGACGACCACCGTGCCGCCGCTCGCGCCGAGCAGGCCACGCCCGCGCCCTTCGCCGCGGCCCGGCGTAATCGTCTGCGTGACTTCCGCGTTGATGTTCTGCGGAAACGACACGACCTTGTCGATGAACGTGCGCGACGGATCCACGCCTGATCCGCCGAGCAGCCGCTCGGGCGACAGCTCGGGCACGCCGCGCGTCAGCAGCGACGTGACGTCGATGACGACGCTGCCGATCGGGCTGATGGCGGCAATGGGAAACGAGCGGACGATCGTCGGCGTGTTCGCGTCGGCCACGGCGCGCGCGATCGGCGTGGACGGATCCGCCGTGATGTCGAAGCGGACGATCTCGAGGTACACGCGATCGCCGCGCCGCACCCAGCGCACGACGCGGTCGTCGACGGCCTGACCGCCGTAGCCGGCGCCGAGCGTTGTCCGCTTGAGCTTCGTGGACCAGAGGTAGTCCTTGCCGAATTCGCCGGTCGGGATCTCGTAGTAGATCGTGTCGCGGATCCGGTGCACCTTGAAGATGCCGTCGTCGGTCCGTGCGTCGGACGTGATGACCTGCGTGTACGGCCGCGGCCCGCCCCGTCCCCGGCCGGCGAACGGCGTGGGCGACGGCAGATCCGATGTGTCATCGCGATCGAGCGGGTCCGTCTGCTGTGCGGCGATGGGATCGTCAGGCGTGACGACGGCCTGTGAAGCCGACGCACGCGGCGCATGCTGACCTGCGGCGGTTGCGGTGACGACGAGTGCGGCTGCGCTGGCCGCTCCGAGCATTCCGATCTTGATCGCGCGGCTCGGCTTCATCACGCCACTCCTTGCGCTGATGGCGACCGAAGGCCGCCATTATACTGAGGTGCTGCCGCGGACTCGCCGTGGCGGTCCGCTCGATTTCGCCGCCTGATGCCTGCACCGCCGCTGCTCATCGCTACGACCAATCCCGGAAAAATCCGCGAGATCCGGCACGTGCTCGCTGGCGTGCCTCGGCGTCTGCTGACGCTCGCTGACATCGCGCCGATCGCCGAACCGGAAGAAACGGGTCGGACGTTTGCCGCCAACGCCGCGCTGAAGGCGCGCGCCTACGCGGTTGCATCCGGTTTGCCGACGGTGGCCGAAGACTCGGGCCTGGCGATCGACGCGATCGGCGGCCGACCGGGCGTTGAAAGCGCACGCTATCCTGGAGACACTTACGCCGAGAAGTTTGCGAACCTTTACCGCGAGCTGGCCGGACACGCGTGCCCATGGACGGCGCGCTTCGTCTGTTCGCTCGCGTTCATCGACGATCCGGCTGCGTCGGAACCCGCGTTCGTGACGGAAGCCACGGTCGAGGGCGAGATCACCGACGAGCCGCGCGGCACGCACGGCTTCGGCTACGACCCGATCTTCTTTTTTCCGCCGTACGGCTGCACGCTCGCCGAAGTCACCGGCGGCCGCAAACTCGCCGTCGCCCACCGCGGCAAAGCCTTCCGCGCCTTTCGCACCTGGCTTCTGGCTTCCAACTTCTAACTTGTCAGCGCCAGTCCCCTACGGGCTGAGCCGCGTGATCTTGCCCGACGCGATCTCGACCGTGTAGATCGCGTACGGCTGAAGGCCGCTCGGCGGGTGTTCGACGTGCGGCACGTAGACGAACGCCACGTGCGCACCATCGGGCGACCAGCGGGGATCGATCGTGTCGCCGTCGGCCATCGACGCGAGCGGCTTCTGATTCGTGCCGTCGGCGTTCATCGTGTAGAGCTCGAGGCGGCCGCCGCGGTTCGTCGTGAACGCCAGCCGCTTGCTGTCGGGCGACCAGGTCGGCGACATGCCGTTCTGCGGATCGTAGGTCAACCGCTGCACGGCATGCGTGCGAAGGTCGAAGACTTCGATGTCCTGGTTCACCTGCACCGCGATCGCATGACCGTCGGGTGCGTACTGCGGCGACCAGTTCGTGTCGCTCATCGTCAGACGTGACGCCTCGCCGCCGGCGGCCGGCATGATGTAGACGTCCGGCTGGCGGCGCGGATCGCGATCCGACGTGAACGCTATCGACTGGCCGTCAGGCGACCAGGCCGGCGATCGATCCGCGGCGGTCGACGTCGTCAACCGCCGCGGCTCTTTCCCCGCCGCCGAAATCACGTAGATGTCGAGGTTCCCGTTGCGCGCGCTCTCGAACGCGATGCGCGATCCATCGGGCGAAAAGGCCGGCGAGGTGTCGTCGGCCGTCGACCTCGTGAGCTGACGACGCCCGGTGCCATCGGCGTTCATCACGAAGATGTCGGACTGCCCGCCGTGTTCCGCGGCGAAGGCGATGCGCCGGCCGTCGGGCGACCAGCTCGGCGCGCCGTCACGCACGGGCTCCGGATAGCGTCCCCACCACCAGTAGCCGAGCACGAGGACGAGCACGGCGGCCGCGATCACGGCCCAGATGGCTCGCGACGATCGCGGCGGCGGCTGACGTTGTTCGCGGAGACGATCGGACGCGCGGCGAGATGGTGGAGCGGGCGGCACGAAGAGGGGATTTTACCGCACGCGCCGCGAACGCTTCCGCCGCGACGCGCTCAGGGCACGCGGCGACCGCTTTTCCACCGCGGGTTGCCTACTCTCGGTAGCGCCGCGGGCGTCTGCCCCAGACCCGCAAGAGCTCCACAGCAGCCGCGGCCATTTTTCCGCACTTCCCCCCGCGCGCGACGTGGAACGGGGATTGATAGAAGAACACCATACCGGTGCGCGCCAGCGCCCGCTGCCTTATTCGTCGGTGGTCTTTCATCCGTGTCACGCCCTGCCTTGGCCATGTCTCTCCCGACCATGACCGCGCCTTCGATGTCCCCAGCCACGACGTCCCGGAACACTGCCGCTGTACTCGTCGCCGCCCCGCGCGCCGCCGATGACGCCGCGATCGAATCCGGCATCACGTCGAGCGGCTGCCGCGTCGTCCGCGCCACCGACCCGGAAGCGGCGCGCGTGGCCTTGACGAGCGATGAAGTCGCGGCCGCTCTCATCGACATGAGCTGGCCCGCAGCCGTCGACCTCGCTGCCGATCTTCGCCAGCGATCGCGGACCCAACCGCTGCCGTTGATCTTTCTCGCCAATCCCGTGGGCGCGCCAGACGACGAGCTGCGCGCGTATCGAGCGGGCGCCGTCGATTGGATCGCGCGACCCGTTCATCCTGACGTGCTGTGCGCGAAGGTCGCGATGTTCGCGGCGCTGCATCGCGCGCGGCGTACGGCCGAGCGTCGTGCGCACGCACAATCGCGAGCGACGAGGGACCGGACGGCCGAGGTCGATCGCGAACCGCGCGTGCGCGCGGTCGACGCGGCCGGCGCGACGGCCATGGCGGTCGAGGCGAGCGAACGGCGGCGCGACGAGTTCCTGGCCGCGCTCGCGCACGAACTGCGCAATCCGCTCGCGCCCATCCGTGCGGCGGTCGAGCTCATGCACCTCGAGGGCACGCCGGCCGCCACGCTCGCGCACGCCCGCGACGTCGTCGAACGGCAGGTCGAGTATCTGTCGCGGCTCATCGAAGATCTCGTCGATCTCAGCCGGCTCACGCGCGATCAGCTCGTGCTGCGGATGACGCCCGTCGCGCTCGAGGCCGTCGTCGGCGCCGCGGTCGAGACGAGCCGGCCGATCGTCGAAGAGCGGCGACATCGGCTCATCGTCGAATTGCCAGGCAGCGCCGTCTGGCTCCACGCCGACCTGCCGCGGCTCGCGCAGGCGCTGTCGAACATCATCATCAATGCGGCGAAGTACACGCCGCCGGGTGGCGACATCGCGATCCGTGCGCGCGCTGAAGGTGGGCGCGTCGCGATCGTCGTGCGCGACACCGGGATCGGCATCGCCGCCGACATGCTGCCGCGTGTCTTCGACATGTTCGTGCAGGATCGACGCGCCGGCGGCGCGACGGGCGGCATTGGGATGGGACTCACGCTCGCGAAACGGCTCGTCAGGATGCACGGCGGCACGATCGAGGCCGAGAGCGACGGACCGGGCCGCGGATCGATCTTTCGCATGGAACTGCCTGTCATCAATCGGCCGGCTGCCACGCCGTCCGAACCGGCGCGGCCTCTCGGTGCCGCCCGCCGCGTGCATCGCGTGCTCGTCGTCGACGACAACGCGGACGCGGCCGAGATGATCGTCGCGATGCTCGACGTCTGGGGCCAGGAGACCGCGATCGCGTTCGACGGCGCGAGCGCGCTCGTCGAAGGCGACCGGCTGCGCCCCGACATCGTGCTGCTCGACATCGGCCTGCCGCAGATGGACGGCTATGAAACCGCGCGCCGCATACGCGCACGGTCGTGGGGCGCCGACGCCCTGCTCGTGGCGGTCACCGGCTGGGGCCAGCCCGACGATCGGGAACGTACGCGCGCGGCAGGGTTCGACCGACATCTCGTCAAACCCGTCGCGCCCGCTGCGCTCGAGGCGTTGCTCGTCGAGCAGGAACGCGACGACGCACACTGACGGCGGTCCTGCTTGGCCGGCACGCTTCGCCGCGCGACGGCGTTTCCAGCCGGCCGACGCAGTGACAATCGAGCCGCGGTGCCGCGCCGTATACTGATCGGCGGCGCTCGTGTCTTCCCTTTCGTCGTTCATCGTGCGCGCCCTGCCGATTGCCTGGATTGCGTGGGGCGCCATCTGGTGGCTCATCGCAGCGACGGGCACCAAGACGACGGCGTGGCGCGAGTCGATTGTGTCAGCGCTGGCGTACCGCCTGCCGTTGGTCGTCGCGGTCATCATCATCGCGGGCGGCCTCTCATGGCCGTCCTTCGTGCGGTGTCATCTCTTCACGCCGACGTCAGCCGCGTTGATTCTCGTGGGCGGCGTCATGGTCGTCGCGGGCTTCGGCCTGACGTTCTGGGCCCGCTGGCATCTCGGACGCAACTGGAGCAGCGTGGTCGTCGTCAAGCAGGAGCACGCACTCGTGCGGACCGGCCCGTACCGCCACGTGCGTCATCCCATCTACACCGGCCTGCTCGTCGCCTTCGCCGGGACGATTCTCGTCGTGAACCGGTGGAGCGGCGTCGTCGCGCTGCCCTTCTTCGCCGGCAGCCTCATCTGGAAGCTCGTGCTCGAGGAACGACGCATGCGTGCGGCGTTCGCCGAGTACGCCGAGTGGGCGCGACAGTCCGCCGCGCTCGTGCCGTTCGTGTGGTGAGAGGGGGCGAGGCGCGAAATGCGCGGGCGTTCGCGCGAGGGCTTGACTTGATAGGATGAAGGCCTTGGTCGGGGCGTAGCGCAGCCTGGTAGCGCACCTGCCTTGGGCGCAGGGGGTCCCGAGTTCGAATCTCGGCGCCCCGACCAAATTCCGCTTCTGTAGGTCACGTATAGGTCACACCGTCGGCGCGCACGACACGCTTCGCTGTTTCTCGACGCGATCGATCGCTGGGCCGGGCCGCACCGGCAACTGTCTTTCACTCCGGTCTACGGGCTGGCCGCGCTCGGACCGGATTTGAGGTTTCATCAGCCGCGCCCGCCGTCGAAGGGAGGGGCGCCGCGGCACAGCCGTGAATGAAGCCGTGTCGCTACGAGCGTTGAAACTTCTTCTTGGCGGCCGGCTTCGGTTCGCCGGAATCAGCGGCGACGGCCGCGGACAGACGCCGATCGCGATCGATGAGCAGCGCCGCCAACTCGCCCCGCGAGATGCCCAACCGCCGCGCCTCGGCCAACAGGTCGTCCGCGAGTTGATGCAGACGAGCGAGCGCCGCGTCCCCGACCACTGTCGCGCCGCGGCCCTGGCGGAGCTCGACGAGCGACTCGGATGAGAGATCGCGATACGCGCGCAGCACGGTGTTGACGTTGACCCCCAGCTGCGACGCCAAGTCCCGTGCGGGCGGCAGGCGACCGCCCCGCGCGAGCCGCCGATCGGCAATCAGCCGTCGGACGGTGGCGGCAATCCGGCGATACAGCGGTCCGCCTTCGTCGGACGACAGTTCGAACGTCACCACTGAAAGGAATTGTAACCAGGCACAGCCAATTGTGCTATTGTTACTAGTACAATCAGGAGGGCGCGGACATGAACACCGTGTTGATCGCAAAGATCTGTGCTGGCATCGCAGTCGTTCTCACGCCGATCTACCTGGTCACGATTTTCAAGGGTGTCCGATCGCTCAGCGATATTCGCGATCTGCTGCGCCGCCCGCCAGGCGATCCTCGCTGACACCGTACGCGCGTTCCTCGCTCCCGCGTTCAAAGCACACGCCTCGCGCGATGGCGAGGTGTCGCGAACTCGTCGCGACACCTCGAAAATCTCTGCAAAGTTCCTCGCAACGCGCGAGGAGATGCGGAGCTTGACGCGCCGACCGCGCGCCAAGCCGCCGACAATCGCGTCCTATCGGACGCCGTTTCGCGTGCGGTTGTTGCGCTTCAGGCGGAAGATCTGTCGGTTCGTCGCGTTGAGGTCCTTCTGGAGATTCCGGTACTCCAGCCGATTCAGCCCGCGGCCCGACGCCCGGAAGGCGCGCTCCCTGGCGCGGATGCCCGCCTCGTCGGCCCTGAGCCGATTCACCTCGCCGATCGTCAACTGCTGGTTCTTCACGCCGTCCCTGATGCGCAGAACCTGCCGATGCTCGCGCGCGTTGACGCCGCGCCGTTTCGCGTGACCCGCCGCGAATGCCGGCGGAGCGAACAGCGCAATTCCGAGTGCGGCAGCCAGTACGGTTCGTGTCGACATGTCCCACTCCCTCTCACCAGGCACGCGGCAGCGCTGGCGTGTCCGTCACTGGTTAGACGGCGCTGGCACTATCCAGTTAGGTGCGGCGTCGCTGAATCTATACTGTCCACACGCCGGAGGTGACATGTCCGCAATCGCCAAGCTGTTCAGGAACGGACGAAGCCAGGCTGTCCGGCTGCCGAGGGAATTCCGGTTCGACGGAGACCGCGTCCGTGTGAGACGCGTCGGTCGAGGCGTGCTCGTCGAGCCGATCTTCACGAATGTGTCGGAGTGATTCGCCGAGCTCGATCGGCTGGCCACCGAGCCGTTCATGCCCGAGAGCCGCTAGCCATCCGCCCTACCCCGCTCGCCACCCCGGCAGCTTCGACGCCTGGCGGATCCAGCTCGTGAGGCGCTTCTCGTCGATCGCGCCGTTTTCGTGAATGTCGAGGTAGCGCACGTCGTCGGACTTCGACGCGCCGGGCGGCGGCGGACGCAACGATGCGCCGCTGAAGAACGCGACCTTGACGTACTTCGTGAAGCAGTGGAAGTTCAGGAACCAGCCTCGATCGGGCACCCCGTAGAACGGTGAGTTCCACTTCACCGCCTTGCGCACGCCCGGTACCGCGCTCGTGATCATCGCGTCGACGCGCCCTGAGCGCGACGTCGCTGATGCACGCCTCGACCGGTGACGCGCGCATGAAAGCGCGCGTCGACTACATCGTCGACGAGCTGCACGCGTGCCAGCAGGCGGCGGGGACGGGGCTCGTGTGCGGGTTTCCCGACGGCTCGGCGCAGCTCGATGCCGCCGTCGCCGGCCGCCGGTTCATCGGCGTGCCGTGGTACACGATGCACAAGATCTTCGCCGGCGTGCGCGATGCGTATCTGCACGGCGAGAGTAACGCCGCACGTGGTGTGCTCTCCGCGCTCGCGGACTGGACTGTGACCGTCACGGCCCCGATGACCGACGACGAGGTGCAGCGCATGCTGCGCATCGAGCACGGCGGCATGAACGAAGTCCTGGCCGACGTCTTCGCGATGACCGGCGATCGGAAGTATCTCGCCGCCGCGCGCCGGTTCAGTCACGAGGCCCTGCTCGCGCCGCTGGCCGAGTCGCGCGACACGCTCGACGGCCTGCACGCCAACACGCAGATCCCGAAGGTCGTGGGATTCCAGCGCCTGTTTGATCTCACCGGCGAGGACCGCTACGCCGCCTCCTCGACCTTCTTCTGGCGCACCGTCGTCGACCGGCGATCGTTCGTCACGGGCGACCACGGCGACAACGAGCACTTCTTCCCGCCGGCTGAGTTCGCCACACATCTCCCGTCGGCGAAGACGATGGAGACGTGTGGCACGCACAACATGCTGCGGCTGACGCGCCTGCTCTTCCAGGCGGCGCCGTCCTCCGCCCTCGCCGACTACTACGAGCGCGCGCTCTACAACGGCATCCTGGCGTCGCAGGATCCGGAGTCGGGCATGATGACGTATTTCCAGGCGACGCGGCCCGGCTACGTCCGGCTCTTCCACACGCCCGATCGATCGTTCTGGTGCTGCACGGGCACCGGCATGGAGAACCACGCGAAGTACGGCGACTCGATCTATTTCGAGGACGCCGACGGCGTGTGGGTCAATCTCTACATCGCTTCGACGATGACGTCGAAAGCCAGCGGACTGAGTCTGCGCCAGACGACGAGGTTCCCCGAGGAGCCGCGCACGCGGGTCGAGATCACCAGCGCACGACCGACCCTCGCGGCCATTCGCGTGCGACAGCCGGGCTGGTGCCCGGATATGCGCGTCAGCGTCAATGGCCGCCGCGCGTCTGCACGCGCTGGCGGCGACAGCTACGTCATCCTCGATCGCGAGTGGCGCCCGGGCGATCACATCGACGTCGATCTGCCGATGCGCCTCCGCACGGAAGCGCTGCCCGGAACGACCGACATCGTGGCGTTCGTCTACGGCCCGATCGTGCTGGCGGGACGTCTCGGCCGGGACGGTCTCTCGCCGGGCTCGCAGATCATCGTCAACGAGCGCGAGTCAGGCACGATGCTGAACGCCGACGTCAAGGTGCCGACACTCACTGGCGACGCGACCTCGCTCGTCGAGCACGTGCAACGCGACACACATGATCCGCTCGTGTTTCGGACCGTAGGGATCGGGCGTCCGCACGACGTGGAGCTGGCGCCTTACTACCGTCTCGCGCACGAGCGCTACAACCTTTATTGGAAGGTGGCGTCCGCCTGACGCATGCGAGGGGCGCCTCGCGGCGGCAGTCGTGAGATGATGCGGCCGCTCACATCATCGGAGGAAGGACCATGAGGTCATCACGGCGTGTCGGGTTGCTCCTGTCTGTCGTCGTCGCCTCAGCCGCCGCAGCGGCCTCCGTGGCACCTCGCGTCTCGGCGCAATCGCCGGTCACGCTCACGGTGCGGGCGGACCGTCCCGGCCCGACGCTGAACCCGATGTTTTACGGCCTGATGACCGAGGAGATCAATTTCTCCTACGACGGCGGCCTGTACGCGGAGCTGATTCGCAACCGGTCGCTCAAGGACAACCCCGACGCGCCGGATCACTGGTCGGTCGTGAAGGACGCCGGCGTGGAAGCGACGATGGCCATCGACACGAGCGCGCCCGTGCCGGATACCGTCCTCACCTCGTCGTTGAAGCTGACGACGATGGCCATGACGTCCGGCCAGCGAGCCGGCGTGGCCAATGAGGGCTACTGGGGCATTCCGGCGCGGCCGAACACGACGTATCGCGCCTCGTTCTACGCGAAGGCCGACGCCGGCGCGCGCGGCACGGCCACGGTCGCGATCGAGAGCGCCGATGGCCACGGCCTCGCGTCCGCGACGGTCGGTCCGCTCACCGGCGAGTGGAAGAAGTACACCGCGACGCTGAAGACCGGCGCGCTCACGCCGTCGTCGACGAACCGCTTCGTAATCTCGACGGCCGGCGGCCCCGGCACGCTCTGGGTCACGCTCGCCTCGCTCTTCCCGCCGACCTACGACAACCGGCCGAACGGCATGCGACCAGACATCATGGAGCTGCTGGCGGCAATGAAGCCGAGCTTCCTGCGCTTCCCCGGCGGCAACTACCTCGAAGGCCCGAACTACGAGAACCGTTTCGACTGGAAAGCCACGATCGGTCCGCTCGAGCAGCGGCCGACGCACATGAGCCCGTGGCGCTATCGCTCGTCGGACGGCGTGGGCCTGCTCGAGTTCCTCGAGTGGTGCGAGGACCTGCACATGGAGCCGCTGCTCGCGGTCTACGCGGGCCTGCACATCGATCGCGGCGCGAACATCCTCACCGGCGACTCGCTCAAGCCGGTCGTGCAGGATGCGCTCGACGAGATCGAGTACGTGACCGGCGGCCCCGACACCGTGTGGGGCGCGCGGCGCGTGAAGGACGGACACCCGGCGCCGTTCACGCTCCACTACGTCGAGATCGGCAACGAGGACTGGCTGAACAACGGCAAGGCGAGCTACGACGAGCGCTTCTCGACGATCGCCGACGCCATCACGGCGAAGTACCCGTCGCTGAAGGTCATCTCGACGATGCGGTCGCAGGATACCGACTTCACGCACACGCACAAGCCCGACCTGCTCGACGACCACTTCTACATGACCATCCCGACGGCGCTCTCGCAAGCGCACCTGTACGACGGGTACAGCCGGTCGGCGACGAAGATCTTCGTCGGCGAGTGGGCGACGAACAACCCGCGCACGGGCGACACGCCGATGATGGCGTTCGCGCTGGCCGACGCCGCGTGGCTCACCGGTCTCGAGCGCAACGCGGACGTCGTGCAGATGAACAGCTACGCGCCGCTCTTCGTCAACGTCAACCCCGGCGGGCGGCAGTGGGCGGTCAACCTGATTGGCTACGACGCGCTCACGAGCTTCGGGTCGCCGTCGTACTACGTGCAGAAGATGTTCTCGAACAACCGCGGCAGCGTCGTCCTGCCCGCGTCGTTCGATCCGCTGCCGCGGCTCTCCTCGCGCGAGGAGATTCCCGTCGCCCCCGCGCCGCCGCCGCGCGCGGGACGCGACGGCCGTGGCGGTGGCGGCCGCCGCGGGCCGCAGGGTCCGACCGGTCCGTTCGACGGCCTCTACGCCAACGCCACGCGTGACGCGGCGACCGGCGACGTCATCCTGAAGCTCGTCAACGTGCAGGCGACGGCGCAGCCGCTGCGCATCGACGTCAAGGGCGTGGCCTCAATCGCGAAGGACGCCTCGGGCGAGATGATCACCGGCGCGCTGGATGCGGTGAACACCGTCGCCGACCCGCGCCACGTCGTACCGGTCGCCGTCACGATTCATGACGCGGGCACGTCGTTCACGCACGAGCTGCCAGCACATTCGGTGACGGTGCTGCGGCTGAAGACGCGGTAGCTGAAGACGCGGTAGCGCTTCACACCCTGACCCACCGTGTCACGCCCGGCGTGTCTACTGGAGCGCGCCGGGCTTAGAATTCTCGCGCCAAGCCGTCCAGTTGCAGGTTGATGCCGAATCCCTTCTTCGAGCGCCCGATCGTCAATTCGCCCTACGAGTACCCGCACCAGCACTGGGAGCTCGACGAATCGGGCCAGCCGACCGGACGTCTGATTGAACGCCGCCGCCGCGCCGAGTTCATCACCCCCATCCCGAAGCCGAAGAAGCGCAAAGGCAAGGAAGCGCAGCGGGAACTGGTCCTCGACGAAGGCCGGGGGCTGACGACCGAGAAGCAGGCGTACGACCTGACCGGGATCATCAACGAGGTCCGCGGCCAGGTCGACACGTGGCGCCAGCTCGCGCCGAGCCAGTGGCAGGTGACGCCCGAAACCGCGCGCCTGCTCCAGCACTGGCGTCATCACGCGTTCGGCGGCGTGCGGCCGTTCTTCTGCCAGATCGAGGCCGTCGAGACGGCGATCTGGTTCACCGAAGTCGCGCCGCACACGGTCTCCGGCAAGCGACTGCTCGAGAATCTGAAGCGGGTCAACGCCGAAGCCAACCCCGGCCTGGAACGGCTGGCCCTGAAGCTCGCCACCGGCGCCGGCAAGACGACCGTGATGGCGATGCTCATCGCGTGGCAGACGCTGAACGCCGTCCGCCGGCCAGGCAGCAGGCACTTCACCAAGGGCTTCCTCATCGTCGCGCCGGGCCTGACGATCCGCGACCGCCTGCGCGTCCTCCAGCCGAACGACCCGGACGACTACTACCGCACGCGTGAGCTCGTACCGCAGGACATGCTCGAGGACATGCTGAAGGCGCGCATCGTCATCACGAACTACCACGCCTTCAAGCGCCGCGATCGGCTCGAGATCTCGAGCGGCGGCCGTGCACTGCTCCAGGGGCCGACCGGCGCCAGCCTCCAGACGCTCGAGACCGACGGCCAGATGCTGCAGCGCGTGATGCCCGAGCTGATGGGCATGAAGCACATCCTCGCGATCAACGACGAGGCGCACCACTGCTACCGCGAGAAGCCGCCCGACCCGGATGACGCGGCGCTGAAGGGCGACGAACGGAAGGAAGCGGAGAAGAACAACGAAGCCGCGCGCCTGTGGATCTCGGGCCTCGAAGCCGTGAACCGCACGCTCGGCCTCTCGCGCGTCATGGATCTCTCCGCGACGCCATTTTTCCTCGGAGGCTCGGGCTACGCCGAAGGCACGCTCTTTCCCTGGACGATGAGCGACTTCTCGCTGATGGACGCGATCGAGTGCGGCATCGTCAAGCTGCCGCGCGTGCCGGTCGCCGAGAACATTCCCAGCGACCAGATGCCGGTCTACCGCGATCTCTGGGAGCACATCCGCAAGGACATGCCGAAGAAGGGCCGCGGCGCCGGTGCGGACCTCGACCCGCTGAAGCTGCCCAACAAGCTGCAGACCGCGCTCGAAGCGCTCTACGGCCACTACGAGAAGACGTTCCGTCTCTGGCAGCAGCGCGGCATCGCCGTCCCGCCCTGCTTCATCGTCGTCTGCCAGAACACCGCGATTTCGAAGCTCGTGTACGACTTCATCTCGGGCTTTCATCGCACGCACGACGACGGGACCGAGACGCTCGTGCAGGGCCGGCTCGCGCTCTTCCGGAACTTCGACGAGACGACCGGCAATCCGCTGGCGCGCCCTCACACGCTGCTCATCGACTCGGAGGAGCTGGAATCGGGCGAGGCGCTGGACGCGCGCTTCCGGGCGATGGCCGCCGACGAGATCGACCGATTCCGCCGCGACATCATCGACCGCACCGGCAACGCCCGGGCCGCCGAGGACATCACCGATCAGGAACTGCTGCGCGAGGTCATGAACACGGTCGGCAAGGCCGGCCAACTCGGCGCGCACGTGCGCTGCGTCGTGTCGGTCTCGATGCTGACCGAGGGCTGGGACGCCAACAACGTCACGCACATCCTCGGCATCCGCGCCTTCGGCACGCAGCTCCTCTGCGAGCAAGTCGTCGGCCGCGCGCTCCGGCGGCAGTCATACGAGCTGAACGAGGAAGGCCTGTTCGACGTCGAGTACGCGGACGTCTTCGGCGTGCCGTTCGACTTCACCGCCAAGCCGGTCGTCGCGGCGCCGACCTCGCCGGTCAATACCGTGCAGGTCAAGGCCGTCCGGCCGGACCGCGATCATCTCGAGATCACGTTCCCGCGCGTGGAGGGCTACCGCGTCGAGCTGCCGACCGAGCGGCTCACGGCGTCGTTCACGCCCGACTCAGTCCTCGAGCTCACGCCGGACCTCGTCGGCCCGACGAAGACGCGCAACCAGGGCATCATCGGCGAGGCGGCGGACCTCACGGTCGATCATCTCGAAGACGTGCGGCAGTCGACGCTGCTCTTCAATCTCACCAAGCGCCTGCTGTCCAGGGAGTGGCGCGATCCCGGCGAAGAGCCGAAGCTGCACCTCTTCGGTCAACTGAAGCGCATCGTCAGGCAGTGGCTCGAGACGTGCCTCGTCTGCAAGGGCGGGACGTATCCCGCGCTGCTGCTCTACGAAGACCTCGCGGACATGGCGTGCAACCGCATCACGGCCGGCATCACGCTCGCGCTCGAGGGTCAGCGGCCGATCAAGGCGCTGCTCGATCCATACACGCCTACGGGCTCGACCGCGTACGTCCGCTTCCCGACGTCGAAGCCCGACCTCTGGGACACGAGCGGCCCGCCGCCGAAGAACCACGTCAACTGGGTCGTGCTCGACAGCCACTGGGAAGGCGAGCTCTGCCGCGTCGTCGAAGCCCATCCGCGCGTCGTGGCCTATACGAAGAACCACAATCTCGGCTTCGAGGTGCCCTACCGCTACGGGTCCGAAGTCCGCCGCTATCGCCCGGACTTCATCGTCCTGGTCGACGACGGCCGCGGCCCGGACGATCTGCTGCGTCTGGTGATCGAGACGAAGGGCTACCGCCGCGAGGACGCCAAGGACAAGAAGCTGACGATGGAAACGCGCTGGGTGCCGGGCGTGAACCACCTGAAGACGTTCGGCCGCTGGGCGTTCGCCGAGCTGGCGGACGTCTACCAGATGGAGAGCGACTTCGAGGCGGAGGTCGCCAAGGCGTTCGAGCAGGTGATCGCGTCGGCCGCGCCGATCCAGACGGTGCAGGCGTAACGCGTCCTGACGCCCGCGATGAAGAGGACTGCATAGATGGCAACGACGTTCACCACCAACCCATTCAAACTGGAAGATCTCCTCATCAAGTGCAGGGACGGTCGCATCCAGCTGCCGGAGTTTCAGAGAAGCTGGGTCTGGGACGAGGACCGCATCGTCAGTCTCATCGCGTCCATCTCGCGGGGGTTTCCAATCGGGACCTTGATGACACTCGCAACGCGCGCAGACGGACGAAGCGACTTCGGTGCCCGAGCCATTGAGGGTGCCGACGATACGGCGAAGGATCCGCCGGATGAGCTACTCCTCGACGGCCAGCAGCGCATGACGTCTCTCTTCCAGACGTGTCTTCGTCAGGAGACTGTGAAGACGATCACGGCCAAAAAAAAGATTGTGGAGCGCTGGTTCTATCTCGACGTGCGGGCAGCCCTGCAACATGACGTAGATCGCGAGGAGGCCATACGGGCGGTCCCAGCGGACAAGAAGGTCAAGGAAGACTTCAATCGGAGGATTGTTCTTGACCTCTCCACTCCCGAGCAGGAGTACGCGGAACTCATGTTCCCGCTGAATCGCGTATTCGATCGTGAGGATTGGCAGGAGGGCTTCACCGACTATTGCATTGCCCGCGGCGACGACGAGCGGCGCAAGTTGTTTCAGACGTTCCGGAAAGAAGTGCTGAAGAATTTCGACGACTACCAGATGCCCGTGATTTCACTTGACAGTCAGACCTCTCATGAGGCCGTCTGCGTGGTCTTCGAGAAGGTCAACACAGGCGGCAAAGCTCTGGATGCTTTCGAGCTGCTCACGGCCATGTACTCTGCGCAGGGCTATCGTTCCCTTCGCGATGATTGGCTAGGCCCCACCGACCAGTCCGGCGTCACTACAACTCCTGGCATCCATGGGCGACTCACGGAGTACGGGCGCCCGCCAGACATAAAGGTCGGCGTCCTGGCACACGTCAGCAGCACTGACTTTCTGCAAGCCATTTCTCTGCTCCACACCAAGGGCGAGCGAGAGGCCCGCGCGTCCGATGGCGTGCCGGAGAGCGACCTTCCGGCCATTCGGGCCAGCCGCCAGTCTCTCCTGGACCTGCCCTTGGGCGGTTACCTTCGAAACCGCGACGCCGTGGAGGCTGGCTTCAAGCAAGCCGCCAAGTTCCTGCGACAGCAGTGCGTATATCGGGCGATCGATCTTCCGTATCAGACGCAGTTGGTCCCCCTTGCTGCAATTCTGGCAACACTGGGCGTCGACGCGGAGCATGCAGGGCACCAGGCGAAATTGGCCCGCTGGTTCTGGTGCGGGATCTTCGGAGAGCTGTACGGATCAGCTGGCGAGAGCCGCTTCGCGAAAGACATCGTCGAGGTGCCCGCTTGGCTGGCCGGCGGGCCGGAACCTACCACGGTGAGAGAGGGCGTCTTCCGCGCCGGTCGTCTCTACTCAATGTGGACACGTCAGTCCGCGGCGTACAAGGGCATCCATGCGTTGCTGATGCGCGAGGGGGCGAAGGATTTCCGTACGGGCCAGCCGTATGACATGGCGGTCTTCTTCGACGAGGACGTGGACATTCACCACATCTTTCCTCAAAAGTGGTGCCAGGATCACAAGAAGGACAAGAAGATCTGGGACTCTGTCATCAATAAGACACCGCTGGGCTATCGGACCAACCGCGCCATCGGAGGTGCGGCTCCTTCGGCCTATCTGCAAAAGCTCGAAGACGGTCGGCGGGCTACCGACGGTCGGGTTCTCGAACCCGGCATTGACAGACACGACCTCAACACGTTCGTCGCATCACACTGCATCGACGTCCGCTGCCTCCGATCCGATGATTTCGAAGCCTTCATCGAATCGCGGCGCGTGGCCCTTTTGCAGCTCATCTCACACGCGACCGGCAATACAGTCAGTGGAGCTCCGATGACTGCCGACGATGGCATAGACCTCGACGAGCAATTGGCGCGCGATTCCGACAACGAAGCCGTGGCGTAGACAGATGGCAAGAACGCAGTCGCGTACTCCCAAGGCGGCCCGGGCTCTCCGGCACACGGGCGGCACGCGCGTCAGCGTTCCGGCGGCCGAGCCCCAGTCAGTCGTCGATGCCGAGCGGGCGGCGTCACGGGAACTGCGGCATCCGCGGAACACGGACCTCGATCCGCACCTCGTCTGGCGCGGGAAGGACTACGGGAACTCGGGCGCCGCATCGACGACCATTTTGTTCACGTCACCAAGATGGTCGACCGCGACTTCGGCAGCCGGCCTGAGATCGACGACCCAATGCTTCGGCCCCCCGACGGGTTGGAGTCGTAGTGCGGATGGCCAGGAAGACGGCCAAGGCCCTCAGGAACGAAGACGTTCATGGGACACCTGCGGGAGTCCCGCCAGCCGGTGCGGGCCTGACGTGTACAGGAAATGCTCGCTGGATATACACGTCGGCCCTGACGTGCATAAGAAAATCGTTTTTTTGAACATGTCGCGGGAAGCCGTCCGATAATGCAGCGGATGCGGCCCCTTCACGAGCTCGATCCCCGGCGCTTCGAGACGACGGCCATCCTCAAGGCCGTCGCGACGGCAAGCCGGCAACTTGCTGAGCTGAAAGGGGTTGCCGCTTCCATTCCCAACGAGCGCATCCTCATCAACACGCTCGGCCTCCAGGAGGCGAAGGACAGCTCGGCGATCGAGAACATCGTCACGACCCACGACGAGCTCTTCCGGAGCGCGACCTTCCCCGACGACATTCCGGGACCGGCGCGCGAGGTCGCTCGCTACCGGGAGGCGCTGAGCGCCGGGTTCACGGCGGTCACGAAGCGCCGTCTGCTGACGACTCGGCACATCCTCGACGTGCAGGCGGAAATCGAGCCGGTCCGAAGGGGCTTCCGCACGCTGCCGGGCACGGCCCTCAGAACCGACGCCGGCCAGCTCGTGTACACGCCGCCGCCTCCCAACGAGATCGCGGGCCTCATGGGCGACCTCGATCGCTTCATCAACGATGACGGCCGCTTCGACGCCGACCCGCTCGTCAAGATGGCGCTCGTACACCATCAGTTCGAGAGCATCCACCCCTTCTACGACGGCAACGGGCGCACGGGCCGGATCATCTGCGTGCTCTACCTCGTGAAGGCGGGCCTGCTCGACATCCCCGTGCTGTACCTCAGCCGGCACATCGTCCGGACGAAGTCGGACTACTACCGCCTCCTCCAGGACGTGCGCGAGCGCGACGCGTGGGAAGACTGGGTGCTGTACATGCTGGCCGCGGTGGAGCGGACGGCCGCCGAGGGCGTCGCCACGGTCGATGCGATTCGCCGCGCGCTGCTGGACGTGAAGCACGCCGTGCGCCGCGACTTCAAGTTCTACAGCCAGGATCTCATCAACGATCTCTTCATGCACCCGTACACGAAGATTGATTTCGTGCAGCGCGATCTTCGAGTCGGACGGCTGACTGCGGCTCGCTACCTCGACGCGCTCGCGAAGGCCGGCATTGTCGACAAGCGCAAGATCGGGCGCTCGAACTACTACATCAACACGCGGCTGTACGGAATTCTGACCGGCGAGACGATGACCGAGGGCGAGGGCCGATAGGGATGGCGAAGCGGGCGAAGGCGAAGGCGGCGAAGCAGGTCGAGGCGATCCGGCACACCGGCGACACGCGAGTCAACATTCCGACGGCCGAGCACCAGTCGGTTATCGATGCGGAGCAGGCGGCGCCGCGGGAGCTGCGGTATCCGCGCAACACGGACCTCGATCCGCAGCTCGTCTGGCGGGGGAAGGACTACGAGGACTGGAGCGACCTTGTCGTCCAGGCGCCGCCGCTGTACATCCAGGAGAAGGTCCATCCGAAGGCGCTCGTCGACGATTTGCTGCGCGAGTCGTCCGCCTTCGCTAAAGCTACGGCGGACAAGTCCGCCAAGGACCCACAGGCGACGCAGATCGATCTGTTCGCGGACTTCAACGGCATCGGCGAGGGTGCGGACCGGACGGATTTCTACCAGCACGACCAGAACTGGACGAACCGGATGATCCTGGGCGACTCGCTCCAGGTGATGGCGAGCCTCGCCGAGCGCGAGGGGCTGCGCGGGAAGGTCCAGTGCATCTACCTGGACCCGCCCTACGGCATTCGCTTCAACTCGAACTTCCAGTGGTCGACGACGAGCCGCGACGTCAAGGACGGGAACGCCGCGCACATCACGCGCGAGCCCGAACAGGTGAAGGCCTTCCGCGACACCTGGCGCGACGGGATTCACAGCTACCTGACGTACCTGCGGGATCGGCTCACGGTCGCGCGGGATCTGCTGACGGAGTCGGGGTCGATCTTCGTGCAGATTGGGGACGAGAATCTCCACTTGCTCCGCACACTGATGGACGAAATATTCGGCCAGACCAACTCGGTCTCCGTGATTCCGTTCGTCAAAACGGCGGGCCTGGGGAGTTCTGGTCTAGCGACTATCTGCGACTATCTTCTCTGGTACGCCCGCGACAAAGACAAGGTCAAGTACAGACCTCTTTATGCCAGCAAGTCCGCGGGCGAGTCTGGAGCCGAACAATACACGTGGATAGAGACAGCGAGTGGACTTCGACGTCGCGCTGGGAAGGAGGAGTTGACGGCCACAACGGATGACGCAAGGGTCTATCGCATCGACAATCTCACGTCTGGCGCCTACCGCCCCAACACGACGATCGACTACAGCTTCACCGGTCGTACGTTTCACCCCGGCATGGACAAATGCTGGAAGACCACGTCCGAAGGGCTGACTCGCCTCGCCAAGACCAGACGCCTGCAGATCGCCGGAACGACACTCGCCTACGTCCGCTTCCTCCATGACTTTGCCGCTGTACCGTTGAAGGCGCTCTGGACTGATACTGGGACCGGAGGTTTCGGCGACGAGAAGTACTACGTCGTTCAAACCACCTCCAAGCTCATCGCTCGCTGCATCCTGTTGACCACCGATCCTGGCGACCTTGTTCTCGACCCCACCTGCGGCTCCGGAACGACCGCCTACGTCGCCGAACAATGGGGCCGTCGGTGGATCACGATCGACACGTCGCGTGTCGCACTTGCATTGGCCCGTGCTCGCATCATGGGCGCGCGGTATCCATACTATCTTCTCGGCGATTCTCCGGAGGGTTTGCGCAAGGAGGCGGAGATCGGAGCGCGCGCGTTCGTCGAGAGGCCCACGCACGGAAACGTACGCCACGGATTTGTCTACGAGCGACTGCCGCACGTAACGCTTGGCGCAATTGCCAACAACGCGGAAATCGACGTCATCTACGACGAGCACCAGCCGGCGGTCCAGGCCGCGCTCGACACGCTGAACGCGGCGCTTCGCGGGCACAAGGCGCCGTTCAAGGTAACGACGGGCGGGCGTGAAGGGAAAGACGTCCGCTTCGACGCGCCGAAGAGCGCGACCTTCACGATGCCGAGCGGCGAGATCGTGCCGGCCGCCGCGCTCGTCGAATGGGAAGTCCCGCGTGAGTTTCCGGCAGATTGGCCTCCGGCGGCACTGCGGCCGCTGAACGCCTTCTGGGAAGCGCGCATCGCCCGACAGAAGGCGATCGACGCGTCAATCGCCGCCAAGGCCGAGTTCGAGTACCTCTACGACCGGCCGTACGAGGACAAGAAGGTCGTCCGCGTCGCCGGGCCGTTCACGGTCGAGAGTCTCAGCCCGCACCGCATGCTCGGCGTCGACGAGAACGACGAGCTCATCGACCCGCTCCAGGTGAACGAGGCCGGGCCGCCCTACGGGCAGTCGTTCGAGCAGATCATCCTCGAGAACCTCCGCACCGCCGGCGTCCAGCAGGCGCACAAGGGCGACCGCATCACGTTCACGTCCGTCACGCCCTGGCCGGGCGAGATGATCTGCGCGGAAGGCCGCTACGAGAACACGCGCGCCGCCATCTTCATCGGGCCGGAGTTCGGCACCGTCAGCCGCCCCGATCTCGTCCAGGCCGCGCGCGAAGCCGGCGACGCCGGCTTCGACGTCCTCATCGCGTGCGCGTTCAACTACGAGGCGCTCGCGAGCGAGTTCAGCAAGCTCGGCCGCATCCCGGTGCTGAAGGCCCGCATGAACGCGGACCTCCACATGGGGGGCGCCCTCAAGCCCACCGGCACGGGCAACCTCTTCGTCGTCTTCGGCGAGCCGGACATCGAGATCCTGCACGTCGACGACGGCCAGGTGCGCGTGCAGGTCAAGGGCGTGGACGTCTTCGACCCGTCGACCGGCGAGGTCCGCAGCGACTCGACCGACGGCATCGCCTGCTGGTTCATCGACACCGACTACAACGAAGAGAGCTTCTTCGTCCGCCACGCCTACTTCCTCGGCCAGAACGATCCCTACGGCGCCCTGAAGACGACGCTGAAGGCCGAAATCGACCCGGACACGTGGGCCACGCTCAACAGCGACATCTCCCGTCCTTTCCCGATGCCGAAGAGCGGCCGGATTGCCGTGAAGGTCATCAATCACCTCGGGGACGAGGTGATGAAGGTGTTCAGGGTGGAGTGAAACGCTCTGCTTCGCAGGAGGCTACTTGTCGGACCGATCCCTCCCTCGGGTACCGTGGCTTGGTGCGCGGAAGTACGCGCGAGATCTCCAACGACAGGTGAAGGACTTGGAGGCGCAGTGTGCCGTACTTCGCCAGCAGCTCAAAGATACCGGCGCGTTGACGATCATTGAGCTCGAAGAGCGGCGCCACCAATTGGAGGAGACCATCGCGAGCCAGACGGCCGGCCTCGCACAGCAGAAGGCCAAGGCCGAAGCTGACGCGACCGCATTGGAGGGCCAGATCGAGGCGCTTCGCGAGACACTCGTCGCTACCGAAGAGACGGCCCTCCTGCAGGAGGTCGGAGTCTACGAGTACCGTCACCCACTGGCAGATGCCGTGGCCTATCGTCGTCAGTTGGACGACATCTCCAGTGACGTAAAGGCGATGTGCAGAAAGGACGGCGGCGCCGTCCTGGCGACGACGAGTTGGAAAGTCAACGGCTCGGCGGCGGATGGCCGCGCGATGGTTCGGGATTTTTCGAAGCTCATGCTACGTGCGTTCAACGCGGAAGCTGACGATCTCGTCAAGGGCCTGAAACCACACAAGCTCGATTCGGCCCTTCGCCGCCTTGAACACGTCGCGTCAACGATCGAGCGCCTCGGGCGATCGATGTTCATCCACATATCCGCGCCATACCTGAAGCTCCGTCAGCGTGAGCTCGAACTGACCGCAGACTTCCTTCAGAAGCAAGCGGAAGAGAAGGAAGTCGAGCGACATGAACGCGAACGGATGCGCGACGAGAAGAAGGCGCAGCGGGAAATGGAGCGCGAGCGCCTTCGTCTCGAGAAAGAGCGCCAGCACTACACGAACGTCATTGAGACGCTGACGAAAACCGGCGATGAGGCAGGTGCCGAGCGCGTGAAGACACAACTGGCCGATGTCGAGAAAGCTATCGCCGACGTCGATTACCGCGCCGCGAACGTCAGGGCGGGCTACGTCTACGTCATTTCGAACATTGGTTCATTCGGCGAGCGCATGGTCAAGATCGGGATGACGCGTCGACTCGATCCCCACGAACGCGTCAAGGAACTCGGCGATGCGTCGGTGCCATTCAATTTCGACGTCCATGCCCTCTTCTTCTCCAAGGACGCCGTCGGCATCGAGCACGCGATGCACGAGCGCCTCGCCACCGATCGCGTCAATCTGGTGAATCGACGGCGTGAGTTCTTCCGCGTGACGCCAGGAGACGTGAAGGACCACTTGGCGGAACTTGCAGGAGAGTTGTTGCAGTTTCAGGAGACGCCGGAAGCGCTGGAATATCGCCAGTGTCTGGCTCAGGCGAAGGCGGTCCCCGCCAGGCAAGCTGGACCCGCGGCATCAACGACGACCGAACATCCCGCATGACCTTCCTCATCGCCGACACCTTCACCGACAGCCTGGCCCGCCTGACCGGTGACGAGCAGAAGGCCGTCAAGACGACGGCGTTCGACCTGCAGATGAACCCGGCGGCGCCCGGGCTCAGCTTTCATCGGCTCGACAAGGCGAAGGACAAGCGCTTCTGGTCCGTGCGCGTCAACGGCGACATCCGGCTCATCGTCCATCGCACGGAGACGAGCCTGCTGCTCTGCTACGTCGCCCATCACGATCGCGCTTACGCCTGGGCCGAGCGGCGCAAGCTCGAGACACATCCGTCCACCGGCGCGGCCCAGATCGTCGAAGTCCGCGAGTCGGTGCGCGAGATCGTCGTGCCGGCCTACGTCCAGGCCCCGGCCGCGCCCGCGCCCATCGTCAGGCCGCTGGCGGCCACGCCTGACGAGACGCTGCTCGGCTATGGCGTCCCGGCCGAGTGGCTCAAGGACGTCCGCGCGGCCGACGAAGACGGGCTGCTCGCACTGACCGCTCACCTGCCGGCCGAGGCCGCAGAAGCGGTCCTCGAACTGGCGACGGGCGGCACGCCAGCGATCGTCGCGCCCGAGCCGGCTGTCGCGGGTACCGCTGCGGATCCGTTCACCCACCCCGACGCCCAGCGCCGCTTCCGCGTCGTCACGAGCGTCGAGGAGCTGGCACGCGCGCTCGATGCGCCGTGGGAGAAGTGGGCGGTCTTCCTTCATCCGGCGCAGCGCGACCTAGTGACGCGTCACTTCAACGGCCCGGCGCGCGTCGCCGGCTCGGCCGGTACGGGCAAGACGGTCGTCGCCCTGCATCGCGCGGTGCACCTGGTGCGGACGATGCCGGAGAGCCGTGTGCTGCTGGCAACGTTTTCCGAGCCGCTCGCGCACGCGCTCCGCATCAACCTGCGCCGCCTGATCGGCAACGAGCCGCGCGTGGCGGAGCGTCTCGAAGTCCACGCGATGACGAGCCTCGGCTCGCGGCTGTACCAGGCGCAGATCGGACCGGTCCGCATCGCCTCTTCGGCGGACATCGACGCGCTGATCCGCGCCGCGATGCCGGCCGGCGATCAGCCGTTCCCCCCGCGGTTCCTTCGCACCGAATGGGACCATGTCGTCGACGCGTGGCAGATTCGCACGTGGGACGCCTATCGCGACGTGCCGCGGCTCGGGCGCCGTGTCCGTCTTCCGGAATCCCGGCGGGCCGCGTTGTGGTCGATCTACGAGCGCGTCCTCGAGAAGCTTCAGAGCGAGGGCCTCACGACCGAAGCCGGGATGTTCCAAGCGCTTGCCGATCGCCAGACGACGCGGCCGGCGCCGGTCTTCGACGCGGCGGTCGTCGACGAGGCGCAGGACGTGAGCGTCAGCGAGCTTCGGTTCCTGGCGGCGATGGCCGGCCAGCGTCCGAACGGGCTCCTTTTTTCCGGCGACATCGGACAGCGCATCTTCCAGCAGCCCTTCTCGTGGAAGGCCCTTGGTGTTGACGTCCGCGGACGATCGAAGACGCTGCGCGTCAACTACCGCACGTCACACCAGATTCGGCAGCAGGCCGACCGATTGCTCGGGCCCGAAGTCGTCGATGCCGACGGCCAGCGCGAGGATCGCCGCCACACGGTGTCCGTGTTCAACGGCCCGCCGCCGGACATTCGCCTGTGCTCGACCGAAGACGACGAGGTCCGCGCGGCCGGCACCTGGATGAAGGGCCTCGTGGACGACGGATTCCTTCCGCAGGATATCGGCGTCTTCGTCCGATCCTCGGCGCAGGTCTCGCGCGCTACGGCCGCGGTCGACGCGGCCGACCTGACGGCTCACGTGCTCGACGAGCGCGTCGAGCCCGCGCGCGGCCAGGTCAGTGTCGGCACGATGCACCTCGCGAAGGGCCTCGAGTTCCGCGCCGTCGCCGTCCTGGCGTGCGACGACGAGGTGCTGCCGCTCCAGGCGCGGATCGCGGCGGTCGGCGACACCGGCGATCTCGACGAGGTCTACGACACCGAGCGGCACCTGCTCTACGTCGCCTGCACCCGCGCGCGCGACCGGCTGTTCGTGAGCGGCGTCGAGCCGGCGTCGGAGTTCCTCGACGACCTTCGGCCCGCCGCCGCTAAGTAGACCGACCACAGCCGCGCTCCGCGGCGCCCTTCACGCGTAGCGGGCCTCGCCGAGCGTAATATGCCTTGACAAGCATATACTCGATGACGCATCCTACCGATTGATGACGTCCGTCTTCGAGATCATCGCCGAACCCAACCGGCGTGCGATTCTGAGCCTGCTCGTGTCGTCGGAACAGTCGGTCCGCGCCATCGAGCGGCAGCTTCGGATGGCGCAGCCGGCCGTGTCCAAACATCTGCGCGTGCTGCGCGAGGCCGGCTTCGTCGAAGCGACCGTCGATGCCCAGCGCCGCCTCTATCGACTGACACCGGCGCCTCTGCAGGAAGTCGACGCCTGGCTGGCGCCGTTCCGGCAGCTCTGGTCCGGTCACGTCGACGCGCTCGAACGTCATCTCGATCGCACGGCACGCACCGCGCAGCCGGCCGCGACGAAGACGAACGCCCGAACCAACAAGACGAAGGCCACGCCCGCGGCCAAGAAACACGCAAGGAGACGCTCATGACCGATCGCGCGCAGTACACGCCAGGCCCCGCCAGCGCCACGATTCAGAAGAAGGACGGCGATCAGTGGACGCTCGTGCTCGTCCGCGAGCTACGCCACTCACCCAAGCGCGTCTGGCAGGCGCTGACCGATCCCGCCGAACTGCGCGAGTGGGCGCCATTCGACGCGGACGGTGACCTCGGCGCCGCCGGACGTCGCGTGAAGCTCACCACCGTTGGCGCGCCGACGCCGCACGTGACCGAAACGACCGTGACGCGCGCCGAAGCGCCGACGCTTCTCGAATATGACTGGGGCGGCTCCGCCATGCGATGGGAACTCGCCGCCGCGGCCAATGGCGGCACGCGCCTGACGCTCTGGGCGAGCATCGACCGCCGCTACATCGCGATGGGTGCGGCCGGCTGGCACCTCTGCCTCGACGTCATGGACCACTTGCTCGCAGGCGCTCCGATCGGCCGCATCGTCGGTCCCGACGCGATGGCGTTCGAAGGCTGGCGGCGACTCAATGCCGAGTACGCCAAGCAGTTCGGCATCGACGCGCCGGGAGGATGGGCATGAAGCCGCCGAGCACGAGCCCAGGCCCGTCAGCGTCGGATCTGATCTCGCAACGCATCGCGGACCTCGGCGACTGGCGCGGCCGCACGCTCGGACGCATGCGCGCTCTCATCAAGGAAGCCGACCCGGACGTTGTCGAAGAGTGGAAATGGCCGAAGGCGACCAATCCCGGCACGCCGGTGTGGTCCGATGCCGGCATCATCTGCACTGGCGAGGTCTACAAACAGATCGTGAAGCTCACGTTCGCGAAGGGCGCGTCGCTGCAGGACCCGTCGAAGCTCTTCAACTCGAGCCTCGACGGCGCCACCCGCCGCGCGCTCGACATCCACGAAGGCGAAACCATCGACGCCTCCGCCTTCAAGGCGCTCATCCGCGAAGCGGTCGCGGTCAATCGGGCGTGGAAGCAGCGGTAGACGTCCGGGCAGGACAGGTCCGCAGCACTACAACTCGTCATCATCGTTATCGTCCGACTCGTCGTCATCCGTATCGACAAGCACGGCGTTGATGTAGTCGCGACGCAGAGCACTGAGCGAGCGGCGCGCCGACTGATCGACAAGAAAGAACCACCACCCATTCATCGCGTGACCAACCATTGCAGCAGCCGCGTTCGAGGGGCTTCCATACGACTTGCCATCGACTTCGAGCCGACCATCTGCAAGGACTGTCGCAACCTGATTGTTGTACTTCTTCGAGCGGGGATAGAGCGTTGTACCGGCCGCCAGAATACCGGCGCCAATCAGATCGAGGAGCTGAACGGCCCGGCGCGCGACCGGCGCGCGACTCTCACCGGTGAAACCAGATCGATGGCCATCAGGAACCGGCCAGATCGCAACGATGATCGACGCCAGCTCGCGCGTCCTCATGCGGATGGCGTCATCGGTCCACTCTGGGGGCGCCACCCTCAACAGATCTCGATTCAGTAGCAGCACATCGTGGGCCTCGAGCCCTTCACGCTTTCCGCCAGGTCCGAGCCACGGCCCATTTGACACCTTGGTGTTCAGTTTGCCGGTCAAGAGCGTCAAATTGCCAAGCGTGTGGATGAGGCCATCACGATCAGACTCTCGTTCGTGTTCCGGCAACGGCCAGTGCGCCTGCCACTTTCGCGGCATGACGTGCTCGATCGCGAGCTTGCCGCGGGCCACGCGTTCGCCGCCGAGCCCTGCCTGCCCATCCACCCATCCGCGCTTGTGGTCCTCGATGGCTTCCAGCACCATCCGCAGGCGCCCCCGTCCAAGGCGGCGATAGGCCAGCAAGCCATCGAGCTCTCGTCGCACGTCGTCATCGTCCGGCCAATATCGACTGTCGCCGCTCTGCGACGCCAGATAGTGTTCGACGCGATCGCCAGCGTTGTCTCGGCCCGACTCTCGAAGGACGCCGATGAGCTCGGCCACGATTTGGTTGTAGCCCTTCGTCGTCGCTCTCACGAGCATTCGCCGAACCATCCAGCTCTCGACTGAAGCCAGGGCCGTGATCAACTGCGTGCTCGAAATCGCCGGCTCATTGGGGCTCAGCAGGTACAGGACGAGGGGCTTGATGACCTCGCTCTCGAGAACGCCCGTACGATAGCCGAATAGGCCAAGCCGTTCGATCGAACCCGGCTCAGCGGCGGATCTGATGAAGCTCCGGTAAACCGACGCGGCGTCGTGCACTTGTCCCAGCAGAACGTCCATCGGCATGTGCGCTTCGTGGTCGGCGAACCGCTTGAACCGATGAAACACTTCGCGCGCGAGCACCTCCTTGCCCGTTTTTGCGATCAGCCAATGATTCAAGAAGATTGACGAGCGGGGCGAACGGAGGCGCCCGACGCTGATCTCGGTCTCCCAGAAGCCCGTCTCGAAGTCTTTCCAGTCGCGCTCGTAGGCCGATTCGACGTCGGCGCCACCCTCGAGCAGCCGCTGAAAGATAAAATTCTTGATGAGGTCTGCTGCCGTCAACTGCGCGCCTCGAGCATTGAGCGTCTCGAAAATTTCCTGCGCGTTCTCGTCGACCGCCAAGTCGATGACGACTACTTGCAGCAGCTCTCGAACGGCGGTTTCGATCGCGGCCCCTCGAATGACCGAACGCTCTGGGCCGCCCAACGTCAACCACTGTCTGGCTTGCTGCGCGAAGAAGCGGTGCGCATCGACCATTCGCTCGCCACGAGGGCGGATGGCGTCGTAGTCGATCGGTGGCTCCGCCCCCATGACCGCGTGAAACGCGGCGCGATCTCGATTGGTGGGCCACACCTTGAAACCGTCCTCTGGCTTCGAACGAAACGGCTGGGCATTGGCGACCAGCGGCTCGATTCGCATCGCCGCTGCAGTCGCCCCAATCGCCAGTAGCTCGGCATGAAGGGCATCGAGCAGCAATTGCAGCGTCGTCAATCGCTGCTGGCCATCGATGATCGTTCGCTCTTGCAGCTGGCCGGTCTGCCGATGAACCTGTTGCAGCACGACAGCGCCGAGAAAATGTGGATAGTGCCGGTCGTTTGGATTGGTCAGCAGGTGCTCCGCCACACGTGCCACGTCGCCCCAAAGCGGCTCCCACTGGTTCTCCTCGTTCCAGACATATGGACGCTGGAACAGCGGCACGACGAGGCGCTGCGGCTGCATGAATACCATTTGAGGCGTGCGAACTTGGGTCTCCAATGACCATCAACTCCTGCAGGCAAGGGAATGGAAGGATGTCGTGCGCCAGCCGGAGCCACGCCGACGACAACCGCGAAGGCCAGCACGGGGCCGAGCGGCGCGATTCTAGCAGACGACATCCGCCGGTCCACCGCGCGCGGTATCGTCACAAGAGAATCGTCATGCGCCGCGTCCGGGTCGAGTCATCCAGCATCGCCGCCGTGGGCTACGACGCGGGCGACGCCACGCTCGAAGTCGAGTTCGTGACCGGACGCGTCTATCGCTACTTCGGTGTCCCGGCCTACCTGCACGACGCGTTTCTGACCGCGCCGTCAAAGGGACAGTTCTTCAACACGTTCATCCGCAGCCGTTATCTCTACGAGGAGATCGAACGCGACGCGAGTGGATGACGCCTCGCGTCATCACCGCGTCTCACGCGCTCGGCAGGCCGAGCCAGTCCGCGGCGTCGATAACCGCAGGATCGTCGAGAGAGAGCGCTCGCACGTCGACGAGACGCAGTCGGCTCGCGGCGCGGTCGAAAATCGTGACGTTGATCCAGGTGGACTCGAACGTCGACCACCAGCGAAGTCCCGCGGCGTACGGATACCGCTCGTACAGCGCGCGTGCCTGCTGTTGCGTCGTCGTGCGCACGCGTGTCGCTACGGCGGACGGACGCAGGCGCTCCCGAGCCAGTTGGCGCGGATCGTCGAGGTCGATGAGCGCCGCCGTGTCCAACAGCGTGATCTCCGCGAGTGCGAGCCCGATCCTGCGACGTCGCAAGAACGACGGCCTCAACGCCTGGCCGCGAAAGCGGGCCAGTTGCTCGACAACGGGCGACAGTGCGGACGCCGAAAGATAGAGGCAGCCATAGACGTCCGGGTTGTCGTGCCGGCCATCACCTTGATAGATGCGCGGATACCAGAGGGGACCGTCCGGGGCGTCAGTCTTCGCGCGCGCATCCCATGCGAAACACCGATAGAGCGTCACGCAAAACTGTCAGCGCGCTCGGCTCGAATCGCACGCATGAGCTCCTCGGCGCGGCCGAGGCGGATGAGATCGATGGGCCGACGATCGCCGAGGTGCGGGTTCAGGCCGCTCAGCCACGCGAGCGCCGCATCTCGATCGTAGAGTCGCAGCAGGCTCGACCAGACCAGGTCCAGGAGATCGAGACGTTCGGCGTTCAGCGGATCGATGCCGCCGCCGCGCCGCCACCGCGTGACCTGCGCGCGGTCCACCCCGAGCAACTCCGCCAGCCTCGCGGCCGACCGGAAGTCGGTGCGCAACGCTTCGATCTTCGTGGAATGGGCGACGGGCACGACGCGATCGTAACGCAACATTTTTTGTTGCGCAAACGCCCGTGCCGGTCGCCGTACCTTGCGCCGCCTTACGGCCTCAGGGCTCGTAGCACGTCGTCGAGCGTCCGAAGTGCGATCGGCACACGAGGCGCAGCACCACGTGACGCGAACGCGCTCGCCGACAGGTTGGACGTGCGGTTCGTGTTGAAGATCTCACCCTGGACCGTCGCATTGCCGCTGAGCCCGTCCGCGGTGAACGTCAGCGTGACGTGGCCGGTGATCTTTCCGTCCTGCACCTGGTGCACGTTCCATTGGGACCGCAGCGTCAATGCACCCGTGCCGTCATGCGTCTCGGTGAACGTCATCGATCCGTCGGGCTCGACCGATGCGGTGGCAGGTCCGGCCGTCAACTGGCCCAGCGCGAACGATCCCGTCGCCGTCGTGTTGGACTGGGTGAATGAGCCGCTGAGCGGCAGGACGTTGCCGTTCGGAAACGCGCTGCACCACTGCCCCTGGAAATCGCCCAGCTCCGCGCAGCCCGTCACCTGATACGACCCAATCCACGAGCCCGCGTAGGTCGCGATGACCTGAACGAGCTTCGTCCCGCGCACGCCGGCCGCGTCGCACCAGATCGTGACCTTGCCGTTGCCGACGCCTGTCAGGACGCCGGTCGATGCAATCGTCCCGACCTGCGGCGCGTCATCGCCCCACGAGCAGGCAGCCGATCCGCCGGTCATCGACGCGCTGTAGCTGGCCGTTCGTCCGAGGTTCACGAGGTCCGGTCCCGTCACCGTGATCGCCGTAATCTGCGGCGTCTCGGGCGCGGCCGGCGAATCGCCGTCCTTGCCGCAGGCCGCCGCGAGCGCCATCACCATCGTCATCACCGCCAGCCGTCTCATGTCCTGTGCTCCTTTGTCCACGCGCGACGCCCACGCGCGGGCCGCGCCACGACCGGACTGTAGACAGCGAAGATTGCCGCGCGATTGCGCGGCGCCTAAGAGTTGGCAACACGCGCCGCGGGCTCGACGTCGAGGTCGAGGCGATAGCCGAGATGGCGGATCGCGACGAGCCGTCCACGCAGCGACGGCAGTTTCCGGCGCAGGCGGGACACGTGCACGTCCACCGTCCGGTCATCACCCGTGTAGTTCCGGCCCCACACGTCGGTGAGCAACTGGTCGCGCGTGACGATGCGTCCGGCGCGCTGCAACAGATAGCGAAGCAGCAACACTTCGCGCGTCGTCAGCACCACTTCGCGTCCGGACTCGGTGACCGTCAGGCCGTCCTCGTCGAGCGCCAGGTCGCCGCAGGTGATCGTGGAAGATGACGGCGCGGACGCAGGCGCGGAAGCCGATAGTGGCGGTGGCAACACGCGGTGCAGCAGATCGTGCACTTCGACCATGAGCGACGTGAGCCGCTGCTGCACGGGCTCGGCCGCACGGCGATCGTCAGCCGGACCGGCCGGTATCGTGTCCGATCGATGGCCGACGGCGAGCGAGGCGACGCCTTCGATCGCCACCACGCGTCGATGACGCACGAGCGCCACGACGCGCACGTCAATCGGAAGATCGACGCCGTTGCGGACGAGGCGAAGCGTGGCGGTGCGCCCCCGTCGCCCACGCGGCAGCCAGGCCAGGCGCCGGCGGTCGTCTCGCGAGACGAGTCGGCCGCAGAGATCAGGATCTGCGTAGAACGCCTGCGGCGTCAGTCCTGTCATCGCCTCGACCGATGGACTCACATAGACGAACCGCCGTTCCGGAACGAGGGCGTATCGGAAGTAGACGTCGCGACACGTGTCGAGCAACGCGCAGAACCAGCCGGATGGGGAGGGCATGTCGGCGAGCGTAGCGACCGACCCTGACAGGACAGGTCCTTCGCAGGTTGTTCGCCCAGCTCGATACGCCCGATGGTTGCCGGCCTGTTAACCGGTCATCCCGATAACCGTCGTCATTCGTTCGGGTCGGTTCCGAGGCCCTGGACTTCCGCTGATTAGAGGAATATTGTTCTCTAAATCATGGCGACCAAGCCGCCCGCGGCGCCGCTCGGAGAGTTCGAGCTGCTCGTCCTGCTCGCGACACTGAGCCTCGGCGACCAGGCCTACCCCGTCTCGATCGCCGCCGCGCTCGAAGCACGGACTGGACGCAAGGCGTCGCGCGCCGCGGTGCGCATCACGCTCGAGCGGCTCGAGGACAAGGGCCTGCTGCGGTCCTGGTACGGCGACCCGACGCCCGTCCGCGGCGGCCGTGCCAAACGCTTCTTCCGCGCGAAGCCACAAGCGATCGCCGCCGTCCGCCAATCGCTCTCGCGCATCCGAACGATGACCGCGGGCCTCGAGTCGCTGCTGAACCTGCCATGACACGTGAGCGCGCGCGGCCCACTCGTCTCCTCGTCGCGCTGTTTCGCTTCGTGTGTACGCGTGACGTCGCGGATGCCGCCATCGGCGATGTCCTCGAAGAGCTCGACGCACGGATCGAATCCGACGACGCGCCGCGCTGGCCGTCCGCATGGTTGAACGCGCACGTGTTGCGAGCGGCTGCGTCGACGTTCGTCGCCGGCATCCCGGCTGCGCTTCGAGCCGCGCGCTACACGATTCGCGATGCGGCCCGCGGCCTCGCCCGCTCGCCGGCGCATGCGCTCTTCATCCTCGGCATCGTCGCCGTCGGCATCTCCGCCGCCACCGTCACCTTCTCCGTCGTCGACGCCGTCGTCCTCCGGCCGCTGCCGTACGAGCACAGCGAGCGGATCGTCGAGGTCGGCGCGACGACGCCGGAACGGCCGCGCACGGGGCTCACCGTCGAGCAATTTCAGGCCATCCGCGATCACGTGCCCGGATTGGAAGCGATCGGCGTCTCGCTCATCGGGCTCGGCTACGACGTCACCGTTGGAGACGAAGCTGGCGCGTCCGCCTCGAGTGGCATGACGGCGAAAGTAGGCGTTCCAAATGTGGCGTTCGCCGCGAAGGCCGCCGGGGAGCTCGCTGTCGGGCACGTCACGCTCGGCTACTTCAAGGTCCTCGGCTTCACGCCGCTCCTCGGTCGCTTCTGGTCACCCGACGAGGAGGCGCATGCTGACGCCGCGAACGTTTCGGTCATCAGCTATGACTTCTGGCAGCGTGCCTTCGGCGGCGATCCCGGCGTCATCGGACGCGAGATTCACGTGGGGAACGCGCCGTCGCGCATCATCGGCGTTCTTCCGGAAGGCGCCGACGAGCCGAATATGCCGGTCGCCGTCTGGCAGCCGAGTGACGCGCTCGCGCAGCCGTCTCGTTCCGGACCATTCGGCGTCTACGCGCTCGGCCGTCTGCGTCCTAGTGTGACCCCGGCGCAAGCAACGGCGCAGATCGAGAGTGCGATGGCGCCCCTCGCCGCGGCGCATCCGGATGCCTTCCAGAACTGGCGGCCACGTGTGCGATCGTGGCTGGACGTCCTTGTCGGTGACGCACGGACCTGGATGCTGCTCCTGCTCGGCATCGTCGGTCTCGTGGTGCTCATCGCGTGCGTCAATGCGGCGAACGTCATGCTGACGCGATCGGCGGAGCGGGCGCACGAGCTGGCCATTCGCGCGTCGCTCGGCGCGTCGCGACGACGGCTCGCGACGTCGCTGCTCTGCGAAAGTCTTCTGCTGTCGATCGCGGCCTCGGCATGCGCGCTGCTTTTCTCGACCTGGGGCGTTGGCGCGATCGCGCACGTACTGCCGCCGCTTTTTCGATCGCGGGAGATCGCTCTGAACAGCCGTGTGTTCGCGGCCTCGATCGCGGCTGCTGTCGCCACGGGATTGCTGTTCGGCGCGGTCCCAGCCTGGCAGGCATCGCGCGCGTCGGTCACCGACATGCTGAAAGACGCCGGCACATTGACGACCGGCCGTCGCAGTTGGCGCAGCGCCTTCCTTGTTTCCGAAGTCGCCTGCATCGGCGTGTTGCTCGTCGTCTCGACGCTCTTCATCGCGAGCTTCGTGCGCGTGACGACGCTCGATCTGGGATTCGATCGATCGCACATGCTGACGGTGTCGACGCTACATGGTTATCAGGGCACGGTCGAGGACGTGCAGCGGCACCTCGCGGCGATCCCGGGAATCACGGGCGTCGCGGCCGTGCGCAATGGCATGCCGCCGCTCGTCGGCATGGTGTACGGCGGGGCCTGGGACCAGACGATCATCGCGCGCGTGGATGGCCGTGCCACGAGCCAGGTCGAAACCTATCGCGTCACGCCGAACTACTTCGCGGTGTCGGGCATGACGTTTCAACGCGGCTCGACGTGGACCGCAGACGACGCCGATGTGCATCCGATCGTGATCGACGAGCGCGCGGCGCACGCGCTGTTTCACGAGCAGGATCCGCTCGGCCAGCAAGTCGTCATCGACGACATGAAAGACCAGACGTTCCGCGTCGTTGGCGTCATCCCGCAGGCGTTCGAGCGCGGGCCGGACGTCGAGACGGCGACGGCGTACTACGCGATGCCGCCGAACTACAAACCGTCGTGGGTCGGCTTCGTGCTTCGTACGTCGGCGCCGCCAGCCTCGCTCGTCCGTGCCGTGGAGGCTTCGCTCGCGCAGATCGCGCCCGCGCCGCGCACATCGTCGGGCGAAGGCGTGCACGTCGTGAACGACGCGTTCAGCCAACTCACGGCGAGGCGCCGGTTCAATGCGGGCCTGATGTCGGCGTTCGCCCTCTGCGCCATCCTCATCGGCGCGGCCGGCATCTACGCCGTGATGGCATCGGTCGTCGCGCAGCAGACGCGCGAGATCGGCGTTCGCGTCGCGCTCGGCGCGACGCCGGGCAACATCCGCCGCGACGTGCTGGTGGCAGCGATGCGGCACCTCGCGCTCGGCCTCACCATCGGTCTACCCATCGGCGGCTTGCTCTCGCGCGGCTTCACGTCGCTGTTCTTCAAGGTCGCACCAACCGATGCCTCGATCTACCTCGTCGTCGCGGCCACGCTCGCCGCCGTCGGTCTCCTCGCCGCGATCGTCCCCGCCAAGCGCGCGGCACGCGTCGATCCGATCGTGAGCTTGCGCGCATCGTAGTCTGTGTGTTTCGGAACGGTCGATCATCGCCGCGTGCGGCGCGGGTCAGCTCGAACAGATCATCCCTGCGCGTGCGATGGGCGCAAAGCGGACGCTGGACGGCGCTGAGAGTCGGCGTGCTGACGTCCGACGCCCTGTCTCGTATTACGCGACGTCGACGACGATCGCCGTGATGTTGTCCGGACCACCCGCGGCATTGGCGGCATCGACGAGCGCGTGGCATCGCGCGCTGGCGGTTTCGTCACGCGCGAGGATGGCCGCCATCGTCTCGTCGTCGACGACGCCGGACAGACCGTCCGAGCACAAGAGCAGCCGATCGCCCGATTCGACGCCGTAGGACGTGACGTCGACCTGCAAGTCCGGCTGACCGGACAACGCACGCGTCACGACGTGACGCCACGGATGCCGGCGCGCCTGTGCTTCGTCGATCATCCCCGCCCGCAGTTGTTCACCGACGAGAGAATGATCGGCGGTGACGAGACTGAGCCGGCCGCCGCGCCACACGTACAGGCGGCTGTCACCGACGTGCGCGACCGCGGCGTCGCCGTCCGCGAGGAGCACGGCCACGGCCGTCGTCGCCATGCCCTCGAGCGTCGGATCGACGGCCGCTGCGGCGGCGATACGACGATTGGCGACGGCAAAGGCGGCGTTCAACCGATTGCCGCTGCGACCGAGCGCGTCGTCGTATGGCACCGGCCACGCGCGTCGGACGTCCGGATCTTGCGTGTGGACGACGAACGTCGTCACCGACTGGATCGCCAGCCGCGACGCGACCTCGCCCGCCGCTTCCCCGCCCATGCCGTCGGTGACGAGGAACAGGCCGAGGTCGGGCCGGCTGCACACGCCGTCCTCGTTGATGGCACGGCGGCGGCCGACGTCGGTGGCGCCGGCCGCGACCAACGTCCACGAGGGGTTTGACATCGATGGTGAAGTCCTCACGAGCAATCTCCGATCGTTCTTCCCGCGAGCGCGAGCTCCGTCAACGGCGCGAACGCTCGCACGCGTTCGCTCGATGCCATGCGATGCGCGGTCATTGCTGAAGGAGATACCGCGCGAACATCGCGCCGAGCAGGACGACGACGCCGCGGCTCCAATGCGCCCACCACGGCATCGCCGGGTTGAGGCGGGCCACCGGATAGAACGCCGCCCAGATGACGCCAATCGAGACGATTTCGTTCGCGGGCGCTGGAATCACGCGCGGCACGATGAGTCCGGCCACAATGGCCATGGCGAAACTGCCGACAATCACGGCCAGCCGATGCCGCTTCGCGTGCGGCGGCCCGCCACCTGCCCGCGCGCCGCCGCTCATCGCGCGATCCTCGATCGCGGCACGGTCGCCATGACGACGGACCCCGCCACGGCGAGCGCGGCGGCCACGCCAAACGCGCCGGCGGCCGACCACCATGTCCACAACAGGCCTGTGACGATGCTCGAGCAAAAATCGCCGACGCCGTTGATCGCAGCGAGCGCGCCGTACGCCGAGCCGCGGCGGTGCACCGGCACGAGCGCGGCGATGCTCGCGCCTTCTACGACGTCCTGCACGCCGGCGAGGACGCCGGACAACGCGAACAGCGCCGCGAAGAACACGAGTGACGCGACCGGCCACGCGGCGCCGGCTGCCACGACGACGAGCACCGCATAGCCGCCTGCGAGCACGACGGTTCGCGGCAGGCGATCGCTCAGTGCGCCGGCCGGATACGCCGCGACGGCTTCCACGGCATTCCGCAACGTATACAGGGCCACAGCCGCCGTCGCCGCGGCTCCTGCCCCCATCACCGGCGTCAGCACGGCACCAGCGCGCAGCATCAGCAGCGTGGGCGCGAAGTCCGCGAGGCCGAACAGCGCGACGCCAGAGAGAAAGCGGTGATAGGCGGAGGACGACACGCGCGATGACGTCTCGTCGACGGTGGGGACGATCGCCGGTCGCAGGCGCGGACGTGGGTCCTCCGTCCACGCGCCGAAGACGAGCGTGGACAAAAGACCGGGGACGAGCGTGAGGACGAAGATCGTGCGATAGGTCGCCTCGTGCGGCTGACGCCACGCAAGGAGCACGAGGGTCGTCGCTGGACCGAGGAGCGCGCCGATCGTGTCGCCCGCGCGATGAAAGCCGAACGCGCGGCCAACCTGGGCGACCGGCACCGACTCGGCGAGCATCGCGTCGCGCACCGGTCCGCGGATGCCGCGGCCGAGCCAGCCGACGGCGCGTCCGGCCAGAATGATCGGCCAACCATGCGCGAGCGCGAAGAGAGCCTTCGACGCGCCCGTGAGCACGTAGCCGGACGTCGCGACCGCTTTTCGATGCCGCGACCGATCGCTCCAGCGACCCGCCCACAACTTGACGGCGCTCGACAACGCATCGGCGACGCCTTCGATGGCGCCGAGCGCGAAGGGACCAATCGCCAGCACCGCCGCGAAGCCCGGCAGCGCCGCGGTGGCCATCTCGTGTCCCCAGTCGCTCAACAGGCTCGTCAGCGCCATGGCGACCACGTTGCGGTTCAGCCAACGCGACGACGAGCGGACGCGGCGCGCGGTGGCGGCGCTGCTCACGACCGTGCCTCCGCAACTGGCGCCGCTGTGAGCGGCGCCTCGTCATCATCACGAGCCAGCCGCTGACGGATCCCGGCCAGCCGTGTCCGTTCGGCCGCGACGGCACGTTCACCGTCGGCGCGCACTTGATCGGCACGTGCGAGCGCGCGTGCGGCCGCGGGCACGACCTCGGCCAACCGCGCGCGAATTTCGACGTCGAGTGCGCGACGGCTCTGGTCCAGACGATCGTCGACGTCGTGGATCGCGCGGCTCATGTTGGTGTCGATGAGACGGTCGAGATACGCCGTGGCGCGAGCGAGCACGCGCTCCTGGCGGCTGCGGTGCGATCCGAGATGTTCGAGCGCGAACTGCCACGGCCGCGCGGCGGTGAGCGACAGCAGATCGGTGAAATAGAAACGGCGCCGGCCGGCGAGCGCGGCTGGCAATTCGATCGGCGGCATGGCGGCGAGCGCGGGCAGCGTGCGAGCGAACGGCGCCAACCGTTCGTTCGCCACCTGTACGAACCGCGCGGACGCCTGCCGGTACGCCTCGGCGGCGAGATGTTCGAGCGCGACGAGCTGCGGCTCGACCGCATGTCGCGCCGCGTCGGCCGCCGCGGTGAACGCCACCTGCCGGAGCCGCGCCGTGCCGGCATCGGACGCGGTCGTGATGGCCGCGCGCAACTCGCGCGTGGCGGCATCGCGCGCGCCGGCCAATGCAGCCTCGGCATCTTCACGAATGCGGCGGATGATGGCGCCCTGTTCGGCGGCGAGCAGCAGACTGACGTCGGCCGCCGCGCGCGTCGCCTCGTCGACATGGCGGCGCAGGTCGGCGATGCGCTGCGCCATCACGGCCGCGGGCGCGTCGAGCGCGGCCTCGGCTTCGTCGAGCGCGTACCGCACCTGCCGCTCCAGCCGATCGGCCGCGCGTTCGACGTGCGCGCCGAGCGCGGCCGTTCGTCCTTCCGCGCCGAGCGCCACGAGCGCGGCCTCGAGCCGATCCCAGTCGCGCGTGCGCTCACCGGCCAGCCGCTCGGCTGCACTGACGATGAAGACGCGCGCGCCGGGATGGCCGAGCCGCTCCGCCAGGAGCCGCGACGTGAAGACCTGCACGTCGACGAGCTCGGCATCGCTCAGCTTGTCCGCCTTGTTGATGACGAACACGAACTCGCGCGTCTCGACCGACGCCTGTTCGAGGAGCGCGAGCTCGTCGCGCGTGACGGGTGGATCGGCGCCGAGCACGGCCAGCACGGCGTCGATCTGCGGCACGAACCGCTCGGTGACTTCGGTGGCGAGCGCCGACGACGAGCCGAGGCCGGGCGTATCGACCAGACACAGGCCGCCGGCGAGCAGCGGACTCGGGTGGAAGACCTCGACCGCGGCGATGCGCTTGACGTTGTCGGGGTTGCCCGCTTCGGTCACGTACGCGGGCAGATCGGAGACCGCAATGGCGGTCATGCCGCCACGGTCGTCGTGTACGCGCGCCGATGTCGTCGCGCCGTGCCGCAGGATCGTCACGATCGCGGTGACGGGCAACACGCCCGTCGGCAGAATCGGCTCGCCGACGAGCGCGTTGATGAGCGACGACTTGCCGCGTTTGAACTGGCCCAGACAGGCGACGAACAACCGGCCTTCGCGCGCGCGCACGGCGAGCGCGCGGGCCTCGGATGCGACGGCGGACGCACCGAGATCGTCGGCCGCGCCCGCCACGACCTCGATGCGGTGAACCGCCCGCGCGACGTCGGCCGGCGAGGCCTGCATGGCCGCGATCCGTCAGGCCGTCCGCGGCATCCGCGCCCGGCCGGGTGCGGAGAGATCGGCCTCGATCCGCATCAACTGGTTGTACTTGGCCAGCCGCTCGGACCGCGACATCGATCCCGTCTTGATGTACTCGGCGTTGATGGCAACGGCGAGATCCGCGATGAACGTGTCCTCGGTCTCTCCCGATCGATGCGACACGACGATGGCGTAGTGCGCCTCGCGGGCGAGCGCCACGGCGGCGAGCGTCTCGCTCACGGTGCCGATCTGATTCGGCTTGATGAGCACGGCGTTGGCGATGCCCTCGTCGATCCCGCGACGGATGATGTCGGGATTGGTGACGAAGATGTCGTCGGCCACGAGCTGCACGCGCGAGCTCAGGCGCCGGGTGAGTGTCCGCCATCCCTCCCAGTCCTGTTCGCCCAGGCCATCCTCGATCGAGACGATGGGATAGCGGCTGACGAGCGCGTCGTAGACGTCGACGAGCTCGGCGCTCGTCATCGGCCGCGCACCCGACTTCGCGAAGCGATATTCGCCGTCGGCCCACAACTCGCTCGCCGCCGGATCGAGCGCGATGGCCACGTCCCGCCCGGGTTTGTACCCGGCAGCGGCGATGGCGCGCATCAGGAGATCGAGCACCTCGTCGGCGTCGCGAACGTCGGGCGCGTACCCACCTTCGTCGCCAACCGACGTCACGTGACCGAGTCGCGACAACTGCGTCTTCAGGAGATGGAAGACCTCGGCGCACCACCGGATGCCCTCGGCGACCGACGGCGCGCCGACGGGCACGATCATGAACTCCTGGAAATCGAGCGCGTTGCCGGCGTGCGCGCCGCCGTTGAGCACGTTGACCATGGGCCGCGGCAGCCGCGCGTCGTCTCCGGCGCCGAGATAGCGATAGAGCGGCAGGCCCTGGCTCGCGGCCGCGGCACGCGCGACGGCCATGGACACGCCGAGGATGGCGTTGGCGCCGAGGCGCGCCTTGTTCGACGTGCCGTCGAGATCGATCAGCCGCCGATCGATAGCCAACTGGTCGCTGGCCGGCTGCGCCACGAGCGCGTGCGCGATGTCGCCGCGAACGGCGGCGATCGCATGCTGGACGCCCTTGCCGTTGTAGCGGCGCGGATCCGCGTCGCGGAGTTCGAGGGCCTCGCGACTTCCGGTCGAAGCGCCCGACGGGACGCTCGCCCGTCCCCAGGCGCCGTCCGACAGCAGGACGTCGACCTCAATCGTTGGATTGCCGCGCGAGTCGAGGATCTCGCGTGCGTCGATGCGGCCGATCGTCGCGGCCGTGGGTGAATTGCGGTGGGCGTTCACGCTCCGTCTCCTTCCACGGGCGCGGCCACACGCGGCACGACGTCGCGTCTTCGGTCACGCCCGCACATAAAAAAAGACCCCTACCGAGGCGTTGCCTCGAGTAGGAGTCATTGGTCCCGCGTCGGGCGA
>DASZOV010000066.1:0-26768 GCA_035550595.1 Vicinamibacterales bacterium
GCAACGCGGAGCGCCGTGCTACATTCGCTCCATGTCGCCGCATGCCGTCATCGTCCTTGCGGAGGACCGCCCCGGCCTGCTCTTCGATCTCACCGGCGTCCTCGCCGCGCACGCTGCCAACATCACGGTCGTCGAAATCCACCAGGGACCGACGCACCCGGAGGTGTACTTCGAGTTCGCGGTCGCCGACGACGAGGCCCCGGCCACGCTCGGGGGATTGCGCGCCGTACCCGGCGTCATCCGCGTGGACCAGACGACGTCGTTCGCGCGCATTTACGGCAAGCGCATCATCGTGATGGGCGGCGGCGCTCAAGTGGGATTCGTGGCGATGGGCGCGATCTCGGAAGCCGACCGCCACAACATCCGCGGCGAGCGCATCTCGATCGACACGATTCCGCTCGTCGGCGAACGCGAACTGGCGGCGGCCGTCCGGGCCGTCGTACGGCTGCCGCGCGTCAAGCTGCTCGTCCTCGCCGGATCGATCATGGGCGGCGACATCACCGACGCCGTCGAAGAAGTCCGGAAGCAGGGCCTGGCCGTCATCTCGCTGAACATGGCCGGCAGCGTGCCGGACGCCGCCGACCTCGTCGTGAGCGATCCCGTGCAGGCGGGCGTGATGGCCGTCATGGCCGTTGCCGACACCGCGAAGTTCGATCTGATGCGGCAGCGCAAACGGCGCTACTGAGACGCGAAGACACGCTGGGTCTCACGCGAAGGCGCTCACGCGAAGCCGCGAAAGGGCGTAAGGAGCCTCACGCGAAGGCGCGAAGCCGCGAAGACTCATTCCGACGGAAAGACGCGCCGAAGGCGCCTCATCCGTTCGAAGTTCGAAGTTCGAAGTTCGCAGTTCTATAGGCACTTCAAAAGTACCGCTTGAACCCTCCACTGACCGTCCAGTACCACGGCGTGTACGCGTTGTATTTGCTGTTCACGTCGCCCGGCACCGAGTGGATGAGCAGTTCGCCCGTGATCGCGTTGCGCCGGTCGAGGAAATATTCCACGCCGCCGCCGATGTTGACGCCGAGCGTCGTGTCGTGGCTGTCGATGTCGTCTTCCGTGAAGCGGTAGCTGTAGAGCCCCAGCCCCACGGTCGCGTACGGGTGAAAGACGCCGTGCTCCCAGTTGTAGATGAGGTTGCCGCTGAGCGTGGCCGGGCTCACGCCGTTGTCGTCGCCCGCGTTCGAAATCCCCCACCAGGCGCCGCTCAACTGGCCGCGGACCGAGATGCGGGACGACAGGTAGTATTCGCCGTCCACGCCGAGTGTCGGTCCGGTGTCGAGCCCATCGTCGCCCGGAACGGCGACGCCGAACGAGATGCCCACGGCCGCCATGTGACGGTCGGGGACCGGACTCTGGAACGACTGCGCCACAGCCGGCGTTACAGCGAGCGCGAGCAGCGCCAGCGCCACCACCGCGGTCCCCATCCATGTCTTCGCCTTCATCGACTGCATCCGAGGTCTCCTTCCGACCGGCCACTGGACAACCTGAACAAGAGCGGCAAGAACCGGACCACGCACGCGAACGAACCTGCCGAGCCGCGTCCAACCGCGCGTCGCACGCAGACGGGAACGGGAGGGCTAGAATCGTCCTGTGCGTGTCGATCGTTCCGGGCGCGGCTCTCGTGCGGGTCTCTGTCTGATGGCGGCACTCGTGACGATCGCGGCGGGATGCCGGCGGTCGGCACCGGTCGAGGTGGCGGCGCCGGTCACGGTCCGCGTGCAGGTCGTGCGTCCTGGCACGTTGCGCGACGTGGCGAGCGCACCCGGCACGGTCGTCCCGGCCGCGGCCGGCGACTGGACGATCTCCGGCCCCGAACCCGCCGTCATCGTCGAACTGCCGAAGAAAGAAGGCGACAGCGTCGCGCCGGGCGACCTGCTCGTCCGCTTCGACGTGCCGTCGATCACGCAGTTGCTCGCCGCACGAGAGCTCGATCGCGCGCAGGCGGCGAGCCGGCTCGACCAAGCCAAGGCGACCGCGGCCAACCAGCAGGCGCTCTTCGCGCGTGGGCTCATCGCACGTAATGCGCTCGCCGCCGATCAGGACTCGGTCTCGGCCGCTGAAGCCGCACTCGGTCAGGCCGAAAGCCAACTCGCACTCGCCAAGGCCGAAGCTGGTCGCGCGACCATCACGGCGCGATTCGCCGGAACGGTCCAGCACGTCTGGCACGCCGTCGGCGACACGGTGGCCGGCGATCCGACGGATCCGGTCCTCCAGGTGGTCGATCCGTCACACGTCGAGGTGGCCATCCAGTTGCCGGTCCTGCAGGTCGGCCGCGTGCAGCCGGGTCAGCTCGCGGCGGTCCGCACGCTCACCGATCCCGGCGAACACGCCGCGCGAGTCACGCACGTGAAGCCACCGACCGATCCGACCGCGGCCACCGGCGAAGTCCGCGTCGCGCTCCTCGGCGACGCGACGCTGCCGCTCGACACGCCCGTGAGCGTCGAGATCCTCTTCGACCAGCGCGCGCAGGCGCTCACCGTGCCGCTCGGCGCGATGCACCGCGAAGGCAGCCAGCAATCCGTGTTCATCGTCGGCGACGACGGCCGCGCACACGAGCGAGCCGTTCGCACGGGACTCGTCACGCACGACGCCGCCGAGATCGTCAACGGCCTCACCGCCGGCGACCGCGTCATCGTCGACGCGACCGAGATGACCGACGGCGAACCGGTCAGCGTGGCCGGCGGACCTGACGGCGTCACGCAGTGACGCGTCGGCGCAGCGAACCAGCAGGACGGCGACGATGACGGCCAGGACCCAAAACGTGTAGAAGCGGATGCGCGGCGGCGCGGCGATGATGGCCCACGCGCAGCAGGCCGCCGCGACGATCATCGCCACGTCACCACGTGGTCCGACGCCGAGTGTGAGCACGCCATCGAGCACGTCAGGTGCCGCGCGCTCGCGCCGGCGTTGAAAGATCGGTATCGTGGGATCGGCACGATGAACCTGCACCTTGCGCTCGACGCTCCCGACCTGCTCACCGTCCTGCTCCAGGAGGGCACCGAGCACGCGACCGTGTCGGTCTCACCGGCGCGCGCGGGGGTCGAATCGCTCGTGCGCGCCTTCGACACCGCACTTGCCGCCGGCTACGGCGACTGTTTCTGGCCGGGGCGTCCAGGCGGTCAGTATTGGTGGATCTTCAAGCGCGAGGCCGAGACGATGGAGGTGGCCGTGATGTGGACGCGCGGCGGCGCCTCACTCTGGGAGCACGTCTTCCGCGCGACCGACGCGGCCGATTGGGTCCGCGATCGGCTCACCACGGAAATCGATCGCCTCCTGCTCGGACCGATCGCCCCGAACAAGCGACCCGACGAGAGTTGAACGAGGGTCCGGCATCTCGCTAAGATGACGTTCGCGGTTGCAAGCCGCACCCGGGCCCGCGGGAAGGGTCGAACCCACTTGCCTCGTTCGTTCGTCAGCCAAACCTCTGTGCAGCCGGAATTGCGGGCCATCGGCAGTTCCATGCCTGGAGGTTTCCGTGCCGACGCTACCCTCACGCCCCAATCTTGATCATCTGAAGAAGCAGGCGAAGGATCTGCTGCGCGCCTGCCGTGCCGCTGATCCCTCAGCCTTCGTGCGACTCCGCCAGTCACTCCCCGCCGCGCGCGGCCGCGACGATGTCGCGCTCGCGAAACGCGACTGGCGGCTGCACGACGCGCAGTCGTGCCTCGCGCGCGAGTACGGCTTCTCGTCGTGGGACGCCCTGCGTACGTACGTCGAGCACGGCCGCGCCGACGATTCGTCGCATCGGCTGCACCGCTGGCTGGATTTCGTCTATCAGCACGATGCCGAGCGGCCGCGGCCGGACGTCGCGGCGCGCATGCTCGCCGACACGCCTGATCTCGTCGCGGCCGATCCGATCCTCGCGTGCGCCGTCGGCGACACGAACGCCATCCGACGCGCGATCGCAGAGCCTGGATGGGTGAATCGCGTGTCACCGCTGACGTGTCCCGAGTGCGGCGCGGCACTGGGGCGCCCGCCGCTCGTGGCCGTCACGCACTCGAGCCTCGGCCGGCTATCGGCGTTTCGCGATCGGCTGCACGAGGCAGCGCGCGTGCTGCTCGACGCGGGCGCGGACCCGAGTCAGTCGTGGCTCGCGGCGCCGAACATGCCGCTGAGCGCGCTCTATGGCGCGGCCGGGATCACGCACGATGCGGAGATGACGCGTCTGTTGCTCGCGGCCGGGGCCAATCCGAACGACAACGAGTCGCTCTATCACTCGACCGAGAGCGCCGATCACGCGTGCCTCGGCGCGCTCGTCGACGCCGGCGCGCGCGTCGAAGGCACGAACGCGCTTCACCATCAGCTCGACAAGGACGACATCGATGGCCTGCGGCTGCTCCTCGCGCACACGCGCGACGCCGACGACCCGTCGAGCACGATCGGGCCGCCGCTCCTCTGGGCCATCCGACGCCGCCGATCGGCGGCCCACGTCCAGGCGCTGCTCGACGCCGGCGCCGATCCTCGCGCGACGATGCACGGCGTGAGCGCGTACCGCGCAGCGCAGCAGTACGGACTGGCGGACGTCGCCGCGGTCCTCGCGAACGCGGGCGCGGCTGAGCCGCTGTCGATCGAGGAACAGTTCGTCGCGGCGTGTGCACGCGCCGATGGCGACGAAGCGCGACGGCTTCAGGCCGCACATCCTGACGTCATCGCGCGGTTGTCACCGCGCCAGCTCGCCCAACTGCCCGAGCTCGCGGGCGCCGGGCATCGCGACGCCGTGCGACTGATGGTCGATCTCGGCTGGCCGATTGCCGTCCAGGGTGGTGATTGGCGGGCGTCCGCGCTCAACCACGCCGTCTTCCGCGGCGACCCGTCACTCGCACGCTTTCTGCTCGAGCACGGCGCACGCTGGACGGAACGTCACGCCTACGGCAACAACGTCAGCGGGACACTGGCGTGGGCGTCGCGCAACCGGCCGGCGGACGACGGCGATTGGGTCGGCTGCGCCGAAGTCCTCGTCGAGCACGGCATGCCACTGGATCTGCCGGAGACCTACGGCGACGACGTGACGGACTATCTCGACGGAGCGCGCACGGCACGGGTCGCGCGCGGACCAAGTTAGAAGTTCGAAGGCAGAAGCCAGAAGGGGTTCTCGGCCGCGCGAAGACGCGAAGATCGCGAAGGACCTGATTGATTGGTAGGGGCGGCCCCCCGTGGCCGCCCGCGTCAGAGATTGTGGAGCCCTGGCCCTTTCGCCTTCGCTTGGCTTCGGCGAACCGCCGTCGCCTTGGCGAAGGCGGTCGGGGCCGGGGACCGCTGCGCGCGGCTACAATCGAGGCATGTCTTCGCCCGTCGTTGCCGACGCGCTTCGGACGCTCGTGGACGAGTATCGCGCCACGTGTCTGTGGTTTCTCCGCGAGGACTACTATCCGACATCCGCGACTGAGTGCGACGTCGTGCTGCGCTACATCGAGCGGTACGGAGACCTCCGGGCGCTCGGGCGCGTGGCTGAAATCCGCCAATGGCTCTCACGACCATCCAACGCGACATCTGCCGCCTCCTAGCCGCCGACCGCCGCGCCCGCGGTGAAAGTTACGTCGCGGGCGGTGTCGCGCTCAGCGTCGCGCTGGATACGCAGCGATTGTCGCGCGACGTCGACCTCTTCCATGACAGCCTCGAGGCCGTCGCGCGCTCGTGGGATCATGACCGCCAATCGCTCGAAGCGGCGGGCTATACGGTCGCCCCGCTCCGCGAACGACCTGGCTTCGTCGAGGCCAGCGTCCGCCGGCACGACGACGAGGTCGTCGTCGAATGGACGCGCGACAGCGCCTTCCGCTTCTTCCCCCTCGTTGAACACGAGACCCTCGGCTTGACGCTTCACCCGTTCGATCTCGCCACCAACAAGATCTTGGCGCTCGTCGGACGCCTCGAGCCCAGGGACTGGGTCGACGCCGTGCTCTGCCATGAGCGCGTCCAGCCGTTGGGCTACTTGCTCTGGGCGGCGTGCGGCAAGGATCCAGGCTTCACGCCGCCGGGGCTCGTCGAACACGCCGCGCGCACGGGTCGCTACAGCGAGGCGGAGATGGCGTCCCTTGCGTTCGACGGAGCACCGCCCGACGCCACGGTGCTCGCCCGGCAATGGCATGTGGCGCTCGACGACGCGCGCGCGATCCTGCCGAACCTGCCCGCCGATCGGGCCGGGCAGGCGGTACTGTCAGCCGATGCGCACCTATACCAGGGGACGGCTCGCGATCTCACCCGCGATCTCGAGAGCGAGCGCGTCATCTTCCACGCCGGTCGCCTCGGCGGCGCGTGGCCACGGGTGAAAGAGTCCTAGATCTCAGGAGCCGCAGATGTGCCGCAACATCCGTCCGCTGTTCAACTTCGATCCGCCGGCCACTGACGACGAAATTCACGGAGCGGCGCTGCAGTTCGTCCGCAAGATCAGCGGCTTCAACGCGCCGTCGAAGGCGAATGCCGAGGCGTTCGAGACCGCGGTCGACGAGGTCACCGCGGCCGCGCGCCGGCTCGTTGGCGCCCTCGTGACAGCCGCGCCCGCGAGGAATCGTGAAGCGGTCGCTGCCGAAGCCCGGGCGCGGGCGGCGCTGCGATTCGGGCGATAGCAGCCGCACACCCAAGGCGTGTACAACGACGCGTCGGCGGTTCTGTTTGACTTCTTTTGATATTGATGTTCTATATTAGACATCAATATCATGTCAGACGCTTCCCTCACGCTCGTCAAAGGCACCGTCGATCTCCTGCTGCTCCGCACGCTGGCGCTCGGACCGCTGCACGGCGTCGCCATCGCCGACCGCGTCCTCCAGATGACGCGCGGAACGTTTCACATCAAGGCGGGCTCTCTCTTCCCGGCTCTTCACCGCCTCGAACACCAGGGATGGATCAAGGGCGCGTGGACCGTCTCGGACGACGGACGTCGCGTGAAGTCGTACGCGCTGACCGCGGCCGGCCGCCGGCAACTCGACCGCGAAACCGCGGAATGGCGGCGCGTCGTCGACGCCATGAGTCTCGTGCTCGACGCGAAGGGATGACATGGCGTCGCCGCGCGAACTGCCAAGCAGATGGTGGCGCCACCTCATGGCGCGGGTACGTGGCTTCGGCCGTGCACCCTCCGACAGGGATCTCGACGACGAGGTCCGCGCCTTCGCCGATGAGCTCGCCGCCCGGAGACGCACGCAAGGGTTGACGCCAGACGAAGCGACACGCGCCGCACGGATCGAGATCGGCAGCGTCGAGAACGTGAAAGAAGAAATGCGGCACGCCAATCCGGCGTACGCGATCACCACGTTCGGCCGCGACCTCGCCGCGGGCACGCGCGCCGTGACGCGCTCGCCCGGCTTCGCCGCAGTCGTCATCACCACGCTGGCGCTCGGTGTCGGCTCTACGGTGATGGTCTTCAGCGCGATGCACGCCGTGGTCTGGCGACCGCTGCCCTACCCGAACGCCGACCGCCTCGTCGTCATCGACTCGTCATTCGGCCCAGTCGTGGATGCCGGGCTGGCCCCGGCTGAAGTGCGTGAGCTGCAGCGAGTGAGTCGTACGCTGCGGCACGTGGGAACGGCGAACGGCGCGGAAGCGTTCATCGAAATCGGTGACGACATGGAGCGCGTGGCTTCGGCCAGCGTCACCGACGACGTCCTCGCGCTCCTGGGTGCAGCGCCGCCGGCGATGGGCCGTCTCCTCTCGTCTTCGGCCGACCTTGCGGGCGGACGCGTCACGGGTGTCGTCATCAGCGACCGATTGTGGCGGCGGCTATTTCACGCGAACGCCGGCGTCATCGGCGAGCACGTGAACATCAACAACCTCGACGTGGAAATCGTCGGCGTCCTGCCGGCCGGACTGCGTGCTTGGCTCCCGGCTTCTGCAGGCGTCGAGCCCGACGTGGACGTCTGGTTTCCGGCCGCTCTGGACGCCGACTGGCGCAGTCACGGCGCGCCGGCTATTGCGGAGCTCGCCTCGGGCGTCAGCCTCACGCAGAGCCAGGCCGAGCTCGACGGCATCGCTGCGCGTTGGCTCACCGAGCATGCCTCGCTCTATGCCGACGCCATCGGCCCGCTTGCGCTGCACGTGCGCCCGCTCCGCGACGCGGTCGCCGCGCCCGCGCGGCACGGCCTCTGGGTGCTCGCCCTGTCGGTCGTGTTCGTGCTCGTCATCGGCTGCGCGAACATCGCCAATCTTCTGCTGGCGCGGACCACGGCACGAGAGCGCGAGGTCGCAATCCGCCTCGCGCTCGGCGGCACGCGCGTGCGGATCGTCCGTCAGCTCGTCACCGAACATCTCGTCCTGGCGATGGGCGGCAGCGTTCTCGGCCTGCTTCTCGCGCGCGCCGGCATCGGCTGGATCGACTGGCTGCGACCGGGGAACCTTCCGCGTCAGGCGGACATCGCGATCGACCTGTGGTCGATCGCTGTCGCGTTCCTGTTGGCGATTGCCGCCGTCGTCTGCTGCAGTCTCGTCCCGGCGCTTCGGGCCGTTCGCGCGAGCGACACCGCGACCGGCGGACTGACGTCCACACGCGCCACCGTCTCGGCACGTGGCAACCGCCGACTGCAACGGCTCCTCGTCGTCGCCGAGATCGCGCTCTCGATCGCGCCGCTCTTTGCCGCCGGGCTCATGCTGCACACGTTCGTGAACCAGATGCAGGCGCCGCTCGGGTTCGATCCGTCGCATGTCGTCACGGCGAAAGTCGGGATGAGCTGGCGTCGCTATCCCGATGCCGCGTCGCGGTGGGGTGCATATCGCGAGGTCCTGCGCGCCATTCGTGCCGTTCCTGGTGTCGACGCCGTGAGCGGCGTCCGGCCGCTGCCATTCGAGCCACCTGCCGTGTGGCGATTCCGCCGGCCCGAAGATCTGATGGCGATCGCCGCCACCCAACAGTCCGTGTTGCCGGGCTACCTCGGTGTCACGCGTACGCCGCTCGTCGCGGGCCGTGACTTCACGGACGACGACATCACCTTCGCGCGTGACGTGGCCATCGTCGACGAGACGTTCGCGCGAACGATGTGGGACGGTCCGGCCATCGGCCGTCACTTCCTCGCGGGACCGCGCACGCTCGAAGTCGTTGGCGTCACGCGTCATGTCCGCCTCACGCGTGTGCTCGACGCCGCTCGCACGAACGTTCGCGACGAGGCCATGCCGCACGTGTTCGTGCCGTATCCCGTCCGGCCGATCGAGATGGCCTTCGTGATCCGCACGGGAACCGGCGCGGCAGACGTCGGCCCTGCCGTCAAACGAGCCGTAGAGGGCCTTCACCTCACGCGTGCGGTGTACGACATCCGGCCGCTCTCGGCGTACGTCGACGCGTCGATGCAGGACACGCGTTTCACGATGCTCGTGCTGGCGGCGTTTGCGACGATGGCGGTGCTGCTCGTGGCCGTGGGCCTCTATGGCACGCTGGCCTATCTCGTCGCGCAACGGACTCCGGAACTTGGCGTCCGCCTCGCGCTCGGGGCGTCGACGCGGCAGATGGTCGCACTGGTGGCCAAGGAGGGCGCGCTCCTCGCGCTCGCGGGCACCGTGATCGGCGCCTTCGGCGCGCTCGGCATCTCGCGGGCGCTTCGCACGGCGCTCTACGACGTCGCGCCTGGCGATCCGCTGACGCTCGCGGGGATCGTCGTCGCCGTGGTGGTCATCGCCGGCGTGGCGACGAGCCGTCCGGCGTGGCAAGCGGCTCATGTCGATCCAAATGTCGCGCTGAAAAACGAATGAGAGCGTGAGGCGTCCGTGCTGCCGGAGTGCGCACTCGGCGGCCTGGACTCATCTCATCCGTCGAGTGTCGCGCTCGCCTGCTCCTGCACCCGCACGTGCTCCGGCCGAAAGCCGACGCCGATGAGGCGCGCCGGCAAGCGCTGCAATCGCGGCCAACGCTGCATCCACTTCACGACCGCCGGCACGTCGGGCGTCGTCTCGGCGTTCAGGAGCGGATCGATCACGCGGTTTTGCGCGGCGACTTGGAGTGCCTGGGTCGCCCAGGTGGGAAACCGACGCCGCCGCTGCACGCGACGCAGATCGGCGAGCGAGAGCGTCCCGCGTCGCAAGGGGTCAGCCAGAATGTTCGACGCCGCCACGGCGTCCTGAATCGCGAGGTTGATGCCGACGCCGCCGGCCGGTGACATCGCGTGCGACGCGTCGCCAATGCACAACAACCCGGGCCGGCACCATTCCTTCAGCCGATTCACCGTCACGGTCAACAGCTTCACGTCGTCGAAACTCGCGATCTCGTCGACGCGATCGCGCCTCGTCAACTTCGCGACGCGCGCGCGAAAGGCGTCGATGCCCTGACTCTTGACCGCCTCGGCCGTGCCCTTGCGGATGATCATCGCGCACTGCCAGTAGTCGCCGCGGTCCAGCATGATGATCGCCTGGCCGGCCTCGATGTGGCCGAGGACGAGATGATGCTGGTCCACGCCCACCGAGAGCTTGAACCAGAGCACGTCCATCGGCGCGCCGAGATCCCGCACCGGGAGCCCTGCCGCGTCGCGCAGACGGGAATCGCGCCCGTCGGCCGCGATGACGAGATCGGCGCGAATCTCGATCGCTCCCGACGCGCCCGTGCCGACGACGCCGGTGACGCGTTCGCCGTCACGCATCAGGCCGGTCGCCTCGGTGCTCATCATCAACTGAAAGGTTGGCAGGCGCTGCGCGTGCTCCGCGATGAAGTTCAGGAACTCCCATTGCGGCATGAACGCGACGAACTTGCAGCGCGTCGGCACGTGCGTGAAGTCGGCGAACCGCACTCGAGTGCTCCCGAGCTCACCCTCGGCGTATTGCACTTCCTGATGAGGCCGTTTCAAGAACTCGGCGAGAAAGCCGAGCTCGGCCATGACCTCGAGCGTGGAGGGATGGATCGTGTCGCCGCGGAAATCACGCAGGAAGTCGGCGTGCTTCTCGAGAACGATGACCTCGACGCCGGCACGGGCGACGAGATACCCGGCCATCATCCCCGCCGGACCACCGCCCGCGACGACGCAGGTCGTCGAGCGCGTCGTCTTCATGTCCATGACACGCGATCATAGCCGCAGCTATTCCACGCGCAGGACGGTGATCGGATCGACGCGCGTCGCGCGGCGTGCGGGCACGTAGGCGGCCATCGCGGCAGCAGCGACGACGGCCATCACCGCGGCGGCGAGCATCCACGGATCGCGGGCGTCGACGCGGAACAGTTGTGCCTCGGCGAATCGGCGCGCCCAATGCACCGCCACCAGGCCCCCGACAATGCCAGCCGCTACGGGTACGAGCGCCTGTCGCACGACCAGCGCCACGAGCGCCCGAGGCGCCGCGCCCATCGCGATGCGAATCCCCAATTCCCGCACGCGCGCGGCCACGAGATACGCCACGACGCCGAAGACGCCGACCATCGTCACGACGAGCGCGAGGCCGGCGAAGCCGCCGAGCACGATCGTCTGCAGACGCGGATTCCGATACGCCGTCTGCTCGGTGACGACGTCATCGAGCCAATCCGCGTCCACGCGACTCGTCGGCACGAGTGCGTGGACGTCGGCCTTGATGGCGGCCAGCGTGGCCTCGCTTCGATCGCGGGTTTGCGCGACGACGGTGAGCAGGCGGGTCGACGCGCCCGGTATGACGTAGACGACTGGCAGTAACCGCCGCTCGTCCTGGACGTCGAGACTCCGTCGGACGTCGCCCACGACTCCGACGACGTGGAATGTACGACCGCGCCCGTTGTCGAACGTGGCGCCGAGCGGATCGCGCCCGGCAAACATCACTCGCGCGGCGGACGCGGAGACGACGGCCGCGTCTGGATCACTTCGAAGATCCTTCGGCGCGAACGTGTGGCCGCGTTCCAGCGGCACGCGCATCGTCTCGAAGTAGCCGGGCAACGCGTGGACGATCGATGCAACCCGCGCGTCGCTGCCCGTGACGTGCGCCGCCTCGTCGGCCATCTGGCCGGAAAGCGGCATCGAGCCGACCGCCGCCGTCGAGACGACGTCAGACCGCTCGGCAATCGCTGCGGCGATACGGACATAGAACGCCTGGAGATCGACCGTCCCGCGAGGCGGAGACACGCGGACGCGGATCACGCGCTCGGTCGAGAAACCAAGCGGCACGCGCAGGACATCGACGAACGCGCGCGCCGCGATCACCGCCCCGAAGACAACGACGATGGCCAGCGCGACCTGGAGGGCCACGAGCGGATGTCCAATCGCACCCGGTGTCCCGCGTCCTTCTCCACGCCGGTGCAAGAGCGTGAAGACGTCGACGCCCGCAGCGCGCCACGCCGGTACGACGCTGCATGCCAGAGCGGCGCCGACACCGATCGCCACCGACCAGACGATGACGCGGCCGTCGACGCCGACGGGCGCGTTGCCGTAGGCGATCGGTGGAATCTGACGGACCAGGGCGTCGAACGACATCCAGGTCGCGAGCACCGCGAGACCCGCCGCGGCGATACCCAGGAACAATCCCTCGAAGAGCATGGGACGGACGAGTCGTGTGCGACTCGCGCCAAGCGCGAGTCGGACGGCGAGGCTGGCGCGATCGCGCCGTGCGCGCACGAGCAGCATGTTGGCGACGTTCGCGCAGCCGATGACGAGGATGAGCCCGGCGGCGACGAGTAGATAGCGCAAGATTGGCTGGCCGACGGGATACAGCAGGTCGCGGATGTTCTCGAGCACGGGCCGAGAGGTCGCCAATCCCGGCGTGTGCGTCAGGACGGGTGCCGTCGCGGCCTCGATCGCGGCTTGCGCTTGTTCACGGCTGACGCCCGGCGCCAGTCGCATGATCGGACGGAACGTGCCGCCGCGCGCGTCGGGTGCAACAGGCGGCAGAAGCGTCACGATGTCCGGTCGGCCCGGTGCGAGAAGGGTCGGAAAGAACATCGCTGGCGGCAGAATGCCGACGACGTCGAACGTCGAGTTGCCGATAGTGACGCTGCGGCCGACGATCGCCTCGTCGCCGCCGAATCGCTGCTGCCACGCGTGATAAGACAGCATGGCGACACGGCCCTCGCGTCCGGCATCGCGGGCGTCGATCAGACGGCCACGCGCGGGCGCCACGCCCAACGCCTGCAGGTACGAGTCGCTGACCGCGACGGTCGGCACCGGTTCCGGCCCATCAGGCCCGGTCACAGCAACCTGCGGGCCGCTGTCGATCAGACCCATCCGGGCGAGCGCGGCGTCGGCGGTGTCGATCGCAGCGGTTACCGCGTAGGGGATCAATGTCGAGCGCTGGCCCGTCGATCGATTTTCCATCTGCAGCGCAAAGACACGATCGGGATCGGCGTACGGCAGTGGCCGGAAGAGCACGGCATCGGCGACGCCGAGAATGGCAGTGTTGGCGCCAATCGCCAGCGTCAGCGTGACGAGCGCTGCCAGCGTGACACGCGGCGATCCCCACAGCCGCCTCCACGCCCATCGCCCATCGTCGAACACGGCCGCCAACCAGCTCGCCGATGGCTCGGGCGGACGCGGCGCTGGACGGAGCGGTTGCCGGAATCTCGTCACGTCGGCTGCGAACGCGTCGAACGCTTCGAGCTCAGCCAGCGCCTGCGTCGCGGCTTCCGCCTTTGTGGCGCCGAGCGCGAGCGCGTCGCGGTAGCGGTCCTCGAGGTGCTGGACGAATTCGTCGACGACCTCGGCTTCCGTGGCCGGATCGAGGCCACGGCCGGCGGCGCGTTCGGAGACGTGGGATCGCCAGTCAGGCATGTTCGACTCCCGCGACGCGATTGATGGCGCGGACGAACGCCTTCCAGCCGCTGCGCCGCGCCGCGAGGGCCTTGCGGCCGGCGGGCGTCAGCGCATAGAGCCGGCGCCGCCGCGTGCCTGCCTTCTCGGTCCAGCGTCCGGCAATCCAGCCACGGCGCTCGAGCCGGTACAGCAGCGGATAGAGCGACGCCGCATGGAAGTGCAGCGCCCCCTCCGATCGCTCCTCGATGGCGCGCGCGATGTCGTACCCATGGCGGGCACGCGTCTCGATGATCGACAGGATGAGCAGCTCGGCGCTGCCCTTCTTCAGCTCGCGCGTGTCTGCCGTGACTGGCATATGTGTGACTACCATACATTCGGGCAGACGGCGGCCGCAAGCCGGACGGCTCCAGCGTGGCCTATCGCTCGCTTGCCGGTGCGGGATGGATATCGGGATCGATCGCGTGCGCGAGGATTTCGAGGCTGTCCACCAGGCGCGGCCCTGGCCGGCTGAAGTACTGCGATCCGTCGACAACGGTCACGCGCCCGTCGCGCACCGCCGGCAGCGACGTCCAGCCCGGTACGCGATCGAGTGCCTCGACGTCACACATCGTGCGCTCGACCGTGAAGCCACAACACGCGATGACGACAACCTCGGGCTGCCAGACGATCACGTCGTGCCAGCTCAGCCGGCGCGATCGCTCGCCCTCGCGGCCGAGCCCCTCGACGCCGCCGGCGAGCCGCACGAGCGCCGGATTCCAGTGTCCGCACGAAAACGGCGGATCGAGCCACTCGAGCAGCGCGACGCGCGGACGCTCGCTCGCCGCTCGTCCCACGCGTGCGCGGTCGACGACCGCGTCGACACGCGCGCGCAGACGGCCGACGACGTCGACCGCATGAGAAGCGACGCCAGCCACATCAGCCACCTGGTGAATGGCGTCGAACACGTCCGTCAACGTCTGCGGCTCGAGGTTGACGACGGTCGGGCGGCCAGGGAGCCGGCACGCGGCCTCGCGAACCTCGGCGTCGGCCACGGCGCACACGTCACAGAGCGCCTGCGTGACGATGAGATCGGGACGAAGCGCATCGAGGACGTCGAGGTCGAGCATGTACAACGCCTGGCTCGTCGCCAGTCGCTCACGCACGAGTGCGTCGATCGTCGCGCTCGACGCCTCCGTCGGAATGAGCGTCCGCGTAACCTTCGGCAGCCCGCGCACGATTGGGGGATAGTCGCACTCGTGCGTCACGCCGACGAGCTGCGACTCGAGGCCGAGCGCGCAGACGATCTCGGTGGCGCTCGGCAGCAGGGAGACGATGCGCGGAGGCATGGCGGTCCGCCGAGTGTCTCACAGCGCAGGATCGTGGCGAGTGTGTCCCGGCGACATCGCGTGTGCCGGAGGGAGACGCTTGACGCCAACGCCGGAGTGTCCTACATTCTCGTAGGACACAACACCATGCCGTTCAGCCTCCGCCTCGATTCCAGAACCGAGGGCAAGATTCGTCGCATCGCGCGGACGACGGGCCTCTCGAAGTCGGCCGTCGTCCGTGAGGCCGTCGAGCAGTACGGGAACGCGCCGAAGCCTGCTGCGGCCGCGGGTGAGACCGCCCTCGATCGCCTGCGGGCCGTCGTCGGCCTCGTCGACACGGGAGGCGTCGAGCTCTCCACGGACACGCACGCGAAGTATCGTGCGAGTCTCGCCGCGAAGGTCCGTGACCGACGTCCTCGTTGACGCGAGCGCGCTCGTCGCGCTTTTCGACCGCAGCGATCGCCATCACGTCGCCGTACGCGATGCGCTCGCCGGCATCCGCGGCCGGCTGGCCACGGTCTGGCCGGCGCTCGCGGAAGCGATGCACCTGCTCGGCGAATTTCCCGCCGCCACGAGCGCGCTTCTCGAGCTCATCGAGGACGAGACGCTCCTCCTCGCCGCCCTCGACGAAGACGACGTCCCACGCATGAAAGAACTGATGAGAAAATACCGCGACACGCCAATGGATTTCGCGGACGCCGCGCTCGTCCGCGTCGCCGAGCGGGATCGTCTGACGAGCATCGTCACGTTCGACGCGCACTTCCGCGTCTACGCCCTACCCCGCCGATCCCGTTTCGTCGTGCTGCCGTAGGGGCGCCGTGCATCGACCGCGGCTCGGTTTGGCTACCGAGCCTGATTCACGTGAAGGAAGTCTGGCGAGACCGAGCCGCCCTCGATCGACATTTCGCCTCCGACCATCTCGCCGAATGGCACGCGTCATGGCAACGCCTGGGGATCAAGGATCGCGATCTTCGTATCTACGAAGTGGGAGCGCCACGACCGACGTAATCCTCGCCTCGGGGCGACCTTCACTCTGACCGTTCAGAGCTCTCGACGATTAGCTTGCCCGGCGTTTCGCCAGAAGAGCTCTGACCGCCGGAACGAGCTTGACCGGAATCTTCATGACGGTCGTCGCCGTCGATCGGTACGCCGCTTCGTCCTCGGCGACAGCTTCGACATCGGACTGCTCTTCGTAGTGACGGAGAACCCGCTGCACTCGAGCCTCGTCCCACCCTGGCGGGAACCGATTCTGTTTTTCCTTCATGGCTTCTTCCGTTGTAATGCCTTCTGTCGACGCCGCAAAGCCCTTTGGGCCTTCTCGCTGAGCCCATACGCTGTGATGACAAATACCGACCCGGCCTCGGATCCGGCACGTAGATCACGCGCAGATACCGGCGTGAACATCGCCCTCGTTACCCGCGCGCTGGCAGCCGCAGCGTCGCACGGCAGCCGGGGGGCGGGACGCGGTTGTCGAGCGTCAGCGTGCCGTGGTGCGCCTCGGCGATCTGGCGGCTGAGCGCGAGGCCGATGCCGGCGCCGTTCGGCTTCGTCGTGAAGAACGGCACGAAGAGGTTCGTCGTCTCCGGCAGCCCTCGCCCCTCGTCGTCGATCGCGAGCTCCAGCCAGTCGCCGGCGAGGCGCCAGCCGATGGCGACGCCGCCGCCGGTTTCGAGCGACGCGTCGACGGCGTTCCGAACGACGTTGATGAGCAACTGCTCGAGCTGATCCGAATCCCCCGGGAACGTGACGTCCGGTGCGGCGTGGACGCGGACCGGCAGCCGGCTCTCGAGCTCGACGACGCGGCCGACGAGCGCGGCGACGCTGACGGGCCGCACGTTCGGCTTGGGCAGACGCGCGAGTTGGACGTACGCGCGGATGAACCGTCCGAGCGCACCGGACCGCTCTTCGATGAGCGACAGCCCTTGCTGCACTTCGTCCGTCCGCTCGAACGGCGCGGCGCGATCGACGATGCGCCGGAGCGAGTGCGCGATGGACTTGATGGGCGTGAGCGAGTTGTTGATCTCGTGCGAGAGCACGCGCACGATGCGCTGCCAGGCCGCCTGCTCTTCCTCGCGCAGCGCCTGGCTGAGATCGCTCATCACGACGAGATGGTGCGGCCGGCCGTCGCGGTAGAACTGCGCGCGCCGCACTTCGTAGCGACCGGGCCGGCCGTTGAACGCGCGCTCGATGAGCCGTCGCGCATCGCCGGTGAGATAGTCGTCGAAGCCGATCTCGGCGGCCGCGACGCCAATCCAGGGCGTCGCGCGTGGGCCGAGCAGCTCCGCGCCGGCCTTGTTGACGAGCAGCAGCGCGTTGGACGGATCGAACGCGAAGACCGCCACGGCGATCTCCTCCATCACGTGCGTGAGGAGCGCGGCCGATTCGAGCGCCTCGGTGCGCTGGCGCTGCAGCGTCGACCCGAGGTCGTTGACCTCGCGCATGACGGTCGCCGTCGCGCTGCCGCTCCGCGTGCTCGGCCCTCGGATCGAGTAGTCGCCCTCGCGCAGCGCGCCGAGCAAGTGCGCGATGAGCTGCATCGATTCGACGGCGACTTCTCGCGCGGCCACGGCCGCGAAGATCGCGGCGGCCGCCATCACGGCCAGGACCGTCCAGCGCAATTCAGGTGACGCATCGCGTGTCCAGAGCAGCACGCCGGCGGCGGCGAGCGCGGGCGCGGCGCCGGCCAGGACGAACAGCGCGACGGCGCGTTCGACGTTGTGCGCGCGTGGCGGCGCATCGCGGCGGAACGGGTTCCCCGTCATCGCGCGCGTCCTCTCCGCCCGCTTGCGCCGGCCGACGTCTCCATGCGCGTCACAGGCCGAATTGCTGCAGCCGCCGATAGAGCGCGCTGCGGCTCATGCCGAGCTGCTCGGCCGCTTTGCGCACGTCGCCGGCGTGGCGCGCGAGCACCTTCTGGATGAAGAGCTTTTCCGCCTGCTCAAGAGTCAGGTCGTCGGACGTGGACGCAGCCACCTGCAGGCCGAGATCTGCAGCCGTGATCTCCGACGTTCGCGCCATCAGCACGGCGCGCTCGATCGCATGGCCGAGCTCGCGCACGTTGCCTGGCCACAAGTGCGACTCGAGCGCCTGACGCGCGGACTTGTCGAAGCCGGCGAACGTCCGCCGGTACTTCTCGCTGAAGCGCTCGAGATAGAAGCGCGCGAGCGGCGCGATGTCCTCCTGGCGTTCTCTCAACGGTGGCAGATGAATGACGACGGTGTTGAGACGGTAGAAGAGATCGTCGCGAAAGCGTCCAGCCGCGATCTCGGCGGCCAGATCGGCGTTGGTCGCCGACAGCACGCGCACGTTGACGTAGGTGACGCGCGACGACCCCACACGCTGCACTTCGCCGGTCTGCAGCACGCGCAGGAGCTTCGGCTGCAGGCGCGACGGCATGTTCGCGATCTCATCGAGAAAGAGCGTCCCCTCGTCGGCGAGCTCGAAGCAGCCGATGCGATCGGTGCGCGCGTCGGTGAACGCGCCCTTCACGTGGCCGAAGAGCTCCGACTCGGCCACGCCCTCCGACAACCCGCCAGCGTTCATCGTCACGAGCGGCCGCGCGGCGCGCGACGACAGCCGGTGCAGCAGGCTCGCGACGACTTCCTTGCCCGTGCCGTGCTCGCCGGTGATCAGGACGGACGCGTCCGACGCGGCGACGCGATCGATCGTTTCGCGCACGGCCTGCATCGCCGGGGCCTCGGCGATGAACGCCGGCAAATCGCGCCGGTGCAGCCGCGCGTTCTCTTCCTGTAACCGCCGCGTCCGCCGCAGCGCGCGTCGGAGCTCGAGTTGCGTCTGCACCGCCGCGACGAGCTTGTCATCGTCCCACGGCTTCTCGATGTAGTCGCGCGCGCCGCGCCGCATCGCCTCGACCGCGCCAGCCACGCTGCTCCACCCGGTCATGACGAGCACGGGCAGCGTCGGGTCGATGGTGTGCAGCCGGTCGAGCAGGTCGAGGCCTTCCTGGCCGGACGTCGTGTCCCGCGTGTAGTTGAGGTCGATGAGCGCGACGTCGACGTCCGACCGCTCGACCTCGGCCAGGACCTCGGCCGGCGAGCTGGTGACGACCACGTCGTAGCCTTCCCCCCCGAGGAGCAGCTCGAGCGCGTCGAGGATGTTGACTTGATCGTCGGCGACGAGCACGCGTCCGAGCGGTGAGGGCATGGATATCCGGCGGGACGTCGTGTCGCGCGTGCGACTCGCGAGTCCCGAATCTGCGAATTATGGCCGGTCGACGGCCGTTCGCGCACAACCGGCGCGTACATCAGGAAGATTCGTACCAGCCACGGCGACGCCGCATGAATCCGATGAGCGGCGCCATCCTTGGCGGCCGACGCGCGGACGCCGCCCGTGGCGGCCGGTACGTGCACGCGTCTTGCTTCTGCACGACGAGGTGCCAGGTTCTCCCTGGGCCGACGACGATGACGCTTCGACCGTCCATCCCGCGCGTGCTCGTCGCCGACGACCAGGGCGACATCCTGGAAGCGCTCCGCCTGCTCCTGACCGATGCAGGCTTCGACGCGGACCTCGTGAGCACGGTTGGCGACGTCGAGGATCGCGTCGCGGAACAGACGTACGACCTCCTGCTCATGGACCTGAACTACACGCGCGACACGACGTCGGGCCGCGAAGGCCTGGACCTCGTCGACCGCATCCGCGCGCGTGACGCCGCGCTGCCCATCGTCGTAATGACCGGCTGGGGCAGCATCGACACGGCCGTCGAGGCCATGCGCCGCGGCGCGCGCGGCTTCGTGCAGAAGCCGTGGGATGACACGACGCTCGTCGACGTCGTCCGCCGCGAAGTGACCGACGGGCGCGTCGTCCGCAGCCGCGATGCCCGCGCGGCGCGCGAGCAGGAAGAAGCGCGGCTCATCCAGCGCGCGCTGCTGCCGGCGGTCATGCCCGATCTCGACGGCTGCACGCTCGCCGCGGTATGGACGCCGGCCTCGGGCATCGGCGGCGACTGCTACGACGTCGTACGCTTCTCGCCGACGCGCGCCGCCATCGCCATTGCCGACGTCATCGGCCATGGCCTGCCGGCCGCGCTCCTCATGTCGAACCTGCAGGCCGCGGTCCGCGCCTTTGCGACGCCGGCCGCCCAGCCGCACGACGTCTGCACGAGCGTCAATCGCCTGCTCTGCCGAAACGTCGCCGCGGGCAAATTCGTCAGCTTCTGCTACGCGGTCGTCGATCTGGCGGCCGGAACGGTCGTCTACGCCAACGCCGGTCACAATCCACCGGCGCTCGTGCGTGCCGACGGCCGCGTCGACCGCTTCGATCGCACGGGCCTCGTGCTCGGCGTGACCGCCGACTGGGCTTATACGTCCGGCACGACGACGATCGATCCCGGCGATCGGCTGGTGTTCTTCACCGACGGCATCACCGAAGCAACGTCGTCTAGTGACGAGGAATTCGGCGACGAGCGGCTCGTCGACACGATTCGCCGTCATCGCGCCGAGCCGGCCGACGCGCTGGCGCGCACGCTGTCCGACGTCGTGTCGACCTGGACCGGCGGTACGTTCCAGGACGACGCAACGCTCATCGTGCTGGCGAGGGACTGACGCGCGTCAAGTTAGAAGTTCGAAGCCAGAAGCCAGCGGGGCGAAGCGGCTCGTCAACTTCGAACTTTGAACTATGAACTTCGAACGGATGAGGCGCCTTCGGCGCGTCTTTAGAATCTTGTAGGGGCGGCCCCCCGTGGCCGCCCGGGACTCTCGCACAGTTTGAACTTCCCTGCCCGGATGGTACGCTCCCGGCCGTGAGCGGGACGGAAAGATCGGCGGCACGCTCGGGCTTCGGGGCGTGGCTGCTGGCCGGACTGAGCGACAGTCGCACGCGCCATTCGGGCGTGTCGCACCACCATCAGGCGCCCTGGTGGCAGGTCATGTGCCTCACGGGCGTCGACTACTTCTCGACGCTCGGCTATCAACCGGGCATCGCGTTCATCGCGGCCGGCTACCTCGCGCCCTTCGCCACGCTCGTGCTCGTCGCGCTGACGCTCTTCGGCGCGCTGCCGGTCTACCGGCGCATCGCCGCGCTCAGTCCGCACGGCCAGGGCAGCTTGTCCGTGATCGAAGATCGCCTGCCGCGCTGGCGCGGCAAGGCGTTCGTCCTCGTCCTGCTCGGGTTCGCGGCGACGAGCTTCGTCATCACGATCACGCTCTCGGCTGCCGACGCCGCGGCGCACATCATCGAAAACCCGTTCGTGCCTGCCTGGGTGGGTCATCCCATCATCGTCACGTGCGTCCTCGTCGCGGCTCTGGGCGTCGTCTTTCTCCGCGGCTTCGGCGAGGCGATCGGCCTGGCCGTCGTGCTCGTCGCCAGCTACCTGACGGTCAACGTCATCGTCATCGGATGGGAGCTCGCGGTGCTCGTCGCGCATCCGGCCGCGCTTGCCGGCTGGCGCGCGCACCTCTTCGCGCAGCAGCCGAACCCGTGGATGATGATCGTGCTCTCGATCGTCCTCTTCCCCAAGCTCGCGCTCGGCCTCTCGGGCTTCGAGACGGGCGTGGCCGTGATGCCGCTCGTCGCCGGCGCGGGCGCCGATCCGGCCGCGCGGCTCGAGGCGCGCATCGCGAACACGCGCAAGCTGCTGACGACGGCCGCTCTCATCATGAGCGTGCTGCTCATCGGCAGTTCGCTCGTCACGACGACGCTGATCCCGGCCGAGGCGATGCAGCCGGGCGGACCCGCCGACGGCCGCGCGCTCGCGTATCTCGCGCACCGCGATCTCGGCAACGTGTTCGGCACGATCTACGACCTCGCGACGATTGCGACGCTCTGGTTCGCCGGCGCGTCGGCGATGGCCGGTCTGCTCAACCTCGTGCCGCAGTACCTGCCGCGCTACGGCATGGCGCCCGACTGGGCGCGCGCGATGCGGCCGCTCGTGCTGCTCGTCACGGGCATCGGCTTCGTCGTCACGTTCATCTTCAATGCGGACGTCGTCCAGCAAGGTGGCGCGTACGCGACCGGCGTGTTGATGCTGATGACGTCGGCGGCCATCGCCGTGGCGATGGCGGTGCGGCCGATGCGCGGACGCTTCACCATCGTCGCGGTCGTCTTCGTCTACACGACGGCGGTGACGATCGTTCGCGAACCACAGGGCATCCAGATCGCCGGCTGGTTCATCGTCACGATCGTCGTCGCGTCGTTCGTGTCGCGCGTGCTGCGGTCGACCGAGATCCGCATCGAAGGCGTGAGCTACGACGAGACGGCCGCGCGGTTCCTCCAGGAAGCGGCCGGACACGAGACGCTGCGCATCATCGCGAACCGGCCGGACACGGGCCTGCCCGATGAATACGCGCGCAAGCTCGTCGACGCGCGGCGATCGCATCATCTGCCGACCGACGACTTCGTCCTGTTCCTCGAAGTACGGCCGGGCGATGCGTCCAACTTCTCCGACGTGCTGAACGTGACGGGCGTCGACGTGGAGGGCTACCGCGTCCTGCGGTGTACGAGCCCTGCGATTCCCAACGCGATCGCCGGCCTGCTGCTCGACATGCGCGACCGGACGCACTCGATTCCGCACGCGTACTTCGGCTGGTCGGAGGGCAACCCGTTCGCGTATCTGCTGAAATTCCTGGCGTTCGGCGAAGGCGACACCGCGCCGGTGTGCCGCGAAGTCCTGCGCCAGGCCGAGCCGGACCCCGAACGCCGCCCGCGCATCCACGTCGGGTGAGCTGCGATACCATACTGGCCAACGGCCTAAGCCATCGCCCTGCGGTGGCGCGGGGGACCCAACGCGGCACACTTGCCGCCGGGGCGAATCCGGACGACGTCCGGACGAGGATGTCCCACCTCGAGCCCGTCAGCTAACCCCGTCGGCCTTGGGAGGTCCGGCTTGTCTTCGCGCGCCGTCCGCGCAGACTCCACGCTGCGCTCGTGGCTGTTCGCCACGGCATCTACTTCAGGGTCGTCTCACGCCGGGTCCGCACCCTGGTGGCAGGTGATGTGCCTCACGGGCGTCGACTACTTCTCGACGCTCGGTTACCAACCCGGCATCGCGTTTCTCGCAGCGGGCTACCTCTCGCCGCTCGCCACGCTCGTCCTCGTGCTGCTCACGCTCGTCGGCGCGCTGCCGGTCTACGGCCGCATCGCCGCGCTCAGTCCGAATGGCCAGGGCAGCCTCGCCGTGCTCGAGGAACGGCTGCCACGGTGGCGTGGCAAGGCGTTCGTGCTCGTTCTGCTCGGATTCGCCGCGACCGACTTCGTCATCACGATCACGCTCTCGGCCGCCGACGCCACCGCGCACATCGTCGAGAACCCGTTCGTGCCGGACTGGCTGCACCATCAGCTCGGCATCACGCTCCTGCTCGTCGCCGCGCTCGGCGGCATCTTTCTCAAAGGCTTCCGCGAGGCGATCGGCATTGCCGTGCTGCTCGTCGGCACGTATCTCCTGCTGAACGCGTTCGTCGTGAGCTACGAGCTCGTCGCGCTGTGGCGGGACCCGGCGGAGATTTCGACGTGGATGAGCCGGCTCCTCATCCAGCAGTCGAATCCACTGCTCATGATCGGCCTGTCGTTGTGGTTCTTCCCGAAGCTCGCCCTCGGACTCTCGGGCTTCGAGACGGGCGTCGCCGTGATGCCGCTCGTCGCCGGCGAAGGCGCGACCGACGAGGAACGGCTGCAGTCGCGCATCCGGCACACGAAGACGCTGCTCGGCACGGCCGCGGCCATCATGAGCGTGCTGCTCATCGGCAGCGCGGTCGTGACGGCCACGCGCGTGCCCGCCGATGCGATGCGCGCCGGCGGCGAGGCGAGCGGACGCGTGCTCGCCTATCTCGCGCACCGCGATCTCGGTCAGTGGTTCGGCTCGGTGTACGACCTCGCCACGATCGCGATTCTCTGGTTCGCGGGCGCGTCGGCGATGGCGGGTCTCCTCAACCTCGTGCCGCGTTATCTCCCACGCTACGGCATGGCGCCCGACTGGGCGCGCGCCACGCGGCCGCTCGTGCTGCTCATCACGGCGATCGGCTGCCTCGTCACGATCATCTTCCGGGCCGACGTCGACGCGCAGGGTGGGGCGTACGCGACGGGCGTGCTCGTGCTCATCACGTCGGCGGCCGTGGCCGTGACGATCGCGCAGACGCGGCACCGGCGCGCGTTCCTCGTCGTCACGCTCATCTTCGTCTACACGACGATCATCAACATGGTCGAGCGGCCGGAAGGACTGAAGATCGCCGCGTGGTTCATCGCCGCGATCGTGGTCTCCTCGCTCATCTCACGCGCCGTGCGCTCGACGGAAATCCGCATCGAGAGCGTGGACTACGACGACGGCGCGCTCGCCTTCATCCGTGAAGCTGCTGGCCGGCGCCTCCTGCGCATCGTCGCCAGCCGGCCCGGTACGAGCGGGACGGAAGAGTACCAGCGCAAGCTGCTCAACGCGCAGCACGCGCACCATCTGTCGTCACACGACTACGTGCTCTTCCTCGAAGTACGGCCGGGCGACGTCTCGGCGTTCACGGGATCGCTGCACGTCCAAGGCGTGAGCGTCGGGGCTCACCGCGTGCTGCGCTGCACAAGCCCGGCCGTGCCGAACGCGATCGCGGCGCTGCTCCTCGATCTGCGTGATCGCACCTACAGCATTCCGCACGCGTATTTCGGCTGGACCGAAGGCAACCCGGTCGCGTATCTACTGAAGTTCCTCGCGTTCGGCGAAGGCGACACCGCACCGGTCTGTCGTGAAGTGCTGCGCCAGGCGGAACCCGATCCGTCGCGCCGCCCGCGCATCCACGTCGGCTGAACGCATCAGCCGCCCACGAGGGCCGCGAGCCGATCGAGGAGCGCGGCCTGGGCCGGATTGATGACCGAACGCGCGTCGGGAATGGTGAAGAACTGCACGCGATCGACTTCCGGGACATTGATCTGCCGGCCCGAGCGCGGCGGCCATTCGATCGTGGCCTCGACGCTCACGAGCGCCGCGGGATCACACGTGCCTTCGAACGCCCACGCGTGGACGACCTTGCCGCTCTTCTGCGTGATCCGGCCGAGTGGCAGGTAGGGCGGACAGCCGTCGAATCCGGTTTCTTCGTGGAACTCGCGGATGGCCGCGTCGAGCGGCGCTTCGCCCTCGTCGAGGCCGCCCTTGGGAATCGTCCACGCGCCGGCGTCGCGTGCCTGCCAGAACGGCCCGCCCGGATGCGCGAGCAACACTTCGAGCGTATCGCCCTGGCGGCGATACATCACGAGACCCGCGCTCTCCCGGAGAGGCATGACGCGGCGTCCCGGCGTCCAGCCTCAGGCGACCGGTGCCGCCGGTTCGACCGCCACCGGATGACGCTCGCGCATCAGCTCGAGACGGATGGCGTCGATGAGCGCGTTCCAGCTCGCCTCGATGACGTTGTCCGACACGCCGACGGTCGACCAGCTCGCTTTGTGATCCGACCACTCGATGAGCACGCGCACTTTCGCCGCCGTGCCCTTGTAGGAATCGAGCACGCGGACCTTGTAGTCGGTCAGCCGCACGTCGGCCGTCTGCGGGTAGATGGCCGACAGACACTTGCGCAGACACAGATGCAACGCGTTGAACGGCCCGTTGCCAGCCGCCGTCGCCGTGTGAACGCCGTCGTCGCCGCGCAGGCGCACGGTGGCCGTGGCCTCGGTCGTGCCCTCGCCCGCCGACTTCATCGTCACTTCGTAACCCTCGACGTCGAAGAAGTGGACGCCGGGGTGCAGGGCCTCGCGCACGAGCAGCTCGAACGTGCCTTCGGCGGCCTCCAGCTCGTACCCGTCGTACTCCATCTGCTTGATGCGCTCGAGCAGCCCGCGCCGCTGCGCGTCGTCGAGCCGCGCGGCGAGACCGCGCTGTTGCAGCTTGTAGGTGATGTTCGCGCGCCCCGACAGGTCGCTCACGAGCACGCGCTGGCGGTTGCCGACGCGCTCGGGCTCGATGTGCTCGTAGGTGGATCGATCCTTCAGCACCGCGCTCACGTGGATGCCGCCCTTGTGCGCGAAGGCGCTCTTGCCGACGTACGGCAGATCGCCGGGCAGCGGCAGATTCGCGAGGTCGGCGATGAACGTACACGTCGATGTGAGCGTCGCGAGCCGATCGGCGCCGATCGTCTCGTATCCGAGCTTCAACTCGAGATTGGCGATGACCGACGTCAGGTTCACGTTCCCACACCGCTCGCCGTAGCCGTTGAGGCAGCCTTGCACGTGCGTCGCGCCGGCGCGGACGGCCGCGAGCGCGTTCGCCACGGCCACGCCCGAGTCGTTGTGCGGATGGATGCCGATCACGCCGCCGAACCGGCGGCGCATCTCGGCCACGAGCTCCTCGACCCGGTCGGTCATCGTGCCGCCGTTCGTGTCGCAGAGGCACAGCACGTCGGCGCCCGCCGCGTGCGCGGCTTCGAGCGTCCGCAGGGCGTAGTCGGGATTCGCCCGGAAGCCGTCGAAGAAGTGCTCCGCGTCGTAGACCACCTCGCGGCCGTGCGCCTTCACGTACGAAACGGTCTCGGCGATCAGCGCGAGGTTCTCGTCGAGGCCGATCTCGAGCGCACGGCGGACGTGCAGATCCCACGTCTTGCCGAAGATCGCCACGGTTGGCGTCTCGGCGGCGACGAGCGCCAGGACGTTCGGATCCTCGTCGACGCGGTTGCGGGCGAAGCGCGTCGATCCGAACGCCGTCAGCTTCGCGTGATTGAAGTGCAGATCGCGGGCGCGCGCGAAGAACTCTTTGTCCTTCGGATTCGACCCCGGCCATCCGCCTTCGATGTAGTCGATCCCGAGCTCGTCGAGCTTCTGCGCGATGACGAGCTTGTCGTCGACCGAGAAGGAAATGGCTTCGCCCTGCGTCCCGTCGCGGAGCGTCGTGTCGAACGTGAAGATCCTCATGGCCCCCGTCTCTGGCTGGATCCCGGCC
>DASZOV010000067.1:0-30957 GCA_035550595.1 Vicinamibacterales bacterium
CGGACCGCGGGCAGCGCGCCAACCGGCGCGCTGCCCGCCACGGCGTAGGCGGCCGCCAGAATGGCGGCCGCCGTCCAGGCCGCGCGTTCACTCCACACCGTGTCGGACGTGCGGCTGGCGGGCACCTATCGTGTCGTCAGAGATCCACGACCTCGACGTCGGACGCCGAAAGCGGATGGCCAAGGAAGCGCGCGCCGACTTTCGCGAACCGCTCCGCGCCATCCGTCGCGAGGAGCGTCGTCGCACCCGGTTGCTCGGATTGGCGAAGCAATCCCATCCGCCCGAGCACCGTCGCGACTTCCTCCGCCGTCGTCGTCGCCGAGTCCACGATCGCGGGACCGGCACCAATCGCACGGCGAATCGGTTCGGCCACGAGCGGGAAGTGCGTACAGCCGAGTACGACGCTATCCGGCATCTCGTCGGACCCACGCGCGCGGACGGGATCGAGATACTCGCGCGCGACGGCATCGGCAATCGGACCGTCGCTCCATCCTTCTTCCGCGAGCGACACGAGCAGCGAGCACGCGACCTCGTCGACGTGCGCGTCAGGCGCCAGCGCGCGGATCGCGCGTGCGTACGCGTGATGGGTGACGGTCGATTCGGTCGCGAGCACGAGATGCCGCTGCCGCCGGCTCGCCGCCACGGCCGCCGCCGCGCCAGGCTCGACGACACCGATGACGGGTAGCGGATCGAAGCGATCGCGCAGCGGCTCGATCGAAAGCGCCGATGCCGTGTTGCACGCGACGACCAGCAGCTTGATGCCGCGCGCGACGAGATGGTCGGTCGCCTGCGTCGCGTAGCGCAGCACCGACTGCGGGCTCTTCGTGCCGTACGGCACGCGCGCCGTGTCGCCGAGATAGATCATCGACTCGGCTGGTAGGCGCCGGCGCAACGCGCGCAGCACCGTTAGCCCGCCGACCCCCGAATCGAAGAGCCCGATCGGCTGCGCCGGATCAACGCGCGCGCTCATCGATGCGCAGCCAGAAAGACGACGCACACCGGCGCCCCGATCTGCAGCGTCTGCCCCGTCGAGGTGAGATGGCCGGTGTCGGGATCGATCCGGAACACGGCGACCGAGTTCGAGTCCTGATTCGCCGCGATGAGGTACGTGCCGCTCGGATCGATGCCGAAGCCGCGCGGCGTCTTGCCGCCGCTCGGCTGATTTTCGACGTAGCTCAACGTGCCCGACGCACGATCGACCGCGAAGTGCGTGATGCTGTCGTGCCCGCGCGTCGACGCATAGAGCACGCGCCCCGACGGCAAGAGCGCGATCTCGGCCGCGCCCCACGACGGTTGAGGATCGACACCGGGCGGCAGCGCGGAGATCGTGTCGCCCGCCGTCAGCGCGCCCGTCGTCGTATTGCACGTGAACGACGTGATCGTGCAGCCCATCTCGTTGATGAGGTAGGCGTGCGTGCCCGATGCGTCGAAGACCATATGGCGAGGCCCGGCGCCAGCCGGCGCGGTCGCGAACGGCGGATTGTTGGGCGTCAGCTTCCCGGTCGCGGCGTCGAAGCGATAGATCATCACTTTGTCGAGCCCGAGGTCGTCGACGTACACGAACCGATTGGTCGCATCGACGGTAACGGCGTGCGCGTGCGCGGACGACTGCCGGCGCGGATTGACGCTCGATCCCGTGTGCTGGATGACGTCCGACGGCGCCTTCAGGCTGCCATCGGCCGCGATCGGCAGCACCTCGACGGTGCCGCTCGTGTAGTTGGCGACGATCACGTTTTGTCCCGTCCGATCGACGACGAGGTGCGCGGGATCGGCGCCGCCCGATGGTTGCGTGTTGAGTTTCGTGAGGAGTCCCGTCTTCGCGTCGATCGCGAAGCTCGTCACCGAGCCACCGCTCTTCCCTGCCGCATCGTGCGTTTCGTTGACCGCGTAGAGGAAGCGGCCGTTCGGGTGCAGCGCGAGGAAGCTCGGATTTTCGGTTGCCGCGGCCAGCACGGGCGCGTCGAGCATGCCGGTGGCGGGGCTGAACCGCGAGACGTAGATGCCCTGGCTCTGGCCGCTCGTGTACGTGCCGAAGTAGACGAGCAGGTTGTTCGGAACGGGTGCTGGCGCCATGGACGTGCTGACACAGCCAGCCGCGGTCGCGAGCACTGCGGCCGCCGCGAGCCGCCGGAGGAGACGGATGCACATGCCGAGATCAGACAACGCCGGCTCCACGAATACAAGCCGTGCCCGACTGATCAATGATGACGCCTGTCATGTCCATCTGGCCGACCGCCGACCATCGTCCCTCGCGGCGCGAGTTCGTCGCATCGGCAGCCGCGGCGATCGCCGCCGCGGCGTGGCCGTCCCGCACGCGCGTCGCCGCCCGCGCGGCCGTTGATCGGCCGACGCCGTCATCCTCGCAACTGGCCTGGCAGCGCGACGAGCTCGCGATGTTCGTCCACTTCGGCGTCAACACGTTCACCGATCGCGAGTGGGGCGACGGGCACGAGGATCCCGCGATCTTCGCGCCCACCAACCTCGACACGCGCCAGTGGGCCCGGACGGCGCGCGCCGCGGGCTTCCGCGCGATGATTCTGACGGCCAAACACCACGACGGCTTCTGCCTCTGGCCGACGAAGACGACGCGACACTCCGTGGCGTCGAGCCCGTGGCGCGGCGGCCAGGGCGATGTCGTTCGCGAGTTCGTCGACGCCTGTCACGCGGAGGGCCTGAAGGCCGGGCTCTATCTCTCGCCATGGGATCGACACGAGCCGCGCTACGGCGACTCGCCGCGGTACAACGATTTCTACGCCGACCAGTTGACCGAACTCCTGACCGGCTACGGCACGATTCACGAAGTGTGGTTCGACGGCGCGAACGGCGAAGGGCCGAACGGGCGGCGGCAGGAGTACGACTGGCCGCGCGTCTGGTCGATCGTGCGCAAGCTTCAGCCGCAGGCGGTGATCTTCTCGGACGCGGGTCCGGACGTGCGCTGGATCGGCAACGAGCGCGGCAGCGCCGGCGATACGAACTGGTCGACGGTCGATCCTGCTGTCGTCCCCTATCCCGGCGCGAGCGGACCGGGCATCACCGATATGTTGCAGCACGGCGATCCCGACGGCGCGGTCTGGCGTCCGGGCGAGACGGACGTCTCCATTCGTCCGGGCTGGTTCCACCACGCGCGCGAGAACGCGCGGGTGAAATCCGTCGACGACTTGCTGTCGATCTACTTCACGTCAGTCGGTCGCAACTCGAAGCTGCTGCTGAACGTGCCGCCGGGACCGGACGGACAACTGGACGCCGTTGACGTGACGCGCCTGTCCGACTGGCACGCGCGACTCGCGTCGGTCTTCGGGGAAGATGCCGCGGCCGGACGACGCACTCGCTGGCGCGCGAGCGGCGCACGCGGCCGCACCGGCGAGATCGACCTCGGCCGCACGACGCCCGTCGCCGTTGTCGATCTCCGTGAGGACATCGCGCGCGGCCAGATCGTCGCGCGCTACCGCGTCGAAGGCCGTGACGCGGACGATTGGCAAGTGCTCAGCCGAGGCACGACGATCGGCTGCCGCAAGCTCGATCGCGTCGAGTCGTCGGTCCCAGTTCGCCACGTGCGCGTCGTGATCGAAGACGCTCTCGACGAACCGCGCGACGTGCGCGTCGCGCTGTATCGAGACCGGTAGTCGTCAAAGTCAGAAGTTCGAAGCCAGAAGCCAGAGGCTAGCGTGCTGGTTTCGGCATTTCGAAGTTCGAAGTTCAAAGTTCGAAGTTTTGCCGCGCAATCGCAGGAGCCCTTCATGTCCACGTCACGCACATTCATCGTCCGTCTGTCGTGTCTCGCCGCGCTGGCCGCGGTGTCCACCCTCCCCCTGTCGGCGCAAACGATGGTGACGCTGACTCCGGATCTCAGCAGTCCGGCTCATCTGTCTGACTGGACGCTCGACGGATCAGGGTCGTGGAAGATCGCCGATGACACGCTCGTGTTGTTCAAGGCGGGAATACCGGGCGGCCCGATCCGGCGGCCGGCGGGGCTCGCGATTCTGAAATCCGACCCGCTCACGCGCGTGACGGTCACGGCCGAGATCAAGTCGGACGCGCCGGTCGACCTGCCCGTTCGCGACGTCGAGGTCGTCGTCGGCTATCAATCGCCGAGCCGCTTCTATTACGTGCACCTCGCGGGCATCACGAATGACGTCCACAACGGCATCTTCGTCGTGGCCGATGCCGATCGCCGGCGGCTGGACGACCAGACCGCGGCGCCACAGATGAAGGACCAGGCGTGGCATCAAGTCCGCGTCGAGCGCGACCCGTCGACGGGCACGATCGACGTCTTCATGAACGGTGGGACGACACCGGTGCTGCACGCGCTCGACAAGACCCTCACGTCCGGCCGCATCGGCTTCGGCTCCTTCGACGAAACCGGCCTTTTCCGCCACATCGTCGTCAAGGGCGACAAGTAGCGAGACGCTATTTCCGCTCGAGGGACGTGATGCGCCGCTCGTGATCGTCGAGCCGGCGGACGAACCGCCGGTCCGTCACGTCGGACAACGCGATGTGCTGGGTAAGCACGTCCCGCAGGCTCTTGAACTCGGACCGCATCTCGGCGCGAAGGGTATCGTGTTCCCCAAGAGCGCGTATCCGGTCCATGGCTTCCTCGTGCAGCACGTGCATGTGCCGGTCGAGGTCCTCGACCCTCCCTGCGACGCCACGTAGGTCACTCTTGACCTCGACCATATCGGCCTTGAGCACCTCGACATCGGCGGCCACGTGGTCGAGCTTCTGTTCGACGCGGTCGACTCTCTGTTCGACGCGGTCGAGCTTCTGTTCGATCTGGACGAATCGCTCTTCGGACATCCCGCGCTCCTTGCGAAGGACGACGACGATAGCATCGTCGGCCGGCGGATGCATGAGCAAACGGCGTGCCCGGCGGCCGATGATCCAGCCGTCATCCAGGTCGCCTCGACGGCTGTGGGATCATTGAGGAAACGGAGGCGCAACCGATGGTCCTCACGTGCCGATCCTGCGGGAAGAAGAATCGTGTCGACGCCGCGAACCTCGCGAAGAGCGTGCGCTGCGGCGCCTGCCAGACCGCGCTGACGCCGATCGCCGAGCCCATCGACGCGGACACCGCGCTCTTCGACGAGATCCGCGAACACGCGACGCTGCCCGTGCTCGTCGACTTCTGGGCGGAATGGTGCGGTCCGTGCCGTCGCGCGGCGCCGGAAGTCCATCGCACGGCCGAAGCCATGGCTGGCCGCGCGCTCGTCGTGAAGGTCGACACCGAGGCCCATCCCGATATCGCGGCGCGCTATCAGGTCCAGAGCATTCCGAACTTCGTCGTGCTGTCCGGCGGCCGCGTCGTCTTTCAGCAGCCAGGCCTTGTCGACGCCGCAACGATGACGCGATGGCTGGAGTCGGCGGCCGCCGAGATCACCTCGCCGCGGCGGTGACTATCTCGGCGAGGCCGAAACGGTGCGCCGAAGGCGCCTCATTCGTTCGAAGTTCGAAGTTCCAAGTTCGAAGTTTGCAGCGTCCTTCTTACGGCTTCCGCACCGCCGCGATCGCCTTGCTGACGATGTCCGTCCAGATGTCGTAACCCGCCGGGCTCAGATGCAACCCATCGCTCGCGAGGAGATCCTCGCGCGGCTTGCCGTCGGCGCCGAACATCGGCGGCACCGTGTCGACGTAGTGCAGGTGCGGCGTCGACTCGCAATACTTTTGGATGAGCGCGTTCGCGTCCCGCATCTCGGGCCAGAGCGCCCAACGGAGTGTGCTCGGCTTGATGCTTACGAACAGGATCTCCGTGTCCGCCTTGGCCGCCAGCACGCTCTTCACGAAGCTCTGAAAATCGCCGAGCACCTGCGCAGGTGTTTTCTTGTCGTTGATGTCGTTGTCGCCCGCGTAGAACACGATGACGTCCGCGCCGTACTTCAGCGTCGTCTCCTGAATGTAGTGATTGACGTCGGAGATTTCCGATCCGCCGAAGCCGCGGTTGATGACCTGCAGGTTCGGAAACCGCTCCGCGGTCGTCCACATGCGGATCGTCGAACTGCCGACGAAGAGGACGGCGTGTGCCGGCGTGCTGTTCTTCGCATCCCACGCCTCGAACGCGTGAATCTCGGACGCGAAGCGCGCGGGATCCGGATCGGGCGCCTGCGCCGCCGCCACGCGCGCCACACTCGCGGCCACCAGCATCATCGCTGCGACGGCAATTCCCCGTCCCGTTCGTGACAATCTCATCGTCTGACTCCCCGGATGTCTACGGCCTTCGCTTCCGCGTCCGAAGATGCGCCGAAGGCGCTTCCTGTGTTCGAAGTTCGCAGTTCGAAATTCGAAGTTGTCCCTTGTCACTGCTTCCATCCCAGATGGTCCGCGAAATCGGCGAACCGCGCCCAGTCGTACGGCGTGAGATTGTGCACGCCGCGCCGGATGTGGTACCCGCGGCGCCCGACGACGAGCGGCGTCTCGAGCGGCGGCATGGCATCAGCCGCAATGGCCGGATCGCCGTACAGCTCGAAGACCGGCGACGAGGCCGCGAGCGATTCGAACTCGCCGCGCGGGTCGGACCACAAGTCCTCGTCCGCGCTAGCCACATAAAGCGCCCGCGGCGCGATGAGCGACAAGAGCATGTGCTGATCGACCGGCAGGTCCTTCACGCGATCGTTGTACGTCTTGTAGGTCGCATCGAACCAGTGCGGAAAGACGTCGTTGATGGCCTTGACGGTCTCGCCGAACGTCCGGCGGTTCAACGCGGCGCCGCCCTCGCCCGACTCGTTCGAGATCACGAGCGCGAAGCGCTCGTCCTGGGCGCCGGCCCACAGCGCGGCCTTGCCGCCGCGCGAATGACCGAGCACGGCGACGCGTGACGCGTCGACACCGGGATCGGTCTCGAGGTAATCCATCACGCGGCTCGCGCCCCAGGCCCACGCGCCGAGTGCACCCCAGGTGTGCGGCGACCGCTCGGTCCGGTCGCCCTCGAACAAATGAATGACGCCTTCGGTGAAGTGACTCTTGTCGTCGGGCGCGAGCTCGCCATTCTGCAGCGCCGCGACGCCGTAGCCGCGCGCGATCAGATCTTCCGCCGGCCAGAAACCGGACTTCTGGGCGCGCGTCGGATCGGTGTTCGAGGCCGCGCGGTTGTTGATGAGCAGGAACACAGGCGCCGGCTGCCGTGAGTTCGGCAGGAACAGCGTCAGCCCGAATCGATGGGTCCGCCCCTCCTGATGACTGATGATCACGACGCGCTCGAGCGTCGCCGCGCCGTTCATCGCGAGCGGATCCACTTCGGTCCGCTCGAACTCGAGCCGTTCGGGCCGGCCGGGCGACCAGCCGTACACGTCGTCGCGGAAGAGATCCAGGAGGTCGGCCCGCCGCGCACGCCACGCGTCGGGCGTCCGGATGTTCGCGCCCGGCGGCAGCACCGCCGGCAGCGTGTACGGCGGCACGGCCGCCTCGTCGAAGTTGAACCCGGGATGGTCGTGCGTCGTGCGCCCCACGACTTCTGGATTCGCATGCCATCCATCCGCACGCGCGAATCCAATGGTGGCCGCCAATAACGGAATGGCGGCAAGGTACACGACCGGTGAAGCGGGCATGGCGCAGATAGTAACAACGATCGGAGGAGGACGGGGCAACTTCGAACTGCGAAGTTCGAACTTCAAACTACGAACTGCACCCGCTTGCCGAGGCCAGGTGGTCCGCCGAAGTGGAACGCAAAGTTCGAGTTCACTTCAAAACTGAAGAGATGCGCCGAAGGCGCCTCCTCCGTTCGAAGTTCGAAGTTCGCAGTTCGAAGTTTTGCAATGCTCCTACTCCGCTCGCAATGCGACGACCGGATCGACGCGGGCGGCGCGGCGGGCGGGCAACCATGCGGCGAGGCCCGCGGACATGATCATGGTCGCGATCACGGCGGCGAATGTCGCGGGATCGTGCACGGTCGTCTCGAACAGGAACGACGCGACCACGCGCGTCGCGAAAAACGCGCCGATAAGTCCCGCACCGAGTCCGACCACAACCGGCCGCACGGCGTCAGCCATCATCGTCCTCACGACTTGTCCCGGCCGAGCGCCGAACGTCATCCGCACGCCAATCTCCCGCGTGCGCCGCGCCACGGCGTACGCGGTCACGCTCGCGACGCCGACGAGCGCGAGCAGCAGACCGAGCGCACCCAGCAGCCCGATGAGCTCGGTCCGATGATGTTCGGTGACGATGCGGTCGTCGAACCAGTCGGTGCCGGGCCTGATGCGATCGACGAACACACGCGGGCCGACGGACTCGGCCGCGCGGCGTAGGCCGTCGGCTAGCGCGGGCGTCAGCGACTGTGTGCGCACCACGATCTTCAGCGGCGTCGATAGCGTCGACACCGGATCGGCCGGATCGCCGTAGGCGAGGTAGACTGCCGGCTCCGACCGACTCGGCCCCACCCAGTTCTGGACGTTGCCGACGACGCCGATCACCCGGTGCGGCGTGGCCTGACGGCCACCGACGAGCATGTCGCGTCCGAGCGCGGAACCGCTGGGAAACAGGTCACGAGCGGCGCGCTCGCTGATGACGACGACAGACGTCGATGTCGACCGGTCGGCGTCGGCGAACGGCCGTCCCTCGATGACGCGCAACCCGAGCGCTTCGAAGAAGCCTGGCAGGACATGTGTGACGGTCACCATCGCCGGCTTGCGGTCCACGAGCACCGACGTCATGGACATCGTGCCGCCGAGCGGCAGCATGTCGACGGCCCCAGCGGCTTCGACGCCAGGCAGTTGTCGCACGCGGGACAGCAGCGATGGATAGAAGTCTCGCAGTACGCCGGGTGCGGGATCGAGCGGTTCGGCCTCCATCGTCACGACAGCGTGAGGGTCGAAGCCGACGTCGACGTGAAGCAGACGCGCCAAACTCGTCACGACCAGGCCGGCGCCAGCAAGGAGCACGACCGCGAGCGCCACTTCGATGGCGATGAGCACCTGCCCGCCACGACGTGACAGCGCGGATCCGTGGTGACGACCGGCCGACGACAACGACGGCGTCAGCGACGCGCGCGACAAGCGCATCGCCGGCCATGTCCCGAAGAGCACGGCACAGACGCCGCAAAGCGCCAGGGCGAATGCGAGCACGCGGACGTTCAGCGTCGCCGACGCGCTGTCGGGTAACGAGAGCGGCAAGATGCTCACGATCGCGTGAAGCGACAGGCCCGCGGTGATCACACCGACGCCGCCGCCGACGAGCGCGAGCAGCAGGGCTTCGGTCAGGAGTTGGCGAACGAGCCGCATTCGGCTGGCACCGATCGACGCACGAATCGCGAGCTCGGTCTGGCGTGCGGTGCCACGCGCGACGAGCAGGCCCGCTACGTTCACGCAGGCGATCACCAGGATGAGCACGACGGCGGCGACGAGCAGCGTCAGGGTCGCGCCCTGTCCGGCTGTCGTCTCGTCGTAAAGCGACTTGACGGTCACGACGACGTCGCGATCGCCGGGGCCGACGTCGACGCGCTGCGCAACAGGCGTCAGCGCGCGGGCCGCCTGGTCGGGCGTCACGCCTGGCCGCAGCCGCGCGTAGACGCTCGCGCCCGATCCGCGCTGCTGGTTCTCCGCGGAATCGCTCGTGAACGGCCGCCACACATCCATCTTCGTGTCGAAGCCCGCCGGGAGGACGCCGACGATCACCGCCGGTGCCTTGTCGAGCCGAACCGTGCGTCCCACCACATCCGGACTCGCACCGAAGCGTTGCTGCCAGTAGGCATGCCCCAGCAGAATCGCGGGCACCGCGCCTGGACGCAGGTCGTCGGCTGTGATCGCTCGGCCAAGCGCCGGAGTCACGCCGTAGACCTCCAGCGCCCCATCGGACACGTAGCGCACGGACACGCGGGCGACCTCGCCGCTGGTGTCGAGGACGTGCTGCCCAACGAACGCCCGATGCTCCATGCCGACGTGCGCCACGATCTGAGAGGCGCTCTCGCGCCAGGCTCGGACATCCGGCATGGAGGGCGACAAATCGGAACGGCGTGTCCCCGTCATCGCGCTGACCTCAATGGAGACGAGCTCCTCAGGGTGCGGAAACGGCAGCGGATGCAACACCGCGGCATCGATGATGCTGAAGAGCGACGTCGACGCGCCTATGGCGATGGCAAGCGTCAGCACGGCGACGACGGTGTAGGCCCGTCGCGCAGAGAGCGCGCGGACGCCATATCGAAGATCCTGCAGGATGGTTTCCAGCATGCCGCCTCCTCGCACGTCGTAGCCGCGATCGCGCATCACCGCGAGATTGCCGAAGCGGCGCCGCGCGAGACGGCGCGCCGTGTCGGGCGAGAGTCCTCGGGCCTCGTACTCCGACGCGCGCATGGCGAGATGGAACTGCATCTCGTCGCGAATCTCGTCGGCGACGACGTTGCGCCGCACGAGACCGCGGAGCCGCGCGACGAGCCCTCGCCAGATCACGTCAGCTCTCCAGCACGTGTTGAACGGCCGTCGTCAGACGCGCCCAGCTCTTCGTCTCGGCCGTGAGTTGCGCACGTCCGGTGCGCGTCATCGTGTACACGCGTGCGCGACGCCCGGTCTCGGTCACCGCCCATTTCGATGACAGCCAGCCGCGCGCTTCCATCCGATAGAGCGCGGGATAGAGGGATCCCTCCTCGACGCTGAGCACGTCACGCGACAGCCGCTCGAGCCGCACGGCAATGGCGTAACCGTGCAGAGGACCGTCCTGGAGCGTCTTGAGCACGAGCATGTCCAACGTGCCGTGGAGCTGATCGCTGTTGGTGGTCGCCATCGAGCGTTCCTCAGACGTTCTTGGTATTAACGGTTAGTCATTCTAGGCATTGGCTGCCACGAACGCAAGAGGGCGGCACGCGACAGCCCTTGGTGCGCATCGTCAACCTTCTGGCTTCTGGCTTCGAACTTCTGACTTTCGGCACGCGCCGTGCAGCGCGGCCTTCAAAATTCAGCCGAGCGGTGCGCGGCGAGGAGCGTCGCCGACCGCGGGCTCGCGCGGTACGGCGGCGTCGAGCTCGGCCTGGATGACCTGCTTCGTGCGTGTGACGAGCGCCTCGACGTCCTTGTCGCCATACGCGTCGGTCTCGATTGGCGCGCCGATGATCACGTCCACCCGTCCCGGCCTCGGCGCGAGCGTCGTCTTGGGCAGGAGCGCAAACGTGCCGCGGATGGCGACTGGCACGACCGGGACGCGTGCGCGGATCGCGATCTTGAACGCACCGGCCTTGAACTCCTGCAGCCGGCCGTCGGGCGTGCGCGTGCCTTCCGGAAAGACGACGAGCGACGTGCCGGAACGGACACCGTCGACGACCCGGCGTAGGCTCTTGGCGGCGCGGCGCGGATCGCGGCGATCGACGCCGAAGTTCCCCGCCGTCTGCAGGTGCCAGCCGAGGAACGGCACGTAGAACAGCTCTTTCTTCACCATGATCCGGAACGGATACGGCAGGTACCCGAAGAGCGCCGGCGTGTCGATGAGACTCGCATGATTGGCGATGTAGACGTACGCGCGGTCCGGCCGCACGTGCTCGGTGCCCGAGACGTGGATGCGCGCGAAGATCGTCCACGCGACCATGCGGCACCACCACCGCGCGCACCAGTGCTGCCCGCGCCCGGTCCGGTCGAACGGCCAGACCAGGAGCGACACGATCGCCATGACGATGGTGAGCGCGTACCAGATGAGGTTGGCGATTGGCGCCCAGAGATAAATGAGAACGGTTTTCAGCGCGCCTCCTCGACCGCCCGTCCGGGCGTCGTCCAGTGGTCGTCCTAGAGAATAATCGACGCCCGCCGTGGATTTCGACGAAGCCGTGATAGCATCCGGCGCCACTCCGTCAATCCGTCGGCTGCCGTTGTTGCTCGAGGAGGCGCTCATGATCGTCACGCGAGTCAGTCCGTGGTCCGTCGCCAAGATCGCCGCGCTACTCTACGGCATCATCGGCCTGTTCATCGGCGCCATCATGTCGGCGATGGCCTTGCTGTTCGGCACGGCCTTGGCCGCCCAGCGCAACGACGCCTGGATTGGGACGATCTTCGGCGTCAGCGCAATCGTCGTCATGCCGATCTTGTACGGCATCGGCGGCGGCATCATGGCGGCGTTCTCGGCGTTCATCTACAACATCGCCGCGCGCATGGTGGGCGGCGTCCGCATCGACGTCGAGCCGTAGCGCGACGGCGAGTCGCGACGGCCACGCAACGGGCGCGGCGCGGCCGGCGTTCGGCACGCGGCTATGCGCGGTCCAGGGTGATTCACACCTGACGGCCTCACGTGCTATTTGCGTAGAAGCGTCATCTCGATGTGACGGAAGGTAGGGTCTGGTCGCGACGGCCCGCATTGCGTCAGCGCTTCGTCCTTGCACGAACGGGTCACCGCAGTCACGGGATTGTCCATCGTCGCCGAGAGGATCTTGCCATCCGCGAGGTTCACGGTCAGGTCGACGTCGAACGTCTCCTTGCCAATCGACGCGTCGAATCCCGTCGCGGTTTTCTCGACCTGCACCCAGTTGTTCGGCGTATCCGCCACGGGCTCACGCATCCACTCCGCGGGAATGCGGATCTTTGGCGCAGCGGGCGGAACATGTTTGACGAGCAACCGTGCGGTGCCGTGAGCGGTGTCGACCGTGGTGAGCGTGATATCGAACTCGAACGAATCTTCGCCGATGATGACCGGTCCGCCCGCCCATGATGGCGCCATTGGAATTGGCACTCGGAGATGGTCACCCGCCTTGTTCAGGGTCCCGCCATGCATCGCCACGAAGAGATCGGAATAGAACGTCAGTGAGTCCGTCACGGGTCCGACGAGGCCGCGCGCACCGGTGAAGTTCGGAAGAACGAACGGGACGCCGCCTTCGAGCGTGACGGCGACGCGTATTGCCTGCGCGGCAGGACTGAGCTGACGAGGCACACCGTTGACGATGCCGTTCGACCAGGCAAGCTCATCGACGAACCGGCCGTCCGCGTTCTTCTTCACCGTGGCGGTGATCGTCACGTCATAGCTGTTCGCGTTGTTCTTCCCTTTCATCAAGTACGCGAACGTCTCGCCTTCGACGTAGCGGCGCACGAGCAGGCGACCGACAGGCGCGACGTCCTGCGCAGCGGTCGAGATCCCAAAGCCGAGGACGACACACACGACGAAAAACCGCGTCATGTGCGATTCGCCTCGATTCCTTCGCAGAACAACTCGATCTCACGGCGCAGCGTCGCCTCCGTGCCGGCAAACGGCGGTCCCTCGAGCGCCCATTGCGCGGTCAGGCCCATCTGCATGTTCGTGAAGACCATCGTGAGGTCGGCGACGCTGACGTCCCGTCGGATGTCCCCACGCTCCTGTAGCGCCCGGAACAGCGACTCCATGTTCTTCGCGACCAGCCCGTGGATCTCAACCATGTAGGGAAAGAACGCGTCGGTGTTCAGGAACATCTGCGCGAAGAACAACTTGACGAACCGATGATGCCGCCGCTTCATCCGCCACTGCAGCGCGACGTACTCGACGAGAGTGTCGGCGAGCGGGCGGTGCGTTTGCTCGAGCGGTGCGAGCATGCGCTGGACGGCGCGTTCCACATTGGCGAGGAACGCGACAACAATGGATTCCTTCGTGGGGAAGTAGTTGTAGATCGTGCCCTTGCCGACATCAGCGACTTCCGCGATCCGGTCGACCGTCACGGCGTCGATGCCGTGTCTCGAAAACAGCTCCATGCCGGCCCGCAAAATCGCATCGCGCGCGGCGGCTTTCTTTCGCTCTCTTCGGCTGGGCACGTCCACAGACAAAACATGACTATAGTCATATTTGAACTAGAGTCAACATCTTAAGAATTGACCAAAGGCGGCTGGACCGTAGGCCAGCCGCGAATATTGGCGTTCGCCAGACCGAACGCGACGGTTCGATATGATCCCGGCACGATGCCGCCGGGCGATCGCTGGTTGACCCTTTCACGCGCCGCGCTCCTGGCGTCGCTCGCACTCGCCTGGCTGAACTTCTTCCTGACGGCGCGTTGGGCGGACGTCCCGGGCGCGCTCCACGGACCGAAGGCGCCGTTCTTCGTCGCGGCGCTCGCCGCGGCGACCATCCTCGCCATCGTCTCGCGCCGGCTCACGCCGGTCGCGTTTGGACGCGAATCGATCGTGGCGGCGATCGCCGGACTTGCGACCATCGGCGTCTGCTTCTTCATCTGGTTCCCGCCGCACACGTGGACCGAGATCCCCTTCTCGGACAACTGGCCGGCGCGACTACAGTCCACGCTCGACCAACTCGCGCTGCTTCGCCACGGCACGCTCGTGGGCTGGCAGTGGAACTATCTCGGCGGCTATCCCCTCTCGACGGACCTGACCGTCACGCTCACGATTCCCGCGCTTCTGCCGATGCTCGTCTTCGGCGGCCGCGTCGGCTTCCACCTCGCGCACCTGCTGCTCTTCCTCTCGCTGCCCCTGCTCGTCTGGTGGGATCTGCGGATTGAAGTTCGAACTTCGAAGTTCGAACTTCGAAGTTTTCTCTCTGCGCTCCCCTGGCTCGCCGCTGCGCTGACGGCGGTGACGACGCTCGGGTACTCGTACGTGATGCTGCGGAGCGGCGACACGAACTCGGTCGCCGGCGTCGCGGCGACGCTTCTCGCGCTCGTCGGTAGCCACGCCACGGCCGATCGCCGCAAGTGGGGCGCGCTCGTCTTCGTCGGCGGCCTCACGCTCATCATCTATTCGCACGCGGGCTTTCTCGTCTACGCGACGATGCTGCTCGCGGTCGAGAGCTTGTGTTATCTGGACTGGCGGCGTCTGGTGCGCGCGATAGTCGCGACGGCGGCCGCGAGCCTGGCCGGCCTGCCGCTGACGTGGGAAGCGTGGCGGTATCCGCATTACTTCATCTACAACAACGTCCAGTTCGACACGACGCAGCCGTGGAACTGGATCGGCATCGCGCGCAAGGTCGCTTACAATGTCCAGATCCTCGGCGAGCCGGGCCGCTGGCTGAACGACTACACCGGGCTCGCCTGCGTCTGGCTGCCGGTCATCGTCGCCATGGCCTGGATCGCGCGTCGCACGCGCGCGGGATTCTACGCGGCCGCCGTCCTCGCGGTGCTGGCGATGACGCGCTTCAACGTGCCGGAAGTGGGCTACGCGTTCGTCCGGCCGTTCCACCTGCTCGCCGTGCTCGTCGCGCCCGTGCTCGCGGCGTTCATCCTGCGCACGGCGCGGACGCGCGCGCTCGCCTGGGCGCTCGTCGCGGTCGCCGCGATCTACGTCCAGGTGCTCGTCGCGCCCGTGCCGCACGTGCCGAACCTCGAAGCGGATCAACCGGCGCTCGTGCAGGCGATCCGCGGTCTCGACGGCGCGCTCGTGCTCGTCGAGAACACGTTCCATCGCGACATGGATGCGTCGCCCGATAGCGAGAGCGAGCCGACGCCGTTCCGCGCGCACTTCCAGTCGCTCTTGGCGACCGAGACCGGCAAGCGGCTGTACGCGGGCATCTGGGATGGATGGCAATGGTCGCCGTACCGCGGTCAACTCGTGGCCGGCGGCGCCTGGATGGGACGCGCCATCGGCACGTGGCCGCGCGCGCGCTTCATCGCGGAACTGCGGCGTTGGGGGATCCGGCACCTGCTCGTGATCCACGAACCGACGCGGCGGTATCTGACGGCACCAGAGTTCGCGCGCGACGCGGACGTCGGACCGTACGCCCATTTCGAACTGCGCGACGCGGACACGCGGTCAGTCGTGACCTCGACCGGCCGCGGCGATCTCACCGAACACGATCCGCTCGGCGCGCGCATCGCCCTCAGCGACGTCCATGCCGGCGATCGCGTCGTCGTCCGGACGAACTACTATCCGGCCTGGACGGCGTCCGCCCGCGGCACCGCCGTGCCGCTCATGGACGTCGACGGCCAGCTCGCCTTCACCGCGCCCTTCGACGGCACCTACGACGTCACGCTCGCCTATCCCCGCCGGCCGTGGCTGTTCGTCGTCGCGCTCGCCGGGTTCGCGCTGGGCATGATCGTCGTGCCACGCCTCACGGCCCGACCGTAGCCGCCTCGGTCGCCGGCGTCCACGGCGTCGCGTACACGACCAGCGAATCGTGCGCCGCCGAGACGTGTGGCACGGTGATTCGCGACACCTCGTGAAAGAGATCGGTCCGTGCGGCGAGCTCCGGATACCACTCGGGAAATATGACGAGCCATGCGGGCCGCGCGTGTTCGACGAACGAGACGTACGCGCGTTGCGCGCGATACGGCAGCACGGCGGGCGTCACCAGTCCTTCGAGATCGATCACGCGCCGGCCGGAGAAGAATCCAATCGCGCCGATGTCGTTGGTCGCGATCGCATCGGTGGGCGCCGTGTGCGTCGCCAGCCACTCACCCATGGCGACGTGTAAGCGGTTGATGTTGTCGACCTGCGCCGCATACGTCGGCGCATAGCTCACGTCCTGCGAAAGCAGCCGTACGATCGCGAGGATCGCAAGTCCCCAGACGATCGACGGATACCGCGCCCGTCCGGCCAACTCCGCCGTGCCCACGGCCGCCACGACGAAGAACAGCGCGAGCAAGTGCGCGACGTAGCGTCCGTCTTGCAGGAAGTAGTGCGGGATCGGCGCGACGGCGCCGACGACGATCGGCGACAGCACGAGAAACAGCGGCACGGCCACACCGGCGAGCCGGCGCGGACGGCCGAGGACGCCGACCGTGGCCAACAGTCCAACGAGCACGAAGAGGAAGGCGATGGCGCTCTGCTCCACGGTGAAGCGGACGAACGCGTTGAGCGTGGCGAGCGGACGGCTCGTGATCGATCGTGCGATTTCGGCCACGTCGAATCGGCCGATGGCGTTGAAGAGCCCCGCGCCCGCCGTCTTCGCGTAGAACGTCGCTGGTAACGGCCGGCCGGACACGAGGACATTGATGACGAGGTCGACCGCGACCACGACGACGAACGCCCACGTCGCCGGCGCGATGACGCCGCGCAGCCGCGCACGCGAGCCGAGACGACTTCCAGACGTGAGCACGACGCCCGCGAGAATCGGAAACAGCACGCCGGTCTCCGGCCGCGCGAGCGTGGCGAGGCCGGCCAGCAATCCCCAGATCCAGCCGCGTTCGCCCTCGTCGCGCACGAACACCACGAGCGTCAACACGACGAGCGCGACGTCGAGCGGCACCTCCATGCCGGACACGGCGCCCCAGGTCAGCCGCGCGGAACATGCCACCGCGCCGCCCGCCACGCAGCCCGCCGCCGTCGATCCGGAGAGCAGCCGCGCGAGGTCGAACGCCAGGATCGCCGCAATCGCCGCCAGCACGATGCCCATCGTCTTCGCCGCAGTGACGGCCGAGATGCCGAGCGCGATCGGCAGTGCGAGCAATGCCGTCCAGAGCGGCGAGGTCGATCCGGTGCTCGGCTCGCCGGCGTTGAACGCGAGGCCGTGCCCGTGCGCCAGGTTCGTCGCGAACTGCGCATGGATCCACGCGTCGTCCAGCGGAAATCCGAACGGACCGATCCGCCGTTCCGCCGCGAGGTACACCAGCGCCAACACAACCGTCAGCGCGGCAAGAGCGGCGCGCAGCCACCCGTGCAGACGAGCGCGTTCCGTCGCGGCGATCATGAACGCAGATCCGCGAACGGATTCGCGCACGGTCGTTCGTACGGATCGGGGAACGCGACGTAGCTCACGGGCGATCCGGACGGCACCTGGAAGTAGTCGGTCGATCGAAGGAAGTAGCTGATCGTACGGCGCTCGAACGTCACGATCGTCTGTTGCCGATCGAGCGGGAGATGACGCCGGAGCGCGTCGATCTCGAAAAGACCGCCGAAGGTCGCGCGCGTATGTGCCGCCATCGCCTGCGGACCGTAACGTGCCACGTACTCACGCGCGAAACGCTCGACCGCGTCGGCGCGAAACTGGAGATGGCCGAGCCGCCGCCGAATGAGGCGCGCCACGTCCCCGGCACCGGGATGGCGGAGGCGCCGCCACTCGTAGCCGCCGCCGAGCGCTGCGGCCGTCGCCACGGCCGCGCCGCCCACCAGCACCTGCCGTCGGGTGAATCGCGATTGCCCAGCCGTCATGACGTCACGCGAAGAGATGATCCGCACTCCAGAGCGCGAGCGCGCTGATCGTGAGCGTCGGGTTGGCCGGCGAGCCGGTGGGAAACGCGCTGCCGCCGAGCACGACGAGATTGCGCACCGTGTGATGCACCATCCAGCGATCGACGACGCTCGTCGAGGGATCGTCACCCATCATCACGGTGCCGAGGATGTGTCCCTCGGTCGGGAGCGGATCCGGTCCGAACGCCACGCGCTCGACCGGCAGCGGCGCCAGGAGCGTGTCGAGTTCGGAGCGCACCGCGTCGAAGCCACGCCGCGCGTAGTCGCTGTATCCCTCGAAGTGCAACACCGGCATGCCGTCGGCGTCGAGTGTAATCCCGTTCCGGTCGTCGGGCAGGTCTTCGAAGATGAACTTGATAGTGAGGAGCTGCCGTTCGCGTCCGGGCTCCCATCGCAGTTCGTCGGGCCGGTTCCAGCTCTCCATCAGGCACGCCGCATGACGGGCGCGATGCGGTCCGTCGTACAGCATGTAACCGTTGGCGGTGAAGACGGTGCTGCCCTGGAAGCCGTCGACGCCGTCGAGATCGATCTTCGCCATGAGGCTCACCTGCTCGAAGAGCCGGCGGCCGAGACGCGCGTGTGTGAGTCCGGAGCGCAGCAGGATGGCCGGATTGAAGATCGCGCCGGCGCCGAGAACGACGAGGTCGGCCGCGATGCGCTCGTCGGCCGCAGTTCGCGCGTGCGTGGAGTCGCCCTTCATGATGACGGCGGTCGCGCGGCCGGCCTGGATGTCGAGCGACTGAACGTCGGCGCCCAATCGCAGGGTCACGCGCGGGTCGGTGTAGACACCGGCGAGTCCGTTCTCGATCGTGAACTTCGCGTCGATGGGACAGAGTCCGCACACGCCGTTCGCGCAGCAGGCCGGACGCATGCCCGTGGCGACACGCGCACGCGCGGTGGGCTGTGGAAAGTACGCGTCTGGATAGGCGGCGGCGAGCAGGCGATCGGGGTCCGACAGCCGATGTGGCGGCTGCGGCGGCGGCGCGCGACGTGGGTACGGGGCGCGATCGGATCCGGCGATCGCCATCACGGCTTCGACACGCTCGTAGAACGGCTCGAGATCGGCGTAGGTCATCGGCCAGTCCTCGCCGACGCCGTAGCGCGTCTTCAACGCGAAGTCCGCGGGCATGAGCCGCGGCGTGCAGCCCCACCAGCAGTTCGATCCGCCGCCGAAGCCCAGCGTGAACGTCCACTGCTTGTCGAGCGATCCGCTGCGGCGGAAGGTCGTGTCCGCGTCGAGGCGGGTCGTGCGCCGATGTTCGAGTTGCCACGCGCGTGTGTCGCGGAAGCCGCGCTCGAGGACGAGCACGCGCGCGGCGCGCGGCGCGCGGGCGAGATACTCCGCAAGGAAAAACGACGAGGCGAAGCCGGTTCCGACAACGACGAGATCGTAGGCCACTCCGCGACGCGCTCCGCCGACATCCTATCAGCGGTGCCCGAACCGATCGCATACAATGCGCCCCGAACCGGATCGGCCTTTTTCGGCGCGCTGCCGCAGGGCGCGCGGGTGACACGGCATGCTCGACGGACTCATCATCGGCGCCTACTTCGCGGTCGTCCTCGCCATCGGCTTCTATCACTCCCGGCGCAAGAGCACGACGCGTGAATATTTCCTGGCGGGCCAGCACGTCGGTTGGTTCGCCGTCGGCGCCTCGCTCTTCTCGACGAACATCTCGAGCGAGCACTTCATCGGCCTCGCCGGCTCGGGCGCCTCGTCGGGACTCGCGGTCGCCTGCTACGAACTGGGCGCGGCGTTCTGCCTGTTTCTGCTCGGCTGGCTGTTCGTGCCCTACTACCTGCGCACGAAAGTCTTCACGATGCCGGAGTTCCTCGAGCGCCGGTTCGATGCGCGGTCGCGCCGCTACCTGACGCTCATCTCGCTCTTCGCGTACGTCTTCACGAAGATCTCGGTCCACCTGTACGCGGGCGCCATCCTCATGCGCGACGTCGCGGGCTGGAACTATCTGACGACGTCGATTCTGCTGGTGGTGTTGACGGGCATCTACACGGTGAGCGGCGGTCTGGCGGCCGTGATCTACACGGATCTCTTCCAGTCGATCATCCTCATCGCCGGCGCGGCGACGCTGAGCATCATCGGCCTGCACGAAGTCGGCGGCTTCGCCGGCCTGCGCGCGGCCCTGCCGCCGGACTTCTTCCACATGATCAAGCCGCTCAGCGACCCGACCTATCCCTGGATCGGGACGACGGTCGGCGTGCTGATCCTCGGCATCTGGTACTGGTGTACGGACCAGTCGATCGTGCAGAAGACGCTGAGCGCGAAGAGCGTGTCCGACGCGCGCAAGGGCACGCTGCTCTGCGCGGCAATGAAGATTCTGCCGCTCTTCATCCTGGTGCTGCCCGGTCTCATCGCGAAGGCGCTCTTCCCCACTGAAGTCACCGGCGACAATGCGTTCCCGACGCTCGTGCTGCGACTCCTGCCACCGGGCCTGAAGGGATTGCTCGTCGCGGCGCTGATGGCCGCGCTGATGTCGGCGATGAGCTCGGTGCTGAACTCGTGCTCGACGCTCATCACGATCGACTTCTACAAGAAGGCGAATCCCAACCGCAGCGAGTCGCAGCTCGTGCTGTTCGGCCGCATCACGACCGGCGTCATCGTGGCGCTGAGCATCCTCTGGATCCCGGTCATCCCCTACCTCAGCAACCAGCTCTATCAATACCTGCAGAGCGTGCAGGCGTACGTGGCGGCGCCGATCACGGCGGTGTTCCTCGTCGGCGTGTTGTGGCGAGGCGCCACGGCTCAGGCGGCGTTCGTGACGCTCGTGAGCGGCGGCATCATCGGCGCCGCGCGCTTTCTGCTCGACGTGGCCCGCGACGCGCTCCACTGGAACCTCGGCGTGCTCGCGCCCGTCGCCCAGTTCAGCTTCCTCAACTTCGCCATCGTCGTCTTCGTGTTCTGCATCCTGCTGATGGTGGTGTTGAGCAAGACCGAACACCGCCCAGCCGTCGAACAGGTGAAGGACCTGACCTTCGACTGGTCGCCAGCCGGCATCCGCGCGCTCCGCGGCACGACCTCCGACGTCGTCATGACGCTCGTCGTCGCCGTGGCGATCCTGTCAGTGTGGATTCACTTCGCGTAGAAGCCGAGGGCTGTCATCTTTGTTTACTTGCGCGCGGGGCCCCACCCCCGCGCGCCCGCTCAGCGCCGCTTCGCGGGCTTCGCGGACTTCTCTTGATCGCTCGCCGCCCTCGCTACGCTCGGGGGCTCGCGGTGTCATCTTTTATTGATTGGAATGATGCGCCGCAGGCGCCTCCGCACTTCTGGCTTCTGGCTTCCAACTTCTGACTTGTCTCAGCCTCTTCCTACGAACGGCATCTTCGTTGCCATCACGGTGAGGAACAGCACGTTCGCGTCGAGCGGAAGATCCGCCATGTAACGGACGGCGCGGACGACGTGGGAGAGGTCGAGGAGGGGTTCGACGGCGATCGTGCCGTTGGCTTGCGGCACACCGTGCGCCATCTTCGCGGCCATCTCCGTGGCTGCGTTGCCGATGTCGATCTGGCCGCAGGCGATGTCGAACGGGCGGCCGTCGAGCGCGGTCGACTTGGTGAGGCCGGTGATGGCGTGCTTGGTCGCCGTATAGGGCGCCGAGAAGGGTCGTGGCGCGGTGGCGGAGATCGAGCCGTTGTTGATGATGCGGCCGCCGCGCGGCTGCTGGCGCTTCATGAGCGCGAAGGCCTGCTGCGTGCAGAGGAACGCGCCCGTGAGATTGACGCCGACGACTGCCTGCCACTGCGCCGGCGTGACTTCGTCGAGCGGCACGGCTGGCGCGCTCATGCCGGCGTTGTTGAAGAGCAGGTCGAGGCGGCCGAATTCCGCGCTGATGCGATCGAAAAGCCCGCGCACTGCGTCGACGTCGCTGACGTCGGTCGGCACGGCAAGCGCGCGGCCGCCGGCGGCACGTACGCGTTCCGCGGTCTCCTCGAGCGGCGCGGCCCGGCGTCCGGCCAGGACGACGGACCAGCCGTCATCGGCAAGTCCGACGGCCACGGCACGGCCGATGCCGCTGCCCGCGCCCGTAACCAGCGCCACGCGCGGCGCGAACCTCGTCGTCTCGCCCGTCACTGCGCGATCACGCTGGTGAGATAGCCGCGCAAGGCGGCGCGCCGTGAGACGTCGAGGCGCGGCGCGGTCTTGGCGAGGACGCCGAGAAACGCGTCACGCTCGACCGGCGTCGCGGGAAACCCGATGTTCTGGCCGCCTGGCATCGCATTGGAGTCGGCGATCTTGGCGCCGGTCGCATCGAGGAACACGTAGAACGGCAGCCCGGCGTTCGCGCCGCCCCACGTCGCCATTGCCTCGGCGCCGCCGGGATTTTCGAGCGCCACCTTGTCCTCGCGTTCCTGCACGGTGAGATTCACGAGCACGTAGTTGTCCGTGATGATGTCGCGGACCGCTGGCGCGTGGACGAAGTCCTGGAAGTGCCGGCACCAGACGCACCACGACGCGCCGAACTCGATCAGCACCACCTTGCGGTCGGCGCGCGCTTCCACTACCGCGCGCGAGACGAGCGCGTCGGCGGACTCCGGCGCGGCCGTCGGCGCCGACGTCACGGCACGCGCCGCGAGACGCGCATCCGTCGCGACGACCAAGACACCGGCGGCGAGCGCCACCGCCGCTGCGATCCACGCTGCGCGTCGTGCCGCTCGTCTCATCAGAACTGCAACCCGCGCAGGTACCGATAGCTCATCGCGAGGCTGTCGAACGGCGACTTCGACACGTCCTGTTCGACGAAGTAGTGCCGGATGCCGGCTTCGCTCGCGTCGGCGAAGATGCGCGCCCAATCGACGATGTCGTTGTGTCCGACCTCGGTGATGTCGGGCAGTACCTGGTCGATGGGCAGTGGCGTCGATCCCACTGGCTCGTGCTTCGACATGCCCTTGACGTGTACGAGCGGGAACCTGCCCGGATACCGATGGAAGTAGTCGACGGGATCGGCGCCGCCGACCGTCATCCAGCAGAGGTCCGGCTCCATCTTCACGAGCGCGGGATCGCAGCGCTCGAGCAGGATGTCGTAGGGACGCCGGCCGTTGGCCGTCGGCGCGAACTCGAAGTTGTGGTTGTGATACGCGAGCTGGATGCCCGCCGCTTTCGTCGCTTCACCCGCGTGGTTCAACTGGTCAGCGAGCTTCGGCCAGAACTCCGGCGTGCGCAGCGACTCGTCGATCCAGGGAATGACGAGGAACTCATGGCCGATGGCGTGCGCGGTCTCGACAACGCCCGCCCAGCCGTTGCTCATCGTCGCGTAATCGACGTGCGCCGACGGCGCGGAGAGACCGTTCTTCTGCAACGCGTCACGCACCTGCGCCGGCGTGTGATTGAAGTACCCGGCGAACTCGACCTCTTCATAGCCAATCGCCGCGACCTTGGCGATCGTGCCGTCGAAGTCTTTTTCGAGATCTCCGCGAACGGTGTAGAGCTGCGCGCCGATGCGTCCGAGCGACGCGGCGCCGAGATGCCGAGCCGCGACGAGCGCGGCGCCGACCGTGCCGAGAAACGTCCTGCGATCCATGGTCACACTCCGGAGTGGCACCAGCATATCCATCTGTGGCGGCGAGCGGAAGCCAGGCGATCACGCGTCGAATGTCGGCGGGCGGCAACCGTGCATTTCCTTCCTCATCGCGGGCACGATCGGCATGTGATTCGTCCATCACATTGGATCGCATCATTTCAGGCCATTTTTTGTGTGTTTTCGAAGCAACACCGGCCTGTCACGCATCTTGCACTGAGAGGGGCCAGCTCATCGATGGAGGTGGACTATGACGTTGGGCAAAGCTACCGGTCTCGTTGCGGGATTCATCGGCGCCATGGCGTTGGGTGTCTGGGTCGGACCGCACCTCACCAATCGCAACATCAACGCGACGGCTCCAGCCGTCGTCTCGCCGACCGCGAACGCGACGACTACGTCAACGCCGCGCGCGTCATCGTCTCGCGCGGAGTCCGCGATCGCGCGTGAAGCCGCGGGAGTGCCCGCGACGGCGCCTGCCCTTCGTGACCGGCTCGCGCCCGTCCTGACGCAAGGCACGAACATGGAGATGGCGGCCAAGGGCTTCACGAGCGGCGAGGCGTTCGCTACGGTTGCCTACGCCTCGCACAACACGCAGGTTCCGTTCGTTGTCTTGAAGCACCGCGTGCTCAACGAGCATCGCACGCTGGCCGACGCGATCGCGATGTCCAACCCGGGCATCAACGCCGCGCACGCCGTCACCGTCGCCCGCGCCCAGGCCCGAGCGGACGTGCTGTCGGTTGAGAAGACCAGTTAAAGAAGTTGATACCGCGAGCCCCCGAGCGTAGCGAGGGTGGCGAAGCGCACCAATGACGTCCGCGAAGCCTCGAGCGTAGCGAGAGCGCTGAGCGGGCGAGCGGGGGTGGGGCCCCGCGAGCAAGCAATAAAAGATGACACGGACACGCAGGCTCTTACCCGCCTGCGCGTCCGTGTCTACTTTTTTATCGCGCCGCCTGCGCTTCGACGTTCCCGGCGTGCAGGCCGCACTCCTTGCGGGTTTCTTCTTCCCACCACCAACGTCCCTCGCGCTCGTGCTGACCCGGGTTGACCGGGCGCGTGCAGGGCTCGCAGCCGATCGAGACGAAGCCGCGATCGTGGAGCGGGTTGTAGGGCACGTCGTGCGCGCGGATGTACGCCCAGACCTGCTGCGACGTCCAGCGCGCGAGCGGATTGAACTTGACGAGCGGACGGTCAGGCGTGCCGAACGTGCGATCGATCTGGATGACAGGAATCGCGGCGCGCGTGCCGGGGCTCTGGTCCTGACGCTGTCCCGTGATCCACGCGGCAAGGGGCGCCAATGCGCGGACGAGCGGCTCGACCTTCCGGATGCCGCAGCATTCCTTGTGGCCGTCGCGATAGAACGAGAACAGCCCTTTCTCGCGCACCAGCCGCTCGACCGCGTCGGGCTGCGGAAAGTAAACGTCGATCGGGATGCCATACCGGTCGCGCACGGTGTCGAGGAATCGATACGTCTCCGGGTGCAGCCGCCCGGTGTCGAGCGAGAAGATCTGGAACGGCCGTCCGATCGATGCGGCCATGTCGATGAGCGCGACGTCCTCGGCGCCGCTGAACGAGATCGCCACCGACGGCGCGTACTCATCGAGGGCGATCTGCAGAATGTCGCGCGGATCGCGGCCGGCGAGCTGAGCCGCGCGGGCCGCGATGGTATCGAGATCGAGCGCCATGCGTTGATTATCGGTCAGATCCCGCCGACGTCGTCGGCATCGATGTCTTGCGCCCGCTCGGCGACCGACACCGTCCGGCCGAGCCGCTCGCGCACGAGCTGCAGCACGCTGGTGTACACGTCTTCACGACCATCGGCGTCGACGACGAAGAACGGCGCGCGATCGACACCGAGCCGCGCCGCTTCGACCATGCCGGGACTGGACGGATCGTCTTCCTTCGCCCAGACGACCTCGTCGATGCGATCCCACAGCCCGCGGGATTCGAGATACCGTGTCGCCTCGGCGCACTTCGGGCAGTCGGATCCGTCCACGAGCGTCTTCTTGATCATGCGAATGCGCATGTTGCCATTGTGACCGATCGCGCAAGAACCGGGGCTGGCGCCCGGACAAGCACACGCCGTGTCGGCGGTCTACCGCCAGCGGAACAGCGCCATGGCCGCGCTGAAACAGACGACCAGGCATCCGAAGAGCGCGGCCAGTTGCGGGCCGAGGTGCGCGAGGCTCGTGGCCTGCAGCATGTTCGCGCGCACTGCGTCGACCAGCGCCGTGAGCGGCAGGATGCGGATGAGCGGCTGCACGGCATCGGGGAATCGCTGCGACGAGAAGAACACGCCGGACAGAATCCACATCGGCATCATGATCAGGTTCATGACGCCCGACACGCCCTCGATCGTGCGCGCGCGCGACGCGATGAGCAGGCCGAGCGCGCTCATCGCGAGTGACCCGAGGATGCAGATGATCGCCAACTGCACGATCGATCCACGCACCGGCACGCCGAACGCCACCGCGCCGAAGACGACCGGCACGCCGACTTCGACGCCGAGCAGCAGCATCCGCCACAAGAGGAACGACGAGAGATACGTCCACCGCGGCATCGGCGTCGCGACGATGCGCTTCATGAGCTTGCGGCGGCGCGTGTCGACGATCGAGAAGCCAAGGCCCCAGATCGCGTTGCCCATGATGCCCATCCCGACGAGCCCGGGAATGAGGAAGTCGATGTACCGCGCGCCTGGCGCTCTCGACACGTCGTCGGCAGCCGCGACGGGATCGCGACGTCCCGCCGCGCGTTGCACCGCGCGATCGACGAGCGTCCGCGCGGTCCGGCCGTCCGGATTCGTGTCGTCGTACCGATAGACGACGCCCTCACCCTCGGTCGCTGGCTCGACGACGAGCGCGACGGTCCCGGCACGAAGCGCGGCCTGAGCCGCATCAGGCGACAACTGGTCGACGACGAGCTGATGATCCTGCCGGAGCGCGGCAACGAGCTCCGGCGTCACGGCCGCGACGTGGACGGACTCGGCCGGCTGATTGCGGAACGCGATGCCGAGCCCGGTCGCGAGGAGGACCGGAAAGGCGAGCCCCCAGAACAGCGCCTCGGGCTCACGGATGAACTCGCGGAAGCGCAGCAGCGTGAGCTGGCCGAGCGCCCGCCATCGCCACGCACCGTTAGCCATCGCGGAGATGCCTCCCGGTGAGCACGACGAATACATCTTCGAGTGTCGCTGAGTGCGTGCGCAGTTCCGTCAACGGCAACTGCTGGCGATCGAGCTCCGCGAGGAGCGCGGGCACGGCGCGGTGCAGTTCGGTCACCTGCATCTGGATGCCGGACGACGACGACCGGACGTCGCGCACGCCGGGAATCGCGGCCATTGGCGCCAGCTCCGGTTCGCGCGCGGCCGAGAACTCGACGACGTGCTCGATGCCGATCGACGCGACGAGCTCGCGCGGCGTGCCGCGGGCAATGGCGCGGCCGTGGTCCATGATCGCGACGCGTTCGCACAACTGCTCCGCTTCATCCATGTAGTGCGTCGTCAAGAGAATCGTCCGTCCGTCGCGCTTGAACTGTTCGATGAGATCCCAGAGCTGCCGGCGCGCCTGCGGATCAAGGCCCGTCGTCGGCTCGTCGAGAAAGAGCAGATCGGGATTTCCGACGAGCGCACAGGCGAGCGCGAGCCGCTGCTTCTGCCCGCCCGAGAGCGCACCCACGCGCGCGTGCTGTTTCTCCTGGAGCTCGACGAGCCCCACGGCCTCGGCCGGCGGCGGCCCTTGGCGGAAGAAGCTGCGAAAGAGCGTCACGGTCTCGAGAACGGTGAGCTTGTCGGAGAGCTGCGTCTCCTGCAACTGGATGCCGAGTCGCTGACGCAGCTCATCGGCATCGCGCTCCCAGCCGAGACCGAGCACTTCGACCGTGCCCGAGTCCGCGGCCGTCAGGCCCTCGCAGATCTCGATGGTCGTCGTCTTCCCCGCCCCGTTCGGCCCGAGCAGGCCGAAACACTCACCGGCCTGGACGTCGAGGTCCAGCCCGTTGACCGCGACGACGTCGCGATAGGCCTTCTTCAGATCGCGGACGTGGAGCACCGCGCTCGGTGACGCGTCAGACACAGGATCAGTGTATATGGGGCAACTTCGAACTTCGAACTTTGAACTTCGAATGGAGGAAGCGCCTTCGGCGCATCTTTGTCTCTCGCGGAACCTGGAACTCCGGCGCGCACGAAGTGCCGCGCCGCGAACCCGGAACCTGGAACGTCGGCGCACGCCGAAGTCACGCGCCGCGAACCCGGAACCCGATGAACCCGGAACCCGGCGTGTCGAACGTTGAACCCTGGAACCGCGGAACCTTGAACCAGAAGCGCCAGTACAAAACAAGAACAGACACCGCAAGACGTGCGGTGCCTGTTCTTTCCGACCGTCCGTTCGAGCGGGCTACGCGTCCGAGGGGCTACGCTCGGCGCGTATCGAACGAGGCGGCCGGACCTCTGGCGGCCGCCGGCGCGCGTCCGCGGAAGCGGACGCACATCGACGACCCGTACTTGTGTGGAACCGTTCGCGTCGTGGCGCCGGATGCGGCACCAGCCGCGCGTGTCGCCCGGCTGGCGGATCCGGCGCCACGCCGGCTCTCCTCCTCCGCGAACGGGTTCGAGTGTAGTGGATTTTCCGTCCAACGTACCCCCAAATACACGGCCGTATCATTTTTCATATTTGGTGCGATTTGTCCTATCCACCGCACGGTCCTCGGCACGCGCGACGCCGCGTCCGCGGCCCATCGCTGGTGTATGCTGAGCCCGCATTCGGCGCGGATGCACGCCGTTCGGCACGAACGGAGGAGGGGAATGCAATGCACGGATTGATCACGCGACGGGACTTCCTCGAGCGGACGGCGGTTGCAGCGGCGGCCGCTGCGGTCGTGTCGTCGAGTCGCGGCCTCGCGGCACAGAGCTCGTCGGGCCACATGTTCATCTCGCTCAACGGCGCGGTCGCTCCGCGCGTCGGCCCCTGGCCGGCCAAGGCGGAGCTGGCGGCGAAGATCGGCTACGGCGGCGTCGACTGGGATTTCGCGCCGGCGAAAGAAGCCGGCGTCGATGCGACCAAGGCGCTCTTCGATCGCCTGAAGATCGTGCCGACGATCACGAACCTGCCGATGCGTGGGCCGTTCGGCGGCGAAGAGGACGCCTTCGACGCGCAGCTCGCGCAACTGGAAGAGGACGCGGCGTTCAGCGCGGCGATCGGTTGTCACAAGTGGATGACGACGCTCTCGCCCGCGAGCGCGCTGCCCAAAGAGCAGCAGCGCGAGCTCGTCGTCGGGCGGCTGAAGAAGATCTCGGCGGCGCTCGCCAAGTCCGACGTGCGGCTGGGGCTCGAGTTCCTCGGTCCGCTGTACATGCGCGAGGGCGGCCCCGGTGGCGCGCCGCGCGGCGGCGGACCACGGGGCGTGCCGGGCGCCGCGCCGGCGGCACCGGCTGGCGGCGAGGGCAACGGACGCGAGGGCGGACGCCGCGGTGGCGGCCGGCGCGGCGGTGGCGGACCGCGCATCCCGTTCATCTGGACCCTGCCCGAGACGGTCGCGCTCGGCAAAGATGGCGGCGAGAACATCGGCGTCATCCTCGACGTGTGGCACTGGCATCATTCCGAGGGGACGATCGCCGACATCACGTCCACCGACAAGGCGCGCATCGTCCACGTCCACATCTCGGACGCCAAGCCGATGCCCCCCGAAGAGGTGCGCGACAACATGCGGCTGATGCCCGGCGAAGGCAGCATCGATCTCGTCGGCTTCCTGCAGGCATTGCAGAAGATCGGCTACACGGACGGCGTCTCGCCCGAGCCGCTCGGCCGCATCCCCCCCGACATGTCCGCTGAAGAGGCCGCCAAGCTCGGCTACGACACGACGATGGCGGTGATGAAGAAGGCGGGAGTGATTTAGAGCAACTTCGAACTTGGAACTTTGAACTTCGAACTGGGGTTCCACGGTTCCAGGTTCCGAAACGGAAGAAACGGCGCGGAGGGGTCACTCCCATCCGCGCCGTTTTTTTTGTGTCCCGTCCGCGCGCAGACGCGCGTGGGCGGAGTGTCGCACGCGGGACGGACCGGACGGCCCGCCCCGCGCGTTGGGAGTGAAAGAGGCCTCGCCTTGAACGAGATGCGCCGAAGGCGCCTCGTCCCTTCGAAATTCGAAGTTCGAAGTTCGAAGTTGCAAGTGCCTTTCTAGAACATGAACCGCACTTGCAGTTGCATGCTTCGCATCGCCTGCGCGCCACTGACCGCGCCGAACCCAGCCTGGTTGGGCTGGAGGCGCGACGAGTTGATCGAACCGTCCGCGTTGTACTGCGCGTTGCGCACCGTCTGGTTCGTCGGGCTGACGAGCTGCAAGGTCGTCTGCCGGCCGTTGTAGACGAGCACGTTGAACGCGTTGAACGCGTCGGCACGGATCTGGATCGCGCGGCCGCCGCCCAGCCGGAAGTTCCGGACGAGCGTGAGGTCGATCGTGTGATCCGGGCAGCCAACCATGTAGTTCTGGCCGGACTCGAGGCCCGTGCTGCCAGGCAACGGACCCGCGAACGCGTTCACGTTGAACTGCGCGTACTGGTTGTCCGAGCAGCCACTACCCATGTCGGCGCCCGGCACGATCACCGTGCGCGCCGCGTAGCTCGGCGAACCCGTCAGATTGATGTTCGATCCACCGGTCTGGTACTGGTAGCCGATCGAGTACGGGTTGCCGGAACCAGCCGTGAGCACGCCCGACAGCATCCAGTCGTTCAGCACGAGGCCCACGGCCTTCTTGGCACCCGACGCGTCCTGCCAGACGTCAGGCAGGTCCCACGTGAAGTTGCCCTTGATGATGTGACGGCGCAGGCCGTTGTTCGACAAGAGATCCTCGGCCTGGGCCCACGACGGGTCGTCCGAGTAGGTGCCGTCCGCGTTGTGGATGAGCTTCAGCCCGTTCTGCGAGTTCAGCGTGTTCGTGCCGCGCTGATCGAGCGTGAGCGTGTAGTTCAGCCCGAACGACAGACCGTTCGAGAAGCGGCGGTTGAAGGACGTCTGGATCGAGTGGAACGTGTTCCAGAACCGGCCCCACTGCATGCCGATCGATCCGAAGCCCTGGTAGGGCCGCATCAGGTCGGTCGTGACCGCGCTCGATCCGTTGGTCGACGGCGCGCGCGTCGGATCCTGGTTCTCGGGCAGGTAAGCCGCCCCGAGGTCCGGCGCGTTCAGGTCGATCGTCTGGTTGAACGGGTTCATCAGGTTGTAGCCGTGCGACCCGACGTAGGACACGTCGAGCGACGAGGCCCACGGCAGCGCGAACTGCGCGCCCGCGTTCCACTGCATGGAGGCCGGCAACGCCGAGTCGTACTTGAAGATGACGAGCGCCGGGGCCGCCTGCGTCTGCAGACCGGCGCCGCCGATGTCCTGCAGGTTGCCGTAGCGGACAGTCGTCGCGGTCGAGTTCGGCGTGTTGCCGATCTGGTTCGACGTCGTATT
>DASZOV010000068.1:0-1757 GCA_035550595.1 Vicinamibacterales bacterium
GGCCTCGAATCGAGGGATCGCAGTCATGCCTATTCGGAAGTACAAGCCGACGTCCGCTGGTCGCCGGTTCCAGAGCGTGCAGACGTTCGACGAGATCACGACGTCGACGCCGTACAAGCCGCTCGTCGAGCCGCTCGGCCGGTCGGGTGGGCGCAACAACCGCGGCGAGCTCACCTCATGGTGGCGCGGCGGCGGCCACAAGCGGAACTACCGCGTGATCGACTTCAAGCGCGACAAGTTCGGCGTGCCGGGCCGCGTGTCGACGGTCGAGTACGACCCGAACCGGTCGGCGCGCATCGCGCTCGTCACCTACGCCGACGGCGAGAAGCGCTACATCCTCCATCCGGTCGGGTTGAAGGTGGGCGATCCGGTGATGTCGGGGCCGAACGCCGACATCCTGCCGGGCAACTGCCTGCCGCTCAAGAACATCCCGCTCGGCACGATGATTCACAACGTCGAGCTGAAGCCGGGCAAGGGCGGCCAGATCGCGCGGTCGGCCGGATCGGCCGTGCAGCTCGTGGCCAAGGAAGGCGCCTACGCGTCGGTGAAGATGCCTTCGAGCGAGATCCGGCTCATCGGCGTCGAGTGCCTGGCGACCGTGGGGCAGGTCGGCAACATCGACCACGAGAACGTGTCGATCGGCAAGGCGGGCCGGAGCCGGTGGCTCGGGCAGCGGCCGCACGTGCGCGGCGTCGCGATGAACCCGGTCGACCATCCGCTCGGCGGTGGCGAAGGCAAGACCTCGGGCGGACGGCATCCGGTGACGCCATGGGGCACGCCGACCAAGGGCTACAAGACGCGGCGCAACAAGCGCGGTGATGCGTTCATCGTGCAGCGGCGCAAGAAGTAGTTCGGCGGGCATTTTCTTTCGAAGTTCGACGTTCGAATTTCGAAGTTGACTGAGAGCGATTTATGGGTAGGTCACTGAAGAAGGGCCCGTTCATCGACGTTCACCTCCTCGAGAAGGTGGAGGCGATGAACCGCGAGAGCGAGAAGAAGGTCATCAAGACCTGGTCGCGGCGGTCGACCGTCGTGCCGGAGATGATCGGTCACACGGTCGCCGTGCACAACGGCAAGAAGTTCATCCCGGTGTACATCACCGAGAACATGGTCGGGCAGAAGCTCGGCGAGTTCGCGCCGACGCGTTTCTTCAAGGGCCACACGACCAAGGCCGAGAAGGCGGCGCAGATGGCGGCCACCAAGGGAGGCGCGTGATGGCGACCGCACGCGCGACTTCGCGGTACATCCGCACGTCGGCCCAGAAGGCGGGGCTCGTGCTCGATCAGATCCGCGGCCGCGACGTCGCCGAGGCGCTCGCGACGCTGCGCTACTCGCGGAAGCTCATCGCGCACGACATCGAGAAGACGCTGCGGTCGGCCGTGGCCAACGTCGAGCAGCGCGAGGACTTCGGCGGCGACGTGGATCGGCTCTACGTGGCGGCGTGCTGGGCCGATCAGGGGCCGAGCATGAAGCGTATTCGTCCGGCCCCGATGGGCCGCGCGTTCCGCGTCGTCAAGCGCATGGCGCACCTGACGGTCGAGGTCGGCGAGCGCCGGCCGAAGGCGGGCGCGCCGGCTGGACGGCCGCGGCGTGCGGCCAAGACACCGGCGAAGGCGAAGGCCAAGACCGAAGGCGAGTGACCGGGCGCGGCCGCGAACGGCCGAGCGAGGGCTGAGAAGTTATGGGGCAGAAAGTTCATCCGTACGGGTTCCGGCTCGGGTTCAACAAGACCTGGCGGTCGCGCTGGTACGCCGACA